>CBDDTG010000051.1:0-25105 GCA_965233665.1 Bacterioplanes sp. | reverse complement strand
CGACTTCGCCACCTGGGTCGACCACCGCGGCTTGCTGGGTCTCACTGCAAACCAAGATGGTGCAGTTCTGGGCAAAGGGGGTAACGGGCAAAATATGAGTTTGCAGCGACATGAGGGCTCCGATCCAGTGCGTATGGCGCAAGGGTACGGCAAGCGCAGGCTGCTGCAAAGCCTGCGCTTGGAGTTGGGCTTAAGGTTGTGTTTTAGGTTGGCTGAGCTTGGGTGTGACCTTTGCCAGCTGCGGCATGGTCATACCTAGGCGAGCATTAATGTAAGTTGGGTCGGCTATCCAATAATCACGCCCCTGAAAATGCACACGATCGCCACTGGCATCGCCATCCAAGGCCACCGCCGTGGCCACATGACCTGGATAGTCAGTAATGATGACCTTCAGCCCCAGCAGTGACTCAACCAGGTGAGCAAACAAGGCCGCGCGATCTTCGCAGTCGGCGTAGGGGTAGTGCAGGGTTTCCAGTGGAAATAGGTAGTTCTCATAGCCGAATTGCTGGTCATCGGTCTGATACGACAGTGCGTTTTGCACAATGTAAAGCAGGCGATTGACTGCTTGCTGTTGATCCAAGCCCTGCAGCAAAGGCTGGAACTGCTGGCGCATACTGTGCTCGCTGACGGCTGGCAAGCCGACGCTGAAATAGCGCTGCAGATTGAGCTGCGGCACGCTGTCGAGAAAATCAACGTAGGCCTGTGAATAATCCAGCTTGAGTTCAACGTTGCGATCGTTGAGCACCACGTTTAACTGGCGCTGACGCAGGTCACCGTCCAGTTGCAGCTGCCCCAACCCCTCAAAGGACAGCGCTTGTGTGCTGTCAGCGTGCTGGCCGTCGTAGGTTGTCAGGCGGCCAATTCTACCCTGTTGCTGGCGCAGCAAGGCGTAATAGGCGCGGCCATCCAGCTGGAAAAAGGTTTCACCAAAAATGGGCTCGTCACTGGCCAGCAGTACGTAGGCTTGCTGCGCATCGTAGGCCACGCGCGCATCAAAGCCGGCTTGCAGCAGCAAAAACCAGCTCAGCAGCGGCTGGCTGCGGGCATCGGCGTGGCTTTGGCTCAGTTGCTGAATCAGCATGACCACGGCCCAGTCATTCAGCTGCAGCTGCTGTTGATGATGGCGAATGTCCTTGAGCGTTGCCTGCCAGTTGCTGCCGGCTAAGCGTTGCCAGAAAGCGCTGATGGCATCACCGTTTAAGCGTGCACGAAACTGGGTATTTACTCGCTGTGGCCAGGCAATGGCCAGGCGCTCACCGTAAAAGTCGAACTCAGCGCGTGGCTCGCCACTGGGCGGCAAGGGCTTGGCCGGCTTGGGGTCGGTGGGCTGAGCCTCGATGGGCTTGGGTTTAATAGGTTTGGGAGTGACGGGCTTAGGTTTGACCGCCGTCACCGGAGTTGCAGGCTCCGCGGGTGGTTGTGCGCTGGGCTCGGTCACGGGGGTTGCCACCGGCACGCTGTCGGGTTTGGGGGCTTGATCAGGCGGTGCTTGCTGATCGGTGTCGACGGTTTGCCAAGGTTTGTTAAGAAAGCTTAAAAATGCCTTGTCTTGTTCAGACAAATACTGGTTAAAGGCTTTCTGGGTGGACGACTTCCATTGCTGGTAGTCTTGCTCTGAAGCAAAGGTCGTGCTGGCGGCGAGGGTGATGATGATGGCCGCCATGGCTTGCGGGTAGCGCATGGTCGTCATTCCTTTGAAAACAGGAGCAGTGCAGCACACACGTGCGCTGCACTGTCTTAGGGGGCGTTGATCAGAGGGGGCGTCGATCAGTCACGCAGTTTGGCCATTTCTTGCGCCATTTCGTCGAACGACTTTTCAGCCTGGAATTTCTGCCACAAAGCACGCTCATTGTTCATTGAGGTCTTCAGTGCTTGCTCGGCCAGGCTGTTGACGGTATCGGCATCTAAGCCCACCAGTACCACCATGCCGCCACTTGGGGTTGGCATTTGACGGAAAATCTTAGAACCAATCAGGCTTTCTTTGGTGATTTGCTTGGTCACCGAGGTGTTAACCTGGTCGACGGTTTCGTCGTCGGCAGAGCCAGTGGTTTCAGCGTACTGCTTGATCATGTTCTGAACTTCAACGCGCATGATTTGCGCCAGTTCAACGCGAGCAGCAGTCGCAGCCATTTGCTTCATAAAGTTAGGGCCGGCAGCCGAGCGGTCGGCATAGCCAACAGCAGCCAGGTCCAGACCTTCGACGGGGCCACCACAAACCCACATTGGGGCTTCTTGGTTAGAGCCGTCGGCGTACACGCAATCGGCTAAATCCGGGCGCGGTTCGTTAGAAGAACAGCCAACCAACACTGCAGTGACAGCAGCGGCAAATAGGGCGCGGTATTTCATCGTTTTTCTCTCCTTGAAGGGGCCTGAATCAGGCAAACAGGAAAGGCAGCATAAATAAAGGCAGCAGTGTTTTCCACTGCCTTAAGCTGGCTGGCTGCAACTTGGTGTTCCAATGGTGAACCAGTTGGCTGTCAGTGTTGGTGGCCGCCCACCCCGTGCGCATGGCGATGGGCGATTTCTTCAGCGCTGGCGGGGCGTACGGCGATGACTTCGACATCAAAACACAAATTCCGCCCGGCCAATGGATGGCTGATATCGACGTCGGCCATAAACTTGCCCACTTTCTTTACCGTTACCTGACGCATGCCCTGGTCGGTGTGAATCACGCCCACCATGCCGGGGCGCCAACGCTTCGCGCCTTGCAAATGCTTCACCGGCACGCGCTGCATCACAGGTTCGCTGGCAGGCCCATATGCCTGCTCGGCGCTCAGCTCAATACGAAACTGCTCACCGGCTTGGTGGCCCTGCATGGCTTGCTCAAAGGCGGGCAGCATGTTGCCGTGGCCTTGCAAATACAGCAGCGGCTCGCCACTGCGGGTGCTTTCGATCGACTCTCCCTGGTCGTCGCTGAGGTCATAGTGCAGTTGCACCACGGTGTCTTGGGCTATGTGCATAAGGGCTCCTTGAGTTCTTTGGCTTGATATTCTACCTGCAAGCCCAATATTGCAGAACAGAACACACGCAACACACCTTCAGGATGTAAGCATGACAACAATTGTTTCCGTTCGCCGTGGCGATGAAGTCGTTATTGGTGGCGATGGCCAGGTGTCGCTGGGCAATACCGTAATGAAAGGCAATGCCCGCAAAGTACGCCGCTTGTACAACGACCAAGTCATCGCTGGTTTCGCCGGCGGTACGGCAGACGCCTTTACCCTGTTCGAAAAATTTGAAGCACAACTGCAAAAGCATCATGGGCAGTTAACGCGAGCAGCGGTGGAGTTGGCAAAAGAGTGGCGCTCCGATCGCGCTTTACGTCGCCTAGAAGCGATTCTGGCCGTTGCCGACCATACCGCCTCTCTGATCATTACCGGTAACGGCGATGTGGTGCAGCCAGAAAACGATTTAATTGGCGTAGGCTCGGGTGGCAACTATGCCCTGGCTTCGGCGCGCGCCTTGCTTGAAAACACCGATTTGTCCGCGCGTGACATTGTCGAAAAGAGCCTCAATATCGCCGGTGAGATTTGTGTGTTCACCAACACCAATCTGACCATTGAAACGCTAAATAACAAACCTCAGACCGACGGAGAGCGCGCATGAGCCAAATGACCCCAAGAGAAATTGTTCACGCCCTCGACCGCCACATTATCGGTCAGGATGATGCCAAGCGCGCCGTTGCCATTGCCTTGCGTAACCGCTGGCGTCGTATGCAGCTGAATGAAGAGCTGCGCGACGAAGTCACGCCCAAGAACATTTTAATGATTGGCCCGACGGGTGTGGGTAAAACCGAAATTGCTCGCCGTTTGGCTAAGTTGGCCAACGCGCCTTTTATTAAGGTGGAAGCGACCAAATTCACCGAAGTGGGCTACGTCGGCAAAGACGTGGAATCCATCATTCGCGATCTGACCGAAACGGGTTTGAAAATGCTGCGCGAGCAGGAGATGGAAAAAGTCTCTTACCGCGCCGAGGAAGCGGCCGAAGAGCGCATTTTAGATGTGCTATTGCCGCCGCCGCGTCAAACCAGCTGGGACACCACTGAAGAGCCAAAAGCAGAAGACAGCGGTACGCGCCAGATCTTCCGCAAAAAATTGCGTCAGGGGGAACTCGATGACAAAGAAATTGAGATCGACGTTTCTCAAGCTAGCCAAGTCGGTGTTGAAATCATGGCACCTCCTGGTATGGAGGAAATGACCAACCAGTTGCAGAACATGTTCTCTAATCTGGGCGGTGATAAAAAAACCAAACGTAGCATGAAAATCAAAGACGCCATGAAGCTGCTGCGCGATGAAGAAGCGTCCAAGATGCTCAATATGGAAGAGTTAAAAGAGCGCGCGGTGGAGTTGGTGGAGCAAAACGGCATCGTCTTTATTGACGAGATCGATAAAGTTGCCAAGCGCCAAGAAAGCGGCTCGGGTGGTGATGTATCGCGCGAAGGTGTGCAGCGTGATTTGCTGCCTTTGATTGAAGGCTGCACCGTCAGCACCAAATACGGCATGGTAAAAACCGACCATATTTTGTTTGTCGCCTCAGGCGCATTCCATTTATCCAAACCGTCGGATTTGATTCCGGAGCTACAAGGCCGCCTGCCCATTCGAGTAGAGCTGAGTGCATTAACGCCAGAAGACTTTAAACGCATTTTAACCGAGCCGAATGCCTCGCTGACCATGCAATATAAAGCCTTGATGGCGACGGAAGGGTTGGACATCGACTTTACCGACGATGCCATTGAGCGTTTGGCGCAGATCGCCTTTGACGTCAACGAAAGCACGGAAAACATCGGTGCTCGCCGTTTGCACACCATGCTGGAGCGCTTGCTGGAAAGCATCTCGTTCGATGCCACCGATTTGACCGACCCCATCACCATCGATGCGGCGTACGTTGAGGAAAAACTCGGCCAGTTGGCAACTGATCAGGATTTAAGCCAGTTTATTCTGTAATCCTGTACCTAAAAAACCCGGCACTTAAGCCGGGTTTTCTTATAGCTGCTTTTTACAGATTAAAGCGCTCCACCAACTGGCGTAAACGCTCGCTTTGCTCGGCCAAATCATGCGAGCTGCTGTCGGATTGGCTCATGTAATCGGCAATGTGGTTAGATGAGTCGGCAATGGTGGCCAAGTTTTGGGTAATTTCACCGGCCACGCTGCTTTGTTGCTCCACCGCGCTGGCGATGTTGATGTTCATTTCCATAATGGTGCTGACCGCTTGGGTAATGGCACGAATGCGCTCGGCTGCTTCATCGGCCATTTCGGCGGTGCTTTTCGACGTCGCGGCATTTTCTGCCATGGCATTTACGGCGGTGGCGGCTTGCTGCTGTAGCCGGCTGATCATGGCGTCGATTTCTTCGGTCGACGCTTGAGTCCTTGAGGCCAGGGTGCGTACTTCATCGGCCACCACGGCAAAGCCACGGCCTTGCTCGCCCGCACGTGCTGCTTCAATGGCGGCATTCAAGGCCAATAAATTGGTTTGCTCGGCAATGCCGCGAATCACGCTCAACACCGAACCGATGGACTCGGTTTCGTTGCGCAGACCATCGACGACTTGCTGCGATTCACCAATGGTATCGGCCAGCTGGTCAATGCGTTGCTTGGTTTGCTCGACGGTATTGACCCCGGCTCGGGCATGTTCATCGGCATGGCGTGCGGCATCGGCTGCTTGCTCGGCGTTTTGTGCAACGCCTTCAATGGTCTGAGTCATCTCGGTTGCGCCAGTGGCCGCTTGCTCGGTTTGCAGGCGCTGGTCTTCTGTTAGCGCACGCGTATCACTGGCCATACTGATCAGCTTGCGACTGCAGTCGGATACCGAGCCCGTCGCTTGACGAACGTCGTTCATCACGTCGTGCAGGTGCTGCATAAAGCGATTGAAGGAGGTGGATATGCCGGTGATTTCATCGTTACCACGACAGGGCAAGCGATGAGAAAGATCGGCATCGCCGCTGGCGACATTGGCCATAGCATCGGCGAGATTCGCCAGTGGAATACGAATGCTTTGTACGATAAAGAACAGCAATACCCCCATCAGCAGCAAGAGCAACCCCGTCATGATCAGTTGCTGGCGCATCTCGGCAGCGAATTGTTGCTGCACGGTATCTAGGTAGACGCCGGTACCGATGACCCAGTCCCAAGCGGCGAAATGCCGTACATAGCTGACTTTATCGACGGGGGTTTCACTGCCTTTTTTCGGCCATTGATAGGCCACCAAGCCGCCGTCGCTGGAAGCTTTGGCGACTTTATTGATCTCCCGGAATAGATAGAGGCCGTTGGCGTCTTTGACGCCATCAACGTTTTTGCCTTCCATTGACGGTTTGGCGGCGTGCATGATCACTACGGGCTTGGAGTCGTTGATCCAGAAGTAGTCTTCCTGGCCGTACAATAGGTGGCGCAAGGCGTCTTTGGCTTGCTGTTGGGCCTGGTCTTTACTCAAACCTTGTTGCTGAAGGCTGTGAAAATAACGCACCTGGCTGTATGCTGCGTCCACCAGTTGATGCAGCGACTCTTGTTTTTCCTCCATGATCAGGCGGTACTCAGTGCGCAGTGCCTGCACCGTTACAATCACCAAAACCACTGTGGTGACTGCCAGCATTAGCCATAGCCGGCTTTGAATACTCAGTAAGCGCAAAGACTTCATAGACAGACCTCTGAAATAGTACACTGATGGCACCGGCCCTACGGTGGAGACAACGCGAGAGCGACGAGCGGCTAGACAGCCTGGAGGTTCGTCAGCCATCCACCGAAGTTTAGACCAACCCTTTATCAGTGGCAGGAACTGCTATGATTCCCAAGTCAATAAAAGTGCATAAAAGCAGTCGTACACTGGCGTTAAGTTATGACGACGGTCACTATGAACTGAGCTTTGAGCTATTGCGGGTTTATTCGCCCTCTGCCGAGGTGCGAGGTCATGGCACGGGCAACGGCGTTTTGCAGCATGGCAAAAAAGACGTCGGCTTATTGCGCATTGAGCCTGCGGGTAATTATGCCCTGAAACTGGTGTTCGACGATGGCCATGATTCTGGCCTGTACGACTGGAATTATTTACGCCACCTGTGCCTGAATCAACAAGGCTTGTGGCAAGAGTATCTGCAGCAATTAGAGGCTGCAGGTAAGGAGCGCAGCTCCAACGAGATTCAATTTAAAGCGCTGTAAAAGTTACAGTGCGCGACCCAACAGGAGCGTCAGTTTGACGAATTCCAAATCGGATAATTTTAACGATCCGAATGCCGCCGCCGAGGCGGAAAAATATGACAACCCAGTGGCGAGCCGTGAGGCGTTATTAGCGCTACTGGAGCGTAGCGACCGACCGATGAGCCACGCCGATGTGTGCGAGGCGCTGAACGAAAGCGATGAGGAACGGGTAGAAGCGTTGCGCCGTCGCTTGATTGCCATGGCCCGCGATGGCCAGTTAATCAGCAATCGCCGCAATCAATTTATGCCGATGGATAAAGCCAACCTGGTGCAAGGTTTGGTGATGGGTCATCGCGATGGCTTTGGCTTTGTCTTACGCGACGGCGAAGACGATGTGTACTTGTCTAATCGCCAAATGAGCAAAGTATTCCATGGTGATCGTGTTGCCGTGCAAATACTGGGTCACGATCGCCGTGGCCGGCCAGAAGGTAAAATTGTCGAAGTATTAGAGCGCAATACCCGCCAAGTCGTCGGACGTTATTTCGACCAAAGCGGTGTGGGTGTGGTGCAGCCCGACAATAAGCGGGTGAGTCATGAAGTGCTGGTGCCACCGCATGGTCGGGCTGGCGCGCAACACGGCCAATTTGTGGTGGTACAAATTACCCAACAGCCCAAGCCCGGCGGTTTGCCTATGGGCGAAGTGGTGGAGGTGCTGGGCGATCACTTGGCACCCGGTATGGAAATTGACGTTGCCATTCATAGCCACAACATTCCCGCGGAATGGCCCGATGCCGTGGTGCATGAAGCCAAGCGCTTACCTGATCGTGTGGCCGAGGCGGATAAACAACAGCGCATTGATTTGCGTCATCTGCCATTTGTCACCATCGATGGTGAAGACGCCAAAGACTTTGACGACGCAGTGTATTGTGAGGTCAATAAAAATACCGGCGGTTGGCGTTTGTATGTCGCCATTGCCGATGTGTCGCACTATGTAAAAGTCGGCAGTGCATTGGATCATCAAGCGCATTTACGCGGCAACTCGGTGTATTTTCCGGAATTTGTGGTGCCCATGCTGCCGGAGAAACTGTCTAACGGCTTGTGCTCGCTCAACCCAGAAGTCGACCGCTTGGTGATGGTGTGTGAAATGACCATTTCTAAAAATGGTCGTTTGTCGGGTTATAAGTTTATGGAAGGGGTGATTCACAGTCATGCCCGCCTGACGTACAACAAAGTCTGGCAAATGTTGGAGCAGCCCATTAGTGAAGAGGGCAAATCCTGGCGCAAGCATTACCAGCCGATCGTGCCGCACTTAGAAAATCTCTACACCTTGTTTAAATTACTGCGTCAAATGCGTGAGCAGCGCGGCGCCATGGATTTTGACTCAGTTGAAACGCGCATTATTTTTGATGCTGAGCGCAAGATTCAACAAATCGTACCGACCTCGCGTAACGACGCACACATGCTGATTGAAGAATGCATGTTGGCCGCGAACGTTTGCACCGCAGATTTCTTTGAACGCTATGAGTTACCGGCTTTATTCCGCGTGCACAAAGGCCCGAGCGAAGAAAAGTTAGAAAATCTGCATGCCTTTTTAGGTGAGTTGGGCTTGTCGATGCGCCACGGTAAAGAGCCGTCGCCGAAAGATTACCAAGCCTTGCTACAGCAAATTGAAGATCGGCCTGACTCGCACCTGATTCAGACGGTCATGCTGCGCTCGCTTAGCCAGGCACAGTACGACCCAGAAAATGAAGGCCACTTCGGCTTGGCGTATAAAGCTTATACCCACTTTACCTCGCCGATTCGTCGTTACCCAGATTTGCTCGTGCATCGCGGTATTCGCCATATTATTCGCAGCGATAAAGAATGCCGCCATGTGCGCCGGGTAAAAGGCGCGCCTAACCTGGATCGCAAACAGATTTATCCGTACGACTTAGCCGCCATGGTGCAACTGGGCGAGCATTGCTCCATGACCGAGCGCCGTGCCGATGATGCCACCCGCGATGTTGTTGATTTTCTTAAATGTGAATACATTCGCGAGCATGTGGGCGAAGAGTTTGAAGGTGTCATTTCGGCCGTTACCGGTTTTGGTTTGTTTGTTGAACTGAAAGATGTGTATGTCGAAGGCTTGGTGCACGTCAGCTCGCTGCAAAACGACTATTACCAGTTTGACTCGGTTAAGCATCGCTTAACGGGTGAGCGCACGCGCCGCAGCTTCCGCTTGGGCGACAGTGTTTGGGTGCGCGTGGTCGCGGTTAATTTGGATGATCGTAAAGTCGACTTTGAACTGACATCCATGCCGAAAAAACCGGGCCGCCAAGATCTGGACATGCCTACGCCAGCGCGCCTTCCGCGCAAACGCACAGCCGCGGGGGAGCAGGCTAAACCGCTCGCGCCAGGGCGTAAGAAGCCTGCGGCAAAAGATGGCGATGGCAAAGCGAAAAAAGGCAAAAAAAAGCCCAGTAAGCGCCAAAAGCTGAACGCTAAAAAGTCGCCCGATAAAGGCGCCAAAAAACCGGTCAAGAAGAAAGCTGGCAAAAAAGCCAAAAAGAAATAGAGACATGTTTGCATGAAGTTAGAAGCAGTATACGGCTTGCATGCCGTCACCACCTTGCTACAGCGCTCAGCGCGCCAGGTGGCGGAAGTTTGGGTACAAAAAGGCCGTGTTGATCAGCGCATGCAACGCGTGCTGGAGCTGGCTAAGGAGCAAGGCATAGAAGTTCGTGAGGCTGATAAAGGCTTGATGAACCAAAAAGCCGATGGCAATCATCAGGGCATCATCGCCTTTCGCCAGCCCTTGCAGGGCACCAGCGAAAAGCAGTTACCTGATTTACTCGACGCTATCGACGGCAATGCCTTTATTCTGATTCTTGATGGCGTTACTGACCCGCATAACCTAGGGGCGTGCATTCGCACCGCCGATGCCGCCGGTGTGCATGTGGTGATTGCACCGAAAGATAAATCGGCACCGCTGAATGCTACCGCGGCCAAGGTGGCGTGTGGCGCAGCGGAAGTTGTGCCCTATGTGCAGGTCACTAACTTGGCGCGCACCATGAAAGAGCTGCAGGAACGCGGTATTTGGATCGGTGGCGCTGCAGGTGAAGCCGAGGCCAATATTTATCAGCAAGATTTATCTGGGCCCTTGGCGCTGGTCATGGGGGCAGAGGGTGCGGGCATGCGGCGTTTAACCCGTGAGCATTGCGATTTTCTGGTGAACATTCCCATGGCGGGCGAAGTGAGCTCGGTAAATGTCTCGGTAGCCACCGGGATTTGCTTGTTTGAAGCGGTACGACAGCGCCGCGGTTAATGCTAAGGGCTTGCTGCAACAGCAAGCCCCCTGCTAATTACATCAAGGGCACCTCTGAATAATTCTGCACAGCCCTGCGCGAGTGCAGCAGGCTTTCAGAACAAGACGGTGATGGCAGGAAATGGCCAGTCCTTTTCAACATCGCCAGCAACGTTATGAAGGCCTGCGGCCCGCGCCCTACGGGGAACGCCAGAGAACTCCAGCTCTGTGGCACCGGTTTTTGCTGTAGCTTGCTAGAGCGGCAAACCGGCTTCGTGATCTGAAATTCTCTGGCGATCCAGAGCGGGCACCGAATTATTCAGAGGTGCCCAAGGTTAAATCAAATCCAGTGCTCTGGCCTGCTCGTGTAATTGATCGCGGAAGGCGGGGTGAGCAATGCCAATCAATGCCCGTGCCCGCTGCGGCAGAGATAGCCCTTTTAAATCGACACAGCCATATTCGGTGACCACAAACTGAGTATCCATGCGGGTGTCGGTGACGGTGCCGCCCAAAAGCGTCGGCACAATTCGGCTTAATGTGCCGCCCTTGGCGGTGGACTGCAGCGCAATAAAGGAGCGCCCACCTTTGGAGCGAAAGGCGCCGCGGACAAAATCCAACTGGCCGCCGGTGCCAGAAAACGGCTGGCCGGCCAACTGCTCGGCGTTGATTTGCCCGGTTAAATCCACCTCGATGGCGGCGTTCACCGAGACCATGTGCTGGTTCTTCTGAATAATCATTGGGTTATTTACCCAAGAGGCCGGGTAGCCAACAATGGACGGGTTGTCGTCCATAAAGTCGTACATGGATTTATCGCCCAGCGCGAGGGTAAATACGTGTTTGTGCTGCATCCATAATTTGCGTCGGCCATTTAACACACCACGCTCAATCAGACCCACCATCGCCGGGCTGAATAGCTCCGAATGCAGGCCTAGGTCTTTATGGTCGTGCAGCAGGCCTAACACCGAATTGGGCACACCGCCCACGCCCATTTGCAGAGTATCGCCGTCGTCAATGCGTTCGGTAATGAGGCGGGCGATTTGCAGATCGATATCGCTGGGTGGGTTGGGTTGAATCTCAATTAATGGCGTGTGGTTCTCTACGATGGCGTCGATTTCGGAAATATGCACTGAGCACTCACCAAAAGTGCGCGGCATGTTTTCGTTGACCTCCACAATGACCTTGCCGGCTTTGCGAATCACACTGGCGCCGTAATCGGCGTTGGTACCGAGACTGAAGTAACCGTGGCGGTCCATCGGCGATACCGTCACCATAAAACAGTGCGGTTCGATGTACTCGGTCAGCAGGCGGCCGACTTGAGAAAAGCTGGCAGGAACAAATTCCATCATCGACCGGCGTGAATACTGCTTTAACGCTTGGCGGTCGTGACCGCTCATAAACAATGGCCGTGGGCAGACCTTGTCGGCCAACTCTGGCACCAGAATGGTGTCGCATAGGGCCTGGGTGCCATGCATGTAATACAGGTTCAGTTCGTTCAGCTGCGACTGATGCAAAGCGTTGGCGACGCCCTGCATTAATGCCGGTGGCATGGCCACGCTCATGCCCAGAATAAGGTTGTCACCGTCATTCAAGTAGTCGGCGGCCTGGGTTGGGGTGGTGAGTTTTTGCTGGTAAAGGCCTTCTATATCCATGGCTGAATCCTGTGCAAGTAAGTGAAGAAGCAAATAAGCACTGAAACCTTAGCAGTCGGCTTTGAAATTACGATGACAGTAAGCAAGCACTGGGCAGGTTTGGCAACTTAGACGCAGCGGCAGATAACACTGATGATTTTCGGCCACTTTGTCCGCTCAAAAAGATGAGTATTTGCGCACCTTGGCACACGGGTTGCCATTGCTGTGGCTCGGACAGGCGGCAATAATAGCCACACTTTTTTAGCAAGCGTAACAGGAGCACACTGTGGATTGGTGGCAGGACTTACTCAACCAAAATTATGACTGGTTCTGGGACGTTGGCATCGCGCTATCGCTGACCCTGACCCTGGCGTTTGCCTGGCGCTTCGCTCGTCATAAAATGCTGGCCCTGGCCGCTAAAACTCGCAATCGCTGGGATGACGTGGTGGTGGACGCCATCGGTGTGCCGATCAACTGGGGCATTCTCGCCATCGGCGCGACCTGGACGGCAGACATCAGCGCGCGTCATTTTTCTTCCGAGATCGTTACCAGCATTCCCATTGTGCGCCAGCTATCGCTGCTGATCTTGGTGGCTTGGGCCATCTGGCGTTTAATTAATCGGGTAGAGGTGCGCCAGCTGGATCGCGGTGCCGACCCCACCACGGTGCAAATGGTGGGCAAGGTTGCCAAGTTGGCGGTGACCTTTTTAATTGTATTGCCTGTGTTCCAGATGCTGGGCATCTCCATTTCTGGCCTGCTGGCCTTTGGTGGTGTCGGGGGCTTGGTCGTGGGCATGGCGGCCAAAGACCTGCTGGCCAACTTCTTTGGCTCCATCATTGTGTATATGGACCGCCCGTTTAAAGTCGGCGACTGGGTGCGCTCACCGGACCGCAACATCGAGGGCACGGTAGAGCATATCGGCTTTCGTGTAACCCGCATTCGCACTTTTGATAAGCGGCCGCTCTACGTGCCCAATGCCATCTTCACCAACATCGTGGTGGAAAACCCGTCACGCATGCTCAATCGCCGTATTTACGAGACCATTGGCATTCGCTACCAGGATGCACGCCTAATGCAGCCCATCATCGACGATGTACGCGCCATGTTGGAGCAGCATCCGGATATTGACCAAAACAGCACCATGATTGTGAACTTCAACAGTTTTGGTGCTTCTAGCTTGGATTTCTTTATTTACACCTTTACCAAAACCACGGCTTGGGTGGAGTTTCACGCCATCAAGCAGGACGTGCTGCTGCAGGTGATGAACATCATTCATGCTCATGGTGGTGACTGTGCCTTCCCGACGCGCACTTTGCATCTGGAGTCCTTGCCGGAGGCTCTGCAAGCTCAGCAAAATAGCGGCTTATCAGCGCCAGCTGAGCCTGCACAAAGCCGATAAAGGCCCGGCTGACGGGGCTGGGTTGCTTAGCCTGGGGGTATACCAGGCACCAGGAACGTCGCAGCGGGAAGTCCTCGACGGCGACTTCCTGCAATAGCCCCAGCCGCAGCTCGGCCAAAATGCCCATGCGTGGCAGCACCGCCACGCCCATGCCCGCCATCACCGCATGTTTGACCGCATCGTTCGAGCCCAGCTCCATTACCGCCTCCAGGCTTTGGCGGCGCTGTTGGCAGTGTTGCTCCAGCGCCAAGCGTGTGCCTGAGCCCAGCTCGCGCAGCAGCAGTGGGTGTTGCAAAAACGTTTCCAGGCTGACGGCATCGGACCGCGTTAACGGGTGGCCTGCCGATGCCACAGCCACCAGTTGGTTGTCGAGAAAGGGCAGCGAGGTCAGCGGCTTTTCATTCGGCACCAAGCCCATAATCACCAAATCGTCGCGATTATTGGCCAGTCGCTCTAGCGCTTGCTGGCGGTTCACCACATCGATGCGCGCCTGAATGGCGGGGTATTGCTGCAGAAACAGTTGCAGTAGATGCGGCACCACATACTGGGCGGTACTGACGGCGGCAATGCGTAAGTCGCCGGCCAGCTGCCCCTGCAGGGCGTGCAAATCGCTTTGCATTTCCTTTAGCTGGGTAAACAGCGCATGGGTGCGCTGCGCCACGACTTCGCCGGCGGCGGTGCAGTAAAGTTTGCGGCCGACGTATTCGAACAGGGGTTGGTCGAGGGCGTTTTCCAGCTGGCGGATTTGCGCACTGACCGCCGGTTGCGTTAACCCCAACAGTTGCGCCGCTTTGCCATAGCCCCGTTGCTCGTATACAGCCCGAAAAACTTGCAGCTGGCGCAGGGTTAAGCGGTTGACCAGTTTTTGCACAGACAATGGCATGACAAGCGCCTTTTTTATTCATCCATAAGGTTTAGATTATGGAATACCAAAAAAATATCAATTAGGAGTGATGTTTACCCTGGGCTAGTCTGGTCAGACCTTTGCAATGGAGGCGCAACCGTGTCCCAGTTAAAGAAAGTGCTGATTGCCAACCGCGGCGAAATCGCGGTGCGCATTGTGCGCGCCTGCGCCGAAATGGGCATTCGCTCGGTGGCCATCTATACCGAACCTGACCGCTACGCGCTGCACGTTAAGCGTGCCGATGAGGCCTACTCCCTGGGTGAAGATCCGATTCAGGGCTATCTCGACCCGGCTGCGATTGTGAACCTGGCCGCGCAAACCGGTTGCGATGCCATTCACCCCGGCTATGGCTTTTTATCTGAGAACTCGCGCTTTGCGTATTTGTGTGAGCAAAAAGGCATTAAGTTTATTGGCCCTAAATCCTCCGTGATTGAGCGCATGGGCGATAAAACCGCCGCCCGCGACAGCATGCGCGCTGCCGGTGTGCCGGTCACGCCGGGTTCCGATGGCAATTTGGCATCGGTGCAAGACGCCAAGCAAGTGGCCGCGCAAATAGGCTACCCAGTGATGATTAAAGCCACCTCAGGCGGTGGCGGGCGTGGTATTCGCCGAGTGGATAACGAACAAGAACTGAAACAGCAGTTTCCGCGTGTTATTTCCGAAGCCACCAAGGCCTTTGGCAGTGCGGATGTGTTTTTAGAAAAATGCATCATTAACCCGCGCCATATCGAGGTGCAGATTCTGGCCGACAGCCAAGGCAATGTGGTGCATTTATACGAACGTGATTGCTCCATTCAGCGGCGCAACCAAAAGCTGATCGAAATTGCGCCCAGCCCGCAATTAACCCCAGAGCAACGCGAATACATTGGTGGCTTGGCCGTTAAAGCGGCCGAGGCCGTCGGCTATGAAAATGCTGGCACGGTGGAGTTTTTGCTCACTGGCAACGAGGTGTATTTCATGGAAATGAATACCCGCGTGCAAGTGGAGCACACCATTACCGAGCAAATTACCGGCGTTGATATTGTGCGCGAGCAACTGCGTGTGGCGGCGGGTTTGCCGCTCAGTTATCGCCAGCAAGACATCAGCTACCGCGGTTTTGCGCTGCAATTTCGCATTAATGCCGAAGACCCGCAAAACGATTTTCTGCCCAGTTTTGGCCGTGTTTCTCATTATTACGCCCCTGGCGGCCCCGGCGTGCGCGTCGATACCGCCATTTACACCGGTTATGACATTCCACCGTATTACGACTCCATGTGTTTAAAACTGGTGGTGTGGGCTTTGACCTGGGAAGAAGTCATTGCTCGCGGTGAGCGCGCCCTAGACGACATGCGCTTGCAGGGCATTCGTACCACCGCGAGCTATTATCGCCAGATTCTCGGCAATGAAGATTTTCGCAGTGGTCTGTTCGATACCAGCTTTGTGCCCAGCCATCCAGAGCTTTTGAATTATTCCAATAAACGTCAACCCGGTGATATTGCACTGGCCATTGCCACCGCCGTAGCGGCCCACGCCGGTTGGTAATCAGGAGAGAGAAGATGAGTGTGAAAAACAAGCCGATCGAAGTCACAGATTTGATTCTGCGCGATGCGCACCAGTCTCTGATTGCCACCCGTATGCGCACCGAAGACATGCTGCCCATTTGCGAAAAGCTCGACCGTGTTGGCTATTGGTCATTAGAAGCGTGGGGCGGTGCGACCTTTGATGCCTGCGTGCGCTATTTAAAAGAAGACCCGTGGCAGCGCTTGCGCCAACTCCGTGCCGCGCTGCCGAATACGCGTTTGCAAATGTTATTGCGCGGTCAGAATTTGCTGGGTTATCGCCACTACGCTGACGACGTAGTGAAGGCTTTTGTGCATAAATCGGCCGACAATGGCATCGATGTTTTTCGAGTATTCGATGCACTCAATGATTTACGCAATCTCGAAGTGGCGATGAAAGCGGTAAAAGACGCCGGCAAACATGCCCAGGGCACCATTTGCTACACCACCAGCCCGGTGCACACCACTGAGATGTATATTCAGCAAGCGAAAGACTTGCGCGACATGGGCGCCGACTCCCTCACCATTAAAGACATGGCCGGTTTGCTGACGCCGTCTGCGTCTTACGACATTGTCAAAGCCATTAAAGGCGCGGTGGATTTGCCTTTGGTGATTCACAGCCATGCCACGGCCGGCTTGGGTGGCTTATGCCAAATGAAAGCGGTCGAAGCGGGCGCCGATCGCATTGATACTGCTATATCTGCTTTTGCTGGTGGCACCAGCCATGCCTCCACGGAATCTTTAGTGGCGGCGTTTCGTGATACGCCCTTTGATACTGGGCTGGATTTAGAACTGCTGAGTGAAATTGCTGACTATTTCCGCGATGTGCGCAAAAAATACCACCAGTTCGAAAGCGAATTCACTCGCGAAGACGTCTCGGTGCAGATTAACCAGGTGCCAGGCGGCATGATGTCCAACCTGGCGAATCAATTAAAAGAGCAAAATGCCCTCGATCGCATTCGCGAAGTATTCGACGAAATTCCCCGCGTGCGCAAAGACTTGGGCTATCCGCCGCTGGTCACACCGACGTCGCAAATTGTTGGCACTCAGGCGGTGTATAACGTGCTCTCTGGAGAGCGCTATAAAACCATCACCAATGAGGTGAAGCGCTATTTAAAAGGCGGTTATGGCAAGCCACCAGCAGAGGTAGACGCCGCCTTGCAGAAAAAAGCCATTGGTAATGAGCCTTATTCCGATGCTCGCCCTGCCGATGCGTTAAGCCCAGAGTTGGATAAATTACGCAAAGAGATTGGCGAGCTGGCCACCAGCGAGGAGGACGTGCTGACCTACGCCATGTTCCCAGACCTGGGTCGAGAATTTTTACAACAGCGCGCCGATGGCACCTTGCAACCCGAACCTTTGGAGCCGGTCGCAGCGGCGGGCGGGCGCCCTGTGGATGCCATTTCTACCGAGTTTTTGGTGGACGTGCATGGCGAGCAATACGAAATTGCCATTACCGGCGCTGGCACCACGCAAAGCGGCAAGCGCAAACTGTATTTGTCGCTGGATGGCATGCCAGAAGAGGTATTGGTGGAATCCCTCAACGAATACGTGGCCGAGGGTGCCAGTGGGCGCAAGCGCGCCTCTGAGCCTGGCCACGTGACGGCTGCCATGCCGGGCAATATTGTCGATGTGCTGGTGGCCGTGGGCGACAGCGTCAGCGCTGGCCAGGCGGTATTGATTACCGAAGCGATGAAGATGGAAACCGAAGTGCACGCCAACATCGACGGCAAAGTCGTCGCTGTGTATGTGGAAAAGGGCGATCGCGTCACGCCAGGCGAGGTGCTGGTGGAAATCGAGTGATGTGTGCTTAGCCCCGTGCAATAAGCAATCAAGTAATCAAGGGAGCTGCGGCTCCCTGTTTTGCTGGTGGGGCGTTGCATTCCAGGGTTGCTGAAACCAGGGAACAGTTGTTAGTCGTCGCTATTGACCGCAGCCATGGTAGGGCTAAACGCTGTTTTCGCGTATTCTGGTCACAACATCAGCGCAAGAGGGCAGTCATTTGGAACGGGTTATTCGCGGCGTCATGCACTTTCGCCAGGACGTCTATCCACAAAACAAGGATTTGTTCGGCACCCTGGCATCGGGCCAGAGCCCCAACGTATTGTTTATTACCTGCTCTGACTCACGCATCGACCCCAACATGCTGACGGGCTCAGCACCTGGGCGACTATTTATTTGCCGCAACGCCGGCAATATTATCCCGCCGCACAGCAACGAAACCGGTGGTATGACCGCCTCCATTGAATACGCCGTGGCGGTGCTGGGTGTGCGCCATATTATTATTTGCGGCCATACCGACTGTGGTGCAGTCAAAGGCGCGCTGGACATGGCATCGGTAGAAGGCCTGCCGCATGTCAAAGAATGGCTTAGCCATACTCGCTCAGCGATGGAAATTGTACGAGAGCGCCATCAACTGCCTGCAGGCCGACGCATAGACGATTGTCACCTAGACGAAGCCATTGAAGAAAATGTGTTACAGCAGGTGCAACACATCAAAACTCACCCCATTGTGGCCGCTAAGTTAGCCACGCAAAAAATACATTTGCACGGCTGGGTGTATCATATTGATTCGGGCGAAATTCGCTGCTGTGGTCATAACAGCAACGAGTTTCAGAGCTTTGATGAGTATTACGCCGAAGCGCTGCAACAGCTGGCGCAGGAAGACGCCCAGCAATCGCCTGAGTAGATTACTCGGGGTGCAATGTCATTTGTATTAAGCGGGGCTGAAACCCCGCTTTTTCATAGGCGCGAATGGCAGCGTCGTTGCCGGCGTACACATCCAAATGAAAGTCGCTCACCCCACGTTCTTGCGCCCAGGTTATTAATTGTTGCATCAGTTGCTGATTAATGCCTTGGCCGCGAAAATCTTCCGCCACATACATAAAACCCAAGTACCCATGCTGGCGATAAGTTAGTGCCGGCTTGGTAGCGCGTATTTGCACATAGCCAGTGGCAATGATTTGATCTGCGTGCACTGCGACCAATAGCAGGCTGTCGTCCTGTGTGATTAGCGCAGGTAAATCATAGTACCAAGCGCCGGAATGCTTGATTTGCGGGTTAAATGGTCGTTCGGCCTCGATCACAGCTTGCTCTAGCTGCAGTAGGGCTGGAACGTCGTCTTGGGTCGCGGAGCGAAATATAAGATTCATAGTGACTCGGTGATGCTGACTTCTATGGGTGATAAGAGAGTACCGAGAAGTGGAGGAGGTGTCATGGTGATTAACGTCTGTGGTAATCGTTGTAAGGCATGACTCTCTTTACCAAGGCCTATGCCTTCCTTTTTGGGAGAGCGTGTCGAGTGAGGCAGTCTTTGCTAGAAAAATAATCATTAAAAGCGCAGCGTGAGGCAGGGAAAACGGCCGCCAGGTGTGAGGGATATATGTAGTGGTCAACCCACCAGCGAATGACACATAAAACTAACATCTGTGAAAAGGTCGTGATGACAGCGGTGCTATCTACTATTTTCTTACCCAAGATACTAATAATAAAATATCAACTACTAAGCCTTTTTTAAACTTATTGTTGAGTTTTCTGTCTTTGTTACCAGAATCACGTGTCCTTCATGAAAGATGGTGGCCCAAATAGGCGATATCTTCTTTTACGTATTGATGGCGTTGATCTAGCAGAGGGAATATGAAGCAGAAATGTCTATTGGATGGACTGGCTCAATTAGAAACGATCGATTCACGTGACAAGCTAAAAGCTTGGCTCGTCAGGCAGCTTCACCAACTTAACTGTAGCCACTTTTTGTTAGCGAACTTATCAAATCCATCAGCGGGGCATATTACTAATTTTCCTACGGAGTGGATGCAACGTTTTTCTGAAAAAGACTATGTCGAGGTCGACGCTCCTGCACGTCACTGCATTGCCAGTCAAAAGCCAATCGCTTGGCAGGACGCTATTCGGGGGGCGAATATTCAACCTATCGCAAAACGTATTGTTGATGAAGCTGAAAGCTTTGGTCTTACTAATGGTATATCCATACCAGTGTTGATGCCCCAACGGCGCGGAGTACTCAGTGTTTGCTTCGATGGCGCTGAACGAGAGTTTGCACTTTTTGTTAGTGAAGCAATGTTGACATTGATCGGTATTGCTCACTTGGCTTACGCCAGATTCGAGGTGCTAGCTTTGTTGGGAGGGCTGACAACTCCAAGGCTCTCTTCCCGTCAGCGAGAGTGCCTTGAGTTGATGAGTCGCGGTTATACCAATAAAGAAATTGGCTCCCATATGGGGTTATCTCACTATACGGTTGCCGATATTGTGGCAGACGTTCTAGTCGAGTTGGAGGTTTCCAATCGCACGGAAGCTTCTACTTTGGGGGTGAGATTAGGAGTGATTTAGACTGAATTAAATGGTTTATTCTGACTGACTAAGGGGATTTGTCGAATTACTTCCGTTGCACACAACAGTGCCGCCTCACATGGCGGCGGCACATATTTTGTAATTAGTCTTGGTAGCGAAGCACGTCTACATAAAGAGGACCCTGGTTGCGAGGGTCAGCTGCATACTCATGGCCGCCCATTGGGTAGAAGCATATTTTTCCTCGAATCAGCTTTCCTACTGTGTAGTTGTCTGTTCGTTCGTCATAAACACGACAAATAAAGGTTAGGTTTCCGCTGTCATTATCACCATATACTTCGTTACCAAACACACTGATAGGGCTTGTGATTCTATCCCACTTATAGGTAGTGTTGCTCGTGAACTTTAGAACATAATAACTGGGTAACTCATACTCTTTTCCATACCATGGCACCCAGCATGACTCTCCGTTTATAAGCTTTCCTATCGTACCTGCAGGGTCTTTACATACATGAACCGTCAAACCATTTTCAGTACCAGCATAAACGGCATTGTCTGTTACAACTCCGTTCTCGCGTGTTCCTAGATACCAGCCACATTTCTTTGATTTGTCTTCTTCGGTGGCCTTTTCTTGGCAGACTAACATGGAAGATGCAGAGGATATTGAGGAAAGTGAAGCCAGCAATGCCCCTAGCGCCAAACAACTAAACAGTTTCATGATGTTCTCCTTTGTTAATGGAATTGTTTGTTGCACCTGCAGTGTATGAAACTAAAAATTGTGCTGTACCCTCAGATAAGGGTTGACTCATCCATTTTACAATCAGGTGAAAAGTTGCAGTTTTCGCAGCAACTTAGGCTGCAGCTGGGGCACCTTTGCCAAAATGCATATTTGAGCTCTCGGTCTTATGCTTAGGCACGCTGCGCCTGAGAAAGTTAGCGGAGTTGCTAACGGAAATGCCCAAAATGATTTTGGATTCCGGCTGGATTTTTGAGGCGACTACAGCATTGCCAAGAAAGGAGAATGGTCCTGCGCAGCGCATAGCAGGGAGCTCGCATGTCGGTTACGAATGAACAGACTGTTAAAGAATGCATTGGATTATCGTCACAAAGAGATTTAGTATGGCCATCTAATTTATGTAAGCTGAATTTTCCATTTCCTATTCGAGTCACTGGCTTTAACCTGGTATTTGTTTAAGAAAAGTGCCATACAACTAAAGGAATTTTTATGAGAGCACCGTTTCAAGTCTTGGTAATCCCCTATCAGTTGTTTTCAGATGAGCCAAAGTTCTTGATCGGCAAAAGAAGCGACAATGGCATTTGGCAGGCGATTTCAGGTGGGGGTGAAGGGGCAGAGTCCGCGCTGGATGCAGCGAAGCGGGAGCTAAAATAGGAAGCCGGTCTGGTTGGTAGCCACTGGCAGCCGTTGGACGCCATGTGCATGCTGCCCAAAATATATTATGCCAGCCACGAAAACTGGCGTGACCATTCGTTTGTGGTACCGGAATATTCTTTTTCCGTGCAGGTATCGGCAGAGCCGCAATTGTCTAATGAGCATACCGAGTTGGTGTGGTGCAGCTTTCAGCAGGCCAGTGAGCGATTAAAGTTTGACTCTAATCGAGTAGCCCTGTGGGAGGCCAATGAAAGGCTTAAGACACATCTGAGCAATTCGGTGCCCGCTCTAGATCACTAGAGGGCGAAGCCGGTTTGCCGCACTAGCCAGTTACAGCAAAAATCGGCGCTACTGAGCTGGAGTTCTGTGGCGATCCCCTTAGGGCGAGGACGGCAGGCGCCCATAACGTCGTTGGCGATGTTGACAAGGCTGCATCACCGTCTTGTTCTGAACGCCTGCTGCGCTCGCACAGAGCTGTGCAGAATTATTTAGAGGTGCCTCAGTGGCATGCTTGGATAAACCGCCCGCCATAAACCAAAGAATTTCAGCTTTCTGGCGTTGATTTGTTGATGTACGATTCCTGCTGGTATTGCTATCGCATACCTTTAACAATCTGTATTTTTTAATGAACTTTTGAAGCGCAGCTGACAAGTGTGCAATCAAGCGTTTATACATATGCGCAACGCTGATCAGTCTTATCAAAGTTCCGCGCATGTAATCAGCTACTGGTTAGAAAAGTAAATTGCGGCAGGTGTGCAATTGAATGCAGGAAATACCATTGAGGTGGCAGCACCGTTTGGAGTTGAAGCGTTATTTAATGACTGTGTTGCATACAGATCCAAAAGGTCATGAGAAATCTTCGAGGGCCGGGTGGCCTCAAAACGTGATTGAACCAATGGCCATTGTTGAAAGTCGTGTCGTAGAAGCCTCTCGTTGAGAGTTTTTAGCTTCAGTAAAAGACAGTTGTACTTTGGCCTGGCATATTATGGTCGTTCGAAGCCCATTAGAGTATCGGAGTAAGTATGTACATCGGTCGAATAGTAATTATCGGGTTAACAGAAAATGAAAAACTGTGTGTGATGTATCGGGTATCATCGCGCTTTTTCCCTACCGCGTTATCAGTGAGCTAAATGGTGCTTTGGCGGTGTTGCCAGCCGAGGGCCATCAGCAAGATATCTACACCAACCCGTTTATTAGCTATAACTGCTTGCGTCATGATGAGCGCTATGCCGTAGTGGGCAATGGTACTCATGCAGACCCAGTATTTGAAAAGCTGCAATCTGGTATGCGCCTGCGCGATGCCTTGGCCTCTGTGCTGTTAGCAATGGATTACGAGCACGATGAACTGTCAACACCTCGCATTGCTGCGGTTGCAGATAAAACTCGCCGTTTAGCGGCGCTGGGTGTGATACGAAAAGATGGTATCGAAGTGAGTGAGTTCGCTTTGCAGCCTGGGCGGTATCATTATGTCTCAACCTATGAAAAAAACAGCTTGTTAACTGGCCAAGGTGGAACTGGATTAGCTGTGACCAGTGCCAGAGAAGCAGCCGATTTTATCGTCAGATCTGGACACTTTTCGGAATTTACCCACCCTGTGTCGTCGGCTTCGGCATTGGAGTCGCCAGATGGTTTTTATTCTTCATCAATAAATTGAATTTGACGTTGGCGGGTTTGGCCGGAGTTTTATGCTGGTCAGATTCGTGCTATAAAAATGAAATTTTCGATGATTACGTTGCTAATTAATGATGAGAATCTAGAATTATTATTTTAGTGAGCTCCAATCTTAATTGGAGCTCACTGATAAGAATAGATTAGTAGCTGAAAGGCTTGCTAAGGCGGGTTACTAGAGAACTGAATCCAGATCCCTTGAATTTACTTTTATAGCCATTTATTAATCCTTTCATATGATTCTCGGCCTCGTACTTGCTTTTATAAGGGATGGAGATTGAGCTAAATCTATCAGTGACATGGTATGCGGTAGCTGGGAAACGACATCTTGATGCAGCTTCAGTAGCAAAAGGGTTGATGTCATCGCAATATTTCATTTTCACTATTTTTATTTTAGGCTCTACATATGCATCAGTCTCAGCGCCAAGTAATTGAAGATGATCTTTCAGCTTTGACTTATGATAGTTGATATAGTCAATGCTCCCATTTAGATCACCATTTTTTAATTTCTCAGAAAGTATGGCCACTCTTAAAGAAACAGCTAAAGTGTGCGATTGTACAATCTTTTTCCTATATTCTTTGTAGTAATCATTGTTGAAAATTTCATGATTTACTAGTTTTGTTGAGATTGAGTTTAGATTGTCCTGCTTAAGTCGCTTCTCTAAGTCGCTCATGTTATCGAAGCTCGCGTGGTAGTCTGATACTAAGTCTTTCAGTGTTGTAAGGTCGCTCTTATAGCTGGCGATTCTTTGCTTTACAGACTCATCCTTAACGATTCCACGTATTTTTTCGAGAGATTCATAGCTCAGTGTCACTTCCCTTTGCAGTTTCGTATTGCCTGACCCAAATAGCGCCTCAGAGAAAACAGATTTTAATTTTCCTTGTATGGCAGATTGGGCTGCATCAATGATTAGGCTGGTGACAATTGCAGAGGCAACTTGAGGCTGTTCCAGACCAGTCGGTGCTACTGGCTCTATGCCCGCCGTATTTGCGACTGTAAAGGGCGAAGTAAGAGCTGCTGCAATAAATATTGATAAGGTTTTTTTGTTCATTTGATAGATCCATTATCAGTGGGTTAGAGTAGCATTCTGTTTCTTGAAATTATTTTTATCAATAGTAAAGTTGAGCCTTAACCGGTAGTTCTTGTTAATAGTCTAATGATTAAGGCTGATGCTGGGGTTCGATTGTTTGTGTCTTTTGTTAGATGAATGAGTTTATAGCTTATTCGATCTGCTGTTCGATTTGAGTTTTGATGGAGGCTGTCTTCACTATGTCTTTAAAACTCAATCCATATTTATTTAAGTAGGTCTTGATTCTATGAGAGTCATTCGCAGAGGTTTTTTGCTCGCGGCTCACGTGGAATAGTCTGCGACCTGCTTCAGCCATGGTTGAGCATTGTCGACACACTTCTATTACATTGCTGAGTTGCAGCTGTTCAAACAAATCCAGTGACTGTAGCTGCTCTGCGCTGAGTATTTCATTTAAATCGATTTGCGAAGATGAGGTGTTGGGTGTGCTATGCCAGCGCTGTTGCAGCCGTTTGATTTCGCTGTTGACTATATTTTCATCAATGATGCCGTGATGATTTAGGGTGGCCATGCGTACTACGCTGGCGTTGAGGTCCCGAAAGTTGGCGGGCCAGCTGGCTTGTTCACTGAGCGCAAACTTCATATAGCGACGTTTGGCCCGAGCATTAAAGCGAATCACTTTATGTTGAGTCTGATTGAACTTATGCAGTTCAAAGTCGAGGTTAGCTTCAATGTCTTGGCGGCGCTCTGCCAGGCCGGGTAATGTCCACTGCCATATATTGATACGTGCAAGTAAATCCTCGCGAAAGCGACCGGTTGCTACCTCTTGCTGTAGATCGCGGTT
>CBDDTG010000050.1:0-95404 GCA_965233665.1 Bacterioplanes sp. | reverse complement strand
ACAGAACAGGTCCAGCATGTAAGTCTCACGCGGCGGCGGCAGCTGCAGATAGTAGCCCTGCTCGTCGATTTGCTGCAAAACTCGAGCGCCTTCGGTACGAGCCAGCTGCTTGTCTGGCGTCATAATCATGGTCAACGCCAGCTCAGCCTCACCGAACAGCTCTTTCAGCTCGTCGGGCACTTGCGACATGCCATCGCGGCGAGCCACATACAAATAGGTTTCATCTTTCTTTCGCGACTTATATACGTCGCACAATACTTTGCTCATAGTCAGCCTGTTGTCTCGCCACGACTGCACTCTTCTAACAGTCGCACCAGATAATCTCCAATTTCAGCGCGGCGCCAGCCAGTTAACTCGCCAGGCAACCGAAATGGGCCGCGAGGATAGCCAGATCGAAGCAGCACATCCAGCGCCTTTTTCTTAGCCAGCACATCAGCGGGCAGATCTAACAGTTCTGCTTTATCCGCCACCACCTGACGCAGTTTTTTCATCCATTGACCGGCCAGTGGCGACAAGGGTTTGTCCAGCACATCGGGCCAATACTGCCGATCCAGCTGCAACGCCTGATCGATCAGTTTAAGAATCTCTTTACCATGCTCACGAATGAGGGCCGCTCGCAGCCCCGCCTTGGCAAGTTGATCGCGATTTTTGGCCTTAAAGCGCGCCATATTCCACAGGCTTTGATCGTCAGCAATTTTACCACGCGGAACATCTTGCAAGCGCGCCTGCTGCTCACGCCAAACCGTTAACTGCTGCAACACCAGTTGCTCCTGCGGCCTGAGCTTCCACGCCAGTTTTATGCGCCTATATAAGCTACTTAAATCATCCGGAGCCTGGGCTTGGCGCACCCAACGCTGGCAATCTTCGTTCAACCAGGCCTCTCGGCCCAGAGCTTTCAACTGCCGTATCAGCTTGGGATACAGTTTGTGCAAGTAATGCACGTCGGCGGTGGCGTATCGAACTTGCTCTGGGCGCAGCGGACGCTCCAGCCAGTTCGACCGTGTTTCTTCTTTGGGCAAATTGAGGTTCAGCAACTCTTTAACGATTTTTTGAAAGCCCAAAGAGCCACCAAAACCTGCCAGCGCCGCCCCCCACTGCGAGTCTGCCAACGGCGATGGCACCACACCGGTCAGCAAGCGACACACTTCGAGGTCTTCAGCACAGGCATGAAATACCTTGACCACCAACGGATGCTCAAACACCTCAGCCAACGGCTGCCAATCGTCAATCGTCAGCGGATCGATCAAATAACTCCCCTGACGGCTGGCCACTTGAACCAGACCGGCTTGCGGGTAATAGGTTCGCGTGCGCACAAACTCGGTATCAACAGCCAGATACGGCTCTCGCAACCAATCCTGACAAGCCTCAGCCAAAGCAGCATTGGTGGTCAGCCAAGTAGGCTCGGGGATTTTTAACGGTGCCACCCGTCCTCCTCAGTGATGTGATGGACGTCGGCACGCCCATGAAACAGCTGACGCAAATACAGCACCGTTGCCCGGTCTTCTACTTGCTGGCCTAATACAACATCAACGCGCTGCCAATCATCGTCGGCTAAACGCGTCAATCCTAACTCTTGAGGGCCAACTCCCTGGCTGGGCGAAAGCCTTCCATGACAAATAAAACAATAGCCTGGGTAATCCTGAGCCAACAGCGCATCCGCCTGCTGCTCAGTCGCTACCACCGCCACACGCTGGCGATCAACCACGGCCTCGCAACTCCGGCACACAGGCCCTGCTGCCAGACGCTGGCAGTGTTGACATGGTTCACTGGCTAACGCCTCATTTAGTGCCTGTGCCAAGCCAGCGCCGTTGCCGCGAGTCAGCAACCATTCTGACCACCGCGCAGCGGCATTAGGCCCCACGCCGGGTAAGCGCTGAAGTTCTCGCATCAACTGCTGGTGGGCCGGCGCCAGTGCCATACAATCAGAACGGTAGCTTCATGCCCGCAGGCAGATTCATGCCGCCGGTCAGCTTGCCCATTTCTTCCTGGTTGCGCTGTTCGATCTTGCGTACAGCGTCGTTGACGGCAGCAGCCAGCAAGTCTTCGAGCATTTCTTTGTCTTCAGACATAACGGCATCGTCAATTTCAACACGTTTAACGTCGTGACGACCGTTCATGGTGATTTTTACCAGGCCAGCACCGGCTTCGCCCTGAACTTCGGCATTGGCCAGTTCTTCTTGCGCCTTCTGCATTTGCTCTTGCATCTTTTGGGCCTGCTTCATCAGATTGCCCATTCCGCCTTTCATCATGGTGATTTCCTCTTATTGGATGGCAAGCCACATCAACCCGGTTGCTGTGGCTGAATACTGTTTTCATCGATGGATGCATCGAACCGCTCCAGCACCTGTTGTAACGCTGGATCTGTCAACAGCGCTTGCGATGCACTGTGCCAGGCCTCCTGCTGCAGGCGTTGACGTCGCTGATCGGGCGTTTCTCCGCGCACCGGTCGCACTTCAACAGCGACCTGCACCGGACCAAGCACGCTAGCCAATGCTTCTTGTAAGCGCTGTCGCTGGGCGTCGTTGTACAACGCCGAGTTATCGGGGTCCAGATCAAATTGATAGCGCTGCCCATCAACCTGAACCAGCGCACAGCTGCGGGCAATGGCGGCGGTCATTCCCGCCAGAGGCAAGCGCTCGACCCATTGCCACCAGGTGTGAGGTTGAAGCTCAGTTGACAGGCTGGCGTCGGCTGCTGGCGTCGGCTCTGGCGTCGGCTCTGGCGTCGGCTCTGGCGTCGGCTCTGGCGTCGGCTCTGGCGTCGGCTCTGGCGTCGGCTCTGGCGTCGGCTCTGGCGTCGGCTCTGGCGTCGGCTCTGGCGTCGGCTCTGGCGTCGGCTCTGGCGTCGGCTCTGGCGTCGGCTCTGGCGTCGGCTCTGGCGTCGGCTCTGGCGTCGGCTCTGGCGTCGGCTCTGGCGTCGGCTCTGGCGTCGGCTCTGGCGTCGGCTCTGGCGTCGGCTCTGGCGTCGGCTCTGGCGTCGGCTCTGGCGTCGGCTCTGGCGTCGGCTCTGGCGTCGGCTCTGGCGTCGGCCGTTCAGTGTGTGCCGAGGCCTGTGGCCCGGCAAGTGTTTTCAGACTGGCGTCAGGATTTTTTTTTTCGCCGCTATGGCTCAACTCAGAGGGCGCTTCCAGACAGCTGATCAAGTCCAGCTCCAGCGGCGCCGTGGGCGCAGGTCGAAACGCCAACATCCGCAGCAGCACCATTTCGAAACCCTGACGGGGATCGGGTGCCAGGGTTAAATCGTGACGCCCCGTACCTGCGATTTGGTAGCACAGCTGCACGTCTTCCGGCGTCATGTTGACGGCCAGTTTCAAAATGGCGTCACGATCCCCTTCTGCGTTGTCGATGGCGTCCGGTGTCACCTGGGCCAACGCGGTGCGATGCCAAATATGCATCAAACCTTGCAGCACTTCATCGTAATCTGGGCCGTGCTCGGCCATTTCTGCGACTTCTTCTAGCACATCTGCGGCTTGCGCCTTGGCCATTACTTCGGCCAGGCGAAACAGGCGACCACGATCCATGGTACCTAGCATGGCAACGACCTGCTGCTCACTGACCTCCCCATGCCCATAGGCAATGGCTTGATCCGTCAATGACAGCGCATCACGCATACTGCCTTGGGCTGCACGACCTAACTGCCACAACGCCGCTTCGTCGTAACCGATTTGCTCGGCCGTCAGCACCTGACCGAGGTAGTCGACAATGCGCTGTGGCGTCATGTTTTTGAGACTGAACTGCAAACAACGCGACAATACGGTCACTGGCAGTTTTTGCGGATCCGTTGTGGCAAGCAGAAATTTCACATGCTCAGGAGGCTCTTCGAGCGTTTTCAGCAGCGCGTTGAAGCTGTGGGTCGACAGCATGTGAACTTCGTCGATCAGATACACCTTGTAGCGCCCCTGACTGGGTGCGTACTGGACGTTGTCGAGCAACTCTCGAGTGTCTTCGACTTTGGTGCGCGATGCGGCATCCACTTCGATCAAATCAACGAAGCGACCTTCGGCAATGGCTGTGCAGGAAGCGCATTCACCGCAGGGTACAGAACTGATGCCCTGTTCGCAGTTGAGGCATTTAGCAAGAATGCGTGCGATGGTCGTTTTACCGACACCACGAGTCCCGGTGAACAAATAAGCGTGGTGCAAACGCTGCTCGTCGAGGGCATTGATAAGGGCTTTGAGCACGTGCTCCTGCCCCACCATTTCAGCGAAGCTGCGGGGCCGCCATTTTCTCGCAAGTACCTGATAACTCATGAAATTTCCGCTACCGGAAAAGAAAGATGGGCGCCATCTTAGCGCGTCGTGAAAAGATTGTCAGGGCAGAAATGGAGATGACCCCCATCAGCCACACCCCGGCACACGAATCCACTGCTACCGTTGCTCCCTTCCGGGCCTGGCGGAGTTCACAGCTTATCGTTGCGAGGGGACCGATGAGGGCCACCACAACGTCCGATTGCTCGGAGGACGCGAACAATACCAAAACTCATTGAAAAATCAAGCGTTTATCAACCACTGACCAAGGCACTTTCAGCAACACTGTTGTTATCGATGAATCGACCTATTTGCCCCAACGGCCCCAGTAAGCGTGGACGAGTAAGAAAATCAGCTTCTGTGCCCGTCACTCGAACATCCAATCGACCGGCATCAAAAAAAGCGCGCAACAGCACTTGATGGGCATCCGTCATACGTTGCAGCTGCGTCAACTCAGTGGCAAAACTGTGGCACTGATAGCCCTCTCGCTCCAGCTTTTGACCAACGAAAGCCAGGCGAACAAACTCGCCATCGATCGACAACACCAGCGGTAACTCTGACTGCAACTTACGGCCGTCGTTATGACACAGCAGCAACTGCCACCCCTCATCAACATGACGGACAGACAGCGCTAAAGCGGGATTACTATAGAGCGGAACAGGTTGAGCAAGCTCATGTTGATGGGAAGCAATGATGCTATTCGAAGCACTCATCACCAACAGCAATAAAGTAAGACGCATCCAATGCATAGAGAATTCCTTATCAGGTTTTTAGTGAGCATAGCGATGCCACAGGGCTAGCACAATTCGCAGTTGTGCTATCGGGACAAATGCTCACACGCCATGCAGACGATGAGCACGCCAATCGCTACTCGTCGCCCAGATGCAACCAATGACGCAAAGCCAACTCCATGACCTCGGCACGGTTTAATTGCAGCTGCTCACAGGCATCGTCTAAATGCTCGACGATGGCATGAGGCATTTTCACTTCTAATCGCTTTAGACCTCGCGCTTTGTCTCGCCGACGCTGACTGCGTTTATTTACCCGGCATTGCAATGAGCGGTCATAAGGATTGCTGCGCGGACGGCCTCGACTGCGCGACGCAAACATATCAATGGTGGTTCTATCTTCTGGCTGAACAGACATACGGACTCCAAGGGGGCGCACATTATCCAAGCCTGCGGGCCAATTGCAACGCCCGAGCCGCAGAAGGTTTGCCGGGGCACAGGTGAGGCCGCTACTATCACTCGTTACAGGGCTGGATTGCCATCAACCAGCCGATTTTTTTGGCTTGTTTGTAAGGATAAACACCGCTGATGCCAACGCTTTCGGATACCCGCCTTAACAGCGACCGCTTAACTCACCAACTGGACTCTGGCTCTTTGCCCGCCAGCACCGCTGAGATCGATGCCTTTCAGGGCGTATTGGGGCAAGAGCGCGCCGTCAATGCCATTCAGTTTGGCGTGGCCATGAAGCGCCCGGGATACAACATTTTCGTTATGGGAGAGACGGGCACGGGCCGCTCATCATATGTGCGTGAGTATTTGCGCAATGAAGGTAAGCGCCAAGCGACGCCGGACATCTGGTGCTACGTCAATCATTTTGACAACCCGCGTGAACCGCGCGCTTTAAAGCTGCAGCCAGATGAAGCTCATTGCTATCAAGAGCACATTCATGAACTGATTAACCAGCTGTTAGCGACCTTTCCCGCGGCCTTTGAACACCCGTCCTACCAACAGAAAAAGGCGGCCATCGATTACACGTTTAACCGACGCTACGACAAGGCCATTGAACAGATCGAACGCGAAGCGCATAAGCGAGGTGTCGCCGTGTTCCGCGATTCATCCGCCATCAGCTTTACCCCGATGCGCGAAGGCAAAGCCTTGGATGAAACAGAGTTTGCACAACTACCTGAGGCAGAGCGTGACGAATTCCACAACACCATTGCCGAGCTTGAGCAAATGCTGGGTGAGCAACTGTCTGAACTGCCCCAGTGGAAACGCGAATCGTCCAACTCATTGCGTGAGCTAAACCAAGCCACCATCAAAGAGGCCATCGCTCCATTATTGGAACCTTTGCGGCAGCAATTCTCTTCGCACAGCACCATGAGTGAGTATCTCGACGACGTCGAGGCACACTTACCACGCCTGGTGCTGGAAGAGCTGGTCGAAGAGCGCATATTGGAGCTGCGCGAGGAATACAACAAACGCAGCTCACTGGAAGAAGCTCTGCTGCCCAACATTGTTACCCGCCACCAAGCCAACAGCGGCGCACCGGTTATTTACGAGCCGCACCCAAGCTACGCCAACCTGTTCGGCCGCATCGAATACGCCAACGAGCAAGGCGCTCTAGTAACCAACTATCGCCGCATCAGCCCAGGCGCTCTACACCGCGCTAACGGCGGCTACTTAATTGTCGATGCGGAGAAGGTTTTGTCGGAGCCACTGGTATGGGAGGCGCTGAAACGCGCGTTGCAATCCGGCCAGCTGAAAATGGAGTCACCCTACGCCGACCTGGGCATGCTCAACACCACGACCCTGCTGCCACAGACCATTCCGCTTCACCTCAAGTTAGTACTGATCGGCTCGCGCCAAATTTACTACTTGCTGCAAGAGTACGATGAGGATTTCCGTCGCCTGTTTCGCGCCGTAGTCGACTTCGATGGCGACCTGCAAGCCGACAGCGATCATATTTACGCCTACGCCCGACTGCTGCGCAGCCGGATTGATGAGCAGCAAATGGCCCACATGAGCCACAGCGGCATGCTGCGCATGCTGGAGTTCAGTGCCCGCTTGGCCGAACGCCAGGATGCATTAAGCGCCCGCATTGGTGAGCAGTTTGACTTGTTATCTGAGGCCGATTTTCTGCGCCAAATGGCCGCCGATGAGCAAATCGAAGCACACCACATCGAGCGCGCCCTCAATGCCAAAAAAGAGCGCACCGGCCGGGTGTACGACAAACTGTTTGAGCAAATGCTGGATGGCACAGTGCTGTTGCAAACCGACGGCGCCGCCATCGGCAACATCAATGGCTTAACCGTGATGTCCCTAGGGGACACCAGCTTTGGCTCACCGGCGCGTATCACTACCACGGTGTTTCCTGGCACCCGAGGTGTAGTCGACATTGAGCGTGAAGTGGATTTGGGCCAAGCCATTCACTCCAAGGGCGTAATGATCATCAGCGGCTTTCTCGGCCATCGCTACGCACGAGAGTTCCCACTCGCCATTACCGCCCACATCGCCATGGAACAATCCTACGGCTACATCGATGGCGACAGCGCCTCATTGGCCGAACTGGTGTGCTTGATTTCTGCGTTGATAAAAACACCGGTAGCACAATCTTTTGCCGTCACCGGCTCCGTCAACCAGTATGGAGAAGTGCAAGCAATCGGCGGCGCCAATGAAAAGATCGAAGGCTTCTTTCGTTTATGCCAGGCCCGCGGCCTAACTGGCGAACAAGGCGTGATCATTCCCGCGGCCAATCAGCGCAACCTGGTCTTAAGTAAAGCCATCATCGATGCCGTAGAGGAGCAGCAGTTCCACATCCATGCGGTTAGCCATGTTGATCAGGCACTCAGCCTGCTATTGCAGCGTAAGGCCGGCAAAGCAAACGCTCAAGGCAAGTTCCCCAAAGGCAGCATCAACGCGGATGTGGTAGCGTGCCTAAAAGCCATGTACCAGGCGGCACAGAGCCCGAACAGCGACAAAGGTTAAGCGAAAAGTTAATGCGAGCCGGCCGATGCCAGCGCTTGCATTAGGGCAAACAACTCAGGCCATCGCACCGGCTTGGCGACGATGTCGTCAAAGCCGCTGCGATGGCACTGTTGGCGCTCATCATCCGAAACCCCTGCCGTCAGTGCCACAATTGGCTGTCGACAGCCTAACTGGCGCAACGCTTCCGTGGTGGCAAAGCCATCGAGCACCGGCATATTGCAATCCAATAGCAAAATATCTGCGCGCTGCCATTGGGCATCGTCTAGCAGCGCCTGGCCATGCTCGTAACTCAAAAGCTCCACGCCTTGGCGCTGTAACATGCGCTCTAGCACGGTTCGGCTGGTGTCGTCGTCTTCACAGATGGCGACGACCAAGCCCTGCAGCGAGGTTTCTTCGACACCAGCACCAGATTTATCGTCAATGATCGCTACTTTCACAGGCACCTGAACCGCAAAGCAACTCCCTTGACCTTCAACGCTGCTAGCCCACACTTGGCCGCCCATCAGCTCGGCCAAAGAGCGGCATAAGCTCAACCCCAACCCGGTGCCTCCAAACTGCCCAGCCACTTGCGCAGAGGCCTGCTCATACGGCAAAAACAAGCGCTCTAGCTGATCAGGAGCGATGCCAATACCGCTATCCTCGACTTCAAAGCGCAACCAAAGCTCTTCGGCATTAAACTCCCCGCGAATGGCAATGGCACCGCCGTCGGGAGTAAATTTCAGGGCATTGCTGACGAAGTTCAATAAGATTTGCTGCAAACGGTCGGCGTCTGCCAGTAGTGGTGGGCATTCGGCTGGAATCAAGCTGCAGTCCAGTTGCAACTGTTTCTTGCGACTGTTGGCAAAAAAAACAGACTGTACCCGCTTTAGAATGTCATTGGCCTGAAAACAGTGAGGGCTGAGCTCTAGCTTGCCGGCTTCGATTTTGCCTAAGTCCAACACATCATTAATGATGGCCAATACAGCATCGGCCGCATATTGAGCATCTTGAACCAAGTCTTTCTGCTCAAGGCTCAACTGCGTTTGCTGCAGCAAGCTAATAATTCCAATCAAGCCATTCAGTGGCGTGCGAATTTCATGGCTCATGTGCGCTAAAAAACGACTTTTAGCAACCGAGGCCTTGCCCGCCTGCTCCGCTTTCTGCGCCATCATTTGGGCGGCAACGATGTCTCGATAACCGCGCAGCGCAGTCGTCAGCACCACTCGCAAACGCTGAGCTGTGGCATCGGCTTTGGAGAGGTAATCGTTGATTTCATATTGATCGATGACTTCGCGCTCGGGTGCAAAACCAGGCTGACCAGTGCGCAACACGATACGAATGCGATGGTTCTGCAATTCATCCCGAATAAAGCCTACTAGCTGCAGGCCCGCATCATCAGATTCCATCACGACGTCCAGCAGCACCAGCGCAATGTCATCACGCTCTGCCAACATTTCTCGCGCCGCCGCTGCGCTGCTGCACTCCAGTAACTCCAGCGGCTTTCCTTGGAAACGATAGGTACGCAACACCAACCGGCTCACCTGCAGCACAGACTCGTCATCATCGACCATCAAGACAGGAATGGTCTCAGGCAGAAAACTGGCCAACTGGCTCATCGACATGGAATCCCCTTAATCGATATGGACACCAGGATGCCAATACTGGCATGCCACTCCCAGACTATAGCGGATTCGCAGCCGAGCGATTATCCCTTCACTTCAGCTAGGGTCGCACCTGGCAACATCCGTGTTTTAATCTGCGCGCACCAACAATGCGTCGCGCAAGTCTTCTTGGACAGGGTCGTCTGACAGCCAAATACCAAACAGAGCTTGCTTAAATGCAAGTCCTGGCACTTGCGACTTTGCCTCGCCATTGCGATACACCGTTACGCCGGCACCCGGGCGATACACTAGGTCAAACACATCGCCTTCTTTCACGTCTTCAGCAAAGGCCGTAATTAATTGCTCTACCTTGTCCTCAATCGGCGCTAAATTACCGCCAGTTGAGCGCACAAAGCCATCACGCGTAGACTCCGCCATGCGTTTACCTGTGATCATGCCGGAGATAATATGTAAGCGCAGCGCCATCGGCTCATCCGCTTCAACAATGTCATCGGCATCGTCTTCTAAAGTCGGCAAATACAGCGCCGCTACGTATAAATCCAAGAAAAACTTAGTGCGAACACCGGCACCATTCAACTGCAGTGACTGATCGTCGACGGCGTAAGTATCCTCTAATTCCAGTCCAGAAAACTCTTTGGCTTGAACGGCAAACACAGAACCCAGCAACAGCGATAGAGCAAGCAACGTGCGTAGCATGTGGTGATCCTTTTTTGTTGTTATCTATGAGCGGGATATCAATCCTCAGCCGCCCGTTTATAGGAAATGAAGGCTACAAATGCAAGCATACCTACCACCACAAAGGCACAAAAATCAGCGCAGCCACAACAATTGACGCCATAGCCGCCAACAGCACCGCCGCTGCCGCCATGTCTTTGGCTTGACCAATTAACGGATGTTGCTGCGGGTGCAAGGCATCGGCCAACGCCTCAATGGCTGCATTCAACGCCTCTGCCGTCAGCACCAGTGCAATGCAAACCGTCACCGCTAACCACTGCCCAACACTGATACCGCTCAACCAGCCAGACAGCACCACCAGGCACGCCGCCACAAGGTGAATGCGAAAATGCGCCTCACGCTGAGTTACCGTCGCCAGCCCTTTTAAAGCAGCCGCGAAAGCTTGCTGGCGGCGGCACCACCAGCCTGACATCAACGAAAGTCTTTTAAATGCTTGGTAACGTAACGCAGCGTCATTTCAACCAAGTTTTCACCGCTGTCGTAAAAGCGGTCATCCAGTTCAGCGATGGTGTCGGCGTGATCACTTTCGATCTGATCAAATAAATCAATGCGTTCATCTTCATCGGCGGGGACGTGGCGCTCAGGGAAAAAATCTAACAGCCGGTCCAGCAAACCAGCAGACACTTTGGCCTTGATGCGCTCAAGCGCCTCAAGTGTGTCAACGGCACGGCTGCCAGCATCGTGATGCACAAACTGAACAAAGCCACCGTTTTCCATTTCACGTAGCAGTTGATCCAGTAGATAGACGGTTTTCTCCGCATCATTCAGTGCGTCGTAGCCAAGTTCGGCTTCTTTGTCATAAATCACGTCGGTGATTTGCAGAAAGGAATCAGTTTCATCAGCGACATCTAAGGCCGCTTGAATCTCCATGTTCATAGAGTCCTACTCATTATCTCTTTTTATTGCCATACAAGATGAAAACTGACTGCTACGACGGGCCGTCAGCGAAATCCACAATAGCTTAGCCTACAGTGTTTGACAAAGGTTTTACAACGCCGTCAGCGCACAATAACTGATGCAGTTTTTCTCCTGTTAACTCGGGCGCTTCCATCGGAAAACAATGCCCATCGCCAAAGCTAAACCAGCTAATCTGCTGGCGACGGGCCGCTTTCTGCGCTGCTTTTGCAATAAAGAAGTAACTGCCCCCTGCGACCCAGATTCGAGTAGGCACCGTCAAACGGTGCACCGCCGACCACAGCCCACGCGGATACGAGCCAAATATCGATGCTTCCCAAGCAGGATCACAGGCGAGCTCAACCCCGTCAGCAACAGGCCGGCTTCCATGACAAACAAACTCCTGTAACGCTTCATCATTCCATTGGCGGTAAAGTGATTTACGCCGCAACGAGGCCTGCATTTGCTCTTTATCGGCCCAGTGACGACGACGCGACGCAACCGAACGAACCAAACGTGTACGCTTCCAAAAGCCCGACTTGCGCATCAAGCGCTGCGCCCAAACCACCTCGGGCGTAAACAGTACCGGGTCAAGCATGTCCACCTGGGTAAACAACTGGGGATATCGCGCTGCCATCAACAGGCTCAATACACCACCCATCGAGTGGCCGACGGCCATCACTGGACGCCCATTAGACATGCACGCTATCTGACGTGCGATAGAATCGGCCATGGCCTGCCAATCAGGCATACGATGATCGGGTCGGGGCGAGCGACCATGCCCTGGGACGTCGGTAAATATCAGATGCCAATGTGATGGCAGCTGCTGTGCCATTGGCCACAATGTTCGGCTACAAAAACCATTACCATGCAGAAAGTGGACGATTAAGCCATCACCTGGCCGCTGCCATCCTGCTAAGCACTTGTCATCACTGCGCCACGGCTGCAAGGTATCTATTGTCATTATATTGATCAGCCAATCATGAAGGAGGCCGCCATGATAGGTAGCCTTCATCTAATGAAGCAAGATGGTTTTTCCATAAACGACATTGCTGCAATAGAGGCCGACTGCTTCAATGCAGGCGCTGGTGAGGAGCAGTTTCCTCACGCTGATCTAAGCTAAATCTGAAGTAAGACCATGAGGTGGACTATGAACACAACGGCCGTTGTCAATAAAGCACTGGAAGCTAACCGTCGTTATACTGACCTGCAGGATGCACAGGCCAGCCTGGAACAAGCACAACGCGATTTAACCGCACGCGTCATCAGCGAAGAAGAATATTCAACCATCGCCGATGTGTGCTTAAAAATCATTCGCGCAAGCCGTGACTAACCAGCGTTAGGCTGCACTTGGAACACCGCTGTGAAAACGAAATTCCGGATCGGGTGACGCAATCAGTTCATTTTCTAGCTGCCTGAACGCTACCACCCGATCACCGATGTCCACCGCTGAATACTGCTGCGCCAATGCCAGATAATCCTGGTAATGGCGCCCTTCTGAACGCAGCAACGAGCGATAGAAGCGTGCAAGCTTGGCGTCTAAAAAGGGCGCTAGCTTGGCAAAACGCTCGCAGCTACGTGCCTCGATAAATGCTCCCACGATCAATACATCGATCAATTCGTGTTCACCGCCTTTGCGCACCGCATCGCGCAAGCCGGACGCATAGCGAGAAGAGGATACCGCCCGATAGCGAATACCGCGCTCTTGCATGATGTTCACCACTTGCTCGAAGTGCAGCAGCTCTTCGCGTGCCAGCTGACTCATCTTTTTTAACAAATCGTCGCGATCAATATGCTTATACAGCAAGTTCATTGCCGTCGTGGCCGCCTTCTTCTCGCAATTGGCGTGATCAATCAAGAGCACATCTTGCTGCTTTAACGCTTCGTCTATCCAGGCATCTGGCGTTTCTATGTGTAAGAACTGACGAATCTCGTCTAACACCTGCTCGATTTTCATAAACCTTCCTCTAACATACGCTCTAATACACTGCGCACCTCGCCTTCAATCACCACCGCTTTTTGACTGGCTTGATCCATCAGGCAAAAGGTAATCAGTGCATCGGCAATCAGTTCAACGCTTTCGCCCTGCTGCAATAACCACACTTGCTGCAATAACCGACCACTTTTATTACCGATATGGTCGATGCGCGTAGTGATGCGCAAGGTTTCATTAACATACGCGGGCCGACGATAATTTATATTGATATTGGCAACGACAAAGCTGAGCTGGCGCGACTCAAACAGTTCAATGAAAGCGTGGCGATCAAAATAGTCCCAGCGCCCTTCTTCTAAAAACTCCAAGTAGCGGCCATTATTTACATGGTGATAAACGTCCAGATGATACCCACGGACTTTAATCTCGACCGCCATAGCACTACCGCCTTGCGCAAAAGCGCGCAGTGTAAGCAATTCGCCGATAACCGACAATGTCGCTTAGCCGTAGCGCAACTGACTCAGCGACACTCCGAGCGACACATCGGTTCGCAGCCGCGCTAACAACCTAGTTAACAAGGCTTGCTGCCAATGCTGCTGTAGCAAACCGGACCAGCGCTCATCACCAAAGTCGGCCATTTGCACCAGTAAAGCATCCAGACTGCCAAAGCGATCCAACAGCCGCGCGGCCGTCTTGCGACCAATGCCAGCGACGCCTGGCAGATGATTGGTGCTGTCGCCCATCAAAGCCCAAAAATCGACCAGCTGTAAGGGCTGCAAGCCAAACTGTTGCTCTACCCGCGCCAGATCCCAATCGTAATGATCAAAATGATTGCGAACTTGAATCCCCGGCTGCACCAGCTGACAAAAGCCTTTATCCGTGGAAACGATCAACACCTCCAGCCGATGCTGACACGCCGTAACGGCCATGCTGGCAATGACGTCGTCGGCCTCCCAGCCATCGACGGACAAGCAGTAAATGCCACTTTGATGAAAGTAGTGCAGCATCTCCGGCAATCCTTGGGCCAGGGAGTCCGGCATCGGCGGCCGGCCCAGTTTGTAATCCGGCCACAACTGATGGCGCCAGGTTTGCGCCGGCCATTCCGTCACCATCGCCACGTGGGATGCTTGCCACTGCTCGGCTTGCCGGGACATTACAGACAGGCAATGACTGCGTGTTGCTTCCAGTGGCATTTCGCCCTTTTTTTCCGCCGCCGCATAAATACGCCGGATCAGATTCATGGCATCAATGATCAACAGTCGCATCATCGCCTCCCTCGCTTTGTTGCGCTTGCCATAAACGCCAATAGGCGCCGCGTATGGCCAGCAGTCCGCCATGAGTGCCTTCTTCGACCAGCCGCCCCTGATCCAATACCGCGATGCGATCGGCATCGACGATGGTGGACAAACGATGGGCAATGATTAACGCCGTGCGCCCTTTTGACACCTGACGGATCGACTGCATGATGTTTTGCTCTGTGGTTGAGTCGAGCGACGACGTCGCTTCATCAAACAGCATAATGGCCGGCCGCTTGAGCAGCATTCGGGCAATCGCGAGGCGCTGCTTCTCGCCGCCAGATAGTTTTAATCCACGCTCCCCCACCATGGCCTCCCACCCCTGGCTGGCGTGATTCAGCAATCCGTGTAACTGCGCCATAGCCGCCACATGCTCAAGCTCTTCTTGGGTCGCATCCGGGCGCGCATACAGTAGGTTATTGCGCAGGGTATCGTTAAACAGCACGGTGTCTTGCGGCACCATGCCTAGCGGCTCACGCAATGACTGCTGACTCACGGCCGTTAGCGGTTGATCGTCAATTAAAATACGCCCCTGCTGCGGATCATAAAAACGCCACAACAAACGCGTCAGGGTGGATTTACCCGCGCCACTGCTGCCCACCAGCGCCACAGTTTGCCCAGGCGCTATCGTCAGCGACAGGCCGTTGAGGACTTCGCGGCCCGTTGGATAGTGAAAGTGCACATTGTCGAATACGATGCGACCGGCAGAAACCTGCAGGTTGTCTTTGCCGTCATCCACGACCTGGGGGGCTTCATCAAGCAGTTCGAACAGGCGTTCAATATTGGCCATGGAGGCTTTAATCTCGCGATACACAAAGCCGAGCAAGTTCAGCGGCAAAAACAGCTGAAACATAAAGGCGTTGACCAAGGTAAAATCGCCCACCGTCATCTCGCCGCGAATCACATAATAGGCAGCAAACATCAGCATGGCCGCCATGGCGACGCTGATGATCAAAGCTTGGCCTGAGTTCAACGAGAACAAGGTTAAACGGTTCTTGCGACGGGCCTGCTCCCATTGCGCCAAAGCACCGTCGTAAGCATGCGCTTCGCGCCGTTCAGCACCAAAGTACTTAACGGTCTCATAATTCAGCAAACTGTCCAGGGCCCTGGCATGCGTGGTGGAGTCCATTTGGTTAGCCTGGCGAATATACTGTGTGCGCCACTCCGTCACGCGCACCGAAAATGCCACATACGTCACCACCGCAATGGTGGTGATGGCGGCAAATACCGGCGGGTAATTCGCCAATAAGATACCGATCACCAGTACCAGCTCGATCAAGGTCGGGCCAATATTAAAAATCAAAAAGCGCATCAAAAAGCTGATGCCATTGGTGCCGCGTTCGATGTCTCGCTGCAGCGCGCCGGTTTGACGATCCAAGTGAAACGCCAAGCTCAAACGATGCAAGTGCTCGAATACCCGCAATGCCATGCGTCGCATCGCCCGCTCGGTCACGCGCCCAAACAACACATCGCGCACCTCGCCCACAAACACCGTCATAAAGCGCACGCTGCCATAGGCCAGCAGCAATCCCAGAGGAAACCACAGCCACCAGTCACTGATGGCGTCATCCACCGTGGTTAAGTGATCAACCTGATATTTCAGCAAAAACGGCATGCCGACACTGGCAAGCTTTGCCAACAGCAAGCAGCTGAGCGCCGTCACGACGCGCCAGCGGTATTCCATCAAATAAGGCCACAAAGTTCTGACCCAGGTCATCACCCGCAGCCTTTCAGGCATGGCCTCGGGCATGCGCGTTCGCGCTTTCATCAAATTGTTACTCTAGAGTGTTAAACAGGCGGCACAGAGTAAGGACCCCAGCCTTGTGATTCAACGCATTTACCATCTTAAACGTGCTTTGCCTGAGCTGTATGAGCTTGAGCGCTTGCTGGAGCGCGGTCGCGAGCATTTACGCATCAGTGTGCCAGCTCATATTCCCCAGCCCATCGATGGACAAACATTGCAGCTGCCCTTTTATGTGTTGGAAGCCGGAAGTCGCGCCCCATTAGCGCCGACCCTGGTTTTGGTTGGCGGCGTGCACGGCATAGAGCGCATTGGCACCCAAGTCATTTTGGCGTTTTTACGCACCCTGTTAGAGCGTTTGCAATGGGACCCCGCCATTCACGAGCAGCTGGCACAGCTGCGCTTATTGGTGATTCCTATCGTTAATCCGGCAGGCATGTGGCGCAACCAGCGCGCTAACGCTCAAGGCGTGGATTTAATGCGTAATGCGCCGCTGGATGCCTGTGGCAAAACGGCTTGGCTGGTTGGCGGCCAACGCATCAGCCGCCACCTGCCTTGGTATCGCGGTCGCAAAGACGGTCACATGGAGCTGGAGAGCCAGACACTGGTCGACGTCGTCGGCAGCGCCATTTTCAGCCAACCGCATTGTATCAGCCTGGATTGTCATTCCGGCTTTGGCGTACGTGATCGGGTGTGGTTCCCCTATGCCGGCGACACTCAACCTTGGCCAGGCATTGCTGAAAGCTTGGCGCTGACCGAACTGTTTGAACGCACCTACCCCAGTCATAACTATTTATTCGAACCGCAGTCGCTGTCCTACACCACCCACGGCGATTTATGGGACTACCTTTACCGCCACTACGCCAGCAAACTGCCGGATGGCATTTATTTGCCACTGACATTGGAGATGGGCTCTTGGCTATGGGTCAAGAAAAACCCTCGCCACCTGCTGCGCTACCACAGTTTTTTCAACCCCATCATGCCGCACCGCCAGCAGCGCATTCAGCGCCGCCATTTGCTGCTGTTCGATTTTTTAATGTCCGCCGTGCGCAGCATGCCGACCTGGGCGCCCAGCGACTTACAGCACAAACAACAGTGTCACCGCCAAGCATTGCAGCGCTGGTACCCACACGAAGCCTGGCAGGTATAAAAGGGCACCCCTGAATAATTCGGTGCCCGTTCTGGATCGCCAGAGGACTTCGGGTCACGAAGCCGGTTTGCCGCTCTAGCCAGCTACAGCAAAAATCGGCGACACAGAGCTGGAGTTCTTTGGCGTTCCCCGCAGGGCGCGGGCCGCAGGCTTTCATAACGTCGTTGGCGATGTTGAAAAGGGCTGGCCATTTCCTGCCATCGCCGCCTTGTTCTGAGAGCTTGCTGCACTCGCGCAGAGCTGTGCAGAATTATTCAGAGGTGCCCTAGGAAAGGGATAACAATTGCAGCAAAAGTGCGTATCATGTCGCGCTGATTGCCAGCTGATTAAGAGTAGTTAGGATTCATGTTGCGAGCTGTTTTGTCTGCCAGTGCCGCACTGGCTGTAATGCTATCACCCGCCGCCCAGGCTGACTTCCAAGCCCACATTGGCGCCACCAGTGAATATATTCGCGACGGCATCAGTTACACCCGTGCTGAGCCCACCCTGCAGACCGGCCTAAGCTACCAACACACCAGCGGCCTTTACGCTGGCGTCTGGGGCAGCGGTGTACGGCTGCAAAAAGACAGCCCGGATTACGAAACCGACGCCTACCTGGGCTGGTATGTGCCCTTGAGTGACCGTCTGGCCATCGACACCAGCCTGACCCATTACCGTTTTATCGGTGATAAAGATGTAGAAATAGACGCTTACAACGAGCTCACCGTGCGCGCATTGTACGATGACGCTTTGATGTTTGGTTGGCGCAAAGCACCGGAGTATTTGGGCTCAGAGCACTCTAAGAGTGCGCTTGAGCTGGCTTATACGGTGCAAACAGGTACGTTTTCGATCGAAATGCTGACCGCTCGCCATCAATACCACAGCTATGATGATGATTTTAACTTTGGCGATGAGCGCCGTGACGACTACTGGCAGTTTCGCATTGGCGTTGGCCGCAGCTACGGTGCCTACGACTACCAGTTGTCACTGGAGCGCACCAACTTGGGGAGTGAGTTTGATGCCGGCACCAACTTCCTGTTTACCATCCAGCGCTACTTCAATTTCTGATACGCCGCTGGTGTTACTGCGCGGCCTAGTGCGCGCGCAGTTTCACTGGGGCGACTTTCCCCTTCGTCTACAAAAGACCCTGCCGCACCAGCAACTTTTGCAACCCGAGCTGCCTGGCAACGGTGAGCTTTTCCAGCAGAACTCGCCGCTCAGCATCCCAGCCATGACCGATGCCATTCGCCGCCAACTGCCAGAACAGCGCCCAGTTCATATTATTGCCATTTCCATGGGCGCCATGATCGCCAGCGACTGGGCCAGACGCTATCCGCATGAAGTCGGCGAGCTGCACCTCATCAATACCAGCTTTGCCAATCTTGCTCTGCCTTGGCAGCGCATGCAGCCCAAGGCGTTGCTTAAACTGCTGCAGGCAGCTTTGCATTGGCGCCCTAGCCGAGCACGTTTAGAAGCCGCGATTTGGCAGCAAACCGTCAATGAAACAGATGAAAGCAAGAAAGACCGAGCCGACTGTCTGGCCGCCTGGACGGTGTTTGCTCATCAACACCCACTCAGTATCCGCAACGCCCTGCGCCAGCTCTTAGCCGCCAGCCGCTTTCGTGGCCCGTTAGCGGCACCCTGCGCGCGCACCGCACTTTATGCCAGCCAGGGGGATCGCTTGGTTAATTGGCGCTGCAGTCAACGCATTGCTCAGCAGTGGCGCTGCCCGCTGCATCTGCATCCAAGTGCGGGCCATGATCTACCGCTGCAGGATCCAAACTGGCTGCTGCATCAGCTGCAGCAGCAGCGTGCCAGCTGGCACAGTGAGACAAGCGCGGCAGACAAATCTGCTGCGGAAGGTCCGTAAGCCGAACGATCTGCTCGGGCTCCAGCCCGGGCGGAAAGACCAGCTCACCGCCATCCGTTAACTTGCTGGGAAAACTGGCCACATCGGCAAAATAACCGAGCAGCGACTGCTGCTTAAACACCAGCAACGTCAGTTGTTGGCGATAATCGCTACCCCGCACGCGCTCCAGCCCAATCAGGGTGAACTGCTGCCACTGGCCAAAGTAGTAGTAAGACACGACGTGATCCTGGTGGCTACTGGCCAGCAGATCCGGGTAATTCATCGACAAGTATTGCTCTGCCCACTGCGGGGTCACCTGACCTTGCACGGCATCGGCAGAGTAGACAAGGCTACTCCACAACCACCCCAGCAATGCCAGATAACGCAATGGGCCCATACTCAATACTCTGGGTAAGTCAGCGTCAGCTTTTGATTGAGGTACTTTTCCAAGTCGGGCAGTACAAAGGCATCGTCTTCCGACACAAAACTCACCGATACGCCTTTGGCACCCGCACGACCGGTACGGCCAATGCGGTGTACGTAGTCCTCTGGGTCTTCCGGCAAGGTGTAGTTCACCACATGACTGACGCCCTCGACGTGAATACCACGCCCGGCGACATCGGTGGCCACCATAATGGTGACGTCGCCATCACGAAAGCGCTCCAAGGTTTTGATGCGTTTTTGCTGGCTCACTTCACCCGACAGCAACAAGGCCTTATGGCCTTTTTTGTTGAGTTTGTCGCACAGGTTGCGGGTTAAATCGCGGCGGTTAGCAAAGATAATTGCACGCTCAGGCTTTTCTTCATCCAATGTGCGCAACAACATGCCGAACTTTTCTGACTCAGACACCAGATACAAGCGCTGATCAACGCGATCCGTGGTGACTTGCTCGGGTTCAATGATGACTTTCAACGGATTGACCGTCCACTGATCAATCAAGATGCGCACATCGTAGTTAAACGTGGCCGAGTACAGCAGGGTTTGGCGCTCGCCTTTGGGCGGAGTCGAGCGCACGATGCGGCGCACATCCGGAATAAAGCCCATGTCGAGCATGCGATCGGCTTCATCCAGCACCAGAACTTCCACCTGATCCAAAAACACATCTTGGCTGCGCATAAAGTCGATTAGGCGCCCTGGCGTCGCCACCAGAATGTCTACCACTTCATCGCGCAGACCTTTGCGCTGCTCTTCATAATTCATACCACCCACGACGGTATGCACCGTCATGCCGGTGTAACGCGCCAAGCCCTCGGCGTCTTTGCCAATTTGCATCGCCAGCTCGCGCGTTGGCGCCACAATTAACGCCCGCGGCTCGCTGGCGTAGCGCTCTTTCGGCTGCTCGGTCAGCAGTTGATTCAGAATGGTGAGAATAAAGGCCGCCGATTTACCGGTACCGGTTTGCGCCTGACCAATGGTGTCGCGGCCACGCAATGCGGCAGGCAAGCTCTCCGCCTGAATGGGCGTGCAGTATTCAAAACCCAGTTTATGGATGCCGCGCATGACACTGTCCGGCAGCCCCATATCATGAAAACGCACCTTACCCGGTACGGCCTCTACCTGAAAATCGCTCAGTGACCAACTTTCTTGGCGCTCATCAGGTGCCGGGCGCTTGGGCTTGTTCTTACGAGGCTTGCCTTTGCTTGCTTGTGCATGCGGTGCAGCCTTGTGGTGATCGCGGGCGGGTTGATTGTCTTCTTTCGGGTGGGCTTTTTTCTGACTGCGACTGGCAGCCTTATTGGCTGGACTGGGGCTATTACTGGCCTCAGTGCGTCGTAATAAGCGTTTAAACAAGGTCGTCTCCGTTAAATCTGCGTGGCGTCAAAGCGATAATGAGCAAACTCATCGTGACGCTGATAAAAGTTCAGCAGGGCCTGTTTCAGTTGTTCGGCCCGGGGCGGTAAGCCCGCGCTTAGGTATTCGCTGACCTGTTGTCCGACGGCCAGCCGAAAGGCCCTAAGGCCCTGCTCGACCGCTTCGCGGTCGCCATCCAGGTTGTCGGTGCTGACGCGAAAACGCCGGCCGCAAGCAACGGATAATATCCACTCCAGTGCCTGTGGTTTCACTTCCACCTGTTCAAATGCGCGCTGCTGCTCAACAGTGCGCCCGTCTGGTTGATACCAGTAACCAAAATCCACCAGCTGACGGCGCTGGTGGCCAGCAATGCACCAATGACTGATCTCGTGCAATGCCGATTCATAAAAACCGTGGGCAAATATGACTTGATGGTAGGGGGTTTGCGCATCGGCCGGCAAGTAAATCGGTTCATCGTCGCCGGCGATTAAGCGGGTATTCTCTTCATGACTGAACAGTGTGTTGAATATCTGGATCAGGTCTAACGGGTTTAACTCACTATTCACTATTCACTCTTCTGTTACTTCGGTGCAGAATGCCCGGCTTGCTTTTCCGGACCTGTCATCATGTCGTTTACTCGCCACGAACTCAAAGCGCTTAGCCGCCTAACACTGCCCATTCTCGCTACCCAACTTGCTCAAATCGGCATGGGCACCGTGGATACCTTGATGTCCGGTTATGTCAGCACCCGCGACCTTGCTGCCGTCGCCATTGGCACCAGTTTCTGGATGCCGGTGTGGCTCTTTCTAGCGGGCATTTTAGTCGCCCTGTCGCCACTAACCGCGCGCCTCAATGCCGCCGCTCGTGGCGCCGACTTACCACATTTATTGGCCGCTGCGCTTTGGCTTGGCATTGTTGCAGGCGCCATTGCCGGCGTTTTTCTCTACGCCATGGCACAGCTCATAGGCGCCTGGGTGGATGACCCAGTCACCGCAGACATTGCCGCGCAGTATCTTACTGCAATTGCCGTCGGAATGCCCGGTGCCGGTGTATTTTTGGCCTATCGCTTTTACGCCGAGGCCCTCAATCAAGCCAGCCACGTCACCCGAGTGATGTTGGCGGGCCTGGCACTGAATGTACCCGTCAATGCGGTGTTTGTGTATGGCTGGGCTGGACTGCCACCGCTGGGCGGCGTCGGCTGCGGCATCGGCAGCTCAATTGTGTTCGCCACCATGGCCTTTGCCATGGCCATCAATACTCGCCGTCATCGCCTGCAGCCAGAGTTTCGCCTGTGGCGGCGCATTTGGCGCCCTAAATGGGACAGAGTCAAGCAGTTAGCTGCCGTCGGCCTGCCGATTGGCGTGGCGATTTTTTTTGAAGTGAGTTTATTCTCGGTCATCGCACTGTTTTTAACCGAGCTTGGGCCAACGGTGGTCGCTGGCCATCAGGTGGCACTGAACGTTTCTTCGCTGACCTTTATGATCCCACTGAGCTTAGGCATGGCGCTGACGGTACGAGTTGGCCACCACCTCGGCGCTGGCGCCTACGATTTAGCTCGGCGAACCTCCTGGCTTGGCGTGATCGTCAACCTAGGCATCGCTCTGTTCAATGCCAGCTTAATCGTGTTGCTGTCGGCTCCGATTGCCTCGCTGTATTCACCCGACCCTAACGTAGTTGCCCTGGCCGCGACCTTGTTGCTGTTTGCTGCTGTGTTCCAGCTCTCGGACGCCATCCAAATTGCCGCGGCAGGTGCTCTGCGCGGCTACCAGGACACCATAGCGGTGATGCTCATCACCTTTGTCTCATATTGGGTGCTGGGCCTGGGGCTGGGTTATTGGCTGGCCTTCTTGGCGCCGGAACCGCTGGGCGCCCAAGGCTTTTGGATTGGCTTAGTGGTGGGATTAACCGCAGCCGCCATCGCATTGGGATGGCGCTTGGCCATTATCGCCAAGCGCCCTGCCGTGGTTCACGGCTAGCAACTGCTATAGAAGTGTCTTACGGGCAGGGATTGCAGATCTCAGCATGTATTAAGTCGATCTCTGCCAGCACCTCGTCGCTGAGGGTAACGTCGGCACTGTTGATGTTCTCCTCCAGCTGCACGAGATTGGTCGCTCCAATGATATTGGAGCTTACAAACGGCTGCTGTGTCACAAACGCCAACGCCAAGGTGGCCGGCGATAAGTCGTGTTGGCGGGCAATGTCGACATAGCGCGCGATGGCGCCCTCAGCATGCTCACCCACGTAGCGAGTAAAGCGATCAAATAACGTCAGACGCGCCCCATCTGGCCGCTGACCATTGAGGTACTTGCCACTTAATGCACCAAAGGCCAGGGGCGAATAGGCCAGCAAGCCCACCTGTTCACGGTGCGACACTTCCGCCAAGCCAACCTCGTAACTGCGATTGAGCAGATTGTAAGGGTTCTGCACAGACACTGGCCGAGCGTAGCCGTGTTGATCAGCGATACTGAGGGCTTTCATCGTGCCCCAAGCGGTTTCATTCGACAGGCCATAGTGCCGAATCTTGCCTTGCTGTTGTAACTCATGCAGGGCCGCCAGGGTTTCAGTCAATGGCGTAGATTCTTGTTCGCTGTCATCAGCGCGATAGCCCAGCTTGCCAAAAAAATTGGTATTGCGGGCTGGCCAGTGCACTTGGTACAGGTCGATGTAGTCGGTTTGCAGACGCTTAAGGCTATCTTCGACCGCCGCCATAATGTGTTCACGGGTCAGCTGCGGACCACCGCGAATGTGCTGCATCCAGTCACCTGGCCCACTGACCTTGGTGGCCAACACCGCTCGATCACGCTGGCCGCGTTGCTTAAACCAACTACCTATGTAGGACTCAGTGCGCCCTTGGGTCTCGGCTTTGGGCGGCACCGGATACATTTCAGCGGTATCAAAAAAGTTAATACCACGCTCTAAGGCGAAGTCCATTTGCTCATGAGCCTCACCTTCACTGTTTTGCTCCCCCCAGGTCATGGTGCCTAAGCACAACTTACTGACTTCAATATCGGTGTTGCCTAACGGCCGACGTTGCATGCTGCTCTCCGTTTTGTCGTTAACACAATCTCGCTGTGCATTATGCCCGCGCTATTAGGGCAGGTATTGCATAACACTGTTCAGTACCAACCCAGTACCAGCCGCGATTAACTAACTTTCTTTACATTAATTAACTCTCTTTGCAAAAGCCGCTTAAGCCATCCAGCAGCCACTTACACCGACCCCTCACCCGGGTCTCACGCAGCCAGCTGTCACGCTCAACTCGCACATTCAACCCTTAAAGCCCACCATAGATAACGGTATAACCCTACCACCAACATGGCTCAAGCCAGATCAATGCAGCAGGCTGAACAAGCGGCGTCGATAGGCATTGGCTTGCTCACGATCTGGCATGGTGTTGAGAATGTCCACCACGGCTTTGCGCGCTTTATCTTTGTCTGTCACGGCCAGACTGGGCTCTGCCAGCCTGGCCAGCAACTGCTCTAACGCCGCCTCAAAGTTTTGCTCCGCCGCTAATGCCAGCGCCTGAGTGACCACATCACCATCGCTTTGGTGTTCAGACTGAAACAATGCCAAACGTGATTTTGCCTGCACGATTTCTGGCGCCCGCTGCAACAACAAATCAGCCTGCTCTAATGCTTGCTGCGCCTCTGCTAGGCGGTTATTTTCCATCAAGGCCGTGGCCAGTCGTGCCAAATATTCTGGCCTAGAGACTTGTTGCTCGCGCACTTGCTGCCAAGCTTGCCGCAACAGCTCGATGCCCTCATCGACCTGCCCCGCTGACAAACACTGCTCACCGCGTTGCAGCAGCTGGTCATACTCGTGCTCCACGTAGGGCTCCACCCATTGGCGCAGCGCACTTTCACCCTGCAAACCTTGCAGCTGCTGCACCACCTCACCACGATAAAACAGCATCAAGGTGGGCAAACTGCGCACTTGAAAACGCTCGGCCAACGCCAGCTGCTCTTCGGTGTTGACCTTAAGGACATCGAGCTGCCCCTGCATTTGCTTGGCCAAGGTCTGCAGAATCGGCAACTGCGCCTGACACGGCGCACACCAACTGGCCCAGAAATCCACCATCACCGGCCGCTGCTGTGATGCCGCGATGACCACATCATCGAAGGTGTCGATTGTCGCTTGTACAAGCATCGCCTCTTGCTCTTTGGCCTGTGGTATTTGAACGTCCACGTCGCTCATGCCCTGCTCCTTTTTTGCCTCTTCAGTGAAGTGGGTGGAGGCGAAGTTCAACACTTTCAAGTTCAGTTGCGGTATAAAGCCTTCCTGACACTGCACGCAACGAGAGAAACAATGCAACGCCAACACTGGTGGCTGTCGGCAGGACTGCTGGCTTTATTTATGCTGACTTTGCTCGGCTTATGGTGGTTTCAGCAACAGGCCGTACGCCCTTTTATTACATCCGAGGACGCCGTTGATTATTGGCAAGCTGAAGGCGTTGCTGAACGCTTAACACCTTTGTGGCAGCAACTACCGCCCACTGAGCAGCCCACCTTGATGCATTTTTGGAACCCGGACTGCCTATGCAACCAGGTCAGCCAACGCCACTACTCGAGCCTGCTGGCCCAATTTGATAATGACCAGCTGCGAGTGGTGGTGGTGGCAGCGCACACCAGCAGTGAGCAACAACGTCGCGAGCTTAAGGCACTTAACCCAGGCCGGCTGCAAGTGATTACCGCAGAGCCTGGGCTGCAGCTACCCAGCAGCCCGGCTTTGGCCTTGTTTCATGCCAGTGGCGAGCTGGCTTACTTTGGTGCCTATGGCTTTGGCGCGCTGTGCACCGTGGCCGACGATCAGCTGTTTCCGACCCTAGTACGCCGCCTGCAACAGGAACCCTATGGCCCCTTTATGAGCGTGGCGGGCGACGGCTGTTTTTGCGCCTGGCCAAACGACGGTGCAAGCGTCGCAGCTGACGTGCCATAAGCTGTTGCGGTTTGCCAGCTGGCTCATCCGCGACGTAAACATAATGCTGTAACTGGCGCCGAGTGCGTTCGATCTCATGAGCACAATCTGGGCGCTGGTGCTGCACTTGCGCCAGCAGCTCATCGGGCGTGCTGCCGGGCTGGCCCAACTGCTGCTCGAGCAACCAATGCTGCAGCTCACTCCAAGCGCGAGCAAAGCCATTGCGATAGCGCGGCCGCTGCTGCCACCACAACCACAACAGGCCGCTCGCCAGCAGCAATGCAAACCCACTAGCCAGCAGGTAAAGCCACTCTTTATAGCTTTTAAGGCCGATCCAAACATCCAGCAGTTGCTGCTGACGGCCACGGTCATAAGAGAGCACAAAGCGGTGCCAGTAGAAGTTGAGCTGATCAAATTGCAAGCGCATTGAGTTCAGCCAGCTAATGCCGGTAAAGCGATGGGGCGATAATGGGTTGTCAGCCAAGAAATTTTCTTCCTCCTCTCCTGCCAAGGCTTCACGCAACCCTTGCTCAATGCGCTCAGGCGCCACCGCTGCGGTGGGGTCAACGGATATCCAGCCCTGCCCTGCCTGCCAATACTCCACCCAAGCATGAGCATCGAACTGGCGCACGGTTAAATAACCGGCTTCCCCATTCCATTCGCCGCCTTGATAGCCAGCCACCACACGCGCCGGAACCCCAACCGAGCGCAACATAAAGGTCATGGCGCCGGCGTAGTGGGCACAAAAGCCGCGCCGGGTATCGAATAGAAAACCGTCGATGTCATCGCTGGCCAAGGCGGGCGGCTGCAGGGTGTAAAAATACGGCTGTTGGCGAAAGTGCTGCAACATCTGGTTCACAAAGGCAGAAGCATCGCCTTGATAGCGCTCGGCGGCCCATTGGCGCGCACGTTCATTGCCACGCCCCGGCAGCTGCACGCTTTGCTGCCATACCCGACGCGTTAGACCTTGCTCTGCAATGCTGACATTGGGCAGTGACTCGACTTGATAGCGAATGCGCTGGCGCACTTCGGTACGATACACGAGGCGATCATCGCCAGTTAAACCTGTGCGCGGCTCCACCGCTCCCACTCCGCGCAGGGCAAACAGCCAGCGTTGATCGGTGGGCTCTTGAATGACTTCGTAGCGCACCACGCCCTCAGCATCCGCCGGCGGGCGCCATGCATTGGGGGCATAATCAACCTCGGTAAAGATGCCACTGGGCGACCAGCGCCGGCCATCGTAGCGGTCCAGCGTTAAGGCGCGGAAATACAACTGCTGGCGCGGCAATGGCTGGTTATTTTCAAAGGTCACACGAAAGGCCAGCTCATCTGACTGGCTCAAGTTAGCAATTTCACCCGGCGCCATACTCTCAGAGAGTCCAGTGCGCGCCTGATCACTTTGCAAGCGCACATTCCATAAAGGTCCTAGGCGCGGAAACAAAAAATACAGCAGCAACATCACTGGCAAAGATGCCAACAGTAACTTTCCCGCCACCTGACTGGCCGATTGCGTGCCTTGGCTGGTGCGATGCGCGCTGATAAGAGCGGTGGTCATCAACCAAATGGCAAACAAGGCCAACAGGCCAGCCAACAGCTCTTGCTCAAACAAAAAACCCGTCGCCAAGGTGAAATAGGCCATAAAAATGACCACGTAGGCATCGCGCAAGGTACGCATTTCCAGCAGCTTGAGCACGCAGGCGGCAATCAAAAAGGCCGCGGCACTTTCCAATGAAAAGCGACCACTGAAGGTACTGCCCACCGCCAGCACCGCCAATAACACAGCGATCAACTTAAGCGTGCGTCCAGGATACGACCAGCGCCCTAGGTGCACCATCCAGCGCCAACTGGCCGTCAATACCGCCAAACCCCACATCCAAATGGGCAAATGCGAATAATGCAGTACCAAACTGATGGCCACGGCGGCCAATAGCCAGGGCGTAGCCGGCCGCGGAATCGAGTGAGTAATCATGACGCCTCCTCGCTGTAACCGAACAGCGCCAGCGCTTTTAAGCAGGCTTCTAAATGCAGCTCGGAGTGCAGCTGCGGCAGAGTTCTACCCGGCAGGCGCAAGCCATAGTGCCAGCCGTTGGCGTGGGCTTTTAACACCCAAGCCGTTAGGTGCGACAGGCGCTGTTCGGTATCCAGTGGCGCTAGCGCTTCCCAATCGAACCAACAACTGGCACCTTCATCGCTGTCAAAGTCCTTGCTCACCAGGCCGCGACCGCGAGCGTATTGCTTCCACGCAATGCGCTTGAGGGAATCGCCCGGCTGGTAGCTGCGCAGCCCCTGAAAGTCCTGCTCACCACTGCTGTCGATGCTGGCGCCTTCCAGCCACTCACCGTCCGTGCCACTGGCAAAGCGAAACGGCGTCCATATGGGTTGCGGATACACCACCACCGGGTAGCGCAAGCGAACCCAGCTCCAGCAACGAAAAATACCCAGCGGGTAGCGACTTTCTAGCAAAAAACGCTCAGCGTTTAACATGCCGCGCTTTTGGGTCGCCACCGTCAACAGCGCTTCGCTTTCATCGCCACGATTCACATCCGCAATCACTTCTGGGCCATTGGGGTAGCGCAGTAGCAAAGATTGGTGCGCTTTGTTCTTACCGCTGCGCAAGCGCACCGGCAACTCGATGGTGTCACCGGCGAATACCGGTAGCGCATGACCCGCCGTTAACGTCAGCCCAGACAAGTTGCCAAAACTAAAATGCATGGCACTGATACCGACGCTAAACAACCAAAAGGTCATGCCATAAACCAGGCTGTTCTGATAGTTGATGGCCGTCAGCAGCATCACCAACAGCAAAGCCGCGAATAACCAGCCAATGGCCGATGGGAAAATAAAGATCGAGCGATGGCCTAAGGTCAGCTCTGAGCACGGCGGTATGCGCCGCTCCATCCAGCCTTGCCAGCGCCGCCGCCAGGCTTGGCGCCAAGTGCTCATAACAATACCGGCACCTTGTTCAAAATTTGCTGCGATACCCGACCGGCGCTGCCATCCGCCGCTTCGGCCAAGCGATGGTCGACCACGGCGGCCAGCACCGCCTGAATATCCTCAGGCAGCAAATGGTGGCGCTCATGCAGTACCGCCCAAGCTTTCGCCGCACGCAACAATGCTAAGCCACCGCGCGGCGACAAACCATACTGGTAGCCGCCGTCATAACGGGTATAGGCGATGATGCGCTGCAGATAGTCCAACACCGAGCCCGACGCTTTGACATCGCTGACCTGCTGCTGCAATTGCTGCAGTGTGTTCGCAGATAACACCTGCTCAACTTCATTGGCCAACTGGCGGTGATCACGCCCTTCAAATAAGGCGCGCTCAGATTTTTCATCCGGATAGCCGAGACTGATGCGCATTAGAAAACGGTCCAACTGCGATTCCGGCAAAGGAAAGGTGCCCGACTGGTGCACCGGATTTTGCGTAGCGATCACAAAAAACGGTTCCGGCAGCGGCCGGGTTTCACCTTCAACCGTGACCTGGCGCTCTTCCATTGCCTCCAGCAAAGCGCTTTGCGCCTTGGGCGTGGCACGGTTGATTTCATCGGCCAGCAGTAATTGGCAAAACACCGGCCCGGGATGAAAGCGAAAACGCCCTTGCTCGCTGCCAGGCTCGCGCTCAAACACACTCACGCCCAGCACATCGGCGGGCAGCAGGTCGCTGGTAAACTGCACGCGGTTGTAGTCCAAGCCCAGCACGCCCGCCAGCGCATGGGAAAGTGTGGTTTTACCCATGCCGGGCAAGTCTTCCAGCAGCAAATGGCCACGCGCCAGCAAGCAGCTCATCGCCAGTTTTAATTGCGGCTGTTTGCCCAAAATAATGTGATTTAAGCGGGAAATCGCTGCTTGAAGCTCGGTGCTCATGAAGACTGCCTGTTGCCAATACTAAGAGCGACAAGCATAGGTAAGCAGCGATCACATGAAAAGGCAGGAAAGGTCAAAGTGCCAAGCGGTTAACCCGTGTTTTTCTTGGCTTCTAGCAAGGCCATCTTGGCCAAAACAGACTCAGGCATTGGCTCTGTTTCAAACACATAGCCCGGCTGCAACTGCGCCAACATGCGCTGCAGTGGCTGCACACGCCCGCTTTGCAATACCGCCACCCGCGCCAGTGCGGTGGCGTGCAAGCGCCCTTGCACCTCAAAGCGGTGCTCCACATAAAAGTACTTGTGCTCCATGTGCAGCACACGGCTCGTCACCGTCACCTGCGCTAACGGCGGAATTTCACGAATAAAGGTCAACGTTTGACTGGCCAACACCGAGCGCCAACCATGGCGGACAAATAAAGGCACCGCACCGAACTCAATAAACAAACGAGTACGCGCTAAATCTAACCATTTGCAGTAGACGCCGTTGGTCAGGTGCAGATTAAAATCGCAATCCCAAGGCCACACCCGAAAGCTGACTTGGCTGTGCGCCAACACCTCAGCCAAGGACCGCCGCCGATGCGGCCACAACAGTTTTAAGGTTCGAGCACTGTGCATCAAGACGCTCCTTTGGGCATGACTTTACGCATCAAGCCTTCTTGGGCAACGGAGGCCACCAAATCGCCCTGCTGATTAAACAACTGACCACGGCAAAATCCGCGCCCGCCACCGGCGTTGGGGCTATCGATGGCGTACAACAGCCACTCATCCATGCGAAACGGACGATGAAACCAAATGCTGTGATCGAGCGACGCCACCTGCATGTCTTTTTGCGACACCGACACCGCATGGGGATGCAGTGCCGTGGTAATCAAATTGAAATCCGAGGCATAGGCCAGCACCCGGGCATGATCATGAAAATCATCGCCCAAGCTATCGTCAGCGCGCATCCACACGTATTTCAGCGGTTCCTTTTTTTGCGGCGCAAAAATATTGACAGGGTCGAGCACACGCTGCTCGATGGGTTTATCGGCGGTATAAATATCGCGCACACGCTCAGGAAAATAGTCGCGAAACATGCGTGCCAACTCCAGCTGTGATGCCACACCGTCTGGCCCACTGGCTGTCGGCATCGGCGCCATGTGTTCAAAGCCCGCTTCCGGCAGTTGAAACGAGCACATCATGGTGAGAATGGCTTTGCCGTGCTGACTGGCCTTTACCTGACGGGTGACAAAGCTGCGACCGTCACGCAGCACATCGACTTCAAACTCGACACTGTCTTGCACCGTGCCCGGACGCAAAAAATAAGCGTGCAGCGAATGTGGTGCCCAATCGCCGGCGGGTAAGGTCTGCATGGCGGCCGACAGGCTTTGGCCGAGCACCTGGCCACCAAACAAAGCGCGAAAGCCTAAATCCTGGCTCTGGCCACGATAGCGATTGACGCCAATGGCCTCCAAACGCAGTAACTGCAACAACTCGCGTAATACGTCGCTCATAAGTCACTCCCAGCGCAAATAAAGCGCTACTGTAACCCAGCCGCGCGCGCACACATTGGCTGATATGACGATCAACAACCTTACTGTGGTTGTTGTTGTGGTTGTAGTTGCGCTAGCCCCTGTAAATAGCCATTGAGCAAGGTGTGACGCATGATATCGGCCTGACTGCGAGAAAACATTTTCAACTCAGCATCGGGCTGCAAGGTGCGCATAAAGCTCATGGTCAGCTCACTGTTACTGCAACTGGTATCCGGCAAGCCATCGCAACTGTAGAGGCGGTGCCCGTCCCCCAGCTGAATATGCCCAAGCAGGCCTAAGTAGTGGCCCAGCTCGTGGGTCAGGGTTTTGCCCTGGGCATAGTCTTCATGCAGCCATCCCACTGTGCCAAACAATCGGTACTCCACGGTAATGCCCCACCGCTCACGCGCCGAGCTGGGGCCAGCCACGGCACTGCCCAAGGCCGCTAGGCGACCAGTACGCGTGCTGTACTCCCCAACCCAGATGTTGATGTAGCGTGACGGATCCCACTGCGCCGCCGTGCCGGTGCAGTAATCGCAGGAGCCATCGACCGGATCAAGGTAAAGCGTGCGGGTAATGCCAGTGCTGGGCTGGCCTTGCGGGTCTTTATCCGCCAGCACCAGCTCAATGCGTGCATCAGCAATGTATGGCTGATAGACCTCGGGCACCGTCGCAAGCTCAGCGCTGTTAAGCGCACGCAAATGCTGATTCGTAGCTGCCAGCTGAGACTGGATTTGCTCATCACTGATGTTGGTTTGCTCATCGCGATAAAGAACATGCACCACCACAGGCAAGCGCAACACCGCTTGGCGCTGCTCTGCCGGCAGCGGCAACTGCAGATCATTATTTGACGATGATGACGAGCTTGAACCACCGCCGCAGGCACTGAGCAGGGCCGCCAATAGCAGCCCAGTTGCACGCAACAAGCCCGAGCGCTGCCCAAGGCAGTTCATCACAGCGCGGCGCATTACGCGTCCTACTCCAATACGGCGCATTACGCGCCGACCGCCAAAAACGCCGACACCAGTTTGTCGATGCGGTTTTCGCTCAAACCGGCCACATTAACGCGACCACCGCCCACCACATAAACGCCATGTTCATCACGCAGCGCTGCGGTTTGCTCAGGCGTTAAGCCAGTGACAGAAAACATGCCGCGATGGCGTTGAAAATAGTCAAAGCGCTCACTGCCGCTGGCCTCTCTAAAGGCACCGGCCAACTGCTCACGCAAACGCACGATGCGCTGCTGCATGGCGTTGAGCTCGGCTAGCCAGCTCTGCTGCAACTGCGAATCAGCCAAGATATGAGCCACGATGGCTGCGCCATGATCGGGTGGCATGGTGTAAGTCGCACGGGCAATGCGCTGCATATGGCCCTTGGCACGCTGGGCATGTTCTATGGTCTCACCTATGATCAGTGCCGCACCGGTACGCTCACGATAAAGGCCAAAGTTCTTCGAGCACGACACCGCCACCAGCACTTCTGGCAAGGTGTCGGCCAGCAAACGTAGGCCAGCAGCATCGGCTTCTAAGCCATCGCCAAAGCCTTGGTAGGCCAAGTCGACAAACGGCAAAAAGCCCTGCTTTTGTGCCATGGCCGCAATTTGCTGCCAGCTGTCCCAGGAAATATCGGCCCCAGTCGGGTTATGACAGCAGCCGTGCAACAGCAACACATCGTTTGGCCCCAGCTCGGCAATGGCTGCCAGCATCGAGGGTTCATCGACCTGCTTGGTGGCCGGGTCAAAATACGGGTACTCGCGCACCTCAAGGCCACAGGCTTCCATCACCGGCTGGTGATTGACATAACTGGGGCGGCTCAGCCAAACCGTCGCCCCTGGGCGTGCGTAGGCAATTAACTCACCCAGCATGCGCAGCGCACCGCTGGCACCGGGCGTTTGAATGGCGGCCGTGCGCGCCAGTGCGCTGGTCTCTGTCAGCAACAGCTTGATCATGGCCTGATTAAACGCCTCGTTGCCCGCCAAGCCGACATAGCTTTTGCTGTCTTGCTGCGCGGCAATGGCGATGGCCGCCTCGCGCACAGCTGCCATCACTGGGGTATGGCCATCGGCCGTGCGATACACACCTATGCCCAGATCCAGTTTGTCGTCGCGCTCATCTTGTCGATACGCCACCGTTAGCGACAGAATCGGATCTTCTGCCGGGGGAGCCAACTGCTCTAACATCAATTTGATCTCCGTTCAGGAAATAGTCCACTGGCGAATAGCACGCCCAAAGCGACCAAGAATAACCCCACCAGGGTGCTGAATTCGACCGTTTCCTGCAAAAACACCGCCGCGACGACCGTCGCTAGCACCGGCGTTAATGAACCGATGGCTGAAGTAATTTCTGCACCGAGCTGGCGAATGGCATAGCCATACAAAAAACCCGCCCCCAAGCCGACCGCCAGTCCTTGCACCAGCAACTGCGGTAACCACTGCTGCCAACTGACTTGAAATACAAACAGCGACGGCCATTCAAACCCAGCCCACACCAGCAACACCGCGCTGCTAGGCACGGTAACCCAAGCCGCGACATCCAAAGGTGCCAGGCCGCTTTGCCGGACCGACAAGGTAAATACGGCCCACAGCAAACTGGCAATTAAAAACAGCCCTTGGCCTTGTGCTAACTCGGCATTGGCCTGTTGCCAGCTGGTGAGCAACAGCGCAGCCACGCCCATTGCAATGCTGCCCAGACCGATACGCTTATTGCGGGTAAGCGGCTGGGCAAACAGCCCCACCGCCAGCAAGGTCACAAACAAGGGTGCCACACCGGGAATCAGCGTGCTGCCATGGGCCACTGGCGCCCAATGCATGGCGTAAGCACCGAGTAAGAAAAACGGCACGCCACCTCCCACCAACGTGCCCAACTGCCATAAACGCGGCACCGCCAACAGCTGTGTCCGGCGGCGCCAAAACCAAGGTGCTAATAACAGCCCAGGCACGGCAAAGCGAAACAGGGTTAAGTCCAGCGTCGATAGTGGCGACAAGGCGCCCAGACGCAGCGACATAAAATAGCTCGACCAAATCAACACCGTGGCAAACGCCGCCAAATAGCCCAAGCGGCGCTGGCTGGCGTGATTATCAATGGGCACAACGGTTTTCCAACTCAAGCTTTGGCTGGCCGGCTTAGGGCTCGACATAAGGCTCGATACAGGGCCGGACATAGTGCTCTCCAATTATCAACTGGCACTATTGTGCTTGGACCCAGCTGCCCAAAGGTGGCAATATTTTGCAAACTTAAGCGCCACTTGTGCCACATACAGCTAACTTTATTGAGTTTTTCGCCATATGAAGCTCCTCGACCGCATCGACCGTCGCCTACTCGACCTGCTACAGCACAATGGTCAGCTCACCGCCCATGAGCTGGCCGACAAGGTCGATTTATCGCCATCGCCCTGCGCCCGACGCATTCGCCGCTTGCAACAAGAAGGCTGGATTCAGCGCTACCGCGCCGAGCTGAACCGCGAAAAACTGCAGCTCGATATCACGGTGTTTGTGCACGTGCGCCTCAACCAGCACCAAGACGCCGTCATCGAGCAGTTCGAGCAAACGGTAAAAGACATGGCTCAGGTGGTGAGCTGCCACACAGTGTCTGGGGCGTTTGATTACCTGCTGCAAGTCGTGGCGCGAGACCTGCGCGACTACGAATCTTGGGTGCGACGCCTGCAAAAGCTCCCCAACGTCAACACCATCGACAGCAGCTTTGCCATTCGCGAGGTCAAAGCCGGTGGGCCGTTGCCGTTATAGCCGGTTATATAACTGACAGATACATGCCTGCGGGCTGAAATCTGTGCCACAACTCGTATAATGTGCGCCCGTTTTTAAGGTGGCTCTATGTACCCGGTTTATCAGCACAACGTCCAACCCGAGCAATACCCTGAGCAGCTGCAGGCCAAAAGCGCCGAACTGACGGCGGTGTTGGCACCGTTCAACGCGCCAGAATTAGAGGTGCACGCCAGCGCTGCGCAAGGGTTTCGGCTGCGGGCGGAGTTTCGTTTATGGCACGACGGCGAGCGCTGCTTCTATGCCATGTACGCACCGGGCGATAAAAGCCAGCCTTACGAAGTCAAAGACTTCCCCATCGCCAGCCCGCTGATTCAACGCCTGATGCAGGAACTGCTCGACGCGATTCAACCCAATGAGCTGCTGCGCCGACGTTTATTTCAGGTGGAGTTTTTAACCACATTAAGTGGTGATGCGCTGATTACGCTGATTTATCACAAGCAACTGGACGACGCCTGGCAACAAGCGGCTGAGCAGCTGGCACAGCAATTGGACGTTGCCATTATTGGCCGGGGCGCGCAAGCAAAAGCGCGTTTTAAGCCGCGACTATGTCAATGAAACCCTCAGCGTTGATGGCCACAATTATCATTACCGACAAATTGAAGGCGGCTTCACCCAACCCAATGGCGAAATGAACCAGCACATGCTGAGCTGGGCACGCAGCTGCGTCACTGGCATTGGCGGCGATTTGTTAGAGCTCTACTGCGGCAACGGTAATTTTTCCATCGCCTTGGCCGATCGCTTTCGCCGAGTATTGGCAACGGAAATTTCAAAAACCTCGGTGCAAGCCGCACAGGTAAACATCGCCGACAACCAGCTCGACAACGTCGATATTATTCGCTTATCCAGCGAAGAATTTGTGCAAGCACTGCGCGGCGAGCGCAGCTTTCGCCGTTTAGAAGGCATTGCTTTAAACGACTATGATTTTCGCACCGTATTAGTCGACCCCCCGCGTGCAGGGTTAGACGACGAATCCGTTCGCCAAGTGCAAGCCTACGACAACATTGTTTATATTTCCTGCAACCCGCAAACGCTAGCAGCCAACCTGGAAGTGTTAAGCCAAAGCCACACCATCCAACGCGCCGCGCTATTCGATCAATTCCCCTACACCCATCACACCGAAGCCGGGGTATTTTTGCAGCGCAAATAATCGCGCTTCCAAAAACACTCTAACAAAGCCCCCCTCACACGGCCTCAGCGCTTGCCCAGCGCTGGGGGATTTCTTACAGTCACTGCCATGAACCGCTTTGCGGATGCTGTTAGTTAACCTTGGATAATCGACTGTGAAATATTTGCGCCCGGCCGTGGCACTGCTCTGCGCCTCACTATCCGCCGCCTGCAGCGGCAACAAGATCGACCTTGACTGCAGTGTTTACCCCACGCAGCAGCAATCGCCCTATGTATTGCCCTACCCACAGGGCGACGCCTACCCAGTCGAAGTAACGACAGGCCATTATCGCAAAGCCAACCAGGGCGTTGGTTTATATGCCGTCGATTTTCGCATGCCCATTGGCTCAGCCATTGCTGCTGCCAGAGACGGCGAGGTGGTGGCGTTGCGTGAGCAATTTAAAGACCACAATGGCCAAGACCTGGAAGAAAACTACGTATTCATTCGCCATAACGACGGCACCATCGCCCGCTACTTTCACCTGACTTATCAAGGCGCCTTGGTAGCGGAAGGCGACAGGGTAAAAGCCGGTGACATCATTGCCCGCAGCGGCAACACCGGACAAAGTGGCGGCCCCCATCTGCACTTCGACGTTCAGAAGTGCGGCCCAAACTTACCCCCTAACTACAACGCGCTGCCCTGCGGCCAAACGCTGCCCGTGACCTTTAAAAACACCCACCCACACGCTTGCGGGCTTAAAAAAGGGACCACCTACCCAGCACTGGGCAGCTAAAAGCAAACACTCAGAGCTTGCTCGTCGCTGAATAGACGGGCACGCTACTTACGTGACTTAACTAGGCGCGCACAACACACTTCAGAGGTTGCTATGACATCCGACATACATCGCCGCCACGATGGCCGGACACTGCCCCGCTCTGAGGTTGAAAAACGCAAACTAGAGCATGACGCAGCGCGCTTATTTATGCGCCGATTTGAGCAAGACACCGGCCAGCCCATGCGCCACATTTGGCACAACGAGCCAAGAAAACCCGACACCTCGTGTTTTTATCAAGGTAGACAACTCGATCTGGAAATTGCCCATTTATACGCCAGCGAAGACGAAGCCAAATGGGTTTCCGGTCGCCAAGAGCACGACCCGATTTGGTGGTATTTGCAGGAGTTATTAGAGCTCTCCCAACCACAGCAACTCAAGCACGCCCTCGGGCGCTTATTGGCCAGCAAAGCCTCAAAACATTACGACTCCGAGCGCGTATGGCTGATCATTCGCAACGCCAGCCCCGCCTGGAGCCGAGAGCAAATCACCCAAGCGTTGCGCTCATTAAACATCGACCAAGGGGAATTCGAACAGATCTGGCTGCTGCCCGACTTTGCCGGCGAGCAGCCGTTGATAAAGATACAGTAATGGTAGTTATTGCAAAACATCCGGATCATTAAGTAGCGGATCGTGCATTTCTGGAATCAACTTACCCTCTTCGCCTGAGCATTCAGAGCGAGAGGGAAAGCCTTGCTGCCAGGTCAGTTCATTCTCCCTCAGCCAGCCTTCGATCACTACGTCCAGGGTGATTTGTGGTAGATACTCGCCAGTCACACCATTTTCAAGGCGTTTTTGTGTCGTTAGGTCGCGCTCGTAATGGGTCAAGCTATTACGGACTTTATTCCAAGCGATGGATTCGGTTTTTTTGTTGCTGATGTAAACCTTCTCCCACTTAATCAGGTCCGGATTGCCATCCTGATCAAAGTCACCGGTAAACAGCTTACTGTAAGCTCGCACCCCCGGCTCAAACCGGCCTTGAACGGCACTGCCCAGCCAGGAGTGGGAGTTGCCATGATACTGATCTTCCAGCGGAGGCGTCTTGCCATTATGGTCTTCTTTATACAACCTCAGCCAATCATGATCATCCCACTGCCACCAATCGCTCGCATCAATAAACATCGCAAAGACAATGCCTTCATACTCTGGTGAAAATACGATCAGTTCATCGTCAAGGATTAAAAATACTTCGTTGCTGCCATCGCCTTCGAGGTCGCCATAGCGCAGCGGCGATTGCGTTAGACACCCGGTACTGGGGCTTCTTGGACGTAACGTCGGCTGGCGATTCTGAGTCATACCCGGTGCAAAGTTGATCTCTGGCGGGACTTGTAAATGGGGCCAGCGCTTAATGCCCCAGCCTTTTAGATTTTCTCTCTTAGCTAAGTCGAATAAAGCTATCGACTTATTCCTGAACAGCCAATAAAAAGTCTGCTCATCCTTCATCACCAATGCTTCAGGAATCCCTGGACCATCTTTCGCATGCCACATAATGGACTTTATTTCTTGGGAAATATCCTTTTCCCCCACGCCACTATTAAGCTCAAAAGAACAAACATAGGAAGCAATAAACATAGACAACAGCATAACTAGTGTTTTCATTTTTATTCCTAAGAACAAGCTATCTTATTGGCATGATTGTTGGCAGCACGGGCTCTATAGTCACCAAACCTTGCACCTACTTGATCACCCGCATTATCTGGATCTGGAACATTAAAAGCTGGTCTAACCCAATCCTGCTCCCCATACACAAAGCACCATTCCTCACCGGTCCTGATCTCTACCTCCCGGGATCTGCGTCGGTATTAATATCTACCGTGGCAATACCACCCAGCCAGACATAGTCTCTTAAGCGATTTGCAAAGAAGGATTACATGGACATCCACTTTAACTAAAGGGCACTGCCATCAGAAGCATTGTCCACTGATTCACTATCGACAGCATGATTCTGCGGGAAGAGAGGCCTAAACAAAAGAGATATGACGCAATTCTATGTGCTGGCAGTCAAGGTGGCGCACAAACCACCCTCAGATTTATCTGATAATGCTGACTGCGGTAAAAGGAGGGGCTATCAGGCTGATCGGTTTAGTAACATCCGACAGCGACTGAGTCCGGGGCGGGCGCTGATAATTCAGAGCATCACAGGCCAGGCGTAGTTTTTCTTCGCCACCAGAGAAAGTCTGAAAACAGTCTTCAAAATGCTCAGCCATGGCTAACCATTGCTGATCATCAATGCCTAAACGATCGAGAATTGCAGCGGTATTTTGAGCAATGGCGCCGCGCTTATCATGGCGAATAACCCTACCCGTCCAATCGACCAACTGCAGATAATCCGTCAGCTTCATTTGAATGCCTAACGGGATGTTTTGCCGAGGGTTGCCAACGAAGGGTAATAATTCCTTGGGTTGTTGCTTAGGGTGGTTTGGCTGTTTGCTCACCTTGGCTTTTTTAATCCGACGCTTAACCGAAGTGTGCTTGGACGCTTCCGGTGTGGCTGCCATCTTTGCCCGCACCGGGTTAAGATCGACATAAGCCATGCACGCAGCGAGTGCTGCTTCGTCGAGCAGTGCTTGGGATTTAAATCGTCCTTCCCAGAAGCGGCCAGAGCACTGGTCTTCCTGATTGGCTTCTCGCGCAATGGCTTCGTTGAGCACCCGCATAAACCAGCTGATGCTAGACAAGCGTGAACGCCACTCTTCCACATAAATTTTTAGCCGTTTTTGCTCAGCAATGCCCAGCTCATCACCGTTTACAAAGCGCTGAGACAGCATATTGCCACTAAAAAGCGTGTGCCAGCGCTCAATGATTTTAGTGTCCAAATAAATATTAATTATCAAGCAATGGCAAGATCCGTAATGCGAGCCACCAAAAGTATGAATTAGTAAAACAAGGCTATTCGTCGCCTTTCGCTTGGCGATAGCGATCTTTATCCAAATACATCGCCTGATCGGCCACGGTAATCCAAGAGGTAGGACCATCAATATCAGGGTAGCCGACGTAAGCCATGCCGATACTAAAGGGTACTGCGATTTCACAACCATCATCGGTACTGAAGGTAAGCACCTGACGGCGAATTTTATCAACCACACTTTTGGCCTCTGGTGCCGTTGTTTGCGGCAGCACTACAACAAACTCATCACCCGCATAACGCGCAAGCGAATCACTGGCACGAATGATATTGCGCAATTTATCTGCCAGCAGCAGCAATGCCTGATCACCGGCAATATGGCCGTAATTATCATTAATGATTTTAAAATCGTTGAGATCAATGAATAAAATGGTACTGGGTGTTTGATGGCGACGATACAAACCCCATTGCGCATCTAATTCTTCGTACAGCGCTTGGCGGTTAAGACAACCGGTCAAAGGGTCTCTTCGCAGCTGCTCTTGCAGCATCTGGCGAACTTCCTGCTCCCGCTCCAAGGCTTGTTCAATGGCTTGACGTGCCTCCACCTGCTCTGTGGTATCCGTTGCCAATCCAATCAAATACTTTAACCGCCCATCCTCGCCATTAACGCCATGACCAATATCATGAATGTAACGCAGGTGGCCATCGGCATTGCGGATACGATACTCAAGCTCCCACGCTCCCTGACGGTGCTGGCTCATGGCGGCATGAATCGCATTACGATCCTCTGGCACAATGGCGTCCAATAAGGCCTGTGGGTTTTCATACAAGATATCGCGGCTGCGCCCCCAAATACGCTCATAAGCTTTGTTCACATAAAGAATGCGATCAGCACCTGGGGTCGCCATCCATACAACGGAGCGAATGGTTTCTGCAATGGTACGGAATTTATCTTCAGATTCTTGCAATAAATGCATTGCCCATTTGCGCTGCGAAATATCCACCACATTGGAAATAAAATAGTCTGGCTTGCCCTGCTCATTGCTTACCAAATTCACTGTCAGCTGAGCCCACATCACCTGACCATCGGCTCTGATATAGCGCTTTTCAATGGCGTAGGTATTTTTTTTACCTTCGATTAACGCCCGCAACTCATCAACATCCTGGCGCAAATCGTCAGGGTGGGTAATATCTTGAAAGCACAACGTCATTAACGTTTCACGAGAATACCCCAGAGCTGAGCATAAGCTGTCATTAACCTGCATAAAGTGACCACCCAGGCTCACCACTGCGATGCCCACCGAATGCTGCTCAAACAGACTTTGGTAGCGTTTCTCCAGCTCACGCAGATTACGCTCTTCTTCCGCCAGGCGTGAACTGTCGCGCATCGCCGCCAAAGCCAGTGGTTTGCCATGCAATGTAATTAATGACAAGTGAATCTCTGCTGCAATGCTGTGGCCATCAGCGTGGCAAATAGAAATTCTATTGCGCATGCGCCGCTCACCGGCGCTGGAGAAGAACAAGCCAATCAGTGAATCGTGGTGCAATCGTGCGCCTTCTGGCACCAGCTGCGACACATCCCCACCGTCTAGCTGGCCTGGTGAGTAACCCAACAACTGATGGGCAGCGATGTTCGCGCGCTCTATTCGCCCTTGCTGATTCACCACCAGTGTCGGATCTGGGCTGTGCAAGAACAGCAGATCACTGTCTCCACCCGTGCGTGAAGCAAGTTGTTGAGCGCGGTGGAAGAACCACCAGTAACTCGCAGCGCCCCCCAATATTAGGGCGGCAACCACAAGCAGTAGGACATCCATGGGCGGACCCGCCTAAAGAAAGAAGTAAATAAACTCTAGCATGCTGCTAGCCAACATAAACCACCAACGCAACTGCATGTAACAGCCGCAGTGGCTATAAGCTTTCCGTGACGCAGTTTATAGCCAGTGTTTACGCCAGCAGTCTCTGTACGTACTACTTTCGTCAGAGTCTATGACTAAAGCATCAATCAAAGGATGATGAGGAAGGCGGCAGCAAATAAGCCACCGGGCGCTGCCCTTGCTGGCCAAACAGCGAGCGCCAGAACCAGCCGTCGTCGAGCTCTTCGCGGCAGCTGGCTAGCTGGCGCTGGTAGGCATTGGCGCGACGCTGTACTTTTTTTGCCACCCGCAATAACCAGCCTTTGTTTTTATAGGTGCCGCGTAAATAACCACCCGCACCCTCGTGGTAGGCCAGATACAGGCGGTAAGCATCGTGCGACGCGATGCCGGTGCGGCGAATGGTGCGCGCGTTGTACCAGCCGACAAAATCGACGGCATCTTCAAACTCGTCGCGATCGGCACTCCAGTTACCGGTTAAGCGCTGATACTCCTCCCAAGTGCTGTCGAGGGCTTGCGCATAGCCATAAGCAGAAGAAGGGCGCGGCCCGGGAATGATCCACAAATACCATTTGCGGGGCGGGCGGCTGTCGTCGATGAATTTGGACTCCTGGTGAATAAACGCCATGGTCACGGCTTCCGGAATGCCATATCTGTCCTTCACTGCCTTCGAGGCGTTGTACCAATCGTAATATTCGTCATAGATATGACAGACATCGTTAATGTTGCGCGGCTGCGGCGTCGAGCAAGCCGCTAACCACAGCACACTTGCCAACACCAGCAGCCTACGCATCAGCCCTGCCCCCCATGCTGCGCCAGCAAGGTTTGCAGCGCAGCTTCATCGAGAATTTCAACGCCCAACGACTGGGCTTTGCTGAGTTTGCTACCGGCCTTCTCGCCGGCCACCAAAAAATCCGTTTTGGCTGAAACACTGCCTGTGACTTTGGCCCCCAATGCTTGCAACGCCGCTTTGGCGTCATCACGGCTCATTGCGGTTAACGTGCCAGTAATCACCGTGGTTTGCCCAGCCAAAGGCAGCTCGCTGGCTGCGGCGGCTTGTGGCTCAGACTCCTGCCAAGTCACACCGGCAGCTTGCAGTTGTTCAATGGTGCTGCGGTTATGCGGCTCGGCGAAAAAGTTCACGATATGACGGGCGACGATGTCGCCGATATCGTCCACCGCCAGCAACTGCTCGTGGCTGGCATCCATAATGCGCTGCAAAAAGCCAAAATAACTGGCCAGATTTTGCGCCGTCACCACACCCACTTCGCGAATGCCAAGGGCGTATAAAAAACGCCCCAGCGTGGTTTGCTTGGCCGTTTCAATGGCGGCCAACACGTTATCCGCCGACTTGGGGCCCATGCGCTCCAGCGCCACCAGCTGTTCATGCTGCAAATGAAACAGATCATCGACGGCATCGATTAAATCGGCATCCACCAACTGCTCGATCAGCTTGTCGCCTAAGCCTTCAATATCCAGGGCTTTGCGCGAGGCAAAGTGCTTAATGGCTTCTTTGCGCTGTGCCGCACAGACCAAGCCGCCGGTGCAGCGCGCCACAGCCTCGCCTTCAACCCGCTCCACATGAGAATCGCACACCGGGCAATGCTCTGGCATTTGTATAGCGGCGGCATCCTCTGGGCGCTGATCCATTACCACAGACACTATTTGCGGAATCACATCGCCAGCGCGGCGCACCACAACGGTATCGCCAATGCACACATTTAAACGTTCGATTTCATCCATGTTGTGCAAGGTGGCATTGCTGACCGTGACCCCAGCCACTGCCACCGGCGCCAACCGCGCCACCGGCGTAATCGCACCGGTGCGCCCGACCTGAAAATCGACACCATTTAAGCGCGTCATTTGCTCTACCGCCGGAAATTTATACGCAATGGCCCAGCGCGGCGCACGCGCCACAAAGCCCATTTGCTGCTGCAGGGCCAGATCATTAACTTTAAATACCGTGCCATCGATTTCATAACCCAAGCCATGACGCTTAGCACCCAGCTGAGCGTAAAACGCCTGGGCCTCGGTTAGATTATTAGCCAGGGTCAGCTCATCGTTGACCTTAAAACCCCAATCACGAATGCAGGCAAACACGGCAAACAAGGTATCCGGTAAGCTCGCCTCATCACTGACCACGCCTAAGCCATAGGCACAAAACTCTAATGGCCGCTTGGCGGTGATTTTGGAGTCCAGCTGGCGCAAAGAGCCAGCCGCGGCATTGCGCGGATTGGCAAACACCTTACCGCCCTGTTCGCGTGCTTGCTGGTTGTAACGCTCAAAACCACTCAATGGCATGTAGACTTCACCGCGCACTTCAAGCCGCTCAGGGAAATCGCCCTGCAAGGTCAGCGGCACATTTTTAATGGTGCGCACATTGGCGGTAATGTTTTCACCGCTGCTGCCATCGCCACGGGTCGCAGCGCGCACTAGCTGGCCCTGCTCATACAGCAAACTGACCGCCGCACCATCGAGCTTGGGTTCACACACCAAAGCAATGTCGTTGCTACTACCGGCCAGACGCTGTAGGCGCGCATAAAAATCGGCGAACTCGTCGCCGTTCATGGCGTTATCCAATGACAGCATGGGGCGTTCGTGCGCCACTTCTTCAAAGGCACTGAGCGGTGTGGAGCCGACGCGCTGCGTGGGCGAGTCTGGCGTTTGCAGCTCTGGGTAGGCGGCTTCGAGCTGCTGCAGTTCGCGCAACAAGCGATCGTATTCGGCGTCCGGAATGCTGGGGCTATCGTATTGATAATACTCTTGATTGTAGCGATGCAGCAGTTGCTGCAGCTCAGTGGCGCGCGCTTGCGCGCTGTCAAACTCTGGCAGGCTATGGTCAGTCATGTGGTTTCATTGCATCGGGCGCCATGATGGCGCCGGTGAATCGGGAGGTCAGCCGCGCTTGCGCTGTTGCAAGCGCTGGCGACGTTCAAAATCCATAATTTGCGCGCGATCGTGCTCCATGGTTTGTGGCGTCAGCGTGCTGTGCTCGCCATCGAGCAAATCGCCGCCTAGCTTGCGCGCCACCAGCTGAGCCATTTCTGACATGGCCTCATAGGCCTCAAGCGGCTTGTGCGCACCCGGCAAACTGAGGAAGAAGCTCAGCCCTGGGTAGTGGCTGTCGGCCATCGCCAAGGGCACAAAACTGCCCGGCTCATGGCTTTGGGCAACGGAGAACTGCACGCAGCCTTTGCCGTCGGGCTGCTCGTAGCGATGAAAGATATTCTTCTCGCCGTAGCGCAAATCGCAGCTATTGAATAAAAACAGTACATCACGTCCTGGAAAACCGGATTCGGCCTGCGACAGAACGTGAATCACCAGCACCAGCTCCGGCGCCGGGCGCTCGCTTAAAAGCTCAGCATCGGGTGAGGCAAAGTTTACCGGCTGCACCAGCTCTGGCGCCGGTTCAGGCACATCATCCAGCTCTTGCTCCAGGTGTGGATCGTTAATGCTAGCTGGGTCTTCCAACTCGGGCTGTGGGTCATAATGAGCATGCTCTGGCGCCGCATGCTCATCAACGTCAGATGCTTCAACGCTGTCCGCCTTGGCGACATCATCACCTACAACCGTGTCAGAAGTAACTTTCCCATCAACGCCGCTAACGTCATCGGCAGTCGTATTGGGTGCGCTATCGACGTCATCACCCAGCTCTTCAACGTCCATCAACACAGGTACCGATTCATCCAGGTTGACCGGCTTAACCTTGGGGATTTGCGAAATATCATCCGGGCCATCGTCAGCGCTAAAAGACTCAGAGGCATCGTCCTGCTTCGTTATGGGCGCATTGAGTTCAGGTTCATCATCCAAGCTCAAGGTTGGTTCACGTCGCTCCACCGCGGGCGCTTCTGGCTCATCGTCGCCGATAATGCGCGCCCCACCGCCGGGCAGCTCCGGGTTGTGTCCTTCATCAGGGAAGCGAAATTCATTGGACACGTCCAAGCGCAAAGCCTCGGCCCGCGCCCTGCGCATGCGTCGAAAACCATCAATCAGGATCACCACCATGCCCAGCAAACCGAGCAGGATCATGACGGTGCGCCAGCTCCATTCCATAACTAAGTACCTTAAAAAAACGATATTGCTATTTGTTGTTGCACTTGCCGGAAACTACCACCATCGGCAAGCAAGCGGTCAGGCCCTGTATGGCCATTCCCACCAAAGTGTTACACAACCCATGCAGCGAAAACAGACCCTACGACCATGTTACCTGCCGCGGGCAGCAGATTTACCTTTGCTGACCTGCCTTACGCCAACCAAAGCACCCGCAGCGTTATTGGTCGATCATTTCTGCGGCTTCTTCCACATCAACGCTCACCAGACGAGAAACGCCGGGCTCTTGCATGGTCACCCCCATTAACTGCGCTGCCATTTCCATCGCGATTTTATTGTGGGTGATGTAAATAAACTGCACCTTATCTGACATAGCTTTAACCAAACGGGCATAACGCCCCACGTTGGCATCATCCAGGGGCGCATCGACTTCATCGAGCATACAGAACGGTGCAGGGTTGAGCTGGAAGATGGAAAACACCAGAGCAATGGCGGTGAGCGCCTTTTCACCGCCAGAGAGCAAGTGAATGGTGCTGTTTTTCTTGCCCGGCGGGCGCGCCATAATGGCCACGCCGGTATTGAGCATGTCGTCGCCGGTTAATTCCAGTGAGGCATGGCCACCACCAAACACCTTAGGGAACAATTCCGCCAAACCGCTGTTGATGTGATCAAAGGTTTCTTTAAAGCGCGTACGGGTTTCACGATCAATCTTGTTGATCGCCCCTTCTAAGGTTTCCAACGCTTTTTCCAAGTCGGTGTTTTGCTCATCCAAATAGCGCTTGCGCTCAGATTGCGTTTGGTACTCTTCAATCGCTGCCAAGTTAATGGCACCGAGGCGCTGAATGCGCTCGCCAATGCGCTGCAACTCCTGCTGCCAGGCTTCGGCGTCGGCCTCTTCCGGCATAGCTTGCATCACCTCGTGCAGGGTCAGACCGCTCTCTTTGAGCTGATCGACCAATGCCTGGCGGCGAATATCCAGCGCTTGGCATTCCATGCGTACTTTTTCGAGGGCATTGCGCACTTCCAGTGCTTTCTTCTCGGCGTCGCTGCGTTGCTGCTCTAACTCACGCAGTTTGGCATCCACCTGCTCCAACTCATGGCGCCGGGCTTGCATTTGCTCTTCTGCGCTGACGCGCTGTTGTAGCATTTCTTCTAGTGCTGCCTTGAGCAGTTCCAGGTCGGCGGAGTGATCACGCGATTGCTGCTCAACGATGCTTTCGCGCCGCTGGCGCGCTGTTTGTAGCTGCGCCCCCAAGCGTTCGATGGCTTGATTCAAGCCCTGCTCGCTGCTGCTCAGTTGCTGCAGCTGCAACTGCAATTGATGACGTCGATCTTTATGTTGACCGGCCTGGGCGCGCGCTTGCTGCAGCTGAGTTTGCACCTGTTCGCGGCGTTGCTGCAGCTGCTCGCGTTGATCCGTGTCTTCGTCGACGGCGGCCATGGCTTCGTGCCATTGCTCACGCAACACCTCAAGTTGCTCGCGTTCTAATTCCTGCTGCTCGGTGATTTCCTCCAGCTCACTGGCGAGCTGGCGGCGGCGCACATCAAACTGCTCTGCCCGCGCCTGCTTGCCCGCTAACTGTGAGCGCAAAGCAATCAGCTTTTGACTGGCCTGCTGCAACTCACGCTGAGCGTTTTCGCGTTGCTGTTGCTGACTGCGCAGTTTGAGCTGGTCGCTATCGAGGTCGACTTCGGCTTCCTCAACGTCCATATCCAGCTGTTCGATTAGCTCTTCCAGCTGCTCCAGCTCTTGCTGGCGCGCCAGCATGCCGCCTTCATCGCCGCTTTGGCGGTTAATGCGCAGCCAGTCGCGGCCCAGCCAAATGCCCTCGGGCGTGATGATCGACTGCTGCGGCTGCAGCTGTTGGCGCTGCGCCAGGGCGGTGGCCAAATCCTCCGCCACCTGCACCCCTGCCAATAAAGGCGCCACATCGATGTCGCTGCTGACTTTGCTGAGTAGCTGCTCAGGCTGAGCTTCGCCGCTGGCCGGCTGGCTTTGCCACAGCGCCAGCTGACCGTCGCTTAAGCTGTCGAGCCAATGCTGCACCGGATCAAGCTCGTCGACCAAGACCGCTTGCAAATAATCGCCGAGCACGGTTTCTACCGCTTTTTCCCAACCACTGGCGACTTGCAGCTTTTCTGCCAAGCGTGGCTTGCGCGCCAGCTGATGGCTCTCCAGCCAATGGCTGACCGCCTCGGAGCCTTCCCCCCAAGCAGCCGATTGCAGTGCCTGCAAGGTGGTTTGGCGATTGAGGTGCTGCTGCAGCTGTTGGCGCTGGGCATCCAACGCTTGGCGACGCTGCTCTAGGGCTTCCTGGCCTTGTTGCAGCTGGGCTTGCAGGGCATCGACTTGCTCTTGCAGGGATTCGGATTGCAGCTCTTGCTCGCTGCTTTGCTCTTGCAGCAGCTGAATTTCTTCCAGCTCCGGGTTGTGCTCGAGTTGCTGTTGTTCGTCCTGCAGTTTTTGCTGGCGCTGCTGCAGGCGCTGCAGTTGCTGCTCGATGTTTTGAATGCGCGTTTGCGCCACTTCGGCTTGACGGGTTGGCTCACTGGCGCGCTGGGTGAACTGATCCCAATCGTCTTGCCATTGGCGCTGAGCGTCTTCAGCCAGCATCAAGGCTTCGCTGGCCTCTTCCTCTGCCGCTTCCAGCAGCTCCATTTCTGGCTCTAACTGCAGCCGCTGCTCGCTCACCTGCTCCAGCTTGAGCTGATCTTGCTCCAGTTCTTTTTGCGCTTCTAGCAAGCTGCGCTCGGCCTCGGCCAGGTCGCGATCGAGCTGCAGCGACATTTGCGACTGGTGCTCGACTTTTTGCTCTTGGCGGGCAATTTGTGCGCCGACTTCGTAATAGGCCGTTTGTGCCTGATTAAAAGCGTCGGTTTTATCCGTGTGCTGCAGGCGCAACTCTTCAATGCTGGCATCGGCACTGCGCTGGGCCGCCATATGCGATTCAAAGGTGACCTGCAACTCGCCGATTTGCTGTTCACGCTGGCGATAATCGGCATCTAGGGTTTGCCATTGCAGCGCTTGTAGCTGGGCTTTTTTCTCACGCTCCTGGGCTTTTAACTCTTTGTACTTTTCTGCGGCCTGGGCTTGGCGCTGCAAGTGAGCCAGCTGGCGGTCGAGCTCTTCGCGTATGTCACTTAAGCGCTCCAGGTTTTCCTGGGTGCGGCGCATGCGGTTTTCGGTCTCGCGCCGGCGCTCTTTGTAGCGTGAAATGCCCGCCGCCTCTTCGACGTACACCCTAAGCTCTTCAGGTTTGGCTTCAATCAGGCGTGAAATCATGCCCTGTTCGATGATGGCATAGGAACGCGGACCCAGGCCTGTGCCTAAGAACAAGTCGGTGACGTCTTTGCGCCGACATTTGGTGCCATTGAGGTAGTAAGTAGACTGGCCATCGCGTGTGACCTGACGGCGCACCGCAACTTCGTTGTATTTGGCGTATTCGCCGCGCAGCTTGCCTTCGCTGTTATCAAACACCAGATCGACGCTGCATTTGCCCACCGGCTTGCGTTCGGAGGAACCGTTAAAGATCACGTCGGTCATGGCGTCGCCACGCAAATACTTGGCCGAGCTTTCGCCCATGACCCAGCGCACGGCGTCAATGGTGTTGGATTTGCCACAGCCGTTGGGGCCGACAATGCCGGTCATATTGGTGGTAAAGGGCACGGTCGTCGGATCAACGAAGGATTTGAAGCCGGCCAGTTTGATGGCTTTGAGTCGCATAAATCAGTGAGTTGCCTCGTTTCCCAGGGCATTAAGTACTTGTTGTCGTTGGTGCTGGCCGTAGTTATGCACGATGGCCGGCATGGCTGCAACGTCGCGTTGCAAGACCGCCTCGACCAACTGGGCAAAAAAGCGCTGCGCATTGTCACGCTCACGCTGTGAATGGCGCATGGCAAGTGCGTAGGTTCGGCGAATGGCCGGCTGCAGGTCGAGCAGCACTTGGCTGAGATAATTGTTCGCCACTACGCCTAAGGCGCGCTCCATCAAGACAAAGCCGTAACGCATAAAGTCGTCATAGGCGCCTTGATGTTGCTGCAGCGTATCGGCGGTTGTTAACAAAGGCGGCAGCTGAGTTGGCTGCCAGCGCTCGGCCAATTGCTGCGTCAGCATGATCAACAAGTGCTCAAACAGGTCGTACAGACTGTTGACCCGCTGCACCGTCAGCTCAGCGACGAAGGCGCCACGGCGCGGCAAAATGGTCACCAAATGGCGTGCTTCGAGCAGCAATAACGCCTCGCGCACACTGCCGCGGCTGACGTCCAGTGCTTTGACGACTTTTACTTCTTGTATGCGCTCACCGCTGACCATCTCGCCCGTTACGATGCGATGCTCGATGTGATCGGCAATTTGCTCTGCCAGACTTTGCGCTCGGCTCAAACCCATAATTCAGCCACTCCCCAACGGACGGCGATCATAGCACAGGCGCCTAAATCTAGTGTCCTGAGTCAGAAGTTCCATATTTTCAGAGCGAATGGAAAGCGCGAGTACAAGGCGCTATTTGCAGGAAATATCGGGATCTTTTCAAGAACAGCAACACCGTAATCGGTGTAACCAGACATAAGACCTGAGATACGGGATTAAGTGGGAGTGGTCGGGATTGAATGGGATGAAATGCCCATAAAATCGGGGTTTAAAGCGCATTTGGTTAAAAGTATGTCATGGTCATGCGTCATCGCCAAAGCCCTGCAACTGCTTAAAAATGACGCATGATCCTGACTTTCAACTTTAAACGTCCTTCCCAATCCACACCACGCGACCAACCACGCTTAGCTCATCGGATGCATCCAGATCCACCACCTGCTCAGGATAGGCCTTGTTATCGCTGATCAGGCGCACGCCACTACCAAGCACCAGCTGGGTGCGTTTAACCACCAACTGATCGCCGTGGCGGATCACGTAGATGCGCCCATCCTGTGGCCTGGTGTCGCTTGTGTCGACCATCAGCGTGTTGTTATCGCTGATGGTTGGCTCCATTGAGTCACCTTTAGCGAACACCATCACCAAATCCTTGGCGTGAAGGCCACGAAAGCTCAGCCAGCGCTTGCGGAAAGCTAGCCGGCGCGTGGGCTGCTCGTGTTCCTGCGGAAACGAGCCATTGCCCGCAGACACCTGCACCGAGTAACCAGGGATAAATTCAAACTCATCGCTCATGTCGTCTTGGCTCGCAGGCGCATGCGCCTCGCCCGTTCCCTGTGCCAGCCATTCGAGCGACACACCGCACACCTGGGCGGCTCTGACCGCCGTTGCGAGCTTCAGATCAGCATCGCCGTTCATGACGCGGTGCAGCTGGCTGTAACTCATGCCGATCTTGTCAGCAAACGCCTGCTTTCCACCGAATTTGGCCGCCATTGCAGTTAAGCGAGTTGAAATTCCGCTTTCGGAAGATTTAACTTCCGTCGAGTTTTCTTTTTCGAGTTTATTGTTCATCTAAGCCACTGAATTTTAAGTGCTTTTGCACAAAAGAAAAAACAATAGCGCCTTAACGGAAGATTAAACTTCCTAAAACGCTTTACACCCCTTCCGTTTATGCACTATCTTTAGCACTACCGATTACCCAAACGCGCCAACAGTTTTAGTAATCGAAAGTCGCTAAAGGAAGGTCAAAAAAATGAGTAGCAGCAAACACCACCACTCACCCAACGACTGGCACCCAGAAGACATCAAAGCCGCGATCCGCAAACGCGGCTGCACCATGTCTGATCTGGCGCGTGCCAACGGCTACAACCAGCCACGCACTTTTGCCAACGTACTCCGCACGCCCTACCCGAAAGTGCAAACCATCATTGCTGACTTTCTGGGCAAGCGGCCGGAAGAGATCTGGCCCAGTCGTTATCGCGAGCCTATCAAAATCGAGCCCTGTAATCACAGCAAAGTCGCATGAACTACCTCCCATAACTGAAATCTGCCTTGCACAAACGAAAGGCTAGGCACTTCAGGGGAGCAGCGATAGAGGCAGACCGCAGGTTTTTTTGGAATCGAACGAAGATAGGCACCGCCAATGGCCAGACGAAATTGGAAACGTACCGCACCGCGCTCGCTCCGCCACGCCATGGAGCTGTGCATCCAGTACGCCAAAGAGCGCAACAACCTCAGCATCGAGCGCATCGCCGAGCGCATGGGCATGGCCAGCCACTGGACGCTCTACAAATGGATGGAGAGCGGCAAGCTGCCCGCCAACCTGATCCGCCCTTTTGAACACGCTTGCGGCGCTCAGTTTGTCACCAAGTGGATCGGCAGCAGCGCCCACAAGCTGGTTATCGACATGCCCAAGGCCAAAGCAGCCAGCCAAGACGACATGCTGCAGCTGCAAACCGGCTTTAACGACGCGTTAAACACGCTTGCCCAGTTTTACCAAGGCAATGCCGAGGCAGATCAAACCATCGCCCAGCTCACTCGGGTTATGGCAGACATTGCAGGCCACCGCGCCACGGTGGAATCCAGCGCCACACCAGAGCTGGCCCTGTTCGATAACGAGGAGGCGCTATGAGCGACTGGTTCACCTCTGCCGAATTGTGCGGCAAGCCAGGTTTGCCCGGCACAGTCGCAGGCATCATCAAACGCGCCAACCGTGATGGCTGGCAAAGTCGCAAACGCGCCGGGCGCGGCGGCGGCAACGAATACCACATCGACAGCCTGCCGCCCGAAACTCAACGTGCGCTGCGCATCAGCCATGCGCGCAAGGTCGCCTCTGAGCTACCCACCAAAGGCTTGGGCCACAGCGAGCGTCAGCAATCACTGGCCGAGTACCGCCGCTTGCCGCAGCACGTTAAAAACCAAATCGACGCCCGCCTGGCGCTCATGGACGCCGCGCGTGAGTTTCAGCTCGCAGCAGGGCTGCCAAAAAGCAAAGCCTATGCTGAGTTTTCCAAGGCCTATAAAGCCGACGACATTAACGTCGAGCCATGGGTGCGCGACGCCCAGCCCACCTGCAGCCGCCCGGCATTATTTGCTTGGGAAAAGCGCCTGCGCGAGCAAGGCATCGCCAGTGTCGCTGGCGACAAAGGCACCGCCCGCCGAGGCAAAGGCACCATCGACAGCCAACCTGAGCTGGCCAACTACATCGAGGCCATGCTGGTGGCCCACCCGCACATTAAAAGCAGCGTGCTGATCAAGGTGCTGCGCACCGAGTTTTACGGCAAGGCCGTGACGCTACCCTCGGAGCGCGCATTATGCCGATGGGTGGCCAACTACAAAGAGAAAAACGCTCAGCTATTTATGGCCTGCGTCGACCCAGACCAGTGGAAGAACAGGTATATGGCCGCCTTTGGCTCAGCCAACGAAGCAGCCACCGGCCTGAACCAACAGTGGGAGTTTGACAGCACCCCTGCCGATCTGATGCTGAGCGATGGCCGCCACAGCCTGCTGGGTGTTATCGACGTTTATTCACGCCGCGTGAAATTTATCGTTATGCCCACCTCAGACAGCAAAGGCGTTGCTAAAGTCATCCGCCGCGCCATCTTGGATTGGGGCGTGCCCACCGTCGCCAAAACCGACAACGGCGCCGACTACAAAAGCAAGTGGATTAAAACCACCTTTAAATCGCTCGGCATCGAGCAGCAATTTTGCCCGCCTTTTCAGGGCTGGAAAAAGCCGCATATCGAACGGGTTTTTCGCACCTTTGCACACGATTTGGCTGAGCTACTGCCCGGCTTTATTGGCCACAACGTCAGCGAGCGCCAAAGCATCGAAGCGCGCAACAGCTTCAGCGAGCGCCTGTTTAAAAAAGACCAACTCATTGAGGCCAAACTCACCGCCGCCGAGCTGCAAACCTTTTGCGATCAATGGCTGGAGCACGAATACCACACGCGCAAACACAGCGAGCTGGGCTGCAGCCCCAACGATATGGTCACCCAGTACCCTGGCACGGTTAAAACCATCAACGACGAACGCCTACTTGATGTTTTGCTAAGCCAGCCAGCCGGTGGCCGCACCATCACCAAAAAAGGCATCCACCTCAACGCCTGCACATATATTCACGCCGAGCTGGCCGCCCATATTGGCGAAACGGTGCAAGTCTTTTATGACGAATCGGATATTGGTCGCATTTATGTTTACAGCGCCGAGGGCGACTTTATTTGCACCGCTGAAGACCCAGCCATAAGCGGCATTAGCCGCGAAGAGCTGGCCGCCAAGGCTAAATCAATTCAGAAAGAAGCGATCCAAGAAGAGCGCCGCCGCTTAAAAGCCGCCGCGCGCAAATTAACCAAGCGCGATATCGCCCAGCAAATTCTAAATCAACGTGCCGAGCAAGAGCGCGCCGAAAAAGTCACCGACTTCCCGCGCCCGCAAGAGCAACACACCAGCGCTGGCATTGAAGCGGCTAAAGACGCACTTAACAGCGAGCGCAACGAGCAACAATTGCCCAGCTGGTTTAACCCAGATTTAGAGCTGCCTGAACAGCCAGTAATGCCCGAGCCGCGCGGCCAGGTCATTACCCCAGCATTTAATAGCCCGGTATCCAATGCTAGCGATACGGCATTTAAAGCACCCGACGATATCGAGGAGGGCTATTACCTCGCCGAGGAAGTGGCCAGAAAAATAGCCAATAACACTGCAACAGAGGAGGAGAAAAACTGGCACAGAATATATACAAAAAGCAGTAAATACCGCACCGGCAAAGCCCTATATGCCAACGCGGTCGGCCAATAACCGTCAATAAAAAAGGCCGCAATAAGCGGCCAAAAGATGCAATAAACGGAGTATATATGAACCTTGCGAGTACCAGCAATGTAGCATTGTGCTACCAGGCGATTGATATCGCCGTTAATCGTAATTTAAACGCCCCCGGCTTACTGGTGTTTCATGGCCATAGCGGCTTAGGCAAAACCATGTCGCTCACCATGGTCGCGCATACCTTTCGCGCGTATTACGTGCAAGTAAAAAGCGTTTGGACAACGCGCGATTTTTTGCGGGCCGTACTGCACGAAATGGGTATTTCAACGCCGAGTCGCATCACGGTCGGTGCCATGATGGAGCTGGCCTGCGCAGAGTTAAGCGCCACCAACCGCCCCTTGTTGATTGATGAAGCAGATCATCTGGCGGATAAAAAGCGCCTGCCCATTGTCATGGATTTGTATGAAGGTTCAGGCACGCCCGTCATGCTAATCGGCGAGGAGCGCCTGCCCGCTAAAATCGCTCAGCACGAAAAAATCCATAACCGAGTCTTAAAGTGGATTGCTGCCCAGCCTTGCAGCCGCACCGACTTTGACAAGTTGGCAGCCATTTATGCCCCGCAGCTCAATATCAGCGACGATTTAGCGGAAAAAATCTTAGACAAAACCCACGGTGTGACGCGCCGAGTATCCACCACGCTGATTGAAATGGCGGATTGGGCCAACAGCCACGGCATCAACAGCCTCACCGCCGAAAGCTATCAAGGCGATATTTTCACTCAAGTTGTACCGCGTGGCCGGGGGCGTGTATGAGCCAGAACGTAAAACGCCAGCAAATCATTTGGCAAACCATTCGCGAGCTGCGCACCTTTACCGGCGCGGATGTGATTTGCGCGACCAGCCTGAATGACAGCACGGTAAAAAACTACCTGCAAAAACTCAAAAAAGGCGGGTTTATCACGGTCGTAAGTCGCCATAAAAAGGGGCAAGTAGTTGAGTACGTTTACGAGCTGAGTAACGACATCGGCAGCGCCGCGCCGCGCCTAACGCATGCAGGCAAACCCAGCGTTCACAGTCGCCGCAAAGAAAACCTCTGGCGCTCCATTCGCATGCTGAGGGAATTTGATGACCGCGAGCTGACCATGGCCGCCAACACAGAGGAGCTGCCCATCAGCCCGCTGTACACCCTCAGCTACATCGGCTGGCTAAAAAAAGCGGGCTATTTACGAGTGGTCAAACCGCACTCAAAAAGTGGCGGGCGCGCTCGCTATCGACTGCATCCGCACATGAATACAGGGCCCAACCCGCCGCGCATTCGCAGCGTTAAGCAATTGTTTGATCCTAATTTGGATCAGGTGGTTTACCCCAAAACAGAGCTCGAGCTGGAGGAAAAAGAATGCTGATTTCAGATGAATTGCTGGAGCAAATGGCCGACGAGTTTATCGCGCTGGGGTTACACCAGCACGGCGTCAGCCTGGAGCAGTTTTTAAACGCCCCAGGCGTATGCCGAGATTTGTACAGCCAAGGCACCCAAAAACCATGCGCCCAAACTGGGCGCGCCGATGAGCCCATGCGCCACCACCGCTTTGTGCGTCGCATTAAAAGCCGCAAAGGAGCACAGGCATGAACATTCCAGCACTCAACCTTGAACAAGAACCCGCTTGGCTTAATGAGCTGCGTCGCCAATGCGAGCAGCAAGGCCGCAAAAAAGTTGGCCAAATTATCGGCTACTCGACCGGCACGTTAAGCCAGGTGTTAAACGATAAATACCCAGGCGACATAGCCAAAGTCGAGCGCGCCGTGCGTGGCGCTTTTCTAGGTGACACGGTTATGTGCCCAGTGGTGGGCGAGATCGGCCTGCACGACTGCCGCAAATACCACACGGGCCAGCCCAGCACAGTCAACCCCATAAAAGTGCGTCTGGCGCGCACCTGCCCGAACTGTGAACACAACGGTATTTAAGGAGAAGTCTCATGCAGCCAATTCAACAACGCACCGCCGCCGAGCAAAACTACAAAATGGCCTGCGCTTTGTCGGCCATTGAAAGCGCCATGAAAAAACTGATGGAGCTGGACATCGCCGTACATGACATCCACGTCGATCTCAACGGCCTGACCTTTTTAATCACCGACGATGCCTTGGCCTGCCCAGACATCGTGCCCGTCTCGCGCATTCGCCACGCCGATGGCATGGAAATTTACCGCGCCACGTTATGCGGCGCGTTGTTGCAATGGCAAGTCTATGCCTCGCAGGAGGTCGCATGAATATTTCTAGCACCATGCTTAAAAAATTACCGGCTGCGATTTTATTAGTCGGTGCCATTGTCTTAATGCAAATTCACGCCATTGAGTTTTGGCAAAGGCATGCTGGCCAAAGCGGTATTTTATGGAGCCTGCTACTTGAAGGCGCGGCGCTATGGCTATGGGCGCAGCACCGCTGGGGCACCAGCTTTTTAGCCGCCATCGCCACGGCATTAGTGCTGGCTGGGCCGCTGTATCAGATCAGTACCCCTGCGTTGCAGCAGTGGCAGCAAAGCCAGCAACAGCCGGAGCTGCTGGCCAAGCGCGAAGCGGCATTGCTGGCCGAGCGTCAGCGCCTAACCGCAAGCCTAAAAACCTACAACCAAAACAGCCAGTCGCGCGTCGGCTGGGCTGGTCGCATTGACCAAACCAACGCCGATTTAACCCAAATTAATCACGCTTTAAACGAGCTGTATGCCGAGCAGGCTCAGGCCATGCCTATGGGCTGGCAAGCACTGGTTCTGGTCGCCATGCAGCTGCTGTCGTTAGTGATTTTTCAAACCTTAATTGTGCTGTGCATTCGTCAAATCAGCCGCCCAGTTAAAGCGGCACCCAACACCAGCAACCAACAAAACTGCGAAATGGGCCGCGCAGCCAAGCGTCGCTCAGCAAAGCAAAGCGCCAAAGCCCAGCGCCTGATGGCTGCGGCGTAATTGATTTTAACCAGGCAAAGCATGTTCGAGGGCCACCATGACCAACACCATCTGGATCGCGCGCTGCCCCAAATGCGGGCCAGTGCGCATCGAGCAAACCAGCCAACCCAGCACCTGCAAACAACAAGTGCAATACGGCAAGCGCAGCTGGCGCCAATGCCGTGAGTATTTAACCGACATTCGAGCAACACGAGGTAAGACAGCATGACGGCTGCAGAAAAAACGATTCCCCAAGGTTTTATGCAAGACAGCAAAGGCCGCTTGGTACCGATTGAGCAAGTACGCGAGCAAGACAAGCTGCGCGACCAAGTCGCCAACGATCTGGCCCAACAGGCACTGCATATCCACGAAGCGTTAAAAGAGTTTAAGCGCCAAGCGTTGGACGACATCCAGCAACTGATACAGATAGGAGCGGAAAAGTACGACGTTAAACTCGCAGGCGACAAAGGCAACATCAGCGTCACCACCTACGACGGCCAATATAAAGTGCAACGCATCTACAGCGAGCGCATTGCTTTTACCGAAGAACTGGAAGCGGCCAAAGAGCTATTTGGTCACTGCCTAGATCGCTGGACAGAGGGCGCAGACAACAACATCCGCGCACTCGTAGACCGCGCCTTTCGCACCAATGGTAAAGGCCAGATTAAAACCGGCGAACTGCTCGGCCTGCTGCGGCTGGACATTCAAGACGAAGAATGGCAGCGCGCCTGCGACGCATTAAAAGACTCCATCAACGTCGAAGGCACCACCGTTTACGTGCGGGTGTATCAGCGCATTGGCCACAGCGATCAATACAAAATGATCGCATTAGATTTAGCCAGCGTGTGAGGTGGGCATGACGCACAAAACAGATTTAGAGCAAGCGGCCAGCGCAGCCTATAAAGATTTATTGCGTGCCAGGCAAGCAATGTCAGACGAGGAGTTTAATGGCTATGTCAGCACCTTATTGTCGTTGTGTGCGGGCCTGACGTATTCGATGAGAGGCAAAGAGTTTTATGAAGGCTACCTGACGGCGGCCATTCAAAAACCAATGCCCATCGAGCTGAAAAAGGTGAAACTGCAATGATCAGCAAAGCGCAATGGCAACAAGTGCAGCAGCAGTTGCCTGGCCTATTTGGTCAAGTGGTCTTCCAACTGGATGGCCACGAAATCACCATACAGCGCGGCCAGCTATCCGAAAACAAGCTAGGGCTGTCAGTCTTTATCGACGATGTGATGGCTCCGCGCCATGGGGATGAGTCCAGCGACGACTATTTGCCCGTCACGCAAAAAGTGTGGGCCAAAAAGTTTATCTGGGCATATAGCCCAGCTAAGCAAAAAAGCATGATCAAAAGCCTGGGCAAACGTCGCTTGCGTGAGCTGTGCCCCAATTACGACCAAAAGCGTGAGTACCGCGTGCCGGTGTTTAGTTCTGCACGAACGTTGATTGGCCAATACAAAAAACTCGACGGTCTGGTGCTGGTAAAGATCGGCACCGAGGAGGTTGCATGAGCGCAGTTCGCAAGCGCCTGCTGGCGCAAATTCATATTGGTAAAAAGCAGCTTGGCCTAGACGATGACACCTACCGCAGCTTGCTGCGCGGTGTCACCGGCAAAGACTCCTGCCGAGGTTTACACATGGCTGAGTTGCACAAGGTTGTCCATGCACTTAAGCAGCGCGGCTTTAAAAGCCAGCGCAAGTTGCCCAAGCGCAAGCCCAACCAAGCGCCGACGCGCGTGAATAAATTACAGGCCATCTGGCTTACCATGGGCCAGCTGGGCTATATCAATGACATCAGCGATGCTGCACTGCTGCGCTGGGTGCAGGGGCAACTGCACAAGCGCCAAAGCCCGCCCATCGACGCTTTGCAATGGCTGGACTCGCACCAAGACTGCAACCTGATTTTGGAGCAGTTAAAACAATGGCGCACCCGTTGCGCCACCCAAGCCTTAAACGCTGATTTAAAAGCCGTTTCAGACGCCACCGCCGCGTTTGAGCAGCAAGGCAAAAGCCTCACTCAGGCCCAAGTCACACAGGCCTTGCTCGACCATGGCGTGATTACTTGGCACGAGTTATTTAACAGCTTAGGTCTAACACCGCTGGAGCATTACTGCGGCAGCCGCAAAGAGTTACGCCCGCTGTCAGCCGTTTTAGGAGAACGTGCATGCAGTTAACCCGCTGCCCAGTCTGTCACAGCCGCATCGACCTAGAAGCCCTGGTGCAAGATAACGCCGGGCGCGAACTGCTTGCCCTGCTGGCGCAGCAAGACGCCAGCACAGGCACCGCGCTGGTGACGTACTTGGGTTTATTTCGCCCAGCCAAGCGCGATTTAACCAATGACCGCGCGCTTAAATTAGCGCGCGAAACCCTAGCGCTGGAGGCCGCCCAATGGCTAACGCCAGCATTGCAAGAAACCGTCTATGCCTTGCGAGAAAAACGCCGCCAAGGCGATGTGCGGCCACTGACCAATCACAACTATTTAAAAAGCGTGCTGGCCAGCGTAATTGAACGCGGCCTGCGCTATACGCCCGAGGCTAAGCCCGCACCGGGTTACAGCAGCGCTGATGCCAGCGTTGCCCGCTTGACCGACACCAGCTGGTAGGAGGCAATCATGGTAGGTACCCACGAAGAAAATCTGGAGTTGTTTGATGATGCACAGCAAGAGTTGTCACAGCAGCTGCTGGAGCACCTGCCAGATATTCCAGTGGAGGTGCGCCGTAAGTGGCCACGAGATTTAGTTCAAATCATTGATATTTATGGTGCTGCACTGTCTCGACTCGGAGTATCAGAAACGGATGCAGATCGAATCAGTCATGCCCTTATCGCTGAGCTGGCCAACTATTGTGGCGGTAGGCACATCTATCTGCCTAAGGCGGATAGCATTAAAAAAGCCATTCGTGATGTCATGCTATATCGGCAATGGCGCTATGAGAATGCTAGTATCGAAACCCTAGCCATAAGATATGGCTTTAGCGTGAATCAGGTGTACCGCGTTCTAAGACAGCAGCAAGCCTATCAACGCAGCCGGGAGCAACCGGACTTATTCAGAGAAGCTAAGGAGTAAGCTATGACACGCCATGAAACTGAAACAAGCTATCTTCATGGGTATACAACCGAAGGTGGCGAACCAGTAGTTATTGAGAGAGTGGCTACAATCGTCGTATCAGAGCTATTATCTGGTGAAACACACAAGAGAGAGGGAACTAAGAGCTACTCTGCTCTACTAGGCGAAGAAAAGAAGCCCGTCAATTATGTCTCCGATGACGAATTTAAACTTCTAGACGGCACCCGTATAATCAAACAATCTCCAAACTAGGTTAAACCCAACCCATCTCAGCACCCCATACACTGGCCCTGTTACATATTTCAGCAGGGCTTTTTTTATGGGCACGCGCCGACATATTAAAGACATTAACGAAATCGTTATTCATTGCTCGGCCACCCCCAATGGCCGCGCGCACACCATCGAAGATATCGACCGCTGGCACGGTGAACGCCAGCCACCTTTTACCCGCGATTTAAGTATCGCCCCCAAACACCAGCCGCATTTAAAGCACATTGGCTATCACTTTGTGATTGAGCTGGACGGCGCAGTGCGCGCCGGGCGGCCATTGATCGAAACAGGTGCCCACGTAGCTGGGCGTAATCAGAACACCATTGGCATTTGCTTAGTCGGCACCGACCGCTTCACTCACGAGCAATGGCAAGCACTGCGCACCCTGGTGCAAAACCTGCGTGCCACCCCTGAGCTGGCCCTGCGCCAATTAACGCTCAGCGGCCATAACCAATACAGCAGCAAAGCCTGCCCTGGCTTTAACGTCATGGCATGGGAAGAAATGCGCTTTATTACCCCACGTGAACACCTGCTGGAGGCAGCATGAGTTTATTAACCCTGGCTGCCGATCTGGCCCAGCCGGTCACGGATTTAATCGACCGCCTGCACACCTCTGACGATGAAAAAGCCAAAGCCAAACAAGCGCTGCTGAGCATTCAGTCGGATCTGCTGATTAAAGCCCTCAGTCACGAGCAGAGCCTAGCCGAGGCTAAGGCGCGCGTGATTACTGCCGAGGCGCAAGGGCAAAGCTGGCTGCAACGCAGTTGGCGCCCCATCACCATGTTGACGTTTTTGGCATTGGTGGTGCTCGACACTCTAGGTCTGACCCATTTTCGTTTAAGCGAGCAAGCCTGGTCGCTGCTGCAAATTGGATTAGGCGGCTATGTGGTAGGTCGCAGCGTTGAAAAAGTCGCGCCGTCACTGGCGGGCGCATTAAAAGGAGTTAACCGTGGCTGATCCTTTCGATACCGCCCAGGAGCTGGAGCAACTGCACCGACAGCACGCATTAAAAGCTGCACAAAGCCGCCAGCAGGAACCGGCACAAGACATTGATGAATGGGGCCTTGTGCACTGCATCGACTGTAGCGACATCATCCCGCACGAGCGCTTGGCGATTAAACCCAACGCCGCCCGCTGTATTACCTGCCAACAACTGACCGAGCTGCAGGAGCGTTGTTGATGAGTTTTGATATTGACTACAAGGCACTGGGCTTTTGGCTGCAGTTCGCACAAATAGCATTCACTGCTGCTGCGGTGCTCTATTTCTGGCTGACCAATCGGCAAAAGGCCAATACCGCTGCCATCGAGCATATGCGTAAAGACTTTAACCAGGAATTAAACAACTTTGATGATCGTTTAATCCGGGTGGAGAAGGATGTGGAGCATATGCCCACCCACGAGGACATGGCCAAGCTGCACCAGCGCGTCAACGAAACCAAAGAGGTGGTGGACAATATTCACGGTCAGCTCACGCAAATTGACCACACCATGAAAATGGTGAATCAGCACTTAATCCAGTCGGGGAAATAACATGGCGTATCAACACATTGTGCGCGACGACCAACGCCTGGTCATATTGCGTGCCTTAAATGAAATGAACGGCCAAGCCAACGACAGCATCCTGCAAAAGGTGCTGGCCAGCTTTGGCCACAACATCAGCCGCGACCAAGTCAAAACGCATTTACACTGGCTGGCTGAAAACGATCTGGTCGCGATTGAGACCGTGCTCAGCACGGATGTGGCCACCATCACCAGCCGTGGCCACGATGTTGCCAAAGGCTATGCCCAAGTGCCCGGCGTGGGCGTACCGCGTCCAGGAGCCTGACATGGGCAACATCAAGGGTAAAGCCACGCGCGGACGCGGCAGCAAAATCGAGCAACTGCCCGACGAGGTAAAGTCATTTTTAGATGCCATGCTGCGCGATAAGCAATACACGCAGCAAGAAATCCTCAACGAGGTGAATAAACAAATCGAGCAGCAAGGCTTGCCCGCCGACGAAAAAATCAGCCGCAGCGGCTTAAACAGATACGCCAGCAAAATGGCCGAAGTCGGCAAGCGCATGCAACAGACTCAAGCGACTGCTGCCGCGTGGGTGGCCAAACTGGGCGACAAACCCACGGGTGACATCGGCAAGTTGTTAATTCAAATGACCCAGACCATGGCCTTCGATCTGGCTCTTAGCGCCCAAGAAAATGAAGACGGCGAGGAAGAACCCGCCACCTTGGGCATGCTGAAAGACTTGGCGCTGACCATTCAGCGCCTCGAAAAAACACGCATGGACAGCATCAAAAACGAAAAAGAAATCCGCAAAGCGTTCGCTGAAGAAGCCGCACAAAAAGCCGAAAGCGTCGCCAAGCAAGCGGGCCTAACCGCACAAGCCGTACAAACCATTAAAAATGAAATATTGGGCATCGCTTAATGACCAGCACCGCCACCGATCTAGGCCAACCACCAAAGCAGCCAGACACCAACCTGCTGGCCACCGCAGTGATTGGTCAGGTACCGGACTATATCCCCTACAGCGCCAACGATGTTTTGCTGGGCTACCAAAAGCGCTGGATTGCCGATGGCGGCCCATTAAAGATCGCCGAAAAATCACGTCGCACCGGCATCACTTGGGCCGAGGCGGCGGATGCCACGTTAACCGCCAGTGCCGCCAAAAACGCAGGCGGCACTAACCACTTTTATGTCGGCTCCAATAAAGAAATGGCGCGCGAGTTTATCGACGCCGCCGCCATGTGGGCCAAAGCCTTTGATCGCGCTGCCGGTGAGATTTGCGAAGAAGTGCTGGAAGATGAAGACAAAGACATCCTCACCTTTGTGATTTATTTCCCCAGCGGCTTTAAGATTCAGGCACTCAGCTCCAACCCCAGCAATTTGCGTGGCATGCAGGGCAACGTCACCATCGACGAAGCCGCCTTTCATGACCGTCTGGCTGAGGTGTTAAAAGCCGCCCTAGCACTGACCATGTGGGGCGCTAAGGTGCGCTTAATCAGCACTCATAACGGCGTTGAAAACCTATTTAACGAGTTAATCCAAGACAGTCGCGCGGGCAAAAAGCGCTACAGCATTCACACCATCACTCTCGATGATGCCTGCCGCGAAGGTTTGTATCAGCGCATTTGCCAGATCAAAGGCACAAGTTGGAGCCAAGCCGCTGAGGACGAATGGAAAGCAGGCCTACTGCAAGACACCGCCACCGAAGAAGACGCACTGGAAGAATATTATTGTGTGCCCAAGCAATCCGGCGGCAGCTACATGAGCCGTGCGCTGGTGGAGTCGCGCATGTTTGACGCGCCGGTATTGCGCTTTGAAGGCAATAAAGAATTTAATGCCTGGCCAGAGCACCTGCGTCAAGCTGAGATGCAAGACTGGTGCGAGCAACACCTGTTGCCACAGCTAGAGAAGTTAAACCCCAACCACGAGCACAACTTTGGCGAAGACTTTGGCCGCTCCGGCGATTTAACCGTGATTGCGCCGATGGCGGTGGACGAGCATTTAAACCGCGTGTGCCCGTTTTTAGTCGAGCTGCACAACGTGCCGTTTCGCCAGCAAGAGCAAGTGCTTAAGTACATAGGTGATCGCTTGCCACGCTTAAACAGCGGCGCTTTAGACGCCCGTGGCAATGGCCAATATCTGGCTGAACAGGCGCAATACCAATACGGCGCAGATCGCATCCATTGCGTCATGCTGTCGCAGGCCTGGTACCGCGACAATATGCCGAAAATGAAAGCCCTGTTTGAAGACGACCAGATCCGCATCCCCAAACACGCCGACGTGCTGGCCGATATGCGTGCCATCCAAGTCATTAAAGGCGTGCCGAAAATCCCCGACGTTAAAACCGGCTCGAACAAAGACCGCCACGGCGACGCTGCCATCGCCATTGCTATGGCGGTGTTTGCCTCCTTTCAAGAAGGCTACGAAATCGACTTTACCCCGGTACCCAAAACACCGTTGGGCGGCACAGATCTGGGTAGCGACCATATCGACAACCAAATCGACGACGACACTCACTTTGCAGGAGGCTGCTGGTAATGGGTATTAAAGCCATGATTAATCGCGTGTTTGGCAAAGGCGAACACCAGGCGCTGGCCGAGCAGCAAACCGACAGCGAAGCTCGTGTGGGCCACATTAAACAAGAGTTTGCCAGCCACCCCAGTAAAGGATTAACCCCGGCTCGGTTGCACACCATTTTAGAAGCCGCTGAGCGTGGCGACTTAACCGCGCAGCACCAACTGTTTTTGGACATGGAAGAAAAAGACACCCAGATCGCCAGCGATTTGGGCAAGCGCCGCCAAGCAGCCAGCGAGCTAGAATGGCAAATCGTGCCGCCGGATAACGCCAGCGCCCAAGAGAAAAAAGCCGCTGAATTTTGCGCCGAGGTATTCAGCAGCCTGGACGTGCCCGACATCATCAATGACCTGGGCACCGCCATCGGCCACGGCTGGATTAACTTAGAGCTGCCTTGGCATCAAGACGGCGGACACTGGCTAATGGCCCAGCCCATTGCCCAGCCGCACAGTTGGTTTAAATTGCACCCAGAGCAGCAAGATCAACTCAGGCTGCGCGATAACAGCGCCTACGGCGCGGAGTTATGGCAGCTCGGCTGGGTGCAACACCGGCACAAAGCCAAAGCGGGCTACATTGCTCGCTCTGGCCTGCACCGCGTTTTGGCTTGGCCGTATTTATTTAAAAACTATTCCGTCGGCGACTTGGCCGAGCTGTTAGAAATTTATGGCCTGCCAGCCCGCATCGGCAAATACCCGCGCAACGCCAACGATAAAGAAAAGGCAACGCTATTACGTGCTGTGACATCGCTGGGCCACAACGCCGCTGGCATCATTCCCGAGGGCATGGCCATCGACTTTATGCAGGCGGCGGATGGCAAGTCGGAAATGTTCGAAACCATGATTCACTGGTGCGAGCGCTCCATTGCCAAGGCGATACTGGGCGGCACCTTAACCTCGGGCACCGGCGAAGGCACCAACACCAACGCGCTGGGCAAGGTACATGAGGCCGGCTTTAATAGCCTGATTCGCTCCGACGCGCGCCAATACGCCAACACCATTCGCCGCGATATCTTGCTGCCGCTGGTGTTGGTGAACTTCGGCATCGACAAGCTCAATCGTGCGCCCAAGTTTTATTTGGATTGCACCGAAACCGAAGATCTGCAAATGCTGTCGCAAGCATTACCTGTGCTGGCCGAAAACGGCGTGCAGATCCCCATGTGGTACGTGCATGAAAAACCGGCATCCCCAAGGCCGGTGATAATGAGCCGGTATTTGGCAAACCCGCTGCTTTACCTGAAGCAGAAAAAGAAGCCCTGCGCCAAACTGCACTCAAAAGCCAACAGCCCAGCGCTGCCACAGAGTCTGCTGACAGCGCCGATCGGCTCAGCGCGCATTTAACCCAAGTTAGTCAAACACTGGATGCCGATTTAATCAGCGCCATTCGCACGCAAATCATGCAGGCCACCAGCTATGACGATTTAACCGAGCGCCTATTGGCGTTGGATGCATCGCTGGCTGAGCGCACCGATCTGCTGGCCCAAGCAATGGAGGCCGCGAACATGGCCGGGCGCTTTGATATCACTCAGGAGGCGGACTAATGCCACTATTCGTCAAAGGCCTGGGTTTTTTACTAATAGCGTCAAGCGCCGCTGTTTTTGACACACTGAGTCAAACGGAGGTGGCCTAATGCCGATTTATGGCGCGCGCGACTTTCAACAGGCAATCGACTACCTGCAGCAAAAGCTACCGCTGCCCACCACCAGCTGGCGCGATGTCATGCGCGAAGAGCACGACCGCGCCTTTATGGTGGCTGGGGCCAACAAAACCGCCATCGTCGAAGACTTTCTAACCGCTGTTAAAGCGGCCATAAAAGACGGTGAAACCCTGCAGGATTTTCGCAAACGCTTTGACAGCATCGTCGAGCGCCACGGCTGGGCTTACAACGGCGGGCGCAACTGGCGCAGTCGCTTGATTTATCGCACCAACATTCGCCAGGCCTACAACGCTGGCCGCGAGACACAAATCAACAGCCCGGAGTACCGCAGGCTGTACCCATACGTGGAGTACGTTCACAGCGGTGCCGAGCGCTATCGCAAGCTGCACAAAAGCTGGAATGGCTTGGTACTAGATAGAGACTCGCCGTTTTGGCTCACCCACAGCCCGGCCAATGGCTACGGCTGCGGTTGCCGTAAACGCCCAGTCTCAGAACGTGGGTTAAAGAAGCGCGGCAAAACCGGCCCAGACCCAATGCCAGACATCCAGCTCACCGAGCGCCTTAACCGTAAAACCGGCGAAGTGACCTGGGTGCCAGACGGCATCGACGAGGGCTTTGATCATGCCCCAGGGCGCGCATGGCTAAGGGCCATGACTCCGCAACAACAGCCAGCCAACACCTTGCCGGTTATTCCAGCCAGTGGGCCACGCCCAGCCATGCCGCCCGAGCAGGCCACCAGCTTGGATGCTGTGCTGCCAGACGATCTGGACGACCAAGCCTACATGGATGCCTTTTTAAACGCCTTTGACACAAACGGTGTGGCCTTTGCCGATGTACTGGGCGAGCCATTGGCCATTAACCGCGAGCTGTTTTTAGACGCCGCAGGCAACCCCCAGTTGCTGCGCGATGGCCGCCACCGCTACTGGCGCTTGCTGGCTGAGGCGATACAGCAGCCGGATGAGATTCGCGCCTTAATGCTGCCCGACGGCGACCAATACCGCATCCACCGCCGCTACATTAAGCGCTGGCTGATCGACGGCCAGCCCTACACCAGCGTGATGGACTGGCAGCGCGGCGCCTGGCTTGATCTCAGCATCAACGTGAACACCGGCACGGACTTAAACACCCTGCGCCAAGGCGTCTTGCTGTATATAAAGGGGGCTGATTGATGGCAGGCGTACAAGTCACCTTTGGCGAGCTAACCCTCGGCGAGCTGCGCGCGCGGTTGAACAGTGTCGATGCCGATTTAAGCAGCGCCATGATCGAGATATCCGAAGCACTGCTGCAAAGCAGCCAAGAGCGAGCAGCAAAAGAAGTCGCACCCGATGGCACCCCCTGGGCACCGCTGGCCGAGAGCACCAAGCGGCAAAAAACGCGTCAGTCACTCAGCATCAATAAGATATTGCACGGCGAGAGCGGCAACCTGTTTGGCACCTTGTTTCCCTTTGCCAGTGCGTTGGAGGCTGGCGTCAGCACCGGCCCAGGCACCAGCCAATATGCGGCAGTACATCAGTTTGGCCACAGGTTCAGCTCTACAGGCAGCTTGCCGCGCCAGGTACCTGCGCGGCCTTATCTTGGCATTAGCCGCGACGACGAAGCTGAAGTAGTGGATATCTTAAGGCAGTACCTGTTTCGCACGCCCATTTAAAGCCACCGCCTGAAACGCCGCACACGCCCCTCACAAGCTAAAACAGCAATGACGATACCGCCAAATGTGGGAAAATCGCTTTTAAACGCCTTTTAAACACCCTGTGCGGCTTTTCTGAGGCCGATTTCGGCGCTACTCTTTACTCAAAGACCAAATCAGGGACGAATCATGAAGCACCTACTATATATAGGCATGCTGACCGCCGCCGCCATCGCCACCACCGCCCAGGCTGAGGAAAACCTGCTGAGCTGCTGGCAGAAGAACAAAGGCTCCGACCCCTACGTCACTCAAATCAATTACCACATCGTCAACGGCGAGTGCGTGGATATTCGCAAAGTGTGCATCTATCAAGAGACGCTATATCCCATTGGCTATATAGATAAAGAACGTGGCGGACGCTGCCGCGTCGGCTATGACGACGGTGCCAGCGCCGCTGAGCGTGGCAAAGCCAATGCCTACTGGACAACCCAGCTGGATCGCGTCGCGGGTGAGTAAACAAGAAAATTGATAGTTGAGTTTTCTCTCTCATAGATCTACCGAGTCCGAGTTGCTTTCGGTATAGTCCCTGCCGGTTTTTCACAAAGGGATTTTGGATTGGCTGCGGTAATCTCATCCATCAGATCATTTCTTTCGCGGTATAGCTTTTGGCTATCCTTCAGTGGCACCTTGCTAGTGGGCTTTACTGCATGGTTACTGACTCAAGACCTCTCCGAACTCTCTGCGCCTTTGTGGCATTCGTTTCTAGTGGGCGTACTGGAGTTTCTTCAAAATGCCGGAAATTTACTCTGGTATCTCCTCGTTTTCGGCATTACTTTGACCTTATTAGGGCATGATCGGTTAATCGCCATAATAAGGGATGATCCTGATGAGAACTGGGAGTGGGTGCGGTTCTTTGTGGAACAAGCTAGGGAGCGTGCTTATGAAGAGTTGGAGAGCAATAAGCCCAGTCATCACAGAGTCACCCTATATAAGTATTGCAGGGTTTTACCGAAAGGTTACCGTCACTGGACGGCCAACGACCCAGATGTGCCAGGCTGGTTGCCTGAATTCCTCAGTAAAAGGTATGCTCAGTTTATGATCAATAGGACTCGATCTGGAGATCATCCTATCGACCTGGGATGGCTTGTGCCTGTAATGCGTGCTCAGCATGAAGACAGCGTTTGTGTGCAGTCAACAGTATTCGCAGCTGCGGAGAACCATGAACTATATGAGGGTGTTGCGGCTCAAGCTTGGGAGGAACGGGCAACTATTGCCAAGCCTGGTTTGCCCTCTGTGAACTATTCTAACAAGAGCCTAAATCGTACAAAGTACGGATTGGCAAGTTTCTGCGACCGAAAACTGGTAGATTTTATGCTAGAAAAGGGTAATGTCGCCGCAACAAATGGGCAACCTAAGGAACTCCCCAAAACGATTGGAGCCATAACACTTATTAATGATCAAGGAGAAGGCTGGGGAGTTCTGGTTTTTGATAGCAGAGACCCGGATGCCTTCCCAAATGGAGTTAACGATGGTGCAGCCTTGAATGCACTATTCAAGACGACCACCAAAGGATTGAGTAAAGCTCTTAGGTAGGAGGAGTCCCAGATGAACAGTACTGCAGACAGCAAGGTGCACATTGATGCGCAAAAAATATATTGGCCCGAAGCTGATCGCAAGCGCCGTGGGGTGACGCTGTCGGTGGTTGCTAGCCCCTACTATATGCCAGAAGAAGCCTCTGCTACTTTAAACTCTAAAGGCGACTTGGAAATTGCTTTTGACTACGATGTACCCATCAGGTCCAAGCTAAAGTCTCAGGACCTTGGCGATATAATAGTGGACTTTGAATGTAAGACCGGCCGGGTGGGCGTTCTCACTATTTGTCGCGAGAGTATCCCCGATGTGGACCAGTTTCATCTCAAGCTAGAGATCGAAAAAGTTTATCAGTTATTGAAAGACTCGGGGTACTTGCAAGAAAGTAATCACCCGAGGGAGAACGCCACCATCAACCGCAGCAATCTTTCTGCTGCAGCTCGTGCTTTAAAAGTTTATGCCAGCGAGTTCTCCAGCACGGTCAACAGAACTCCAGAGCCTGCTTAGCTTCATTATCTAATCTAAGTTAAACCCAACCCTTCCGGCCCCACGTCATTATGGGGCCATGAAAACACACAACACCGCACAACATCCGTCACAGACGAAGCCGCATATCGCCGCACTGAGCTTGGCCATTAAAGCCAGCGACGGTGCCACGGTGCAGCTTACCCCAGATGGCGTTTTTAAAGCCCGCGACGGGCGGCCCGAGGGCTTGCCCGGCTTTGCCATGTCGCAGCCGGTGGCCGATGCCTTGCTGGCGCGGCTAACAAGCCGCCAAGGCGATATCGTCGTCGATTACGAACACCAGACCTTAAACGCCGAGCAAAACGGCCAGCCCGCGCCTGCCGCCGGTTGGATTGACCCTAACAGCATTGAGTACCTGCCCGGCGTTGGCCTGCGCGCCATCGTGCGCTGGACGGCCACGGCACAGCAGCACATCGACAACGACGAATACCGCTATCTCTCACCTGTGCTGGCGTATGACCCGCACACTGGCGAAGTGCGCGACTTGCTGCATGTGGCGCTGACCAACTTCCCCGCTGTCGATGGCATGGCCAGCGTGGCCATAGATGCCCTGCGCCAGCGCCTGACTGATCTTTCCCCAAACCCAAAAGAGCCCCCAAACCCAAAAGAGCCCCAAAAAGAGGACACTCCCGTGGAACGCGAACAACTGATTCAGTTGCTCGGTCTGGCGGCTGACGCCAGCGATGAGCAAATCCAAGTGGCGCTCAAGCAAAGCGTGCAGGCCCAGACTGAGCTGGCCGCCCTGCGCACTGAGCTGGGCGCTGACGACAACACCCAAACCAGCGAGGCCATCGCCGCGCTAAAAAGCCAGGCCAGCGTCGATTTAACCCAGTACGTGCCGCTGGAGGCGTTCGAGGCCCTGAAAGGCGAAGTGGTAACGCTGCAAAACAACAGCCAGCAAAGCGAGCTGGAAAGCGTGATTAGCGACGGCCTAAGCCAGGGCAAATTGCTGCCCGCTCAGCAAGAGTGGGCGCGCAGTCTGGGCCAAAGCGATCTGGCCGCGCTGAAAACCTATTTAGACAAAACGCCCGCCATCGCCGCGCTGAAGTCCACCCAAACCCAGGGCAAGACGCCAGCCGATGCCAGCGAGCCAGATGCCCACGTGGCCGATGAAGCCTTGGCGGTGCTGAAGCAGCTGGGCGTTACCGCAACCAAACAGGAGCAGCAATAATGGCAGCCATCACTCATGCCTCCCTCGAAGCCCTGCGCACCGGCTTTGATCAGACCTTTAGCGGTTCGTTAGAGCGGGTTGAACCGCAATACGAAAAAGTCGCCACCGTGGTGCCCTCCAGCACCAAGAGCAACACCTATGGCTGGCTGGGTGCCATGCCGTCTTTCCGTGAATGGATTGGCGACCGGGCGATGAACTCGATTAAAGAGCACGGCTACACCATCGCCAACAAGACCTTTGAAAGCTCGGTGGATGTGAGCCGCGACGACTTTGAAGACGACAACCTTGGCGTTTACAAACCACTGGTAGAAGAAATGGCGCGCGAAGGCGGCCTGTTTCCAGACGAGCTGGTGTTTGGCTTGTTGGCCGTTGGTTTTACCAGCACCTGCTACGACGGCCAGTTTTTCTTTGATACCGACCACCCAGTCAACAGCAAAGCCGATGGCAGCGGCGCGGACGAATCCGTCGCCAATATGTTTGAAGACACCAACTACCAAGGCGAACCCTGGTACCTGCTCGACTGCAGCCGCGCAGTGAAACCGCTGATTTGGCAAAACCGCCGCCCGCTTTCTCTGACGCCGCAATTCAGCCTCACAGATGAATCGGTCTTTCGCCGCAACACATTTGAGTTTGGTGCCGATTTGCGTGGCAACGCTGGCTTTAGCTTTTGGCAGTTTGCCTACGCCATGAAGGCCGACCTCAATGTCGATAACTTCTGGAAGGCTTGGGAAGCCATGCGCGGCTTTAAACGCGACGGCGGTGGCAAGCTCAAGATCAAGCCCACCACGCTGGTGGTACCAGCATCGCTGGAGCGCAAAGCCAACCAGTTGATCGAGCGCCAGCTGCGCGAAGAAAACGGCGCTGCGGTAGACAACGAGCTGCTGAAAAAAGTGGAAGTGGTCGTCGCCGACGCCCTGTAACCCCTTAACAACAACCACCGCAGTGCTGGTCGAAGGCACTGCCACTGTTAACCGTGGAGACGTTATGAGCACACAAAAAATCCAAGTGCGCAGCACCGCGCCCAGTGGCTACCGCCGCGCCAATGTGCGCTTTGACAAGGGCGACAACGAGGTTGAAGTCACAGCAGAGCAACGCAAGCGCATCGAGACCGACCCGTTTTTAACCCTTGTTGGTGAGCCATCGGCTGCGCCCAAGCAGGCGGCCAAGAAAGCCCCGGCAGCCAAAAGCAGCGCTAAAGAGGACGCCTGATGTACTGCACCCCGGCGGATTTGCAGGCGCGCTTTGGCGAGCATGAGCTAACCCAGCTCACGGATCGCAACGGCAGCGGCAGCCCAGATGCTGCCTTGCTGCAGCAAGCCATTGATGACGCCAGCGCAGAAATCGACGGTTATTTGCGTGGGCGCGTGGCTTTGCCACTGGCCGAGGTACCAGCCGAGCTGGCGGTGTACGCCGCCGATATGGCGCGTTACCGACTGTACACGGTTTCACCCACGGACGAAGTCAGCGCCCGGTATGACAAAGCCATTGGATGGCTGCGACGGGTGAGTGAGGGAAGGCTGACGCTGGTCACGGATGACCCCGCCCAAAGCGGCGACGACGCCGTGCAGTTTGAGTCGGCACCGTCAGTGTTTGCTCGGGGGGCACGATGATCAACGCCATTGCACAACAGCTCACCAGCGCCGGTTTGCCCAATGTTGAAAGCGGCCTGGACATTGAAGAAGCCATGCAGCGCGGCCACCAGCGCGATGTGACCTTTGTGTTTTTGCGCCGCGACCGCGCGCAAGAAAACCGCACCAGCGGCAGCGTGCTGCAACTGCACCAGCTCACCTTTGGCGTGGTGTGGTCGGTGCGTGCTGCCAACAAAAGCCACCAGTTGGATGCGTTAGAGGCGCGGCGCGATGAGCTTTTAAAGGCGCTGGTCGGGTTTCAGCCGCCCACCGCCTCTGAGCCGCTGCAGTTTTTAAGCGGCGATTTAATCGGCTTTAAATCCGGCTTCATCTGGTGGTTAGACGAATTTAAAACAGCGGCCCAGCGCCGCAACGGAGTGATGCCATGAATAATTCAAAACGGCGCTACATAGCGCTGGGCCTAGAAAACCCAGACGGCACCCTGGTCAACGGCATGACCGCCGTGCAAACCCTAAGTGGCTTTAGCATGTCGCCCCAGGGCGAAGTTAAAGAGCGTGATTTAGTGCGCTCGAGCTACTCCAAAGTGCCAAACGTTATCGGCGCGAAGGACTGGCAAATTACCCTGCCGCTGGAATTAAAAGGCGGCGGTCTGGTCAGCAATGCGCTGCAGCAGCCACCACTACACGATGCCTTTTTGGCCTGCGGCTTTGTGCAATTGCCCGGCTGTTTAATCCAACTGAGCGGCCTGACCGGCAGCCCCAAGCTGGGCGCCGCCGTAACCAACACCAGCCAAAGCAGCGCAAGCGTTGGCACCTTAATTACCGTGCGTGGCGACCAGGCATACATTGCACTCACCGGCAGCCAGCCCAGCATCGGCGACGAGCTGGCCATCGACGCCGCCACCGCCACCGTTGCCGCCGTGGCCGAGGCGCTGGTGTATAAGCCTGTTACTGACCGTGCCCAGCACAAAACCCTAACTCTGCACGCCCACCTTGACGGCCAGCGCCGCATCGCCACCCGTTGCACCGGCAGCTTTAGCTTTGAGTGGATGGCCGGCGATTACTGCAAAGTAAGTTTTTCACTTAAGGGTAATTACGCCGAGCCGACCAACGAGACTTTCCCCAGCGCGAGCTATAACGACTTGATTCCGCCCATCGCCCAAAGCGCGGGCCTGCAACTGGCGGACTACCCCGACACAGGCACCATCGAAAAACTCAGCGTTGATATGGGCATCGAGACCACTGCGGTACCTGACATTAACAGCCCAGATGGTCGCCACTCGTTTCGAATTAGCGATCGCAAAGTCTCCGGCTCGGTTAACCCCGAGGTGGTTGCCCTCGGCGATTACAACCCCTTTGCAGACTGGGCCAACGGCAACGTCGCCAACATCAGCGCCACCATCGGACAGGCAGCGGGCGAGATGATCACCTTGGTACTGCCTGCCACCCGCGTCGAAAGCATTGGTGATGGCGAACGTGCGGGCAGCGATGCCTACGACTTGTCGTTTAGCGCCACCGGCCAATACGACGATGAAATCTTTTTAATTTTCCACTGATTTAACGAGGTATTTATGGCTTTGCGGCTTAACACCCAGCGTACTTTTAAAGCGATTTGCTCAGTCGCTTTTACCGACGATTTAGGCCATGAGCAAACCGGCGAGTTTGGCGCGACCCTGCGCATTATTCCCACGGATGAGGCCGAGCACCCAGATAATAAAGGCAAGCGCCTGGTGGATTTATGCCTGGTCGCTGTTGATACCGACGGCGAGCACGCCTTGGTGCTGTACGACGGCGACACCTTGCTAACGGGTGATGCACTGCTCAATGCCGTGCGCAACGATATGCAACTGTCGAGCGCTGTGTTTGCCGCGTATCAGGAGGAGTTGGCAAAAAAGCCGACGGCGAAGAATACCGGCAAATAATCCGCCATTTATTTCGCATCAGCACTCCGGCGGATGACAGCGAGTTGGAGGCGCTGCTCGGCAAGGAGGCCGCCCACGCCATTTTTAATAAGGCCATTTTAAGCAAACAGCACGCGCCACAGGACGTGGACGTGCTGCCCGAAAATTGGCCCGCCGTGCAGCTGTTTAGAAGTGCCCAAAGCACATGGCGGCACTGCCCTATGACAGGCCATGTACTCGGGATGAATTACAGCGATGTGGATGTACTTATACGCCGCAGTGGCTTGGACATTACCACCGATGACTGGGAGCGCTTTCAAATGCTGGAGCGCATCGCCGTTACCGAACTGAATAAAAAGAGCTGATACCGATGAGCGATATCGACGTTAAATTAACCCTGCGTGCAGACAGCTCTGGCTTAACCGGCCAGGTGAATCGTGCCACGGCGGCAGTGAGCGGTACCGAGCGGGCGTTAAAAAACAGCTCTAAGCAAGCGGGCAATTTTGAGCGCGCCACGGCGGGTGCCAGCCAAGGTGCCGCAAAACAGGCAACCAGTGTGGGCGAGCTGGCACGCGAACATCGCCAAGCGACCAGTGCCATGCAGCAGAGCCAGCAAATGCAGCAGCGCCAGGGTACTCTTGCAAACGCTTTTGCACGCGGCATCCAAGTGCAAAAAGGCGCGCTTAGCCAGCTTAGCTACCAGTTGCAAGACGTTGCCGTGCAAAGCCAAATGGGCACCAATAATTTAATTATTCTCGGCCAGCAAGGGCCGCAAATTCTGTCGCTGTTCGGCCCTTTGGGCGCAGTGGCGGGTGTGGCGGTTGCCGTCGGTGCGGCGGTGAGCGGCATTGGCCTAGCAGCCAGTGGCAGCAGCAGCCAAATAAAAAGCCTGGCAGATGCGTTGGACGCGCTGAACAGCAGCTTTGAAGACAACTCAAACGGCGCTGAAACACTCAGCAGCGACATTATCAAATTAGCCGACGACAGCGTGGCAGCCGCGCGGTTAAAAATCCAAACGCAAATTGATGCCGCCAAGCAAACACTGACCACAGCCCGCAATGAGTTGGGCGCGATGCTGTCTGAACTGGGCGGCGACCCAGTGCTTAGCGCCACCGACAAGCTGGCCGGAATCACTCGCTATGACAAAGTCGCCGAGGAGATGAAGTTAAGCGTCGAAGACGTGAAATCGCTTTATGACGCGCTGCCCGACGTCGGCGAGAAACTCGACGCCAGTGCCTACGAGCGGTTGATCGTTGTGGTTCAGGATTTGCGCCAAAAATACATGGACTCCAGCCCGGCGCTCAATCAGTTTTCTGCCTACATTGCCGAATCCGGCTTAGAGGCCAAACAAGCCGCCGACAAAGTACAGCAAGCCCAGCAAGCACTGGCGGATTTTGACGCCGCCATTGAGTTGGCCAAAACCGATAGCCTGCAAACTGACATTACGCCCGAAATGGCAGAGCGTAATTGGCTGGCAGAATTTTATGAAGAGCAAGATGCCGGTCAGCGCAAAGCCAACGAAAGTGCCCAACATCAACTGGCAATTATTGAAGCGCAAAATCAAGCCTTGCGCGGCGGCGCTACGGCGCAAGAGGCGCAGGCCATCGCCCAGGATGAACAACTTAGGCTGCAATTGCAGCAAGCCGGTGTGACCGATGAGTTTATCGCCAAGTTGTTAGAAGCACGAAAGACGCAGCGCGAACTGACTGCACAAACCAAAACCGACAACAACACCGCCACCGTCAATGCCCAGGCACAGCTCACTGCCATTGAGGCAAAAAACGAGGCTCTGCGCGGCGGCGCAACACTGCAAGAAGCCCAAGCCGCCGCCCAAGAACAACAGCTGCGCGCCCAGCTGCAAGCGGCAGGCGTTGCCGATGAGTTAATCGACAGCATCATCGCCGCCCAGCGCGCCCAGCAAGCACTGGTGGCTGCGCAAAAAGATCAGGGTGTGATTACCCAGCTCAAGCAGCAATACGCTCTGCAGCAAAAAAACTCGAAAGAAGTCTTTATTCAATCGGAGCTGGCAAAGCTCAGTGCCGATGCGACGGATAAACAGAAAGAAAAGGTTAAAGAATTAGCAGCCGAGCTGTATGACCAGACAGAAGGTCAGCGCGCAGCAGATACCATGCAACAAGACTTTGAGCGGGCGATGGAATCCGTTGCGGCCAGCCTGACGGATGCGTTGATCTCGGGCGATTGGGAAGGCACAGGACAGCAGATAGGGAGCGTTCTTGGCGCGGCCATCGGTGGAGCAGTATACGGCCCGGTTGGAGCGGCGGTCGGTGGCGCTATTGGCGGGTCGCTGTTTGCAGATAGTCCAGACAGAGACCCAACAGCAGGGCGTCAAGCACGGCAAAATACCGGCGATGTCCTTGGCGGAATTAACGATAAATCCCAGTCTATCGCAGAATACACACAGCAAACTGCCGACGCCCTCGGCGAGCTTATAGGCGTCAACCGTGAACTGCTGGCTGCTCAGCAAGGGGCCGACCAGTCGATAGGCGCTTTTGCTGCGGAGGCTGCGCGTGCTATTGATGTGTATGAGAAGTACTCAAGCAAGATTACTGACATCGGCATACAGTTTGGGCCAGAGGGGGCTGAACTTTACGCTTCGGGCAAGGGTATTTCTGCCGATGTGTTGGCAGAGCTTTATCCTGATATAGCAAGCGAGCTTATTTCTCTAACAGAGCCTTATAACGCCGCTGTAAACAGCATCGGAGACGTACTGTCGCAGTCTGCCGAAACCCTAGGTATAGAGCTGTCAGGCGAGTTTAACGCAGCACTTTTAGATCTTGGCAAAATCAGTCTAGAGGGCCTCAGTGCCGAGGAATTTGAAGAGGTCATTAGCCAGACTTTCGGAACAGGACTAAACCAAGCCGCCGACCAACTTATTCCGGACATTCAAAGCTTTGTTGATGAAGTTGGCGAATCATCCGGGCAGGTGCTACAAGAATTTGCCCGCAATGCCACTGTGGTTGATGGCGCGCTGCTAGGGCTAAACGACTCGCTAGCCGACCTTACGGGCCTTGAGTTTGGCGATGCAGCGACCAATCTAGTGGGCGTGTTCGGCGATGCAGCGGGGTTGGCGGCTGCAAGTCAGCGCCTGGCCGATGAGTTTTTGTCCGACGAAAAAAAAGCCGAGTTAAATGAGCAGAAACTGCGCAAAGAGCTGGATCAACTCAACGAAAAATACAAAGATCTGAATATCCAGTTGCCTGAAACAAAAGATGGCATTGCCGAATTAATATATGGATTGGATCTTAAAACCGAAGCTGGCAGGGCTGCGCTTGAGGTGTTCACACGCTCCAGCGGTGCACTGGTCGAGTTTTATCAAACCGCTGAAACGGGTGCAGCTGAGGCACTGGCGTCAATTCAGAGCGCCACGGATGCGGCTTATTCTGCGTTTGGCAGCAGCGTTAATCAGCGCATCAGAGATATTAACGAACAGTTAGCCGCTGAGCGTGCTGCACTGCAGGCGCAAAAAAATTCGGCCATCGAAGCGGCGCGCCTATCAACAGAATCTGCCCGCACGCGCGTGCGCGTCATCGAAAACGAGCTGCGCGACATTGAAAGCGCATACGACCGTTTGGCCCAGCAAGCCGGTGTTGGTCTGGATCGCGATACCGCATTTGATCAGCTGCAGTTAGCGGCCAGTGGCGGTGAATTAACAGATATTGGTGAAGCCCTGGCAGCGGCTCAAAATATTAATGCCGATGAGTTTGCAACGGTTGAAGACTACGCCCGTGAGCAACGCACGTTTTTAGCCGTACTGGAAAAAGTCGAAGATAAAAGTCAGGGCCAACTCAGTGCGGCCGAACAGCAGTTAAATGCGGCTAATCGCCAAATCAGTGTCATCGAAGACAGCTTTGACGAGCAAATCATGACGCTAGAAGAAGCCGCTGAGGAAGAGCAAAAGCGCTTGGAAGAACTGCTAGAAGACCAACAAGCGCAGCTCAACGAACTTCGCGGCATCGATGAGTCTGTGCAGTCTGTCGACGACTCAATTAAGGCTCTTCAGGCCGCGCTTATTGCGGAGCAAAAGCTAACGCAGCAGCAACTGGCTGAGCAACAGTCACAAGCCACAGAAACTGCACATGATGATTTTGTAAGCAGCCAATCGGTCGTGACCCCAGAAGTTGGTGCGCATTTACAAAGAGCTCATGCGTTAGCTTCATATACCCATGGCAGCCACGCCGACGGCTTAACCCGTGTGCCTTTTGATGGCTATCGCGCCGAACTGCACCGAGATGAGATGGTGCTAACAGCGGACGTTGCCAACGCTGTGCGCCGCTCGGTGGGTGCAGGCTCAGGCAATAACGACATGGCTGGAGAGATCGCACGCCTTCGCGCTGAGCTGGCCGACCTGAAAAGTTTAATACGTGCGATTGCGGCACACAGCAGCGCCACGGCGAACACCTTGGAAGACATCGAAATGACCGGTTTAATCGTTCGGGAGGCGTGATGAAAATCTTAGTGCCCGAAATTATTAACCATGCCGACATGACGACCAATGTCACCGACTCAACACCGGCATGGACAGAGCAGCCTTACGAAAAAGGTGTTCGAGTACGTGTTGGCCTGGAAGTATGGCAGGCCAACATCAAAACCAATGATATACCGCCATCTGATGGCAATGTGCAGTGGACTAAGGTCGGCGTCATTAACAGCGCACGTTTAATCGACGACAAGATCAGCACGCAAACCGAAAGCAACAATGCGTTTGCAAGCGGCACAGGTAATGGCATCCAATTCGAATACCGCCCGAACAATATTGTCGATGGCGTAGCCTTGTTTAACGTGCAAGCGGAAACCTTGCATATAGAAGTGATCGACGATGCCGATGGCATCGTTTACGACGAGTTAATCGACTTAGTCGATGACTCACATATATATGACCCTTGGACGTATTTCACCGCGCCCATTCGCCACAAGAAAGATGTGGTCGTTTTAGACCTGCCCCCGTATGCCGGTGCACTAATACGCATCAGCCTTACCGCCGTCGACAACAGCGCTAAGTGCGGCAGCTTGGTGCTCGGTCAACAGCAATGGATCGGCGATACCTTATGGGGAAGCTCACCAGATTATAAAGACTTCAGTCGGGTTAAAACCGATGATTGGGGCAATTACGAATGGTCACGCGGTCTCAGCGCCAAACGCTTAAAAGTGCCGGTCATGATTCCTGCAGACATTGCAGACTTCGTACACAGCCTCCTGGACGAAGCGCGCGGTAATCCGCATGTATTTATCGCTAATGAGCGCCGTGCCAGCGGTTTGATTCGCGGCTTTTTGCGGCGCGTCGATATCGTGCAAAGCAACCCGAATTTTGATGATTTAACCCTGAATATCGAGGGCTTAACATGAGTACCCCTAGCGCACCAACAAACCCACCGGCTGTGCCGGATATCAGTGAAAACTTACCCACTCGAATCAATCGGACTCAGCAGTCCTTTAATGCTGTGGCTAGCGCCTGGTATAACTCTCTACCAAATTGGCAGGCTGGACTGGAGGCGTTGGCCGCCTGGCAAAAAAACTGCGCTGATTTAACGTATCAATATATGTGCAACGCACAGCAAGCGGTGGCGGATGCTGCGCAGCAGGCTGTTATTGCAACCCAAAGACGAGATGAGGCATCTGTTCAGGCAGATAGAGCTATTGCTGCAGCCGATCAATCATACGCATCTGCTAACTTTGTCGGCCATTGGTCTGATCAAGCTGGTGTTGTGTCAAAGCCAATTTCGGTGGCTCACAATAAAACCGTTTGGCTATCTTTGCAGACCGACTTTGATGTTGGTGCAGTTGAGCCTGGGGTGTCGGCATTGACTGCAGATTACTGGTTGCCGGTTGGCATACCAGCACCAGTTGGGACAATAGAGTACAGAAATAGCGACCCTGAGCCCGGTTGGTTGCCCATGGATGGATCAAGCTATTTACGCTCTGCGTATCCAGAGCTAGCAGAGATGTACCCGCAGTGGAGCTATGCGTTCAATTCTGTGTTTCAGCTGGGCGGAGGGGCTGGGCACTATCGAAATTTAACCTTTAACGCCGATTCAACATTGCTTTTCGGTGTACAAAACACTTCCTCGTATAGATTTTGGGAAATACCTGGTGGTTCAGTGGTGTCTGTACCACTACCCAATAGCAATACTGGCTTTTATTCGGCAGAGTTTCATCCTGTGATCAAGCATGATTTGATTGTCAGCGTTAACAAATCAGGTGGAGGAAATGAGCTCATCGTTTTCGATATCTCCAACCCAGCCTCGCCGATCGCTAAAAGATCAGTCACAGCCGATTACGCACTTCTTATTGAGTTTAATCGAGATGGCAGCCAAGTCGTTTTTGCTAGAGCAAAGTCTGCGAGTGGCTCTGCGGTCTATGATTACACGGATTTTCTCACACCAGTCTTCCCCATCCCAGGTTCATCTGCCGCAGCATATTCCCCTACGTCAGATCTGTTAGCGGTTGCTAACAATTTGACTAAAAGGCTGGAGATATATGAAACCAACAACTGGACTAAAACCGCCGAGTCGCCGGAGGTTTTCACTGGGAACTCAGAGTCAGGCTCACTGAGGAATCTGATGTGGGGTGGTGACTACATCGTTCTGATAACCACCGTGGATGGAGGAAACATATACTGCTTTCACGCAGAAACCCTCGAAATAGTTGGTCGTGGTGATGATATCAAAGCTGGATTTGGCAGTAGTGTTCCACCAACGGCCACCATTACAGACGATGGCGCTTATCTGTTTTGTGATAATGCGGATGGAAGTGTTTTCGAGTTGCCAACATTTAAAGAAGTATCGCTGCCTTCGTTCGTGCAAACGGCAAGCTCATGTCGGTTTAGTCCAAATGGCAAATACTTGGCTGGTTCCAGATCTATCAACGGTACAACATTGGCGATAGCGAAACGTGAAAATGAGATCGCTTTACCTGATTTGCCCAGCGGTATAAATGGAGTTTCAACTAAGGTCAGGGGAAAAATAATATGATGGTTTCTATCTGCAAGATAAATGAACAGTGGGGCTATGATGGAGAGCACCGTTTAGTTAAGGAGTATGACCCCGCGCCTCGCGGCTGGATTTTTGCTGAACCACCGGATAGTGTCCCGCCAGAAGGTAGGCAATGGGTGTTTATTGGTGGTGCTTGGATGAGTGCGCCTGCTGTGCAGCCTGCGTTGGCAGTACCCGAAAAAATCACAACCTTACAAGCCGAGCTACAGCTCATTGAAGACGGTCTTCTGCAAGCCGTGAACGCTGCCATCGAAGCACTACCAGAGCCGGAGCGCTCAAAGGCCAACGCCAAATGGCACAAGAGCCGCTATATCTACCGCGCAGACCCTCTCGTTGAGCAGTTGTTGGTGACGGGTTTGGGCCGCACACCGGAGCAAGTGGATCAAATGTTTATTAGCGCAGCAAAGATAGTGTAACACTCGGTAAGCTAGCCTTGTTGGCATTGAATGAACCACAGACTACCCTAGACTGCCTTTAAACGAGTCTTAAGGAATGTGAGATGAAAATTGGCCCATTTGGATTAATAGCTATAAGTATTGTTCTTGCCAGCTGTGGCGGTGATGGTGGCTCATCTAGTAGTAATAAAGGGCTTTTTAGCTCTTGGAAGCATACAGAGTCCGATTATATTATGAACCTAGAGGGAGGAGACTTTAATGAGCCGCGCCCTTACAGTGAATACTTCCAAGATGGCGCGCAGTGTGACTGTGACTTAACTTTGATCGGCTCCCAGGATGAGGGGCTCTTTGTTTTGAATAGCTGCTTTTATGTATCTAACTCTGGAGCTAATGGCGATCCTGGGTGTAACCAACTCAATCAATCAGGTACATATAAAAAAGACAGCAATACACTCACTGTCTGCGGAGCTGTATCCGATAATTGCGCAACTTATAAGTGACTAATACTGTTTAATCTAAGTTAAACCAGAGTACCACTGATTTTAGTGATGCTACAGCCCTCAGTAAAACTCACCGGAGGGCTGGTTTTGAAACGATTTATCAATCTGGTGGAGTGCTTATACTCCGCCGTCTTTTTAATCATCGGCATCGTGCTTGGCGGTGCTTTATTGGCCATTCATTTATTAACCGTTGGCGTCGTCGTGGGTGCGCCAGCCGGTTTGATGGGCAGCCAATATTGGTACCACTGCTGGATTGCGTTTGATCGTTTCGCCAACGCGGTATTAAAGGGCGACCCGCGTGAGACCATATCCAGCCGCCTGGGTAAGTCGATTTATCACCGTCACCCGCCGGTATTCGGTTGGTATCGGTTTGATCGCACTGTTAGCTGGTGGCTAAGCCAAGTGGATAAAGACCACTGCCGCAAGAGCATTGATTGGGAAGTAGGCAAAGGCCGCTAACGCGGCCTGACGCAGCAAGCGACTGCAGCGACTCATGTATTTTAACTGGGACGCTGTCAAAGATGTATGCAGTTCAACTACGGGCCGTGCGGTGCCGTTGCAATAAATTACTGGGCCATATTGCTGGCCATTACGAAATCAAGTGCCCGCGCTGCGGGGCGCTCATTAACAACTTAGAGTGCCGCGAGCACCAGACGGAGGCCTCTTATGGCAAAACCCCTGGTGCCTTGGATCGGCGGCAAACGTAAGCTGGCCGATCACATACTGCCGCTGTTCCCGCAGCACGACTGCTATGTCGAGCCGTTTTGCGGGGCGGCGGCGTTATTCTTCCTTAAAGAGCCCTCGCGCGTTGAGGTGCTGAACGACGTCAATGGTGACTTGGTCAACTTGTATCGGGTGGTTAAACATCATTTAGAGGAGCTATATAAGCAATTTAAGTGGTGTTTAACAAGCAGGCAAAACTGGGAGTGGCTGCAGGCTACCCCGGTGGAAACGCTAACCGACATCCAGCGCGCTGCTCGCTTTTTGTATTTGCAAAAGCTGGCCTTCGGCGGCTTGGTCGATGGCCAAACCTTCGGCACGGCCACCACATCACGCCCGCGCTTTAATATTTTCACCCTTGAGCAAGACCTGGCGGATGCCCACTATCGCTTAAGCAACACCACCATTGAGCACCTCAGCTGGGAGCAAACCATCGAACGCTACGACCGGCCTCACACGCTGTTCTATTGCGACCCGCCGTATTGGCAGACCGAGGGTTACGGATGCGACTTTGGGTTTGAACACTACGAGCGCATGGCAGAGCTTGCAAAGTCGATCAAGGGCCAGATGATCATCAGCATTAACGACCACCCTGAGATCCGCCAGGTGTTCGCTGGTTTGCACGTGATCGAGGTCGACTACAAATACACAGTGGGCGGCAGTGGCAACGCTCAGGAGTGCGTTGAGTTGATCTACGGTACGTGGCCAGGTGGGCCTCAGAGGCGCTTTAGCCAGGGCGCGCTATCGCTGTAGTTCTTTAACCAGTGCGGCAATCAGGCGATCTGCCAGCTCACGCTGTGGGCCGCCGAGCTGTAGGTAGTCGGCCAGCCAATGCGGCCCAGGTGCGTCATTGCCCAGCAGCAGCTCAACAGGTGCGCCAAAGTGGGCTTCGATTTTGCGCAGGGCCGCGTGGCGATATTCGGTTTCGCCACGCTCGACGCGGCTGACGGTGGAGCGGGATACGCCAGCAATGTCTGCAAAGTCGGTTTGTTCCATTGCAAGTTGATCCCTTAGCGAGCGCCAACGCGCGCCATTTTGTACCTTCGTTACGATGCGGCTACAACTCTCTCAGGTTTGCACATAGGCGCCATTCTAATGACTTCCCATGTGCAGTTCTGAGCACTTGAGTTACCGCGCTATGGTTACAATAAGTCTTATGTCAGTAATGGTCGGACTGACCGGCACTGCTGAACAGCTTGGCAGCATCAACTTGCAACACCTGAGTGATTTTCTCAATCAGGCCAAAGCGCGGGCCATGGATGCCACGTTCAATAAACGAAATGGTCTCAACCGAGACACCTGTCAGCTCCGCCAGTTGCTCTTGCGACATATCGTGCGCGCGGCGCACACGGCGGAGGTTATGGCCAAATAAAGCTTTGAGCGGAGTAATTGATGGTTTGATTTCCATCGAAGCAAACTATCAGCAGCCGCGACCTTGGCCACGCAGTTAAGCTACGGATTAGTGCAAGGAGTACGGATAGATGCACAAGCACGAGGTGCTCAGTACGGTAAAAATCACCATCGCCCTGATCGACAGCTACATCGCCCTTGAGCGTGACGTGGGACTGATTGAACTACTGAGCGCTGTCAGGCGTTGTTTAAACGAGGTAAAAGAGTGTTTAAATGAAGACTTGGAACCGCCCTAGAGGCGGTCTAAGATCATGCGGTCGACGGTCTAAGATCGCGCGGCGGGCTACAATCGGGCTTGCCATTCGTTCCCTTCGGTCGTTCCCTTCGATCGCGCCCTTCAAGCCCTCTGGCTTCGTTCTGCCTCTTGCCAATGGAACCACCATTGCCTGTGAGGCACGCCTCGCCATAGAACTTGGATGGCCCGCTGAAAGCATGCGAACTTCTGACCCAGGACACCAGGGGATGGCCGTGAAACACCTGACGTTGGCGACTTCCTCCCTGTTCAACCTCGCTCAAGCACATAACAATTGTCGGACAATCCAACAATAACAACTTCAAGGAGCGCTGAGCATGCTTGAGCACTTACCGAAACCCTGGATGATCTCGCTAAAAAAGTACGCCTACGCCATGGTGGTGGTACCACCTCTGCTGTTGCTGGCATCCGAGGCCCTGTGGAGCCGCTTTGGCCATGCCGATGTATTTGCCTGGTTTACCCTGGCGTTTGTATTCGGCTTGGTGCCACTGCTGGACCATATCATTGGCAAAGACCCGGTTAACCCAGATGAAGACAGCGAAGTACCCAAGCTCGCAGAGCAGCAATTTTATCGCTGGCTGACGCTTTTATGCCTGCCCATGCAGTGGGCGAGCATTATTTACGCTGGCCATATTTTTATGACGACAGACTTTTCTCTATTCGGCCAGCTCGGCTGGCTGATGTCGATTGGCACCGTCGGCGGAGTCGTCGCCATTAATGTCGGCCATGAGCTGATTCACAAAGACCCACGCTTAGAGCAATGGGCCGGTGGGCTGTTATTGGCCAGCGTGAGTTACACCGGCTTTAAAGTGGAGCATGTGCGCGGCCATCATGTGCATGTTTCTACGCCGGAGGATGCGTCGTCATCGCGATTTGGCCAGTCGCTGTATCAGTTTTTACCACACGCCTACTGGCATAACTTTCTGAATGCCTGGAAGCTGGAAGCCAAACGCCTAAAGCGCAAGGGACATGGCGCTTTTAACTGGCGCAATGAGCTGATCTGGTGGTATGGCATCAGCGCCTTAATGGCACTGGGCTGCGGCGTATTATGGGGCTGGCTGGGGGTGTTTTTCTTTGTTGCGCAGAGTTTTTTTGCCTTTACCCTGCTGGAGATCATTAACTACGTCGAGCATTATGGCCTGCATCGTCGCAAGCTCGATAATGGTCGCTATGAGCGCACCAACGTTGAGCACTCCTGGAACAGCAATTATTTGCTGACCAATCTGTTTTTATTTCAACTGCAACGCCACTCCGACCATCACGCCTACCCTAAACGCCGCTATCAAGTGCTGCGCCATCACGAGCAAAGTCCACAACTGCCCAGCGGTTACGCCAGCATGGTGGTATTAGCGTTGATTCCACCCTTGTGGTTTAAAGTGATGAACCCGCGGGTAGAGCAGTATTACCGAGGTGAAGAGCATCAGCTGCAAGGTGTCTAGCAAGGCTAATCTTGGCGGTAGCGCTGCTCCAGCTCTGCCGCCGTTAATGGCTTACTGAAATAAAAACCCTGGATATCATCGCCGCCAAAAGCCTCGATCCAGCTCAGCTGCTGTGCCGTTTCAACGCCTTCGGTCACCACTTTAAGATTTAGATTATGTGCCAAATCGATAATCGCCTTCACTAAGGTGCGATCCTGCTCATTGCTGTCAATATCGCGCACAAACGCGCGGTCGATTTTTAGCCGATCAATAGGAAAGCGCTTTAAATAACTCAGTGACGAGTAGCCGGTGCCAAAGTCATCGATGGCGAGACCAAACCCCAGCGCTTTAAGTTCTTCCATCAGTGCAATGGCTTTGTCGATGTCTTGCATCAGCAGGCTTTCAGTGATTTCAAACTCGATGTGCTCAGGGTTAATAGCATAGTGAGCCAAGCTGTCGCGCAGCATAGGCAACAGACCAGGGTGGCGAAACTGGCGTGCCGACAGATTAATCGCGATGCGAACAGGCGCAGACTGTGACCACTGTTGATACTGGCGAAACGCTTCCTGCAATACCCACTCGCCAATGGTGACGATTAAACCGCTTTGCTCCGCCACCGGAATAAACTCCGCCGGAGAGGTCAAACCGCCGTCATCACGACGCCAACGCAACAGCGCTTCCACCCCACTCAAGGTGCCGTCGCTGGCGCTGATTTTGGGCTGATACACTAAAAACAGTTGCTGCTTGGCAATGGCTTCGCGTAAATCGCGCTCAATCGCCACCCAGGCTTGCTCGCGTGCATGAATGCTGTCGCAGTAGCGCACATAGCCATCGCCGTCTTCACTTCGCGCGCGCCCTAAGGCGGCATCGGCATTGGCCAATAATTCCTCCGCACTGCGGCCCTGCTCCGGATAAAAACTGAGGCCAATGCTGAGCGTTAAAAACAACTCATTACGTGCAACGACCATGGGCTCTTGCATGGCTATCACCAAATCACGGGCTAGATGCTCAGCAAAGGCAGGCTCAGGCAAGGCATCCAGCAGCAGCACAAACTTCGCCGCCTCTAAGCGATAAAGGGTATGGTTTAGATCCTCGTCACTGTAGTGCTGTAAAAAATTCTGCAATCGCTCAGCCACAGCGCCGATTAACGCGTCAGCAACCTGCTGGCCAAGGGTGGCCGTGACAGAATCGTAGCGATCCAATTGCAGCAGCAAAAGCGCCATTGGCTTGCCACTATGGTCGGCGGTGTGCTGTTGCAGCTGCTCAAATAAAAAACGGCGGTTGCGCAGGCCCGTCAGCTCATCGTGGTAGGCCTGATGGCGTAACTCATGCTGCGCCCGCACGGCATCGCTGACATCGGTAATGTAAAGATGGCAACTGCCCAGATCCGGCAGCAGCGACAGCGAGTGCTGCAGCCAGTGCTGATCGGACCAAGGCTGCTGCCATTCGATCAGCGCCTGGCCATCCACCTGAGAGTCCAGCAAGCGCTTTTGAAAATCGGCCGGCAATAAGCTTTCAGGCCGACCCGAGTGATTGCCCATATGCTGCATCAGGCTAAAGCTGGCCGGATTGGCGTACTCCAACTGACCTTGCCAGTTAAAGCGCATCACCGGGCTGGGGTGGCGCTCCGCCATCATGGCCAAGCGCTTGCGCTCAGCGCTGTCTTGCATAAAGCGGTTAACGTAATAGCCGACAAACGCCGCAATAATGAGCACCACGGCACTGAAGCTGACCACCAGACCGGTACTGAGCTGGGTTTGATAGCGTGTTTCAGCCCCGGCCATATTGGCTTCAGCACTGAACTGGGATACAAAACGCTCCAAATCGGGCAACACTTGGCGGCGGGTGTCACTGATGCTGACCAATAAGGCTCGGGCCTCATCCCAGTCGACCCGTGCGCTACTCATGACCTGATCCAGCGCCTCAGTCAGCTGTTGCAGCTGCTGATACGACTGCTGCAATCGTTGCAGCGCCATCGGGTCCTGCAACCCAAGCGACAGCGCTTGCAGGTGCTGCCCTAGAGTAGCGTCGACGGCCGACACCTTGGGCATAATGCTGGCCTGATCGACGGTGGCGTAATACTCGTACAACAGCCGTTCGTGCTCGACCATGGCGAAGTACAACCCCCGCATATGTTCAAGCAGTGGCAGGTCTTGATCCACCAAAGCCGTGGTCACCGCCGCCACACGCTGACCACTGATCAGCGTCGACACAGAAATTGCCAGCCCCATGGCCAATACCAGGGCATACACCAACAGAATTTTATGACGCAGCTGCACAGACAAGTCCTTTCGAGGGGCCGTGCCTGCAGTATAGGCAGGACAGGCTGCGCCAGCGGATGCTGTGCGCGTTGCCTGTTGCTATGAGTTAACCGAACATCACCATCACGCTGGCTTATGCAGCAATGCTAGGTAAAAGCCATCCATTTGCTCACCCGGCCAAACACGCACGCTGTGATGGCAGTCTGGGTGCAGCGCTTTACCTTGCCATTCGGTAATGCCCAGCGACACGTTGTGAATACTATCGGGCAATTCAATTGGTAAGATTTGAGCCGGCCGCTTTTTCAGCAGCTGACTGACGACCACTTCGTTTTCTTCCGGGGAAAACGAGCAAGTGCAATACATCAGCACACCGCCAGGCTTCAGGGCATCAAACGCACTTTGGATCAGGCGTTTTTGCTTTTTGGAACACTCCGCGACTTTGCGCAGCGACCAATGCTCAACGGAGCTGGCATCGTAGGTTTTAAAACGCGACTCAGACGAGCACGGCGCATCCAGCATGATGCGATCAAAGGTATCAGGCTTTATTGAGCCGATGGCGCGGCCATCTTTCATGTAGCACTGAGTGTTGTCGACGCCCATGCGCTCTAAATTGGCGCGCAAACGAAAGAAGCGGTTTTTCACCGGCTCCACCGCACTGATGCGGCCTTCATTGCCCATCATTTGCGCTAATAAAATGGTTTTGCCGCCGGGTGCAGCGGCTAAATCCAACACCCAGTCTTGCGGCTTGGGCTGCAATAGCCAAGGTGCCAACATGCTCGACAAGCTTTGAATATAAATATCACCGGCTTCGGCTTCGGCGCTGTAAGTCAGTGCCTCACGCTGACTGGCCTCCACCTGCCAGGCGTGCAACCCCAGGTTATGGCTCCACTCCACTGGCTCACAAGACACCCCTTGCGCCTGCAGGCGTTCAATAACGTTGTCATGGCCGGCGCGCAGCGTATTCACCCGAAAGGTCACCGCACGCGGCTGGTCAAAGGAGCGCCGAGCTTGGTCGTAGAGTTCAGGCGGGCACAGTTGATCGAATCGCTGGCTAAAATCGCTGGGTAACATGCGGGCTTATACTCATCCGGTCTGTTGGCATTCGGTTTGTGGGCATTCGGCCTGTGGTCGAACCATTCACCCAAAACTGAAATAGTATCAAAAAATGCTCTTCATACTTTAGCCACAGCGTTACGCTGGCCACATCAGCCAGGCGATGGCCGCCACCAAAAGCACGACCAATAACACCTGCGAGCGCTCAATGCGCTCATTAAACAACCAAACACCCCACAGCAGCGCGCCCAGCATACCCACCCCACGTTTAATGGTTTCAATAATGCCAGCGTGCAAGGATTGCAGTGCATACAACTGCGCCGATACGGCCAATACAAACACCAAGGCTGCAAGCAACAAAGAAGCGAGTGGCAAATACCGGGGCGCCGCTTGCCTAAGCTCACCGCGCGCCACTAACACCAGCGCCAGCAACACCAACATGCCGCTGCTTTGCACTAAAGCATGTGCGAAGGGCTCGGCTGACGCCAATGCCCATTTATCGAATACCGTGCCCGTGCCCCACCCTAAGGCCACCAGCAGCATATAACCCATGCCAGAGCGCCAGCGAAAATTCGCACCGCCCTGCAACAAGAACAATAAGATAACGATGACCAACATGGCCATCAGCTCACGCAGCGCCAAGCTATCTGCCAGCCACCACCAACTCAAGCAGGCCGAAATTATCGGCGTGAGTGCCAGCACCGGCATCAGTAGAGAAATCTGGCCCACCTTTAACGCCTGAATAAAGGACACCGCCGCCATGGTCGACACCAGCAAACTGCCCAGCGCCGGCAACCAATACCCAGCCCCAGGCCAAGTTGGTTGCGACCACCAACAGAGCAGCACATACACGGGAATCACGCAGGCACTGAGCCACATCGCCAGCGGCAAAGACGGCACCTGCTGCACCAGGCGCTTACGCTTTAAATCAAACAGCGACCAAGCACAGGCAGAGAGTAAAGCGATTAACACAGACACAGTGGTATACACCTTTGGCTAGCAGACCATTTATTGCCCTTTATATAACCCATGCGCCTGACTATGCCACCTACGCCTTATCATGCCACCCACGCCAGCCATACAGTTTATCTATTACGGCATTGCTTAAGATCTTCAAGACTTCTGATTTCCCGACCATTGCAATGCGGCCAAGCAGAAATGCATTCATAAAAGTCAGAAGTATAGGGCAGACCCTGCTCGCGACTCACAATTAAGACGCTTAGGCTTTTTTCAACATGGTGATAACAGCCGGCTACTTTCGCGCGAATATAGCTATGACAACGACCCGGCTCGATATTGTAAAGCTTTGCATTTACCAGACAGGTAAGGACAGCATGTTCCACCCATAGATTCGACCACCGCTGCAACCGCATCGGTTTTTCAGCAACTGAGTTAATTTGCTGTCCAAGGGTATGATAATCTGATTCCAAGCTGTCAGCCCAAACCATCGCAGGAAAAAGCCCCACCAACAAGGAAAATATCAATAACAACTTCACTTACCACCTCTTCGAGTAACAATAAAGAAACACCAACGCAGCCCTTGCCACAGGACTTCCGAGTCGAAAACTGAACATAGCCGTCTACCGTCACCATGACCAACCACCTCAACCTATGCATGTACCACATCCATCAGCATAAAACACAGCTTGAGCGATTACTTATTCCTTTTAGCGAGCAAAAACAAAACAAAAACGGCGACCATTATCGATGAGCTCACCACTATAGGCGTCCCCGCTGACAAACTAAAGAACCAGGCTGATAAATACACCCATAGAAATAGCAACCCAATAGGTATCGGGTGATTTCTCATATCAAGACCCAAAATCTCATGCGAGCTATCGCGCACGAGTTCCATTGAGCCTACATATTCCGCAAAATTCTTTGAATGCACCACAACTTCTAGGTCGCATTGTTGCACACTGACATCGTGCAGTACGGTAAGATAAATAGACTTTTCTGTATATCCATACGGACTACGAAACCCTACAGATTCCTGTGCTGTAATTTTTCCATCGCATACAATCCTAGATGAAACCTTTCCATGATCTTCCTTACTCATCCTCAGCTCAGAGGGAACATTTGAAACCTTTAGATAAATATCACGACGCTTTACATCAACCTCTTCCACTTTGAGTAGATATCCATCAGATACATGAGCCACAGACACTTCTCCCAATGAGGCGAATGCACCTGAAAAAGTCGCCCTCACTCCGAAATACCCAACAAGTACAAATAGATGAAGTAGCACTAAAGAAAGCAACAGTGCTTTTAAAAATCTGTAAATCGACAATTTAGACTTGCTCATGACTTCCTCTAGCCTTGCTTCCAAACCGTAAAAAGCCGATCAAATTTCTTATGAAGACTGCTCAGCCTTAACCACATTACTCCTTTATAAAATGACAAACATTAAAACTCTTCACAACTTTTATATTACGATTACGCAACTTAGTGGTTGGGCTATGAATCATGGCTCCGTCTTCTCCACCGGAATACGTATAAACATAATTGTCGTGATAGAATGGAAAACCCGCTTGCTCCCAAACGAGATCAAAGTCATCCACCGGGTCAACGAGCTTTTCTCCACGCTGAACCCTGAACAAATGACTAGTCACTACCGAGCCATTCGAATATTTATGCAGCCCAATGATTCGATCGTTGATGCCATCTTCATCAATATCAAATGGCTGATATAGAACGATCGAGATATTTGAACTGAGGGCTTTATCTCGCCACTCTTGGTAATGGTGCTCAAAATAGTTCTCTGGCAACCACCCCTCAGGCATTTTCTTAACTCTATCCTCAATTTTCTTTTTCTGATAGCGATCAATCCAACCGAGGTACTGATCTTTAGAAACAGGAATAGATGGAATCCACTTTATCCCGCTTTCATCACCCAGCTCCCCTCCTGGAAAATACATGTAACTTACACTAGGTAGCAGCTCATGAAATACGTCACAAACGGGATAAATCCATAACTCCTTTGGCGAAGGGCTAATCATCTTAAATTTTTCACCCGAATGGCTCAGCAGCGGAACGAGCATCAGCCCTAACACAATATTTTTAACAAACAGCTTCATATCAATTTCCCTATAACCCAAAACCATTTAGAAGACACAAACACAGATTTGGACTTACACATCCAACCAACCGAGCTTATTCACCTATTCAACAACAGGCGACGATTTTGCTGTTTTAACCTACGCAAGTCAATTAACGCTCGACAACTTCGCTCCATTTGAGCAAATGACTTTCGACAGCCAGAGCTTTACAGCGATCTCGCTTCATGGAATTATCAGCCTCTCCTACCAAACCACCATAAAAACGTAAACTGCTGCCTACTCATACTTCGCAGATTAAACTCTTCAAAACTATATTCCCGACCAAACCGAACCGCAATTTGCAACTGCACGGTGCGTCCGTTTCATTGATGATAATAATTCGCCACCTTCACTCTTAAAATCAACCCGGTATTCAAGCCTAACCCAGCCTCTGAACCTTCCCATAATCTTTGCCATAACACCTGGATCGTCGCCGTTGTAGGTGTACTCAACCACATTGCAACATCCAGGGTTGGCCTTATAAAACTCTTCTATCCCTTCGTATTTGACATAATCATCTGGCCGGTATCGGTCTACCAGCTTTCTTTGATTACCATCCAGTTTATAAACATCCACAACTGGCGGATAAAACTTCAAAGCACGCCTTACAACAATATCCACTGCCTCTTCATCCGACATTCTATCGTCAAAGAACTGACAGTAACCCATATAGTTGCTCACCAGTGGCGAAAGCAACATCAGACTCCCAATTATAACCAGCGAAAATACTAACCATCTAAAACGCGACACTTCCTTTCTCCTATTTATTCACCGCTCTCTCAGCGACTCACTGCCATATCTCAGCACTGGCGACAAAAAGAACTCTATTAATCGCCGGATACCAGTTTTTATCTCTACCGCTACTTCCATGCCCGGCTGCAGGTCAAGCTGCTTGCTGCTATAGAGTAAGTGGACATCTTGCCACACGCCTCGCAGAAGCATACGGTTTTCTTACTCAAGAAGAAACTGCCCATCACACGACCTTGTCTTTTCTATAAGATTGATAAAAAATATACAATGTGTGCATTATAAATCCGTAAAACACCCAGCGACCAAACTGAGCGGATGCCCATCGGAGAACTGCATATAACCTTTCACTGCCTCCTTTCTGGAGATAAGCTGTCGGCCTTCGTGTTCAATCAAAAAAAAAAAAAAAATCTCAGGCGAGCCTGGAAACAAGTGATAATAGTAAAAACAAGTATTCTTACCCTAAATAGACTTTAGAATAGGCCAATACAGTTCAGACGGCCGATAATACATCCGATACTCTACACCAGAAATAACATGCACTCTTTTGATCATCTTAGTACCTACCGCCTCATTTATTTGCCCCTGATACTCGCCACACATATAATTAGTCCTATCAATATCGGATGGCGATGCCATCAAAAAACCAACAAACGCATCGAAGTAAAGAATAGAAGCCAATGCAAATATCAAAAATAACGGCCTGAAGATATATACTTAAACAAATTTTTAGTCATCCTGCTCTCTCTTTACGACCTACCTCTACCCTAAAGCCTGCGTGGCGGAAACCATTGTAAATGGCCGATATCCAAGCACTGGTTTGCTTTTGACGTCCATATTTAGCCAGCTGCATTTAATCACCAGGTCAGCTGGCGGGAGCCGATTGTGCTGTCCCCCCCCCTACACAAGTCAATTGACGCCCACTCACTTTGCACTGTTTGACCAAATAGATATCGATAGCCACCCTCTATATCGACATACACCCTTGGTGTTACCAGCCCCACTTGCTAATGTCATACAGACGCCAACAAACAGGAGGATGTATGACTGACACTCCAACCACCATGGCGGCGATGTTGCTGCAAGGGCATGGTGATATTGAGCAGTTAACCTATCGCACCGATGTGCCGGTACCTTCTCCTAGCGCTGGCGAGGTATTGGTAAAAGTCAGCGCCACGGCAAAAAATAATACCGACCGCAAAGTGCGCGAAGGCTTATATCCGACCCAAGACAATAGCGCTGTTACTTCATTTCAAATGACTGAATCTCCCACTCTGAGCTTTCCCCGCATTCAGGGTGCTGATGTGGTGGGTCGTGTGGTGGCTGTCGGTGAAGGCGTTAGCACTGAGCGCATTGGCCAGCGTGGGTTATTGGATTTTAATATTTATGCCGATCAGCGCGATGATATTAATTTAACCCCAGATTATTACGGCCACGGCCGCGATGGCGGTTTTGCTGAATACATCAAGGTGCCAGCCGACCAGTTTTATGACATGAGCGACTGCCCCTACCGCGACGCTGAGTTAGCCGCTTTGGGCATGTGCTCTTATCAAACCGCCTACCATATGCTCACCTCGGCGCGGGTTAAAGCCGGCGAGCAAATTCTTATTAGCGGTGCCAGCGGTGGCGTGGGAACGGCCTTGATTCAATTATGTCGGCTACTGGGCGCCACGCCCCATGCGATTTCCAGCCCTGGAAAAAGCGAAGGGTTAGAAGCACTGGGCGCTGCCAGTGTGATCGACCGCACTCAGGTCAGTGATTGGCGCAGCGCCGTAAGCGAGGCCACTGGCGGCGTCATTATTGATGCGGTCATGGATTTAGCCGGCGGC
>CBDDTG010000049.1:0-22936 GCA_965233665.1 Bacterioplanes sp. | reverse complement strand
TGCAAGCGCAAGACCGCGCCGATGAAGCCGACAATGGCGTGCAAATTCAGTACGTTGTGCCTCAAGAAGGCGCCGTGGTTTGGACCGACGTGGTGGCGATTCCCGCCGATGCTCCTAATGTTGAAGCGGCGCATCAGTTCCTCAACTATTTGATGCGCCCCGAGGTCATTGCCGACATCACTAACTACGTTGCATATGCCAATGCCAACAGCGCGGCCACCGAGCTGCTCGATGAAGACATTCGCTCCAACCCAGGCATTTACCCGCCCAAAGCGACCCAGGAAAAACTGATCGTGCTGACGCCCCCCGGTGAGCGCGAGCTGCGCAACCTCAACCGTATGTGGACGCGCGCTAAAACCAATCGCTAGCTCTGGCGGCGCAGGCCATAACGGCCTGCGCCAGCATCATTACGCGTAATCGTCACGATCAAATCAATTTGCTGTATTTTTGCCCGCCATGTTCGCACTATTGCGCGCCGTAGCAGGGCGCGGCCTCACACCAGACCCTCAAATCCACTGCGGTGGCCGAAAACTACCTCCATGGCCATTGGCCTGTTTATTGAGTTTTCCGTGAGGAGATCAAGCGGATGCTGAAACGCGTTACAACCACAGGCCTGCTGATGCTGGGCCTACTTCATATGGCCCCAGTGGCCGCGCAAGAAACCCTGCGCATATACAACTGGTCGGACTACATTGCTGCCGACACACTGGCCAACTTCCAGCAGCAAACGGGTATTCGCGTGGTGTACGACCTGTACGACTCCAACGAAATGCTGGAAGCCAAAATGCTGGCCGGACGCAGCGGCTATGACTTGGTGTTTCCTAGCGCGCGTCCGTTTGCCGAGCGGCTGATTAAAGCCAAGCTGTACCAGCCTATTGATTCTCAGAACCTCAGCGGCTGGCAACAGCTGGACGCTGACATTTTGGCCTCGCTGCAGGACATGGACCCAGGCAACCAGTTTTTACTGCCCTATATGTGGGGCACCACCGGCTTAGCCTATAACCGCGATAAAGTCGCCGCGATCTTAGGCAATGACATGCCCGGTGACAGCTGGCGGCTAGTGTTTGACCCAGCGATCGCCAGCCGTTTGGCTGGCTGTGGTATTGCGTTGATGGACGATGCCTTGGAAGTACTGGTCGCAGCTCAAGCCTATCTGGGCATGGGTCGCGCTGATTACAGCCAACAAGCGCTGCAACAAGCCGCCGCCGTGGTGGCAGCGGTGCGCCCGCAGGTGCGCTACTTCCACAATTCACAAACCATTAACGATTTGGCTAACGGTGATTTATGCGTGGCGCATGGTTACTCCGGCGACATGCTGCAAGCACAAAGCCGCGCCCAAGAAGCCGGCCAGGGCGTGCACATTGAATACGTGGTGCCGCGCGAGGGCGCGGTGGTGTGGACGGACGTCGCCGCCATTCCGGTAGATGCGCCCAACCCCAAAGCCGCCAAGCAGTTTCTGAGTTATTTGCTGCAGCCGCAGGTAATCGCCGATATCAGCAACTCGGTGCAGTACGCCAATGCAAATTTAGCGGCAACGGCTTTACTGGATGAACAAATCCGGCATCATCCCGGCATTTATCCGCCTGCCGCCACTCGCCAGCGCTTACTGACCCTGCCGCTGCCCGAGGACAAACAGGCACGACTAATGTCGCGCACCTGGACCCGCATCAAAAGCGGTAAATAAACACCTAGCCCCCCAGCGGGGCTTTTAACTTTGCAGGAGTACCTTGTCAGCATGGCCTCGATGTCACCCAGCCCAGCAGACAACGTCTGGACCGCCAGCGATGAAGAACCCATTGTTCGCATCGAAGGCGTTACCAAAACCTTTGGCGCGACCTACGCCGTCGACGATGTCAGTCTGACCATTCAGCGCGGCGAGTTCTTCTCGTTGCTGGGGTCTTCTGGCTGCGGCAAAACCACCTTGCTACGCATGCTAGGTGGGTTCGAAACGCCCGATAGCGGCCGCATTTACATCGATGGCCAGGACGTTACCGACCTGCCGCCCTACCTGCGCCCGGTCAATATGATGTTCCAGAACTACGCTCTGTTTCCGCACATGACGGTGGCGCAGAACATTGCTTATGGCCTCAAACAAGACCGCATGCCCAAGCCGGTAATCGCCGAGCGGGTCGCCGAGGTCATGGCCTTGGTGCAAATCAGTCAGCTGGCCGAGCGCAAGCCGCAGCAGCTCTCTGGCGGCCAGCGTCAGCGCGTTGCCCTCGCCCGCGCCCTGGCCAAGCACCCGAAAATTCTGTTACTGGATGAGCCTCTGGGTGCGTTGGATAAAAAGCTGCGCGAGCAAACCCAGTTTGAGCTGGTGAACATTCAAGAGCGCCTGGGCATTACCTTTGTGGTCGTCACCCACGACCAGGAAGAAGCCATGACCATGTCGTCACGCATTGCCTTAATGCACGACGGACGTATCGAGCAAATGGATACACCAAGGCGCATGTACGAGTTCCCGGCAACGCGCTACGCCGCCAACTTTATTGGCCTGGTGAATTTATTTAGCGGCTATGTCACCGAGCACGAAGACGATCTGGTCACGCTGCACAGCGACGAAGCGGGCTGCGATTTACAGGTACATCACAGTCAACCCTTGGCCAGCGGCATGGAAGTGACCGTCGCCGTGCGCCCTGAGAAGATTCGCGTGTATGAGCAACACCGCGACCTACCCAACCGCATCCATGGCGTGATTGAAGAAATTGCCTACTTGGGTGACGTCTCCATTTATCACGTAAAACTGGCGAGCGGTAAAACCATTCAGTTTACCCAGTCCAATGTGCAAGCACTGGCCGAGCAGCCGCTGACTTGGGGCCAGGAAGTGGCCCTTGGCTGGAGCGCCGACAGCTGCGGGGTGTTAACCCTATGAAGGAGTTGCAGACCCGGCTCATGCCTCATCAGCGTCGGCTGTTAATGGCCGTGCCTTGGCTGTGGCTGGCGGTGTTTTTTATGCTGCCGTTTTTGTTTGTGGTCAAAATCTCGCTGTCGGAGCCGATGCTGGCGCAGCCGCCCTACGCCGATTTGATTCGCAGCGTCGAAGATGGCCTGGTCACGATTCAAATTAACCTCGGCAACTACGCCTTACTGTGGGAGGACCCACTGTACCGTGAGGCGCTGTGGGGGTCGGTCAAAGTAGCGCTGGTATCGACCATCTTATGCCTGCTGATCGGCTACCCCATGGCCTATGGCATCGCTAGGGCGCCCTCCCATTGGCGCTTGCCACTGCTGATGCTGATCATTCTGCCGTTTTGGACGTCGTTTCTGATTCGCGTGTACGCATGGATTGGCATCTTAAAAAACAACGGCCTGCTGAATCAGTTTTTACTCTGGCTCGGCGTTATCGATCAGCCGTTAGCCATTTTGCACACCAGCACCGCGGTCTATATCGGCGTGGTGTACAGCTATTTGCCGTTTTTGGTACTGCCGCTGTACGCCACCTTGATTCGACTCGACAACACCTTGCTCGAAGCTGCGGCAGATTTAGGCGCGCGCCCGTGGCGCCAGTTTGTGAGCATTACCTTGCCGCAATCCCTGCCCGGCGTATTGGCTGGCTCCATGCTGGTGTTTATTCCGGTGATGGGCGAGTTCGTTATTCCGGATCTGCTCGGCGGACCAGACACTTTAATGATCGGCAAACTGATGTGGACCGAGTTTTTCGCCAATAAAGACTGGCCAGTGGCGTCATCGCTGGCGTCTGTGTTGCTGCTGGTGTTGGTGGTGCCCTTTGTGCTGATGCGCCATTACGAGCAACGTCTGGCAGAGGAGCAAGGCTGATGCTGAAAAAACATCCGCTGCTGGTATTGGCCTTAGTGGCTGGCTACGCCTTTTTGTACGCGCCCATCATCAGCCTGGTGGTGTATTCCTTTAACGACAGCCGCTTGGTCACAGTTTGGGGCGGCTTTAGCACGCGCTGGTATGGCGAGCTGATGAACAACGAGCCGCTGTTAGAAGCGGCGTGGATGAGCATCAAAATCGCTGGCCTGAACGCCAGCCTAGCGGTGGTGTTGGGCACTTTGGCCGCTCTGGCGCTGGTGCGGCTGCGCAAACAGCGTGGCCATCAAAGCCTTGGGGTCATGGTCACAGCGCCTTTGGTGATGCCGGAAATCATGATCGGCTTGTCACTGCTGTTGCTGTTTGTGGCCATGGAAGACGTGTTCGGCTGGCCGCAAGGTCGCGGCATGCTGACCATCTTGCTGGCGCATGTGACCTTCTCCATGGCCTACGTCACCGTCATTGTGCAAAGTCGGCTGGCCCATATGGATCGCTCGTTAGAAGAAGCGGCACTGGATTTGGGTGCGCGGCCACTGACGGTGTTTTTCACCATTACCTTACCGCTCATCGCACCGGCACTGGGCGCAGGCTGGCTACTGGCCTTTACCCTGTCGATGGACGATTTGGTGATTGCTAGCTTTGTCTCCGGCCCGGGTTCTACCACCTTGCCGATGGTGGTCTATTCCAGCGTGCGTTTAGGGGTCAGTCCGCAAATCAATGCCTTGGCGACCATTATCATTGCCGTGGTGGCGTTGGCGGTGCTCATTACCGGCGTTAGCTTGTATCGCAAGGAGATGCGGCAAGCTTGATCTAAAACCTGCGCAAATCCACGCAACTCGGTACAGTAGCAGCTTCTGGGTAAAACTTTGGAGCTGCTACTTATGCTGCCACCGGCGCTGCAATCTCACTGGCAAAGCGTGTTCGAGCAATTGGCCGATACCTGGCAACTGCGCCAGGCGGACTGGCCTGGCTTTTGGCAACAGCTGAGCGAACAGCGGCAGCAACAGTGCCAGCGCGTTTTGTGCTTGAGTGATTTTGTCGTCGACTCCGTCGCCAAAGAGCCGGACTACTGGCAATGCATCCTCGCTGATGCTGAATTGGATGAACCGCTAACACGCCAGCACTTTAGCCAGTGGTTAGATCAGCTAAGTGACGGTGCACAAACCGAAGAAGACTGGCACAAAGCCCTGCGTTTACTGCGCCGAAGGGCGCAAAGCCACATTATCTGGCGCGACCTGCTGCGCACAGCCACCACTTTGCAAACCACCCGCGCCCTGTCTGAACTGGCCGACGAATGCGTGAGCCGCACCCTGGCGTTTTTAACCCCACAACTGCAGCAGCGCTACGGCGCGCCTGTGGGCAAACACAGCGGTAGCGAGCAATACCTGCAAGTATTGGGCATGGGCAAGCTGGGTGCCTATGAGCTGAACCTCAGCTCCGACATCGATCTAATTTTTACCTATCCCGAGTCTGGTGATACGCAAGGGCCCAAAGTCATCAGCAACCAAGAGTATTTTATTAAGCTCGGGCAAAAGCTCATACAGGCGTTAGATACCGTCACCATCGATGGCTTTGTGTTTCGCACCGACATGCGCCTGCGGCCCTACGGTCAGAGCGGCCCGCTGGTGATGAACTTTGCCTCGATGGAGGCTTATTACCAGGAGCAGGGCCGCGACTGGGAGCGCTACGCCATGGTCAAAGCGCGCGTGATGACCGGCGAAGACAACCCTGCCGCGCAAGAGCTATTGAGCATTCTGCGGCCCTTTACCTATCGCCAGTACGTCGACTTCAGCGCCTTTGATTCGCTGCGCTCGATGAAGGCCATGATCAATGCCGAGGTGCGCCGCCGCGGGCTCGAGATGAACGTCAAACTTGGCCCCGGCGGTATTCGCGAGGTGGAGTTTATCGCACAGGCGTTTCAATTGATTCGCGGCGGCCAAGACAGCGATTTACAAACCCGCGAACTGTGCAAAGTGTTGGATATTCTCGCCGCCGATGGCTACTTGCCCGCCAATGCCTGCAGCGAGCTGAAACAGGCGTATTTGTTTTTACGCAACGTCGAGCACGCCATTCAAGCGCGCCACGATGAGCAAACCCAGCAATTGCCGGACAACGAGTTTGATCAGCTGCGCCTGGCCATCGCCCTCGGTTTTGACGACTGGCCAAGTTTTTTAGCCGAGCTGCAACAACACCGCGATATTGTCAGCCTGCACTTCTCTCATATTGTCGCCAGCGATGACGATGATGAGCACACACCCGATCTGGATCATGCCTGGCACGACTTATGGCTGGGCGAATTACATGGCCAGCAAGAGCTAGATTTTTTAGATCAGTTTCCCTGTGCACTCTCGGAGGAAGTGCAGCAACGCTTAGAGCGTTTTCGCCAATCCCGGGCGGTACTCAATATGCAGCAAATTGGTCGCCAGCGCCTGGATGCGTTAATGCCCAAATTGCTCGCACAGCTGTGGCAAGGCGAGCAGCCCGTGACGACGCTGGAGCGCATTATCCCGCTGCTGGAGGCCGTACTGCGCCGCACGGCGTATTTGGTGCTATTGAACGAAAACCCACAAGCGCTAGAACAACTGGTGCGTTTGTGCGGCGCCTCCAGCTGGGTGGCCGAATACATTGCCGCTACGCCGCTGCTGCTCGATGAGCTACTGGTGCCCGACACCCTGTATCGCTTGCCCGATAAAGCCGAACTGGCGGAAGAGCTGCACCTGCGTTTATTGCGCATTGATGCCGATGACCTGGAGCAGCAAATGGAGCAGCTGCGCCAGTTTTTGCGGGCACACAAACTTCGTGCTGCGGCTTGTGAAGTGATGGAAGCTTTGCCACTGATGCAGGTCAGCGACTATTTAACCTGGTTAGCCGAGGTCATCTTAGAGAAAGTTGTGCGCTTAGCCTTTGAGCAAATGGTCGCCAAATATGGCTACCCGACCAACGCCGACAAAGAGCCCATCACTGAACCTGAATTTGCCGTCATTGGCTACGGCAAGGTCGGCGGGCTGGAGTTGAGCTACAGCTCGGATTTAGATCTGGTGTTTTTACATAACAGCGCCAGTAACCGCTACACCACCGGCGAGCGCAGCCAAGATAACGGCGTGTTCTACACCCGCATGGGCCAGCGCATCATTCATATCATGACCACGCAAACACGCTCCGGCGATTTATACGAAGTGGACATGCGCCTTAGACCTTCGGGTAACTCAGGCATGATCGTCGCCTCGATGAAAGCTTTTGCTGAATATCAGCAACAGCACGCCTGGACCTGGGAACACCAGGCCTTAGTACGCGCCCGGGTTTTGTGTGGCAGCGCCAGTGCTGCTGCGGAGTTTGACGCCATTCGTCGCGCCATACTGGCGCGCCAGCGCGATGTCAGCGAACTTGCCAAGGAAGTACGTGACATGCGTGAGAAAATGCGTGAGCACCTTGGCTCCAAAGACAAACAGGGCCAACAATTCCAGCTGAAACAGGACACAGGGGGTATTGTTGATATCGAGTTTCTGGTTCAATACGGAGTCTTGGCCTGGTCCTGCCAGCACCCGCCGTTACTGGATGTTACCGACAACATGCGGTTGCTGGATGCGTTCGCAGCCACGGGTCTGATGGATTCACAAGATCAGCAGACCTTACAGGAAACCTACCTGTCCTACCGAGCCGAAACTCACCGGCGAGCACTGCAAAAACAAACCTTGCTGCTAGAGCAAGAGCGCGTTCAGACACTAGGCTTTGAAGCGCGGCGCCAGCAAGTAATGCGGTTATGGAACCGCTGGTTAGAGGCTGACCACGAACAGTCTGAAACTTAACAATCGGGGCTGCCGGCAATGGCGGCCAACAGTGTAGAAAGAGGTCGATATGCTACCTTCCATGGCGGACCGCGACGGTCTGATCTGGTTAGACGGAGAGTTGGTTGACTGGCGCGATGCCAAAGTCCACGTGCTAACTCACACCCTGCATTATGGTATGGGCGTTTTTGAAGGTGTGCGGGCGTATGAGACCGATCAGGGTGCGGCGATTTTCCGTTTGCAGGAACACACCGACCGCCTGTTCCGCTCCGCCCACATTCTCGGCATTCAAATGCCGTATACCAAAGAAGAAGTCAATGAAGCACAGCGTGCTGCTGTGCGTGAGAACAACCTCGACAGTGCCTATATTCGCCCCATGGTGTTTTTAGGCAGCGAAGGCATGGGCCTGCGCGCTGACAACTTAAAAGTGCACGTTATGGTCGCCGCCTGGGAATGGCCAGCCTACATGGGTGAAGAAGCCAAAACCCAAGGCATTCGCATTCGCACGTCGTCGTACACGCGTCATCACGTCAACATCACCATGTGTAAAGCCAAGGCCAACGGCAACTACATCAACTCTATGTTGGCATTGCGCGAAGCCATCGACAGCGGCTGTGAAGAGGCATTGCTGCTAGATAACGAGGGCTACGTCGCCGAAGGCTCAGGTGAGAATATTTTTGTCATTCGCGATGGTGTGATTTACACCCCAGAGCTGACCTCGTGCCTCGACGGCATTACTCGTAAAACCATTATGGAGTTTGCCCACAACCTCGGTTATACGGTGCAAGAGAAACGCATTACCCGTGACGAGGTTTACATCGCCGATGAAGCCTTCTTTACCGGTACAGCGGCTGAAGTGCTACCGATTCAATCCCTCGATGGCCGCATTATTGGTGAAGGCCGCCGCGGCCCGCTCACCGAGCAACTGCAAACCCTCTACTTTGACCAAGTCACCGGCAAGCGTGACTATAAGCCAGAGTGGCAGACGCTGGTGAAATAACCCTAAATGGCCATGCATCGCATGGCCATTTCCTCCAACTTAGCAATTCAATGGCGACGGCAGGATGTGTGAACTTCTTGGCATGAGTGCCAATACCCCCACCGATTTATGTTTCAGCTTTACCGGCCTGACGCGGCGTGGTGGTGCTACCGGCCCACACAAAGATGGCTGGGGGGTGAGTTTTTACGAAGGCAAAGGCGTGCGCTCCTTTCATGACCCTGAGCCCAGTGCCTCTTCGCGCATTGCCGAACTGGTGCAACAACATCCGATTAAAAGCAAAACTGCGATCTGCCATATTCGCCAAGCCAATGTCGGCGATATCAACCTCGCCAACACACACCCTTTTGTGCGCGAACTGTGGGGGCGCTACTGGGTCTTTGCCCATAATGGTCAACTCAAACAGTTCAGCCGCCGAGTCGGCATGTATGAGCCCGTGGGCGATACCGACAGCGAAGACATCTTTTGCGATTTGATGAATCAGGTACGCCAAGCTTTGCCGCGTGATGCCATGCCACAGCAGCTCACTGAGGTGTTGGTTAGCCTAGCGGACAGCTACCGCCAGCAAGGCGTTTTTAACTGCTTGCTGAGCAATGGCGATTGGCTGTTCAGCTATTGCAGCAGCAAAATGGCATGCATTACCCGGCGTGCGCCCTTCGGCCCGGCCCGCTTGTGCGACGCCGAAGTCAGCATTGATTTTGCCGCCGAAACAACACCCCAAGACGTGGTCAGTATCATCGCCACCGAACCACTTACCTCCGATGAGCAATGGACACTCTACCAGCCCGGTGATTGGAAGCTGTGGCAAAACGGCGAGATCATTGCCGAGGGCAACAGCGACCCTAGCTGAAGCACTACGCCAGATTAATGCCATTCCCCTTCGTGCCGATATATTTCATCTAAGCTTTAAGTTGCGCAGGTACGAGGACGTAAAACAATGAAAAACATGAGCATTCGTCGACAGTTGATGCTGGCGGTCGGCGGCACCATTTTAGTTCTGCTGGCACTGAGCAGTTTGTTCAGCTACCAGCAAGCCCGCAACAGCCTTTCTGAAGAAATCAGCGAACGCATTCGCATCACCGGCGATAAAACCGGCAGCTTTGTGAGCAGCTGGATTAAAGGCAAAGGTCAGGTGGTATCGGCTTCCGTCAGTTCGCTCAACAGCAACTTAGCACCCGACGACATCGTCGCCCTCGGTCAGCGTGCTGGCGATTTTATGTATTTGTATCTGGGCACCCAAGACGGCGATATGGTCATGCGTCCGAATGACGAACTGCCAGCCGACTATGACCCCAGAGTGCGCCCTTGGTACAAACTCGCTCGCCAGCAGGGCCGACAGGTCATTACCGCGCCTTATGTAGACGCCAGCACCGGTGAAATTGTTATTACCTTTGCTCAGCCCACCAGCAATGGGGTGTTGGCTGGGGACGTTGCACTAACGGCGGTGGTCAATCAGGTGTTAGACATTGACCTTGGAGAGCATGGCTACGCCGCTTTGCTTAATGCTGAGCAACAATTCATGGTCCACCCTGACGAAAAGCTGCTGGGCAAACCAGTCAGCAGCATGATGGGCTCAGGCACTCGACTGCAGGCGGGCAGCATTGTGACCGCTGAGTTTGGTGATCACACAAGCCTCTTGGGGTTGTACGCCATCGACGGCACCGATTGGCAGCTGTTGTTGGTCGCACCTGAAAAAGAAGCCTACGCCAGCTTGTCTGCATTGCGTTGGTCCAGCTGGGTGACGGGCATTCTCACCATCATCATTGTCACCGTCATCACCGGCGTCATTATCTCGCGCTTGCTGCGGCCATTGGCCAACTTAAGTGTGGCCATGTCGGACATTGCCCAAGGTGAAGCCGACCTGACCAAACGCTTAGACGTGATTCGCAACGATGAAATCGGTGCGCTCAGTAATGCATTTAATGTTTTTGTCAGCTCGATTCACGACCTGGTATCGCAGAGCATGGAGTCATCGCGCGAGCTGGACAGCTTGTCCAGTTCAGCACGCACCAATGCTGAAGAAAACAACCAGGCAGTGCAGGTTCAGCAGTCTGAAATCAGCCAGGTAGCCGTGGCCGTCAACGAGTTGTCGTCAACGTCATCCGAGGTGGCTTCGAACGCTTCCGACACCGCTGGAGCGGCGCAAAATGCCACCGAAGAAGGCCAGTCTGGCATGGGCAATGCCGAAGAAAACAAACGCCGCATGACGCGACTGACCAGCCAGATCGACGATGCCACTGGCGTTATCAACCAGCTGGATGAGCAAGCCCAGCAAATCACCGGCATTTTGGCCACGATTCAGGGCATTGCCGAGCAGACCAACTTGTTGGCGTTAAATGCTGCTATCGAAGCCGCCCGCGCTGGCGAACAGGGCCGTGGTTTCGCCGTGGTTGCCGATGAAGTGCGCACGCTATCGCAGCGCACCCACGAAGCCACCGGTGAAATCCAGGAGATGATCGACAACCTCAAGCAGCACAGTCAAAGCGCGGTCAACATTATGGAGACCAGCAAAGCATTAACCGGAGAAACGGCCGAAAGTGCTGCTCAAGTGACACAAAGCCTGTCGGTTATTGCCGAGGCTCTGAGCGATATTTCCGAGCGCTCACAAAACATCGCCAATGCTTCGCGCGAGCAGCATGCCGCGACTGAGGAGATCAGCCGCATCGCCACCGCCATCCAGACCGCCTCCGATGATCTGGCCGGCAACGTGGCAGAGGCCATGAACCAGTCCGGCCAGCTGCACAGCCTCAGCACCAATATTGCTGGCAATCTGTCGCGCTTCAGAGTCTAAATTAACCCTTGATCTATCGCCCGTAAGACCGCTTGAGTGCGGTCACGGGCTTCCAGTTTTTCCAAAATGGCCGACACCTGATTACGCACGGTGCCCGGTGCACGATGTAAAGCCCGTGCTATTTCCTGATTGCTATGACCTGCAGCTACCAAGCGCAAAACCCGCACCTCGGCCGCAGTTAGCTTAACGGCCGGTAACAGCGTGTTTTCCTGCGACTGCTGATAGCGCTGAATCCGCTGCGTTAATGCCGGCTGCAGCCATTCGCCACCGGCATGAAGGGTGTCTATCGCCGCCAACAGCTCATCCAAGCCGACGTCTTTGCGTAAATACCCTTTCGCCCCTAGTTCAATGCACTGGCGCACCAGTTCATGGTCATCAAAGGTGGTAAGGACCAACACCGGCAAGTGATGCCGTTGTTGTTGCAATGCAGACAGCACTTCGATGCCGCCCATGACGGGCATGCGTATGTCCAGTAGCACCAAATCCGGTTGGTGACGTTGAATCATATCCAGGCCAATACGGCCATCTTCCGCTGTCGCGACCACCTGATAGCCAGGCCGCAGCTGCAGCAGGGTGCTGATGCCTTCGCGCACCAGCTGTTGATCTTCCACCAAGACAATCTTGATCACACCACCAGTCCATTATCTAACGGTAATTCGATACACAACTGCAGCCCACTGCCTGTGAGACTCATCGTCAAACTGCCCTGCAACGCCTCGACCCGCTCTTGCATACCCTTCAGCCCATTGCCTGGCCGCGGCAAATGTTTGCAGCCGCCGTTATCGATCAAGGTCATCTGCACTCGGTTTTCCACCAGCTTGATGTTGATCGCTGCTCGACTGGCATGACTGTGGCGCACCATGTTGGTCATTGCCTCTTGCACGCAGCGCAACAGGGTTTCTGCCAAGCGCACATCATCAGGGCGCAGCTTGGAGTCGATTTGCAGCCACACTTGTGGCCTTGGCCAACTTCGAACCAAAGTATGCAGGGCGGTGCGAATATCCAAGCCACGGTGTTCACGAAAGGTGGAAACCGTGTCGCGCAACTCACTCAGTAGCAAATGAGCAATCACGCCGGCACGCTGCAACGCACCATCATGTTGAGCGCCTTCGGTATGGCGCGCTATTTCAAGTTGCAGGCTTAATGCTGCGAGGTGATGCCCCGACAAGTCATGCAACTCGCGAGCAATGCGCAGGCGTTCATCGCGTTTGCTGGTCGACGCCAGTAGCTCTTGTGTCGCGGTTAACTCAGCCACCAAACGCGACGCTTGCGCCCTCGCCTGCTTCTCCGACTCCAGCGTCACACTCAGATACAGCACGAACAGGTTGAACAGCGTATACAAACCGACATTGATCATCGCGTAGGGATCGCCAAACCCGAGCCAGTGATACCCACCAATCAGCAACGGAATCACAATCGCTGCCAGGGCGCTGGTACGCAGGGAAAGGTAGCGTGGCATTTGCCCAACGACCAACAGCCATAAGATGGCGCACACACCGGGAGCAAACATCAGCATCAACAAGATGGCTGACGCGGCTGCCAGAACTAAACTGGCGGGCATATCGGGACGCTGTTTGACCTGCGGCAACCGCAAGTGCAAGTTGGCTAGCCAGTTGAGAGTAAACAACGCCACCGCCACGGACACCCATGACAACGTCGGTTGTATCAGGGCTGGGCTACTGGCACTGGTAAACCACAAGTACAACAACAAGCCTGCAATGCAGCCGATCGTCAGTGCAGCAAGTACAAAATCCATCCACTTAAACAGGGCGTCATGCTCCTGATTCATACGTTTCTGCAGCTCACTATGCCGGCCAAATCAAAGCAGCAGAATAGGGCAAATGTCATGCGCTGTCGTGACATTTGCCACATGAGGGCCCAGGCATTGGCGCGTCATCATGACTGTTCTTCTCCACTGAATCAGGATTGACCATGAAGCATTGGCGACTATTACTACTGTGGTGGCTAAGCCTGGATCTACTGGCTGGGCCTGCACCTACGTCTACGCAGCAGTGGCAATACGAACTGGGAGGCGCCAGCCTGGTGCGCAAAGCGCCCTGGCATCAGCAAGAAACACATCAGCTCAATGTGCCGATGTTCAGCGCTCGCTACGGTGGCTGGGCTATAGGAACGGGTGACGGCCTCATTACTTACCGCTGGCAAGGCAGCAGCGGCAGCTTAAGTTCGGGCATCGGTTTGCGCGATGAAAGCGTGAACAGCGCCATCTGGGGCGACGCCGATGACGAACGCTATGACGGTTTTGATGGCGGTGATTTAGAGGTGACCGCAAATCTCGGCGCGCAATGGCATTCACTTTCTTTAAACATCGAGCAAGACATATCTGGGCACTCGGATGGCACCACAGCAGAATTGCTGTTCACTCGCACCCTGTATGCTTGGCCCGGGCGCTTTACGCCCAAATCGCAATGGTTTGCCGGCGCTCGTTGGCTGAGCCAGAGTTACAGCCAAAGTGTGTTTGGTATCGACGAGCAGCACGCCAGCGCTGATTTACCAGCGTATGAAGCGCAAGCCACCCGCAACCCGTTAATTGGCATGCAGCTGATGTGGCCGTTCACTGAATACTGGCAAATGCGCTTTAAGTATCGTGCAGAGTGGTTAGATCAAACACTGCAAGACAGCCCCTTGGTCGCCCGTAGCGTGCAGCATACGGCCTACCTTACTTTTGTTTACCTCGGCTTTTAGTTCGCCGCGAACGGCGCTTGGCCGGTGCCGCAGGCAAACCACGAAAGACCTGAGTGTTGAGCTGACTGGCGTCTTTCACTAAGCGTTGAAGTTGCTGCTCCAGTGGCTGCATAAATTGTTGGTAGCTCAGTTGGCGCTGGCTGATGTCGTTGAGCTGCCGCTCCCATTGCGCGGTCATATCCGGAACAGTCGTGGCCTGTGGTAGCGCCTGTACCATGGCTTTGCCAAGCGCCGTCGCATGTATGCTTTTGCCTTGGCGTTGTAAAAAGCCACGATTGAACAACAGCTCGATGATGCCGGCCCGGGTGGCTTCCGTGCCCAAGCCGTCGGTTTCTCGCAGCACCTTGCGCAACTCAGGATCTTGCACAAAGCGGCCGATCCCCGTCATCGCGGCCAGCAAGCTGGCATCTGAAAAGGCCTTCGGTGGCTCGGTATGCTTTTCGTCTATTTCAGGTTCACCGCTCCACACCGCTTGTCCTGGCTGAACGTCTGGCAGCACAGCCTGCTGAGTCACAGCGCCCTCTTTCGCGCTCGGCAGCAGTTCTTTCCAGCCTGCCGCCAAGGTATAACGCTCGTTAGCTCGAAACAGTCCGCCCTGAATGTCGACATCGATGTGGCGCTGACAATAGCGATGTGGTGGATAAAACTGCATCAAGTACTGGCGCGCGATCAGCAAATACACTCGCTGTTCAAGCCGATTTAGACGCTCGCCACTCATTCCTTTCGCTGTCGGTATAATGGCGTGGTGGGCTCCCACTTTGGCATCGTTCCAGGCTTTTGAACGCAGTTGCCAATCAGCCCCAGCACAGGCTTGCTTGAGCTCAGCAGCGGTGAGGGCGATGGCATTGCCAATGGAGCTGCCTTGAGGCCAATGCTCTGCCGGTAAATAGCGACAGTCCGACCGAGGGTAAGTAATGAGCTGGTGCTTTTCATACAAAGCCTGACACGTATCTAACACTTGTTTAGCAGATAAACCGTAGGCTTTGCCGGCATCGACTTGCAAGGCAGACAGGTTATACGGCAAAGGCGGCGGCTGCTGCTTTTGTTGTTGCTGTGAGTCTTTAATCTGCGCCGGCTGCAGGCGTATGCGGCTGGCAACATTGGCCACCAGTTTAGGGTTGAGGACGCGTCCGTCTTCATCCTGATGGTTCACACAGGCTTCGCTTGGCTGCCACACGGCGTAAAAGCTCAGTGGCTGCTGTGCGTCTAGGTGAATGGCCGCACGCAATTGATAAAATGGTCTGCTGACAAATTGTTCGATGTCTTGATCACGGCGCACCACCAGCCCCAGCACCGGTGTTTGCACCCGTCCAACCGACAGCACCTGGCGCATACCGGCCTGCTGACCACGAACCGTGCAGGCACGCGTTAGATTGATGCCATACAGCCAATCGGCGCGACTGCGTGCCAAAGCCGATACCGACAGCGGTAAGAACTCACGATTACTGCGCAGTTGTTGCAGTGCTTTTTTAACCGCGGCGGGATTCAAGTCACTGACTAACAGGCGTTGCATAGCCTGCTGTTTAGATTTGCTCACCCGCAGATAGTTAATCACTTCATCGACCAGTAGCTGGCCCTCACGATCCGGGTCACCGGCATGAACCAACTGGTCGGCTTCTTTAACCAGCTTGCGCAACACGCTGAGCTGCTTGCGGGTATTAGCTTTGGGTTGCAGCTGCCACTGCTGCGGCACAATAGGCAAGACATCCAAACGCCATTGCTTAAAGCTCGGGTTATAGGCTTCAGGCTCCGCTTGCTCGAGCAAATGGCCAATGCACCAGCTCACCACGTCGCCATTGGCGGCTCTGATACAACCGTCTTCTTGCTTGTGTGGTTTGGGCAGCACCGCAGCAATGGCGCGCCCCAAGCTGGGCTTTTCGGCGATAAACAAACGCATGGCAAATCACTTTACGTGTACATCCATACAGTATCGCTAAATTTTTGGTCGTCAGCCAGTTACAAAAATGTCGGCAAAATAACTAGACGGCTATGAAAGGGCAGCGTATGGTAGGTCCAGCTAGAGAAAAGACTCCAATTTATATCCTACACTTCGCTGTTTTATTCGTAATACACCGTCCTGCAGTTTCTAAGTTCCGTCCTAAATTTCTAAGCGTTACGCCAGTTTTGGCACTTTTTATATTTTTGATACAGGATAACTGTTATGTCTAACACAGTGAAAGGTAAAGTTAAGTGGTTCAATGAGACCAAAGGTTTTGGTTTTATCGAGCAAGAGTCTGGCCCTGATGTGTTCGCACACTTCAAAGCCATTGTTGGTGCAGGCTTCAAAACCCTGACTGAAGGCCAAGATGTTGAGTTTACCGTTACTCAAGGCGCCAAAGGCCCTCAAGCAGAGAACATCGTTCCTCTGTAAGTAGCGAGTGACGCTATAAAAAAGCAGGCTTTGCCTGCTTTTTTTGTGCCTGTTATCCGCCTATTGGGCATGCCGTTATTGCTCCAGTGCCCACCAACTGTCGTCATAGTCCAAAGGCGATGTCAGCGTATGCAGAAACTGTTCGAGCTGCTGCTGCTCTTCATCGGTGAGGTTTAATGGCACAATGTCAAAATGTGGCCGACTAGGATGTTGCTCCCGATCGTAAAAGGGCGGCGTTGGCTTATTGTAATGTGCGATCACATCAAACAAGGTATCCAGCTGACCCGATTGCATATAAGGCGCGGTTTTCGCTACGTTGCGCAAGCTCGGGGTTTTAAATGCCCCCACCAGTTCCGGCCCCTGTTTTTTTAAGAAACGCATTTCTTCGCACAGCGAAGGATCAGCGTCGCTGTAACGCGATAAGCAGGTAAACTCATTATCCTGTAGTTTGCTGACCCCATCAAAACGACCCAGATCAATGTGTTGCTGATCGGGCTCCGGCGCCCCAACATTGTGAAACTCAAAATTGGTAAACAAAGGGCCATTGTGGCAACTGGCACAGTTTCCCTTGCCCATAAATACCCGCATGCCATTGACCTCGGCTGGTGTCATAAGGCGTTTTAGCTGTGCTGTGTCCTTTTTCTGCTGCAAAGCCTCAACAAACTTATCGAATGGCGCTGGCTGCAGTTTTAGTCGGCGTTGATAGGCCATAAGCGCTTTACCGACATTAGCGAACACCTGATTCGCGGCATGCTGCTGCGCAGGCGATAGCTCAGACCAACGCTGCTGTGGCAGCTGACCTTGCTTCGGACTGGCAGGCTGAGCAGGTAATGACTGGATCAAAGTCACCGGCAGGCTGCCAAACACCGCTTGATAATCGTTAGCGTAATTGCGTGCAATATGATGCGCTATTTGGTTGCGCGCGATACCGTGTTCTTTGACATCTTCCAGTGGCATCAGCGCTTGTGCCCACAAACTATCGGCGCGCCCATCCCAAAATTGCCAAGGTCCAAATTGAGACGTAGCTAATGACGGCGCATTGCGCTGTGTTATGCCTAGCGCCACCGAGCGCTTTAAACCATCGGTAAAATAGCGTTCGGGTTGATGGCAACTGGCGCAAGAGACACTGCCATCCCGACTTAAACCTGGGTCAAAGAACAGCCTTTTGCCCAGCTCGGCCGCCTGCTCATTATCAGCATTATGATTGCCAATCGCAGTGGGCGGTTCGGGCAGCTTAGATAGAGTAAATTGAGATAGAAACTCGATGTCTGCCTCAGTAAAATCATAATTGTCAGCCCAGCCATGGCTGATACCCATGAGCATTGCCACCCACAAAAAGTGACAGAAAATTTGAATCAGGTCGCGCATGATTACAGCACCAGATTAAACACCAAGGAGTCTTTAGTACCCTGGTGGTCAACATCAAACTGCATGACCCACCACCCCGTCATTTGAAACTTCACCCCTTCAATTAAATATTCACCCGGGGATATTTCTTTTGTCATGCGTGGCAATGTTGGCAGGCCGTGTACGTGACCTGGCATATGACCGTCGACTTGAATCGCTGCATTACGCACCGGCCTTCCCTGCTCATCCACAAGCAGCAATCGCCATTCGTGAATACGGTTGAGCGGCACGGAGGGTTGTGTCTCATTGATCGGTTCTATGTGAGCGAAAAAATGCAGGTTGCGTGAACGCTGAAAGGTCGAAATATCCAAATCTGGTGGAGCATTTTGCCCGGTAAGCGCCGGTGTATTCAAGGTCATGTTCTGTTGCACATCGACCTCGGCGCCGTCTGTCATCTTGCCATGCAAGTTAGGATGAACACTGCGCACGGCAGCATTATGGGCCCGTACTTTTTGCTCGTTACCATGCAAATACATAGGGCCCATTAGCTGTATTTTATCCCGCCAGCTGTGTATAAACCCGAGAGCAACCAACGACATGCCTTCTTGCTCAAGGCGATTACCACGCTGGCGCAGTTCACCGCCATAGCGCTGCAAATATTCCCGCTGTTGATTGAGCAAATCAAGCAGAGTAGAAAACTGCTCATTACTCGCAGCACCCTCGCTTGAGCGCTGTTCAGCACGTAGTTTTTTTATCTCATTTCTGAGTTCATTACTGCGTTTGAATACTTCCACAGAGTCCAGTTCAATGCGCTTGGCCTCAGCCAATATACTATTGGCATGCGCAATAATCTGACTTTCAGATGCATCCTCATCTGAGGCAAACACCGAGCCACTTAAAAAAATAATGGTCAATAACCAACGCGTCATTAATACTACTCATTGCTGTAAAAACAAGGTGAGCGAGCTGAGTTCTTCAGCTCGCTCATGCACTGTAAAAGTTATGGGTTAATTCGAACTGTGTAGTCTTCTACTTCGCCGTAATCAAACGTTCCACACACATCGGGGGCACGCTGATAACGCATGGCAATACGTAACCGGGTTGCACCGGTTTTAGCAGAGTTAGGTATGGTGAAAGAGCCCGAGACTGTGCCATTGTCAGAAGCCGGAGCAAAAACTTCCTCGTCCGCATCGCTAAAGTCACCGTCGTGGTTGAGGTCAATCCAGATTTTCCAGACCTCTTGATAGCTGCCACTACGGAAGCCTGGCGTTAAGCTCACGGCATTGCTGCCGACGCTGGCATCAATTGTTTTACCAGTGAAGTCAGAATATGTCGCGCTGCCAGAGCTATTATTAAAATCGGCAATGCTGACGTCGGCAATCCATTCGTAGTTCACGCTTTCACCGGCTGCAGTACAATACTCAATTGGAAGGGGCTGACCGATGGCATCCCAATCTGGTTTAAGTGTGAACAGGCCATTGCCAATATCACTGGTAATGACATTGCCACTGGCAAAATAAATGTAATTACTCCACGTACCTGAGAACTGCGCACTGTTAGAGTTGGGAATGGTGTCAAAGTAAGCCACTTCAGAAAGCTGACCCGATGCAATGTTGTCAGAATTCAAAATACGCAAACCAGCGCGATAATTAGATTCGAAAACATAGCCATCCAGTGTATATAAATTATGGTCAATGGCCGCGGTCGGCCCTACATAGCGACCAATCTCCACTGGGTTTTCCAGATCGCTGACATCATAAATGTAGGAAGTCGTATTATGACCGTTGCGCTGCTCATCCAGCTCATCGTTCATAATTAAGATGGTATGGTCATCATTTAAAAACCACCCTTGGTGGGTATACTGCGAGCCTTGGTAGGGTGTGCGTGATATTTGCAATGGGTTCGATTTAGTCGTCACATCAACCAGGGTAATGGTGTCTTCATTATAGGCGGCGCAAATTTCACGGCCGGCATAACTGCTATCTGGACCGTTATAAATCACGCATTGTGCATCGTGGGTGTAACCATCGTTGGAAAAGCATCCTGCATACGAAGGGCTGGTTGGATTAGACACATCCACCATATACAAGCCACCGCTGCACTGGTTGCTACCGACAACATAGGCATAGCCAGCGGCTTCATTTATGGCAATATTATGCGCATTACCAAAGCCACCAAGATGAGTGGTTTCACTCAAAGTACTGCCCGGCGTCACATTACGTAGCGTGGTCAGATCGAAGACTTGCAAGCCATGGCGACGATTGGCACTGCCATCTGCCACAATAAATGCATGATCGTTATAGGTTTTGATATCACGCCAAGCGGCACTACCACCATTATGGGAGGGTAAAAAACCAAGAAAAACTGGGCTGGTTGCATTGGTAACGTCAACAAATGAGGTGCCGTTAGTGCGGCCAACAATGGCGATTTCTGCGCCAGTTTGTGGATCGGTCCAACCCCAGATATCATTTAATTCGGAGCTGCCACCGCCCATATCCTCTTTCGCCAAAAAGGATTGCAAGTCAATATTTTTGCATGGATAACCGCCAGCAGAGCCATTTTCACAGCGCGTAATGGCCGCCATTGAATTGCTATTTGTCGTCATCAAGCTGGGACGATCAAGCCCCTCACCGCCGTTGCTTTCGTCAAACTTAAAACCGTCTGGAAACATAGCGCTATGGCCTAGCGCGTTGCTCGCAATGCACAAAGCGCTGATAGCGATCAGTGCTGAAATTGATGATGTTTTCATCATAGTAGGCTCCTCCTAAAAACCGAATCTTTGGCCTAGCCATGCCGACACCAGTATTCACAATGACCGCCAGACCGAAAACGTCCGATGGATCTCATCAGACGCTTAAACAGCATGCGACATCATGACGCATGGTCATTTGCTTGCTGCTCTTCATCGCGAAAATTAGTACCATCGACTTAGCACCGCCGCAAAATGACGCACACTATTTTCCGGTGCACCAATCAGGCTCACAGCACTGCCAAGCATCCTAGAAAAACCTATTAGACATAAAACACCTAAGGCCATAATAAAAAAGCGACATCGCCAGCACTCCGAACCTTGCACACCCGACAACCACAAGATTTAATCAGCCCCACACAAAGACAACTGAATTAAATTTTGAAAATAAATTTGAAACTGAATTAATTGCCAAAAAAAGCGACACAAACATCGTCCCAAATCGTCCACCACTAACAGCACAAAACTATGATTTTCTAAATCCGTTCACTTCGCCGGTGCTGATCGGCCAACTGATTTGGGAAACGATATGCTTAAAAAATCAAATACAAAATTTGCATTGGCAACACTCGCCATTGCCGTCTCCAGTCAATCATTGGCTGTCAATTTAAACTCCTCCAGCAATGTGCTAGATCGCTACTGGAGCCCAGAACGCCTAGGGCCTTTGGAATGCCGCTTTGGGATCCTGAATAGCACACCGCTGGGTTTGCCGCGCTGTGTGCAATCCGACAATATTCAATATCATTTGGAAATGCTTTATCACATTGCCGAAGCCAACGACGGTAATCGGGCCGCAGGCCTACCAGGCTACGCGGCCTCGATGGATTACATCGAAGAAACCTTGGAAAGCGCTGGCTACAGCGTTGAGCGCCAAGCCTTTCCATTTAATATCTATTACGAATTAGGCGATGGCGAGTTAGCCACTACCCTGCCGGAGCCGAAAAGCTATGTATTTGGTGAGGATTTCACCTACTTAAGCCAGACCCAAGGCGGTGAAGTCATGGCGGCCGTGACCGCCATTGACCTCGACTTGGGTGAGGGCAATGCCTCCACCAGCGGCTGCGAAGCGGATGACTTTGCAGGCTTTCCCGCCGGCAATATCGCCTTGGTGCAACGCGGCAGCTGTGCCTTTCAAGATAAAGCAGAAAATGCCGCCGCCGCTGGCGCCAGTGCCGTGATTATTTTCAACCAAGGTGATGCCGAGGACCGCAAAGGCCTGATCAATGCGACGCTGGGCGATGGCTACGCAGGCGGCATTCCAGCTTTCTTTGCCACTTATGACAATGGTGTTCATTGGGCTCGCAGCGAAGGCTTGGAAGTCAGCCTGAAAGCCGACGTTGTGCGCGAGCAAACCCAATCTTACAACCTGGTCGCCGAAACCAAACGCGGCAATCCAGACAACATCGTTATGGCCGGGGCCCACTTGGACTCTGTATATGAAGGCGCAGGCATCAACGACAACGGTTCTGGCAGTGCGGCGCTTTTGGAAATGGCCGTGCAGATGAGCAAAGCCTTTCCGCAAAACAAAGTTAGGTTCGCTTGGTGGGGCGCAGAAGAAGCTGGCTTGGTCGGCTCAACCGAATACGTGAAAGCACTCAGTGCCGAAGAAAAAGCCAAGATCAAGGTCTATCTCAACTACGACATGATCGGCTCCACTAACTTCGGCAACTTTATTTACGATGGCGACGGCTCCAGCTTTGACCTGCAAGGTCCTCCAGGTTCAGCGGCCACAGAGAAACTGTTTGAGAAATACTTTGAGCTGCGTGGCTTGGAGTTTGAAGGCAGTGAAATTAGCTTTCGCTCGGATTACGCCCAGTTCTTTGAAGAAGGCATTGCCTTTGGCGGTTTATTTACCGGCGCCGAAGGTGTGAAAACCGAGGAACAAGTGGCCAAGTTTGGCGGTGAAGCTGGCGTCTCTTACGACCCTTGTTACCACGCTGAGTGCGATGACCTGCTCAACATCAGCGAGCAAGCATTAGAAATCAATGCCGATGCCAGTGCCTTCGTAACTAGTTGGTTATCACTTTCAACGCGCGTAGTCGATGAAGAAATCGCCGCTGCCGAGCAAGACGCAGACACCATGGTTCGCAGCCAAAGCTATGACCACGGTTATGACAAAACCCATTGGGGCAAACATTGGATTAAATAATCCGCACACTTGAGGGTGACTTTGGGGCGCTTTGCGCCCCCTTTTTTTAGCTGCGCTTACTGATCAACCTACCTCGACCCGCCTGACACCGCCTTGCCATCTCGCTGGCCTCTCCTTCTGCCTGAGCTGTCGTTTAGCGCTAAAATGCGCAATTCTGTACAAGTGCCCTGTGCTGGGTGCGCTTATAGTGCATCAAAGAACTTGGTGAGGAAAACATCATGGCCACCAGCGAATATGCCTGTTATCGCCACAGCGACCTGCTCGGTGGCC
>CBDDTG010000048.1:0-29994 GCA_965233665.1 Bacterioplanes sp. | reverse complement strand
AGCGAAACGAGATGAAAGTCCACATATAACCCATACAGGATTATTGATATAACAGTAGATACAATTGAAAAACAGCGCTATTACCTTTGATGCAATGCGCTAAATAGATACAGAAAATTCGATACAAGAATTTAGCTCAAGAAAAGCCAAATAGGAGGAGGCCATGCTGATATAAAAAAATGACTCAAGCCATCGGCTTGTTTAAACAGCGTTAACGCTTCACATATTTCCCATGGTATTGGCTGGACGCATGATTGCATCTTCTTCTAATGACAGTATCCCACTATTCTTTAACAGGCAGGCTTTGTTTGCAGCAGTAATAGACTCTTCAGCAGTCATACTATAAAAACCGGGGACACCAGAGGGTGACAAGGAGGTTAGCCGAATATCACAATTTTCTATTACTTGGCGATATTGGTCTGTAAGCGTATCGCTTGGCCACTGCTCAGCATCGTGTGCCACTTTAACAATCCACTTTTGCTGTGGAGCTGCGGTGCAAGACATAGCGAGCAAGACTCCTATGAATAGTGTGCTTCTTTTTATCACAACCACTCCTTAAGAAAAAAAGGCCCGCAAAAGCGGGCCTACCTCATTTTACTTCCAGTTTGCTTTAACCACGAGGTTGCTGTTCCAACCTTTCGCTTCAAAGGTCACTGTCCATTCGCCCTCAGCCGGTGCACCGATGCTGCAGCTGCCTTGAGAGAACTTAATATCAGCAGTACAAGAGCTTCCACTTTCATGAGATACGGTCATCTTACCGCGACCCAGAGCAATGAATGCACTCTTGTCGATGGCGACTTCCAGCGTTTGCATATCGGCCGGTACTGAGATGGTCGTACTCCATGTCAGTGGTTTGAAGCCAAAGTTATTAGGTATCGCAACGATAGCCTGACCAGGCTCAGCAGGATCCAGTGACTTCAATACCTCATCCGCATCAACAATACCTGCACCACAGCCCACACAGTTATCGGTTAATGGCTTAACGTTGCCGCTGTCCGTCAGTGCTGCTTCGACTTCGTCCGGTGTAATGCCTGGTTTTTTCTCATACATCAGTGCAGCAACACCGGCAATATGAGGAGCGGCCATTGAGGTACCTTGCTTGGTCAGGTACGCATCCGCTTCGGCTGCTGTTTCACCAGAATCATCGGTAGACAGTACGCCATTAGGATCGTTAACAATGCTCCACTCACCACCCGGTGCGGTTACGTCAACACTGTCGCCGGTGTTGGAGTACCAAGCCGTTGCACCTGCAATGTTGTTGGCTGCTACGTTCACGACGCCGTCACAGTTACCAGGTGAAAAGTTGTCGGCATCGCTCTGGCTGTTACCCGCGGCCACGACCACAGTGGTGCCTTTCGAGCGAGCAAAGTTAATGGCTTGTTGAGTGATGTCTTGACAAGCACCGCCGCCGCCCAAGCTCATATTGATAACTTGAACAGGGTTACGGTTTTCAGGCACGCCTTCTACCGTGCCGCCAGATGCCCACACAATGCCATCTGCAATGTCCGAGGTGTAACCACCACATTTACCCAATACGCGTACCGGTACCACTTGCGCATTAAAGGCAACGCCGGTAACACCCATGTCGTTATCGCCCACAGCCGCAACAGTGCCGGCAACGTGGGTACCGTGCCAAGAGCTTGGGTAATCTTGTGGTGGGTAATCATCGCCACACTCGCCTTTGGCCATGTGGTCACCTGGGTCGGTGGCATCAGCATCACGACCATCACCGTCTACCGACACAAACTCATCAGAGATCATGTCGTAACCTGGCAGAATATTACCAATCAAATCTTCGTGCGGACGATAGCCGGTATCCAGTACCGCCACCTTCACGCCTTTACCCGTTGCACGCTCCCAAGCGGCTGGCATGTTAATGCCGCCTTCCGGGTTAAAGTAGTGCCACTGATCTTTATACATTGGATCGTTCGGCTCAAAGAAGGCGCGCATCATACGGTCTTCTTCCACACTGACAATCGCTGGGCTGTCAGCCAGTTCAGTTAAGCGCTGCTCTAACTCCTGCTCGTTGTCAGCGCTGACCGTTACCACATGGTAATCTTCCAGCATCATCGCGCGCTGATACTTCACGCCCTGTTGCTGCAGTGCTTGTTCACGAGCGGCTTGTGGATTAAAGCCCTGCTCTGCCAGCGTGCTCATTTCACTGGCGGATGGATATTTAACGATATATCGCTTAGTAACTTCGGCCTGAGCGCTGGCGCTCATCACCGCTAAAGATAACAATGACGCGGTAAAAATTGAGTTCTTTGACAATAACTTCTGTGAGCTCATTAAGAGTCTTCCTTCTCGACTTTTTTCATTTTTATCTGGCCAGCAAGTGGTCAGTTCGTCGGACACGTTAGCAACAAATGTCACATGAACGTAACAAAAGAAAATACGAAGACGTGACAAAGAAAGCATTTTTTATTTTTTGCCGTGTTCCACTCAGGACGCTCTTGCACAATTGCGTCGTTTTCGTCTCATTACATTTTCTGAGAACAGGCTCAACTGTTCCCTACCCACCAAAGCTTTGAAATCGGTCACAAATTGAGCCGATGAAGTTCGACCTGGTCACATTTCGAAACCATTGATCTCGAACTGGTTACATAACTCCATAGAATCGCCACCAGTTTTAACCTAGGAGCACGAGAATAATGAACCGTTGGTGGCTTGGATTATTAACAACAATAATATTAACCGGTTGTGGTGGTGAAAACCTGGGAGAAGGACGCAACCCAGACGAAGACGGCTCGACCGATACCGTGACCGAACCCGGTGACAATAACGATGGCGGTAACTCGGATAACGATTCCGGTAACGACAACGACTCCGGTAACGACAACGACTCCGGTAACGACAACGACTCCGGTAACGACAACGACTCCGGTAACGACAACGACTCCGGTAACGACAACGACTCCGGTAACGACAACGACTCCGGTAACGACAACGACTCCGGTAACGACAACGACGCCGGTAACGACAACGATGCTGGTAACGACAACGATGCTGGTAACGACAACGATGCTGGTAACGACGACGATGCTGGTAACGACGACGATGCTGGTAATGACGACGATGCTGGTAACGACGACGATGCTGGTAATGACGACGATGCTGGTGACACCTTTAACGGCATCGCCCGTGACTGGGATTGCAAAGCGTCAAGCCTAGATGCATTTAACGCTGAAGATTTTGCCGCCACCGTCGCCGTCGCTGAAAACCAGTGCGTTAACGGTTTGTTCTCTCTGACAGGACCACAAGCGGCACGCACCTTTGCGCAACCGCGCATGGAAATGGTCGCCAAACACATAGCGGGCTCACAAGACCCCAGCGAAGCCTCGGTGCTGTTTTTACGTGCTGGCCTGTACGTTCAGTATTACCACAAGGACGATGTGGGCGAGTACACACCTGCGCTTCGTGACGCCATTGAGAAGTCACTTAACAACCTATTAAAAGATGAGCGCATCACCGGCAAAGCCAACGGTTTGCTGTCTGAATCCGTCACTTTGATTGATAGTTCTGGGTTAAACACTCAATTTATTGAAAAAGTTATTCAATTATTAGAATTTTTCCCTCAAGCAGCGGATGCAGATAGCCGCGACCGTAAAGTGGCTACCAACAATGCATTTACGGTGTTATTCCGTGGTCACTATCAGGATGATTTTGGCAGCACAGTAAAAAATGACCCAACGCTATTGCGCACCCTGGAAACCTTCGTGCAACAGCAACAGGGGCTGCTGTCTGGCGACGATGCCTACTTGGTAGAAAACGCTCTACGTGAATACGCCCGCTTCTTACAGCATGACGATCTAAAAGCGCAGTTGCGTCCGCAAATCAAAACTTGGCTGCAGCAGTTCCCAGAGTTCAGCAAAGGCTGGTTGGCACTGGCCGATGTCACCACCGCCTATGACGACTGCAACGAGTATGGTATTTGCAACTTCCAAGACCGTTTAGAAAGAACGGTATTAGCGACCCAACACAGCTGTGCCAGTGTCAATGTTGATATTCGCGCTCAAGCGCTGACCTACGACCAGCGCCAAGAAGTGTGCGGCATCCTGCAGGACCAGGCCGAGCGCTTTCATGATCTGTTTAATACCGGTGAACAAGCCGTCGCCGATGATTACAACGAGCGCTTAGAAGTCGTCATTTTCGACAGCTCATCTGACTACAAACAGTATGCTGGTCTGTTCTTCGGCATTAGCACCGATAACGGTGGTATGTATTTAGAAGGTAACCCAGCAAAACAAGACAACCAGGCGCGCTTTATTGCCTATCGTGCTGAGTGGATAGACGACTTTAGCGTATGGAACTTGCGCCATGAGTTTACTCACTACCTCGATGGCCGCTACAACCTGTACGGTAACTTTTCACGCTCACAGGCTTTCCCAACCACTTGGTGGACAGAGGGCATGGCTGAATATGCTACCCACTTGGACGACAACTCGGCTGCCATTGAGGCCGCTAAGCGTCAGAAAGTTGCGTTAAGCGAAGTGTTTCAAAACACCTATAACGACGGCACCGAACGAGTTTATCGCTGGGGCTATTTAGCCAGCTGGTACATGAAAACCCAGCAGTCCAATCGCACCCAGCAATGGCTGACGGCCATGCGTGAAGATCGCTACGAAGATTATCAACGCGACCTGCAACAGCTGGGCAGCGCTTACGATGCTGACTTCTCCAATTGGTTGGATCAACGCATTGCTGCCTACGACGCTGATAGCGGCGATACAGATAATGGTGGTTCAGACAACGGTGGTAATGACGGCGGCGCCGACGATGGTCATACCGAGCACGATTATGAATTGCGTGCCAATGAGCCACGCCGCATCAGCAGCAATGGCGCAAACTACTACCTGATTCGGGTACCAGAAAATGCCAAGCATATACGCATCTACACTCAAGGTGGCAGTGGCAACCTGACCATTTACAGCAGCGGTGAAAACTGGCCTACTCGCGCCAACTATGATCAACAGGCGCAAAGCAACAACACCCAGGCCACGCTGTTTATTGATAACCCACAAACTCCCTACATCTTCCTGAATGTCGATGGTGACTATCAGGATGTGGATTTAAGCTTTAGCTATGGCCAAGCAAGTGAGGCGACCCGTCGCTGGTAATCACTGATGGATGCTTAGCAAGTAAGTAAGCGGGGCATAGCCCCGCTTTTTTATGGTTTGAACTTGCCCTGGTTTTAAAGCCATCAAGCTCGATGCCCTCTATGAGGTTGTCCCCCACGCTAAGTAGGCTGCTGAAAGCATACATCGAGGCAGTTTGTGCCAGGTAAAAAGCGGGTGGGAGTTGCCCTCAACAAGCGCAGTTTACAAATCGTAAGTGAGCATTGAGTCGGACTCGCACACGAGCGCTTTTTAACGCCAACCCAGATGCCCTCCTTGAGAGATATTATCCCTCAACGCCGGGCGGGCGTGCGACTGAATGCGTACATCGAGACAGCTTCTGCCAGGTGAAAATTAATAAAAAAGCGCAGCTTACTTTCAGTAAGTGAGCATTTTTTGAACTTTTCGATGCAGTAGAAACCACATAGATAGCTTTCAGCCTGCTTTGCGCTGCGCAAGCCGTTATTCCTTAGTTAACAATGCTGTGGTCGCCGCAACGCCAACAGCCTGCACCCCGGCAGGATGTTGGTTGGTGCTGCCATCCGGGCAGCCCCTGCGGGCAGAGTCATTGCCAACTCAGGCGGCCTACTAAGGCGCGGAAAACCTAGCCGCGCCCGAGAGCTGAACGACTTGGCCTAGGAACTGGAGTGGGTGTCCGGCTTGTTTCTGCGGGCATAAACTTACGTCCCTTTTTCTCTGTCATCAGAGTTCACTTCGGTTGGTATGAATACTATCTAAACGAGGTATCCGGATGAATTAGACCACTACAGTTTCCGAGGCTGTGTACGTGAAGTCCCATTTCAAATTTTCTCCATAGTCAGAAGGGCAACTAACACCCTATATAAACCACGCTAAGAATGAGCGTCGGGCGGCCGAAGGCCGAGGATTTGATATAATTGTCATAGGGCACGGTTTACGTATTTTCTAAGTTTATTGAGTAGATCCCATTCTATCTTCGAAAGTGCCTCCGAACTTAAAGATCTGATTTTATCCCAGCCTTCTAAGGTCAATACATTCTCATCCCAGCATTTGGCTTCTTCTTCAGTTAAAAGGTCAAAAGCTTCTAATAATTCTTTAGCTACCATCCGCACCTCTTCTTCAGACTCAGCCGATAGTAAATTTACGAAATCATCAACTCTTAAACCATAGGTAGACCACACCTCACAAAAAGGGCAGCCACCCGGCAAGTTGGCTATTTGTTTCGATGCAGAAGAAGAAAGAAACTCTAAGGCATCACCAAAGGAATAAAGGCACCTTAGTTTTTCCGCTTCTTCTAGAGGATCCCATTCCCAAATCTTTTCAGTAAAGTTCATTTAAGTCCTATAACGCAAAGCACAGCGGCGCGAGTTTATGAGTGTCCGGCGGCCAACGGCCGCGTACTGCTGCGCCTTTTTACGAGTGATACTCCATAATGAGCTCAGGGTGCCCGGTATGCTCATCGATTTGCTCTCCAAGTAAAGTGAATCCGTGTTTCTGATAGAACTCGATGCTCTGTATATTTTCTTTATAAACAGTGAGCTGCAGCCTTTCTCGCCTACTCTTAGCATCATTAATTAGGGCTGAGCCCAACCCCTTGCCCTGTGAGCCTGGTATCACAAAGATCGCAGCAAGATTGTTCTCATATAGGCTATAGAACCCAACGACTTCTCCCTCAGCTTCATACACCAGCGTCTCCGATGCAGGGATGTATACATCACGCATCACGCTAATCTTCGAATTCCAAAATGCAGATTCGATGAAGTCATGGGCTTTAATCGATGCAGATAGCCAGATTGCCAAGACTTGATCAATATCGGCTGCCCGATAATCTCGAATCATTTAGTTGCTCCCTAGTGCTCGTAACGTTTATGGCAGTTGTGCGGGCTTCTTCGCGTCAATTTCCGCACTTGTTATGAGCTTGCTTTGGCCAACTCATCACATTTAAAAATGCTGTACGCATCACTAAAGCACTCAACAACTATTCTCCCATATTCTAATTGCGAGTCAGATACGTTTGAAAACCTAACGCGATCCGCTTCAAGAAGAGCTTCGACAGACCAATAGTCTTTACAACCCAGCAATTCAATGACCTGGGTTTCCGAGCTATGGCTAAATGTGATGCTTATATTTAAATCACAACCTGGGACTGATCGCCTAGCTTCAACTTTCAGGATATCCCACTCATCACCAAAGTCGTAGAGGGTTTCTAGAGCTTCATCCAAACCTGTATCTCCTAACGCCCCAGCTCAGAGAACCAAAAGTGGTGTGTCGAACGCAGCGAGACTTTTGGCGTCCTGTAGAGGCACCTGGTCAGCTGACGTGGCCATCGACACAACCGATTACTGCCGTGAATTATTATTGATGATACTTGCAATACTGCGCAAACTTGAGCATGAGAGCCGAGCTAATGCATGCTCTTTTCGAACCAGGATAGCTGGTATACCTTGCCTCTCAGCACCAGCAACATCAGCTGAATAGCTGTCACCCACCATCCAGACCTTTGAATTGGCAGGTAACTTACCGATTGTATGCTCAAAGATCGATGAATGGGGCTTTTCAAATCCAACTAAGGCAGAGGTGATCACATGCTCGAAGTGATGGCTCAGGCCAAGCTCTTTGACCAAAGTGGGTAACTCCGGCACATGGTTGGATAGAATCAGATGCTTCCAGCCCATTTTGCTCAACTCCGATAAGCAGTCTTCTACATCATCGTAAACAGACCAATGTTCACTTTGTATGTACTCGCTTTTTACCGACTTAGAAAGTTCAGTAGCGAGTTCACGAGGTAAGCCTGCTTTAGCAAATGCATTCGCGAACACGGGGTTTAGTTCATTCCACCACAGATTAGGGCTGCGTTGACCATAAGCCCTTTCAGGCTTATGCCAAGGGAAGCCTGATTGCAGATGAGGCCGGATGGATTCGACAGTGATGTTATAGTCAGGAAAACGACGTTGGGCCAACCCGGCAGCGTTCCAGACCACATTCCTTCACGGTGAGCTAGAGTACCATCAAAATCCCAGAGAATTACATTCAATTCCAACACATTCCATGTTCGATAGACCGATTTTTAGTCAGCCAACAATCATCCACACCGGCAAATAATAAACGCCAGCGAGTTATTTTTCCAAAAACCGCAACGGACTCGGCACTGCAATTTATTAGTAAATCACCTCTAGATTCGGCCATAAAATAGGCCACTCTTTATCGGCAACTCTTTTCAAGAAACCACTTGGTTTCGGGCGCTTAGGATTTAAACTGATCGAATTACTGAAATTCGCCTCTAACCCAAAAGGAGCAACAATTGAAACGCCATTTTCCTCTGAATAAGTAGCGCCAACAGCCGTTTCAACCTCCACCCAATAGCTCATTGCATCGGAAGTAGACAAATATGGCTGGTCATTATTTCGAATATGCACTCTGGCTTGATTTTTGACGGACCATGGATGATTGCTTAAAGACTTCAGCTTTTCTTCATACTCAATATCTGGCTTTTCCTCAGTGGTATTAGCATCAAAATATATTAAGTCGATGTCATTCAGAGGAGTAAAAGTATCTTTTGAATGTAGCTTATCCCAGATTAAGTTCCTAACAAATCCCGCTGCCAAACACCAATCTCTTAAGCCGAGCGTTGAAGCAACAACAAGAGCCTCCATCCGATAGCTATCAGATTCAATCCATTTGATAACTTGATTACTAAGTTCCAACTTGTGATTCCTAACAGTTTGATAATGTGAGCACCTGATTTTCCAGCTAGAACCATTCGAGGTAACTTTACCAAGCCGTTGGTTTTCGGCTGAATATCTTCATTCCCTCCTGGAAAAACGTGTCGGCCTACTATCCATGCTTCAAAGCTTTGGCAATAAAACGCTAACCCACTAATTTTTATGGTATTTAAGCTACCACCCTGTAGGGATACAGGCAAGCCAACTGAAAACGAGGACTAGCAGTACATCCGCTCAATGCTTTTTTTAACTTCCCCCCGGTGCCCTCCTTGAGGGATCTTATCCCTCACGCCGGGCGGGCGAGCTCCCTGCTTTGCGCTGCGCAGGCCGTATTTCCCTCGTTGCCAATGCTGTGGTCGCCGCAACGCCAGACCGTGCACTTAGCTATTTAGTGTGGTTAATTCGGGTGGGTGGTTCGGCTTGAGATTCATAAAAAGAGAAAGATCAGGGCCACTCTGTTTTGTTTGTTATACGGCGTCTTCGTTAAAAACAATGAAATTGGTCTCTGAAAAAATCTCACTATCATCACCCAAATGCTCATGTTCAAATCCATCAGGGTCTGCTTCTAACTTTCCTGCAATATCAGAAAGATAACAAGCCAGCATTCGCAGCTCTCTTGAGTTTGAAACAAGTGTAATCTCTGAAAGCACAGAAGGTGTATCCACACCGTCTTTTACTTGCTCTTGCGTATACCCATAAACCTTCATTACAGATCATCCAAAATTACTATAATGTTTCAAACGCCCACATGATAAAGATAGCAGTTTTCTTGCAAACACCTTTTATCTTTATCATGCCAGAACCTCAATTTTAAGAAATCTATTTCAACAAAACGTCAGATAAAAAACGTACACTATTAATTTTCACTTTATCGTTATTGTGCTGCAAACCTAGCTGAACATGGGCCTCTCCCGTGTCGAACGTTAGCGGAACCAAGTAAACAGCATATGTTGTAACTCCATCATTCAGAGTCGAAGCAGTTTTCCAGTTTTGAAGCTCCGGCTCACCTACAGACTTGAGATGACCTAGTTTTTTGAACAAATCTAAGTATAACTGCCACTGTTCTGGAGTTGCAGCCTCCATACCCTGCTTAGACATTAATAACTTATACTCATCAATATCCCATGTTACTAACTTAGGAACCGCCTCGGAAATATACGGAGGAAAGGTCTCCTCTTTATCGACACTGACTATCGATGTAATAATAGCCAAGCCAACAAAGAACACGACAACACTTAATAATCCAAATCCTAAATATTTAAAGAACTTCTTCATAACATCTTATTTTTTTGTAAAAGTAACGTCTTGACGAAGACTGACACTGCAGAAAATGGCAGCCCGAGTACACGCAGCGTTCTATAGCACTGCAACTAGTTAAAGGCAAATTCATTTAATACCTTGCCCATCCTTTATTTTCATATTCGTATGCCCGCCAGCTTCCACAGTGAATACCAACTATACATTCTATCCTTAGATATAGCCCGCTTGGAATATAAGCCTTTGCCTTTTCTTGTGCCTTTACAAGAGAAGGGTGCAAAGAAGATATTTCACCTGCGTATAGTTTGAATTTTTCTTCCATACCACTTAACAGCTCACTAATTTTCATACCTGCCTTGACTGATAAAACCTCTATAAATTCGACACCAAGCTCTTAGTTTAGCGCTAAACGCTTTGCTTTCAGTCATACTTAATATTAAAAACACCAGACTACCATCCCAAAAATCAATGAAGCCAAAGCTTCGAAGCCCGAACATTAAACAACTGATTTCTCTACCTTCGAAGTTATCACCCCATGACAGCATGGGCAAATCAGCTTGAAATAGAAGCCAGTAGTATAGAGGAAAGCAGGCTTAAAACTCGTTCTCGCACCTAGATTTTCCACTAGCCCTTTTCATCAATCATGATGCCCCACTTTCAACGTAAGCTCCCCGCTTGCGACTGCTCTCGATAGCGACCCGGCGCTGTACCCGTCCAACGCTTAAATGCACGCTGAAACGCGGCCGCCGAGCCAAAGCCCAACAAATAGGCAATTTCGCCCAGCGTCAAACTGGTGTCACGCACATAGCTCTCTGCTAATTTGCAGCGCGTTTCATTAAGGACTTGTTGAAAACTGACGTTTTCGACACTGAGTCGTCGCCGAACCGTCCAAGGCGCCATGTTCAAACGCTGGGCCACCGATTCTAACGTGGGTGTTTGACCATTCAGCAAAGGCCCAATGGCTCGCTCTACCTGTTCGCGAAAACTCAAACCCAAACGCACACGCTGTAACTCACGGTCGGCCAATTGCTTTAACCCTTGAAACGTCGAAGCACAACGATGCAACGAGGGTAAGTCCAATGCCCAATCATGCAGTACAACAGCATTGCGCTCTGCTCCAAACACAACATCGCAAGGAAAAAATTCACGATAAAGCTCACTGTAAACGGGCCGCTCAAATTCAACTTCAACTCGGGCGATTACGTCATCACGCCCGGTTAACCAGCGCAACATGCTGACCCAACCTGCTAAAACAGAATCCACTACAAACAAGTTGTAACTGTTGTATGGGCTGATCGAGTAAAAGTGGGCAATGCCCTGTCCTTGTTCCAGCAAAAACTGCGAGCGGCCACGCGAGTTAAAGCTGGCCAATAATTCATATTCGGTTAAACAGCGGCACGCCGTTCGCACATCCGCCGCACTGAGCGCCAATAAGCCCGCCAACCCCAAATGCGATGCGCAGGTCAGCTTGCCCATGACCAAGCCAAGCTGTGGCGCCTGACTGGCTTCGATCAAGGCATGGCCTAAGCGCATAAAGCGCGGAATACTAATGCGCGCATCCGGCGATGCTAGGCGCACCGCGTCGAGTTGATATTGTTGCAAAAGTGGCTGCGGGTCGGTGCCCAGCTGCTCAGCCGCGCGCACCATTAACTCAACGTAAGCAACCGAAATATCACCGAGTTTCATGCGTCAAAGTGCTTATCGTCATCAGATGTGTCATCCATGGCCTCAACGCCTTTAAGGTCACACAAGAACTGATACGCCAACGACAACATCACCAATGAAATCAAGCTGGTGATATACACGCCAAAGCTGGCTAAATATGCCAGCAGGCCAACCTCAGGTTGCAGTGCCAGCAAAATAAAAAACGGAGACCCCATTAACATGGGAATTAAAAACACCACTAATACCAGCCGCGAGCCATTACCACGGCTTAACTGCCAAGCCTCCTTTAACGGGCTGTGCTGGCCCAATGCCAGTGCCGGCAAGGTAATGGCCAAGCGTGATAATACATACAGCGCCAGCATCATGGTCACGACTGCCACTGGCACCAAGCCCTGCTCGCCCAGTATTGACAAACCAATTACCATGACCAAGACGGCCAACACGGCAACCAGTAAGCCGATTACGACAGTGCGCAATAAATATCGCCATTCATCGCGGCGAAAACCATGCAGAGCATTCGCTTCCCATTGTTCTTTCGGCAATAAAGTAAAGCGGTGACAAGCCGTTGCCATAAGAATGCTTAATAGCAGCGATGCAATCACAAATAGCATCTGTGCTGGTTGAAATAACACCTCGCCACTGTCTTCTACCGGTGGGTAAAGATACTGTGACAGCCAATCCACCGCCGCCAACACCACAATAATGGGCAAAAACATGCGCAGCACTGGCTGCCGCTTTTGCCATAACAGGCCGATGGCTTCAGAGGTCAGATCAACAACGGGAAGATCGGGCTTTAAGCCCAGAGGGGATGTCATACACAGCTCCTGTTTGGCACGCCTGCGCCATGCCATTTCATTTGCTGATATTGTCGACGAATAACCGTGGCAGTCAATGCGGCAAAAAAAACCGCTGCGTTTGCAGCGGCTTGTTTATCACTTAGAGCAAGCTTAACCCGCCGGCGGCACCTCACCGTGGCGAGCACGATGGCGAGCCCGCATACGCTCTGGCCGCAATAAGAAAGTGGCCAAAGCCGGCAATAGCACCAAAGCGCCCAGCATGTTCCACAGGAACATAAAGGTCAGCAAGATCCCCATATCCGCTTGGAACTTAATGGGCGACAGCATCCAAGTGCCCACCCCCAACGCCAAGGTAATACCGGTAAAGCTCACGGCCTTGCCGGTGGATTTTAGCGTTTCTAAGAAGGCTTCCTGCATGTTTTTGCCGGCAATAATCATCACTTCCAGACGGTTATAAATATAAATGCCGTAGTCGACACCAATACCCACGCCCAGTGCAATCACCGGCAATGTTGCTACTTTCACGCCAATGCCTAAATAGGTCATCAAGGCTTGCGACAACACCGACGTCAGCGCCAGTGGAATAATAATGCAAGCCACCGCGGTAAAGGAGCGGAAGGTAATAAAGCACAATACAAACACCACCACATACACAAAAATCAACATGGTGTGCTGCGCTTCAGCGATCACTTGGTTGGTGGCTGCTTCGATGCCGGCATTACCAGAGGCTAGCTGAAAGCGCACAGGTACGGAATCGATCTCGCCGTTGGCAATGGCTTCTTCAATTTGCGGAATGCGCATTTCAAAGTATTTTTGCTCCACGTGATCATCGTACTGAGCTTTAAACTCTTCAACGGCAGCAACCGCCGTTTCTAGCGTTTCTGCTTTGTGATCGTTGAGGTAAACAATCACCGGCGCCATTGAGCAATCTGGGTTAATTAAGCCACTGGGCGCACGTTGAATCGAGGTGTTTAAAATGGTCTGGTTACGCGACAGCGCCGACCAATTCAAATTGCCCTCGTTCATGGCTTTGGTGACCAACTTGGACACCGACACCAACGACACCGTCGACTGCACACCCGGCACGTTTTCCATATGCCACATAAAGCGGTCAATGGCGTCCATGACTTTGTAATCGTTGCACTGCTCCAACGGTGTTTCGACCATCACCACCAGCACGTCTGAACTGGTCGAATAATTCGACACCATAAAGTCGTTATCGAGGTTATAGCGCGAATCCGCACGCAGCTCTGGCGCGCCTTTATCCAAATCGCCGATTTTCAAATCCTGACTGACTTGAAAGCCAATGACCGCCATCACCGCAGCAATAACAATGGGTACAGGTGCTACTTTGCGGTTGGCAAACTGGGAAACAAACCGCCACAGCACAGGGTCGGCACGCTCGGTTTTTTCAGCATGACGCACGCCCGAGCGGCTAATGCCCAGATAGGACATCACGATCGGCAACAGCACCAGGTTGGTGACAATAATCATCGCCACACCCACCGACGCCGAAATCGCCAGCTCCTGAATCACGCCAATATCGATAAACAGCAGAGTTAAAAAGCCAATGGCATCGGACATCAATGCCAACATGCCTGGCACGTACAAGCCACGGAAGGCCTGGCGCGCGGCTTGCTCACGGTTGGCACCTTTACCGCTTTCAATGGCAATGCCATTAATGATTTGCACACCATGACTGATGCCGATGGCAAACACCAAAAAGGGTACCAACACCGAATACAGGTCAATGCTAAAGCCCAGCAGTGCTAAGGCACCCAATTGCCAAACAACGGCAATCAGCGACGCAATAATCGGCACCACAGTGCCCTTAGGGCAGCGCGAGTACAAATACAACAGCACCGCCGTAGCGATCATGGCCGCCAAAAAGAAAATGGCTATTTGGCCAGCACCGTCGAGCAAATCGCCGAGTTTTTTCGGCGTGCCTGTGATGTAGATGCGGTAGTCATCGCCGCCAAACTGGCTGCGAATTTTTTGCTCTAAATCGTGCGAAAACTGCTGATAGCTGAGTTTCTTACCGGTTTCAGGGTCGTATTCAACCAGCGGCACATCAATGATCGACGACTTAAAGTCATTCGAGACTAAGCGCCCCACTTGGCCAGATTTCAAGACATTTTGGCGAACCTGCTCTAGGCTTTGCTCTGAGCCATCGTAGGTGCTGGGAATGACCGGACCGCCCTGAAAGCCTTGTTCAGTCACTTCGGTCCAGCGGGTGTTGGGCGTCCACAAAGACTGCATGCCTGAGCGATCAACGCCGGGGATAAAAAACACCTCGTCGTTAATTTTACTCAGGGTCGCCATGTAATCTTTGCTAAAAATGTCACCATTCACGGCCTCAACCGCGATTTTGACGTTAGCCACCCCGCTTTTCATATCATCTTTGTGCACCAGATAATTCTGGATGTACTCATGATTGAGCGGAATGTATTTTTCGATGCTGGAGTCGAGCTTGACCTTGGTCAGGCCATAGGCAAACAACGCTGTTAACAATGCCAACAACACCAGCATGACGGGGCGATTACCAAATAAAAACCGCTCAAGCATGGGCTCAGTGTCGGGCGACAGAATGTAGTGCTCTGGCTCGCTGTCGAAATAATGTTTTTGTTCGCTCATGGATCGTTACTCTCCCGCCGCCATGCTGATACTGGTGTCCAACAGCTCTCCGCTGGCCGACAAACGCTTCACACCGTTCTCGCCCACCAGCACAAAACCACCCTCGCTGGTTTGCGCAACGCCGGCATACGCCTTACGACCTTCAATGATAATGGAGCGGATTTTTTCACCGCGGTGCGCCAGCATCACCACCGAGCCACCGTTACCGACCAGCACTGTGTGGTCTGAGCTGCTCACGCCACCGAGCAGGGTTTGCTCACTGCCGGTGCTTAGCTCACGCCAACTGATGCCAGCATCGGTGGAATGAAACACATGGCCACGCAATCCAAACAGCCACTGCTGATCGTCTTTGCTGACCAAACCAAATAATGAGCCTTCGTAAGGTGCCAACATGGCGCGCCAGTTGGCGCCCAAATCGTCTGAGCGCACCAGCGTGCCAGCCTCACCGACCACCGTCAGGGCCATGCCGCCAACAGGCACGATGGCATTTAAATGCATGCGGCCTGGGTTGGGGATGCGGGCAGAAACGTCGCTCCAGGTTTGGCCGCCATCAGCGGTGTAAAACGCCATGCCATAAGCACCCACGGCAAAGCCACGGCGGGCATCGTAAAACCAAACATCCAGGAAAGGCTTCGTCGAGCCAGTTTCCTGGTCGTATTGCGCGTCTTCTAAGGCGAAGGTGGCGTTTTCGAGCTGAATTTCTGCTTCTTCAATGGCAACGTCATCACCGCTGGCCTCGGCTTGCGCCAGGGCAGCTTCACGCTTGGTTTTAAGCTCACGGGCGGCGGCCACAATGGCATCGTTGGCACGGAAACCTTCGAACTGCTTGGTCCAGGTAGCACCGCCATCGTCGGTGTGCAAAATCACACCGTCATGACCCACCGCCCAGCCATATTTGCCGGATGAAAAATGTACCGCCGTCAGCGTTACCTTGACCGGCACCTGACCTTGCTGCCAGCTGCGACCATTGTCATCGGAGTAAATAACATGGCCATGAGCGCCCACCGCCACCAAGCGCTGGTCAGCTCGCACCACGTCCAACAGCAACTCTTTATGAGCCAGTTGCGTCGGCATTGCCGGGGTATTCAGAGGATCCTGCCAAGTGGCTTGTGCCAGTGGCGCTAGCAACAGACAGGCGGCCAGGCTGATCATCAGCTGCGACCATGACCTCGACTTTACTGCCGAGCGGCTTTGGCCACCGCAGTGACGGCCACCGTGGTGACGGCCACCCAAATATCGGCCACAGCGATAACGCTGAACCAAGTCAGAAAACATAAAGAGCTCCGTTATTATACTAATGTCGGAAGGCGGCTAGCATAGCCTAAGCCGAAAGGCTTGCCTAACCACCTAATGTTACAGAGTGTAAGTAATCAATAGGCCGACAAAGCCCGTCACAACGGGCTTTAGCCGTGACCCTCTCCACCTCTAGGCAACGACCAAAACGGCCATCGCGAGGCCATTATCGACGTCCACGCCTACGTAGTTCTGCGGGGGTAAAGTAACGCTCACCCGGTGGCTCTTGGCTGTAGTCGATGGTGCCTTGTTCTTCGTTATCCAATCCCTGTAAATGGTAACGCCCAGCTTTTAAATCGTGGAACACGTCCATAGTGGTCCAGGTCACGGGCAGCTCGTAATAGGTTTTGATATAAGCCATGCTGACCCGCCATAACTCGCCGGCGGCATCGTATTGATCGGCGACAGCAATGCCCCAAGTATCTTCATCGAGGTAGAACACCCGGCGCTGATACACGTGACGGCGGCCTTCTTTGAGCGTGGCTTCCACGACCCAGACGCGGTGTTTTTCATAGCGGGTGTAATCCGGATTTAAATGGCCAGGCTGAATCAGCTCGTCATAGCCGACATTTTTCGACCCTAAGCGATAGTTGTTGTAGGGAATATAAATCTCGCGCTTACCAACCAGCTTCCAATCGTAGCGATCCGGCGCGCCGTTAAACATATCGGTGTCGTCGGCATAGCGCAGGCCGTCCGCCGCGGCAATGGGCGTATCGTAAGCCAGGTTGGGCGCCCGGCGCACACGCCGCTGGCCGGCGTTGTAGCCCCAAGCCTGGCGTGGCTCATCCACCTGATTCAAGGTTTCGTGCACCAGTACGGCACCACCGGCCAAGCGCGCCGGCGCTTTGGTAAACGACAGGTAGTAGAACAATACGTTATCGAGGTCTTCGATGGTGCGATCACGGCGGTAGTAGTTGAACTCCACCTCTTGTTGCACCGTCACCAACGAATAATCACCGTCTTTGTGCACTGCCAATTCGGAGGCACGGCGGGTCAAATAAATACCGCGCCAGCGGGTTACGTGGTTCCAAATCGCTTCCAAGCCGGTTTTGGCAATGGGAAACGGAATGCCGCCATAGGCGTATAACAAAGCGTTGCCTTCACCGCCTAACTCGGCGCGAATGGCATTTTTATAGGTGTTTTCGTATACCCACTCTGGCGCAGCAGCGGTGCGCCTGGTTTGATAAATCGGCATGCGAAAGGTATCTGGATATTTACGAAACATCGCCTGCTGCCCCTCGGTGAGGTGGTCGGCGTATTGCTCCATATTGGCGGCGGTTATTTCAAACAGCGGCCGATCTTGCGGATAGGGGTCGACATGATGTTGACCAGGTTCCTGATATTCCAGCGGCGGCAAGGTTAAGCCACCGCGCCAGGGCGGAATGTCTTTGCCATTGCCAGCGCGCTCGCCCCCCAATGGCATTAACTCTCCTTTTAGCCGGTCTGCTTCCTTAACCGAGACGGCAGCCCAGCTCGGTGAGGCAAGAACAACCAACGCTAAGGCGCCGGCCGCGATCCAATTATTTTTTTTCATTATGCGACCTCTTACATCCGCTCAGGCGGGTTCAAGAACCTTCGCAGCATAAAGAAAGTTGGGTTATTGCTCAAACGGCAATGCTCTTGTGAGACGGCCAGAACGAGTGTTCTGACCCAGTAGCGCCGGCTACCCCACACAGGGCAGCCGGGCAACAGGTGGGCTTAGCTCAGGCTTTTGCTCACCACTTCGTACACGTCGTTCGACAACTCAGGCTCAGCCTGAATGCGCTCTAACTCGGCTTTCATGGTGGCGCCAAGCTCGGGCACCAAGCGCTTCCAACGCGTCAGTGGCGTCAGCAGGCGCGAGGCCATTTGCGGGTTAAGACCATTGAGCTTGATCACCGCATCGGCCAGCAAGGCATAGCCACTGCCGTCCGCTTGGTGGAAGGACACCAGTGCTTGGTTAGCAAAGGCACCCAATACCGAGCGCACCTTGTTGGGGTTACGCCAGTCGAAGGCTTCGTGCTGTTGCAGCTGCTGAATAGCGGCCACACTGGCACGCTTAGAAGAGCCAGCCTGCACCGACAGCCATTGGTTGATCACCAATGAGTCGTGCTGCCATTGCTGATAGAAGCTGGCTAAGGCTTCATCCGCCAGCGCCTGATCTTCACCGTTGGCCAGCACCACCAGCGCCGCCATTTGGTCGGTCATGTTGTCTGCGTCACGCAGCTGCTGTTGCGCTGCCACCACGCCATCGGCACTGACGTGTGCCCAATAGCTCAGCACCAGGCTCTTCAGTGAGCGCTGTGCCATTTGCTGTGGCTCTGGCTGGTAAGCCTGCTGCGACTGCAGTTGCTGATAGCGCTCCGCCAAGTATGGCTTGAGGGTATTGGCCATGGCCGAACGCACCTGTTCACGCGCGTTATGGATGCCGACTGGGTCCACCTCAGCGCTGAACTCGGCAATGTAAGATTCCGACGGCAATGTCAGCAAGTAGCTGAGCATGGCTTTGTCCAAGCTGTCGTCTTGCAGCAAGGTGATCAGAGCCTGTTGCTCGGCCTTGCTCAGGGTAAACTCACCGACTCGCGCCTGTTCAATCCATTGCAGCATCAGCTTTTGGCCGGCATCCCAGCGGTTAAAGCCGTCGCTGTCATGTTGCAGCAAGAACAATAACTGCTCAGCGCTTTGCTCATGGTGCAACTTCACCGGCGCGCTGAAGTGGCGCAACAGTGACAATTGCGGCTCCTCGCTCACGCCGTGGAAGACAAACGTCTGCTCGGCGTCACGCAGGTGCAATACCTGACTGCTGTCGGTCCAAGCTGAGGCTGGCTCAACTTGCACTGGCATGTCGTTGCCTTGGCTGTCGATCAAGCCCAGCGCAATCGGAATCCACAGCGGTTTTTTATCGCTTTGCCCTGGGGTATCTGGGGTGTGCTGACGCAGGGTAAGCGTCAGAGTTTGCGCACTGGTGTCATACTCACTGCGGGCTTCCACCACCGGCGTGCCGGCTTGCTTGTACCACAGCTTAAACTGGCTCAAGTCGATGTCATTGGCATCTTCCATCGCCGCGACAAACTCATGAATGGTCACCGCTTGGCCATCGTGACGCTCAAAGTACAGATCCGAGCCTTTGCGGAAACCGTCCTCGCCCAACAAGCGGTGCAGCATGCCCACCACTTCGGCACCTTTTTCATAAATGGTGACTGTGTAGAAGTTGGATATTTCAATAAAGGAATCAGGCTGCACTGGGTGCGCCATCGGGCCGCCGTCCTCGGCGAACTGCACGGTGCGCAACATGCGCACGTCTTCAATGCGCTTCACCGTGGCTGAATTCATATCGGAGGAAAAACCGGCGTCGCGGAACACAGTAAAGCCTTCTTTCAGGCTCAACTGGAACCAATCACGACAGGTCACGCGGTTGCCCGACCAGTTGTGGAAATACTCGTGCGCCACAATGGCTTCAATGCGCTGGTAAGTGCTGTCGGTGGCGGTGGCCGGGTTGGCCAATACGCAAGAGGAGTTAAAGATGTTAAGACCTTTGTTCTCCATCGCGCCCATGTTGAAGTCATCCACGGCGACGATCATAAACACATCCAGATCGTATTCGCGGCCGTACACTTCTTCGTCCCAACGCATGGAGCGCTTCAGGGCATCCATGGCGTATTCGGTTTTGTCGATGTTTTGCGGCTCAACAAAAATTTGCAGCGCCACTTCACGACCGCTCATGGTGGTGAAGGTGTCTTCTAATACGCGCAAATCGCCCGCCACCAAGGCAAACAGGTAGCAAGGTTTCGGGAATGGGTCGTGCCAGCTAACGCGGCGACGGCCGTCTTCCAACACCTCGTCGGCGGTCTTGTTGCCGTTCGACAGCATCACCGGCCATTGACCGTCGGGTGCCACCACGTGGGTGGTAAAGACGGACATCACATCTGGGCGATCCAGATAGTAGGTAATGCGGCGGAAGCCTTCTGCCTCACATTGGGTGCAGTACATACCGCCGCTGCGATACAGACCTTCCAAGGCGGTGTTTTTGTGTGGGTAAATGCGGTTACGCACGCTTAGCTTGTGACTCTCACCCAAGCCATTCACCGTCAGCGTTTCTTCACCCAACTGGTACTGGCCTTCGCTCAGTGCCTGACCGTCCAATTGCACGGCCAACAGCTCCAGCTCTTGGCCGTCTAAGGTCAGGCTACCATTGCCTTGCACCTCATCGTTGCGGCGCAGATCCAGCACTGCGGTAACGTCGGTGTAGTCGTCAAATAATTCGACCGTCAGTTCGGTATGTTCGATCCAGTACGCTGGCGCGCTGTAGTCGCGCAGGTACTTAGTGACCGGTTGTGCATCTCGCATGCTCACTCTCCTATTATTCTAATCAACGCTCACCGCTAGGTGGTAAGCGCTGTATTTGCGTAAATTGATAACGCCTGTATCTAAGATCAAGTACTGGCCTTTAAGGCCCAGTAAGCGACCACTCACTTCAGGGGTTTTATCCAGGTTGTGGCTGACCACTTTGGTAGGGTACTGCTGCACCGGATAACGCACCTGCCAGGGCGATTCCAACAACCACTGAATGTCATCGCCATGCTGCTGTTCCAGTTCTGCTAATGGGCCCTTAAGCTGTTGTTTCAGCTCAGCGGCCAACGCGGCTAAATCCACCGCTTCAGCATCGCCTTTCAGCAAGGCTCGCCAGTTGGTTTTATCCGCTACTTGCTGGCGCAGGGTGTCCTCAAGCAAGCCGGATAAACGCCGGCTGCTTACCCGAGCAATCGCTAAGGCCTGGCTGGCGCCTTGGTCGAGCCAGCGAGTTGGCACTTGAGTTGCCCGCGTGATGCCAACTTTAACGCCGGAGGAGTTGGCCAAATAAACGATGTGGTCGCGAAAACAGACTTGCTCGGCCCACTGTTCATCTCGGCAGGTGCCCTGGTGAAAGTGACAGGTTTCTGGGGCCATCATGCAGCGATCGCACTGCGCCAGCGAAATAAAGCAGGGGTAGCAAAACCCTTGGGAGTAGCTTTTTTTCGTTTGACGCCCGCAATGCTGGCAATGTATCTGACCGCGATAGCGCAACTGCAGGGTCTGCCCCAGCAAGGGGTTTAACGCCAGCACCGGCTGGTCATCCAGTACCAGCTGATAATCAGCCACGCCGTCGTCGCTGACGCCAATGCTCAGCTTGGATAGGTGTCCTTGAAAATCAGCCATCAGTGCAGATTCAGCGGCTGTACATCGTCGTCATCCGACTTAGAGCTGCACTGGCCGCCGATGTAGCCCACCCGCTGCTCAGCGGGCAAGTCGTTGGCTTCTTCGTAATAGAGAATGGCTTGCATGCACAATTCACGCTGGTCATCGACCAGCTTGCGACCGTCGGGCCAGCGCCCCGTCGCCACGGCATTTTTTAAGTTTTCATACACCTCTGGGGTGAGAGACTGTATCAGTTGTTCCAAAGTCATGGATTTGCCTCTTGTGAAGGTCGTAACGGCCACAGCACGGCTGCCGCCAAGCCAAATATCAGTCCGCCTATATGCGCACCGTGGGCGGTGCCACTTAGGCCGGGGAACAGAGTGTCGGCAAACAAAGTTAACAGCAACCAACCCAGCATCAGGGGTAATAAGCCAGATGGTAACTGATACGGGCGGCCACGCTTCTGGCGCCAGCCAACCCAACCTAATAGCGCTAAGGTAATGCCCGAAGCGCCGCCAAACGCAGGCCCGGCATACCACCACTGCACCACATTGCCGACCAGGCCGCTGGCAAACACCAGCGCTAATAACGCCCAGCCGCCATCTAAACGCTCGATGCGGCGGGCAAGAATCCACCACCAAAAGCTGTTCATCACGATGTGCAGCAGTGAAAAGTGCAGAATCGCTGGTCGCCACAAAGGCCACAGCCCCATTTCTAGGTAAGTGGCCAGTGCCCAGCGCTGTTGCGGCCAGGCTTCAACAGCGGTGCTAAGCCACGGCTGCCAAGCATTGCTCAACTGCATCCAGCCATACACCAGCCACAACAGTAACAAGCCCACACTGCTCAGCGGTGTGCTGGTCAGCTGCAATAGCCACTGCCAGGGGCGCGCATCATGGGCGGGTTTGGCTTGTTGCAGCTCGCCATCTTGCCACTGCTGCAACCACAATTTGACCCGCTCGGCATCATCGGCGTCGGCCAGCAACAGATGCTGTTGGCCTTGCTCTATGATCACCCGGTGGGGAATGCGCTCCGCCCACAGCTGTTGGGTCAGCGGCGACAGGTCTATGTGTCGGTCTGCAACGAGTACTCGAACTGCCATTAACGCTCGCTCTTTTCCACGCGCACCCAGGTAAATTTGCCGCGTTGCAAATGGTGTTCAGTATCCATGCGATAGGCAACCAGGCGGCCGTATTTGACCGCGCTGTAATCCAGACAGCCAATATTAGGCACGATGGGTTCGGGAATTCCGGCCATCCAGTAATGGCCAATAAACAGCGGTTTTTCCTCCGGGCCGTAATACAGCAACTGGGCTTTTTCGGCATCGCTCAGGTGGGCATGTTGCAAGTCATCGGGCAAAGGGTCGGGCTGAAACAACACATCGCTGTAATACTCAGGCTCATGTTGCCAGAACTTGGTGCGAAAGAACTGCCGTACCATGCCGTCTTTGGCGGTCATCGAACGGCCGTTCGGTAATTTCAGTGAGGTGCCGCGCAGGATGCGATCAAGAAAACGGTATAAAAACGTGGAGGTATCCACCGACTCTGGCAGCATTTCTTTGCTCAGCTGGTTACCACCATAGCGCGCCACAAACTCATCGATCATGGCTTGATCCCAACAGGCATGAATCACCCGAAAGTGCTCATAATCAAGGAACAAAGGCAGCTCAACGAACCAATCGAGAAACTCCTGAAACTCCGCCGGATGATCGGCAAACTGCTCAATGGTTTGCGCCACGATAAAAGCGTTGCGTTCTGTGTGCGGGCGCAAATAGGGCTGACCCATTTCAGCGGGTGCGGGGGTGCAATAAGTGACAACATTGTATTCATGGTTGCCCATAACAATGTCGGCATGGCCAGCATCGACCATATCGCGCACTACATGGCACGCTAGGCGAATATTTGGGCCGCGATCGACAATGTCACCCACGAATACCGCACGCCGCTTAGGGTGTTGGTAAACGCCCGCCACTTTGCTGTAGCCCATTTGCTCCAGCAGGGTTATCAGGGTGTTGCCACAACCGTGGATGTCCCCGATCAGGTCATAGCCCTGATGCATACTTCAGTCTCCGACGCTGCTGTTCCAGCCCAGCTTAGTGCGGCAAATTTCGTAAAAGTTGTGCTGCTTGGGATGGATCAGTTTCAGCTTGTGGGCCTTTTTGCGAATAGTAACACTATCGCCCGGCGCACACGGCGTGTGGGTTTGGCCATCGCAGCTCACCGTAGGGTAAATATCTTGGCTGGCATCGATCACGATTTTAATCTCGCTTTTGCCATCCACCACAATCGGCCGACTCGACAAGGTATGTGGGAACATGGGCACCAATACCAAAGCATCCAAACGCGGGTGCATAATCGGGCCACCGCCAGATAAGGCATAGGCGGTGGAGCCTGTCGGTGTCGACACGATCAAGCCATCGGAGCGCAGGTTATAAACAAACTGGCCTTCGATGTATAAATCAAAGGCGATCATGCGTGCGGATTTGCCCGGGTGCAGCACCACATCGTTGAGCGCAGCGCCGCTGGAAATCGGATTGCCTTCACGCTTGACCTCGGCATCGAGTAAAAAACGGCGCTCTTCAACGTAGTCGCCATCCAACACCGCTTGCACCGCTTCGCACATTTCATCATCTGGGCTGATGTCGGTTAAAAAGCCTAAGCGACCACGGTTAATGCCCAGTACCGGCACATTGTATTTCGCCAGTGCACGGGCGGCGCCCAGCAAGCTGCCATCGCCACCGATGACGATCACCAGATCGCAAATTTCGCCCAGCATATTGACCTTAGATACCTGCATACCATGCCCAGGCATCACTTCGGCGATACGATCATCGAGGATGACGTGGTAGCCTTCGTCAATTAAATACCGGTTCAGGCGCTTGACGGTCTCAATCACCTTATTGCTGTTTAAACGGCCGATAATGCCGATGTTGCGGAATTCTTCCATCACCTGTTCCATGCCGGGCAGAGAATGTGGCGCCCATGATACAGGAGTTTATGACACTTGATAGACCAGCTACGCCGCCTGCCCTGCGATTACCTGACGTTAACTCAAGCGCAACAACAATGGCTTTGGAGTATTCAGGGCCCTGCATTGCTCGACTGTGACTGGAGTCCAGCTCACCCTGACTGGTGGCAACCACCCAGTGCTTATCCACCGCAGGCGGCCCACTTTACCAGCCCACGCCTGGGCTTTCGCTTTGAGCAACTGTGGCAGCAGTACATTGAGCTAATGGACTGGCCGGCGCAGTTTAACTTGCAAATCCGCTCGGCCGAACGCACGTTAGGTGAATTGGATGCGCTGCTAAAAACGCCCCAAGGGGTCATGCATTTGGAGCTGGCACTGAAGTTTTATCTTGGCTTCGGTGACGATTGGATCGGCCCCAACCGCCGTGATCGCTTAGCCGATAAAATCCGCCACACCCGCGACCACCAGCTGGCCATGGCCCAGCAGCCTGAAACGCGCGCCGCCTTAGATCCCGAGTGGCAGCCATCACAGAGCCAGGCGCTGATGCGCGGTTGTTTGTTTCATGCCGCCAACCCAGCTTTTCGCGGTGCCTTGCCAGCCGAGGTCAATGCTGAGCATTGGCGCGGATATTGGTGCCACATACAAGACGCGCCGCAGCTGCTACCGCAAGGGCAGTGGTATATTTTGTCCAAGCCTGATTGGATCAGCCCGATGTGTGCGCCTTTGGCCGTCGATCGAGATACCTTGCTGCACTACTGCCAACGCCACTTTCAATCGCTCGATGGCGGCCTGTGCGCCGCTCTGCTGCAGTACCATCAAGGCCAATGGATTGAGCAGCAGCGCTGGATGCTGATGGCCAATGACTGGCCGCGCTCAGGCTAAACAGCACTCGGCAACCTGAGGCCAGCGCCACGCCGGCCCTGCAATCCACCGGTATGTAACAGCAAAGCACGCATGCCAGGCTCATTACAGGCCTCAAAGGCTTGCATCATTTTGGCGGTGTAGACCGGGTCCAAAGCAATGCCTTTGGCATCGTAGCGTGCGATCAGCTGGCGCAGCTCGTCACTGATGCGGCCAAAACCGCCGCCGTGAAAATCCTCCAACAAGCGCCAGTTACCCTTAAGGCTGTGTTGCCAGCGGCGCCTGAGCTCGCCTTGATCGGCTACCACATTAACCGCCATAAGCTCCGTCGATGCAGGCAACGCTTGCGCTAAGCCTTCAGCCGTGGTGCCCGTGCCCACCGCTAGCCACACCTGATCATATGCTTCGAGATAGGGGGCCAGTGCCTCATACCCCAACGCCTTACACCCCAGTCGCCCAGCCTCTCCGCCGCCGCCTTCGGGAATCACGATGGCCTGATACTGCTGCCGTAAGTGCTCTAAATAGCTGCTGTCATGGCGCTGTCGATAAGTTTTTTTATCGACAAACACCAGCCGCATGCCCAGTTGTTGGCAGTCCCGCAGGGTCGGAGTCAGCGCACACTCGGCGTAACCTCGCACCACAGCCATGGTTTCAATGCCCAGCAAGCGCCCACATCCAGCCAACGCGTGTAAATGATTCGAGTGAGGGCCGCCAAAGCTTAAAAGACGAGTGGGCGGCGAAGTCAGTTGTTGTAAGTGGCCCCAAAGTTTCCAGGGCTTATTGCCGCAGATAACGTAATCGGCAGTGGCCAGCCAAAGCATATCGGCATGAGGCGTGAGTGCATGGCGGGCCATCGGAGCAGAGAGCAAACGCTGCAATGGCTGCAGCCAAGAGGGGCAATACGGCATGATTAAAAGCGCTTTTTAACACCAGCGTTTGGATCGAGGGGAATGCCAAACTCGTCCTGCTGGGGCGCGTTTTCTTTCGATAACTCTTTGGCCAAGTTGTCTTCGGCCTCGTACTTTTGGCCGTGATACAGATTGCTGGTGCGCTGGGTCAAGGCACGAATGCGCTCGTTTTTTTCTGGGTATTGAAGATCGCACTCGATCAACAACTTTTTAGCCGCTTTAAAGTAACTGATGGCCGTCACCGCATCGCCCCGCTGAGCCGCCAAATCGCCTTGTGCGGTAAAGGTATCTACTTCTTTTTCTAACAAGGTCAGGCGCAAATAGCGGCGGTATTCCATCGCCGCCGCCTCGGAAATCACCTTACTCTTCACCATCGGCCCCAAGGTTTTTAACACCTGTGAGAACTGCGCCTTGGCATAGCGAATTTCACGATCGCTCTTTAATACTCGATGATGACTTTTACTAGATTCAATTTGCTGTTTGTAGTGCTCAACATCCAAATCTTCATTGCTATCGTCACCCTGCTCGGCGGCTGGCAATTGCTGACGGTAGCGCTCATACAGGTAAGTTGCCCGCTCTAGCATTAGGGTCTGAATTTCTTTGTGATTATCGACCTGGATCAAAAAATCCAACGCCTCGACCAAATCATCAGCACGCTGGCGAATGGCCTTAGCCTGCAAGCGTTTGACATGATTTTGCTGCTGTCGCCGGCCAGCATATACCAAGCCCAGCAATATCAGTGCTACCGGTAATGCAATGGCTATGATTAACCCTACCGCCGACATGTTCTAGCTTCTCCGTGATCCAACCAGTCGCATCATTGTGACGCTTTACTGCGGTTAAGAATAGCCGATAAACAGGCGAGCGAGCTTAGCGCTGTGCCAGAACTGCGCTACAGTGAGGCCAGAGAAGCCCACCGTCAGCAGCGGAAAACTTCGTGCCAATTATGCCGCAAAGCCAGCATAACGGCGCCAACCGGGCTTGACCCGCCCCGGGGGTATGCCTATAAAGTGTCGTTCTCAGGGCGTACTGCCATGACAACAAACACAGGTTTAACAACGGAATATGGGCAAATCGCTGGTAATTGTGGAGTCGCCGGCCAAGGCGAAAACCATCAACAAATATCTGGGTAACGACTTCGTCGTTTAAGTCCAGTGTCGGTCACGTGCGCGATTTGCCCACTTCAGGTTCCGGCAGTAAAACCGATCCGAAAGAGCGTGCTCGACAAGCGGCGCTGACACGTAAAATGTCGCCGGAAGAAAAAGTTGCGCACAAAAAACGCAAAGCAAAAGAGCAGTTGATCGCACGCATGGGCGTCGATCCTGAGCACAACTGGCAAGCCAACTACCAAGTCTTACCCGGCAAAGAAAAAGTCGTTGAGGAACTGCAACGCCTGGCCAAAAATGCCGACCACATTTATCTGGCAACGGATTTGGACCGCGAAGGGGAAGCCATCGCCTGGCATTTGCGCGAGCTGATTGGCGGCGACAACCAACAGTATCGCCGTGTGGTCTTTAACGAAATCACTAAAAACGCCATTCAATCAGCATTTGAGCAGCCTTCTGAACTCAATATGAATCGTGTGAATGCTCAGCAAGCGCGGCGCTTTCTCGACCGCGTAGTGGGCTTTATGGTGTCGCCACTGCTGTGGTCAAAGGTCGCTCGAGGCTTGTCTGCCGGACGGGTGCAAAGTGTGGCAGTACGGTTAATTGTTGAGCGCGAGCGTGAAATTCGCGCTTTTATTCCCGAAGAATACTGGGAGGCGTTTGCCAACCTCACCACCCAGCAAGGCGAAGCTCTGCGCGCGCAGGTCACTCGTCATCAGGGCAATGAATTCCGCCCCAATAACCAAGAGCAAGCAGATACTGCGGTTCGTGCCTTGCAATCGGCTAGCTACAAAGTTGCCAAGCGCGAGGATAAACCCACCAGCTCTAAGCCTGCGGCGCCGTTTATTACTTCAACCTTGCAGCAAGCAGCCAGCACACGGTTGAGCTTCAGCGTTAAAAAAACCATGACTCTGGCACAGCGTCTGTATGAAGCCGGTTACATTACCTACATGCGAACCGACTCCACCAATTTGTCGCAAGATGCGCTCGACAGTGTGCGCGGCTACATCGAAGATCAGTTAGGTGAAGAGTATTTGCCTGAAGAGCCACGTCGCTACAGCGCCAAAGAAGGCGCACAAGAAGCGCATGAAGCGATTCGCCCATCCGATGTTCATGTGCGAGCGGCAGATCTATCGAGCATGGAGCCAGACGCCCAGCGCTTATACGATTTAATCTGGCGACGCTTTGTTGCTTGCCAAACCACAGATGCACGCTTTACCAGCACCAGTATTGTATTCAGTGCCGGCGAATATGAATTGCGTACGCGTGGCCGTGTAATTCGCTTCGACGGTCATTTAAAAGTGCTGCCGCCGCAAGGCAAAGGCGACGATGATTTACTGCTGCCAGACGTGCAGCAGGGAGATCAGCTCACATTGGAGCAGATCGAACCCAAACAGCACTTTACCAAGCCAGCACCGCGCTTCTCTGAAGCCGCCTTGGTAAAAGAGTTGGAAAAACGTGGCATTGGCCGTCCATCAACCTACGCCTCTATCATTTCTACCATTCAAGAGCGTGGTTACGTCAGCCTCAAAGGTCGACGTTTTTATGCAGAAAAAATGGGCGACATTGTCACCAGCCGACTCACCGAAAGCTTTGCTGATTTGATGGACTTCGGCTTTACCGCCAGCATGGAAGAAAAACTGGATGACATCGCCGATGGCGACGTCAACTGGACCCAGGTGCTGGACGATTTTTACGCTGGCTTTCATTCGCAATTAGAGCAAGCAGAAAACGACGACGGCATGCGCCCGAACACCCCGGTGGATACCGACATCGAATGTCCAGCATGCAGTCGCATCATGCAAATTCGCACCGGCTCAACCGGCGTATTTTTAGGCTGCTCAGGTTACAGTCTGCCGCCCAAAGAGCGCTGCACACAAACGCTTAATCTGATTCCCGGCGAAGAAGTCATCGAAGCCGATGAAGATGAAGAAGCCGAAAGCCGACGCTTAATGGACAAGAAACGCTGTCGCTTGTGCGATGCCGCTATGGACAGCTATTTGCTCGATGAACAGCGCAAGCTTCACATCTGCGGCAACAACCCTGATTGCGCCGGATTTGAAGTCGAGTTTGGGCAGTACAAAATCAAAGGCTATGACGGCCCCACACTTGAATGCGATCGCTGTGGCAGCGAAATGCAACTCAAGTCAGGACGCTTTGGCAAATACTTCGGCTGCACCAACAGTGAATGTAAAAACACGCGCAAATTACTAAAAAATGGCGAGCCAGCGCCACCAAAGATGGACCCAATTCCGATGCCGGAACTGGCCTGTCAAAAGGTCGATGACACCTATGTGTTACGCGATGGTGCGGCGGGTTTATTCCTGGCCGCCAGTCAGTTTCCGAAAAATCGTGAAACGAGAGCACCGCTGGTTGCAGAGCTGATTGCTCATCAAGCAGAACTGCCGCAAAAATATCATTACTTGCTCGACGCTCCGCGCTCTGATGAGGACGGTAACCCCAGCGTTATTCGTTACAGCCGCAAAACCAAAGAGCAGTATGTGATGTCGGAGGTTGAAGGCAAAGCCACCGGATGGAGT
>CBDDTG010000047.1:0-104850 GCA_965233665.1 Bacterioplanes sp. | reverse complement strand
ACTTGCCATGAATGACAGCTTGCCCGACGCACAACGCCGCTCACAGCACATTGCCCCGTTTCAGGTCATGGCCATTTTGGAACAGGCCCAAGCGTTGGAGGCGGCGGGTGAAGACGTGATTCACCTGCAAGTCGGCGAGCCAGATTTCGCCACTCCTGAGCCCATGGTCGAAGCCGCGGTAACAGCACTGCGCGCCGGTCAAACACGTTACACCCCGGCACTCGGGATGCCCGCGCTGCGTGAGCGCTTGTCGCATTACTATCAGCAACGCTTTGGTGTACATATCAGTCCACGGCAGGTGGTATTAACGCCGGGAGCGTCGGGGGCTTTGTTGCTGCTCACCGCCGCCCGGCTAGAGCAAGGCCAGACTATGTTATTGGCAGATCCGGGTTACCCCTGTAATCGCCATTTTGCACGCGTATTTGAAGCCCATGGGCAGCTGGTGCCCGGCGATCCGACGGCGGGTTTGCAGCTCACACCGGAACAGGTTAGGCAGCACTGGCAGGCGCAAACGCGCGTGACGCTGGTGGCGTCACCGGCCAACCCTACGGGCACTGTGTTGAGCCTGCCACAGCTGCAGGGCTTGCATCAGGCGGTCAGCGAGCAAGGTGGCGAGCTGTGGGTAGATGAGATTTATCAGGGGCTGAACTACGGCGCTCCTGGCTCTGACGCCAGCCAAGCCCCCGCCATTGAGACCGCTTTGCAGCTGGGCCAAGGCGACAACCTGGTGGTGCTCAACAGTTTTTCTAAGTTCTTTGGCATGACAGGTTGGCGCCTGGGCTGGGCGGTGGTGCCCGAAGCCTGGGTCGAAACCCTGGATACCCTAGCGCAAAACTTGTTTTTAGCGCCTTCTACCCCGGCGCAACATGCTGCGCTGGCAGCCTTTGGTGATGACACGCTGGCCATTCTTGAGGCGCGCCGCCAGGAGCTGCAGCTGCGCCGCGACTATTTGCTGCAAGCCTTGCCAGAGTTGGGCTTTAAGCTTGCGGTGGTGCCAGACGGTGCGTTTTATGTTTACGCCGATGCCAGCGATTTAACCGACGACAGTCTGAGCTTTTGCCAACAGGCGCTGGCGGCGACGGGCGTGGCCTTTACGCCGGGAACAGACTTTGGCGAGCACCAAGCTAAGCAACATGTGCGCTTTGCTTTCACCACGCCATTGCCGCGTTTGCAGCAGGCAATGGAGCGCTTGCAGCAGTGGTTGGAACGACGTTAATGCAGTATCCAGCACTGCAGCCCGCCACTTTGATTAAACGCTATAAGCGCTTTTTGGCCGACGTTGAACTGGCTGATGGGCAAGCCATAACCGTTCACTGCCCTAACACGGGTTCGATGAAGCGCTGTGCCGAGCCGGGCAGTCGGGTGTGGTTGCTCGACAGCCACAATGACAAGCGCAAATATCGCCACAGTTGGGAGTGGGTTGAAGTCGATGGCCAATATTTAGCCTGCATCAATACTCAGCGTGCCAATCAATTGGTGGCAGAGGCGCTAGCGGAAGGACGTGTGACCGATTTGCAGGGGTATGATGAGATCATCAAAGAACCCAAGGTCAGTGACGGTCGGCTGGATTTTTTATTGCGCGCTGCCCAGCTTGGGGATGCCTACGTTGAAGTCAAAAGCGTGACTCTGCTGCCGGAGTGCAATGGCTCGCGCTTGGGCTGCTTTCCCGATGCCGTCACCGAGCGTGGACGCAAGCACTTGCTGCGCTTGCAACAGCTTAAGGCCGAAGGGCATCGTGCGGTGTTGCTGTTTTGCGTCGCTCATGAGGGCATCGAGCAAGTGACGGTGGCGGATGACATCGACCCAGCTTATGGCGCTACCTTGCGTGAGGTGATGGCGGCCGGTGTGGAGGTGATGGCATGGCAGGTGGCCTTTAACCAACACCCTGCGGGCATGAAGCTGGCGCGGCCGTTAGAACTGCTGCTCTAGAGCTGCACCCAAAGCCTGCCTTGCTCATCGCAGCGACATGGCACCGAGATTAAGGACTGGCCCTGGCAGGGGCCAGCGATGCAATCGCCGCTGTCGATTAAAAACAACGCCCCGTGGGTGGCGCATTGAATCAGAGCGCCTTCGCTATCGAGAAACTGGTCCGGCAACCACTCCAACTCGATGCCTAGATGCGGGCACTGATTGCGGTAAGCGTAAAACTGCCCGTGCTTGTGAATGACAAAAATCGCCATGCCATCCATTTCAAAGCCTTTGCTTTGACCTTCCGCTATTGCGCTGCTGTGGCACAATGCCTGCTCTTTGCTCATTGTTAAGGCCTTGTCGCTGTCATGTTGCGCCGCGAGCTTATCCCGCCACTGTTGTTGTTACTAGTCCCGCTGTGTTTGCTGGCGGGTGTATTTACCGGTAGCCAAAGCTGGAGTTGGCTATGGCAATCGGACACCGGTCAGATGGTGCTGTGGCAGATCCGCATGCCACGAGTGCTGCTGGCCTTTTTGATCGGTGCGGTGCTGGCTTGGGCTGGGGTGCTGATTCAGGGTGTGGTGCGCAATCCATTGGCAGACCCGGGGTTAATTGGCGTTTCGGGCGGGGCGGCGGTTGGGGCGGCCCTGTATTTAGCGTTGGCCAGTCATTGGCCTGTGGCCCTGCAAACCCTGTTTGCCTTTTCAGGCGCTTGGTTGGCGCTTTTGCTGGTATTGCGTTTGGGCCTTAGCGGCGCATCGCTGCACGCCATGAGCTTTCTGATTCTCGCCGGCATTGCCGTCAACGTGATGGCTAGCGCCGTCATTGGGCTGTTGTCGTATTTGGCGAGTGACAGCGCATTACGGCAAATCACTTTTTGGTCATTAGGGAGTTTGAGTGGCGCCAACTGGCGCTGGGTGGCGGCATTGACGGCGGTATTGCTGGCGGCATTGTGGTACTGGCCCAGGCGGCTGCGCCAGTTGGATGCCTTGCTGTTGGGCGAAACCGAAGCGCGCTCGTTAGGAGTCAATGTGGCGCAGCTGCAAGGGCGCACCGTGGTATGGGTGGCGCTGATGATCAGTGTTGCCGTCAGTGCCAGCGGTGTTATCGGTTTTGTTGGCTTGGTCAGCCCGCACATTGCACGCCTGCTGGTAGGGGCGGCGCATCGTCGGGTATTGCCCGTGGCGGTGGTGTTGGGCGGTTGCCTGATGGTGTTGGCCGATGCGGTGGCGCGGGCGTTAATTGCACCGGCCGAGTTGCCGATTGGTATTGTCACCAGCTTATTGGGTGCGCCTGTGTTTATCTCTTTATTGCTGCGAGAAAAGCGACGTTTGTCATGGTGATGCAACTGCACAATATCGGCGTCAACCGTGGCGCTGTGGCCATTGTCGATGGCGTTGAGCTAAGTGTTCAGCGGGGCGAAATTCTGATGCTGCTGGGCCCTAATGGCGCAGGTAAATCGACCCTGTTGCAAGTGATGGCTGGGCTTGAGTCACCTTCACGTGGCGAACTCAAACTCGATGGTGAGCAGCCACAGCATTGGAGCCGTCAACAGTGGGCCAATACGGTCAGCTTTTTGCCGCAACTCAGTGCGCTGTCCTTTCCACTGACGGTGGCGGAAGTGGTGGCACTGGGCAGCCTCAATCAACAGTCGGTGGTGCATGAGCGCCAAGCTTTGCAGCAGGCATTGCAGTACTGGGACATCGAGTATTTGGCGCAGCAACAAGTGCGCTGGTTATCGGGGGGTGAGCAGCAGCGGGTGCAGCTGGCGCGCAGTTGGCTGCAAGCCCAACAGGGCCAGCTGTGGTTGTTGGATGAGCCACTCAGCGCCCTGGACTTGCGCCATCAAAAGCAGTGCTTGCAGTTAGCGCGCGATTACGCCAGCGCGGGCAAGGCGGTGGTAATGGTGATTCATGATCTTAATCTGGCATGGCAGTGTGCTGATCGAGTGGCACTGCTGTGCTGCGGTCGCTTGATGGCACAGGGTTGTCCACAGCAAGTCATGTCGGCTGAGCTGCTCAGTGAGGTGTTTGAGGTGCCGGTATCAACGGCGAGCGGTTCGATTCGTTGGCGCTAAAAAAACGCCCCTCAAATGAGGGGCAAAGCAACCGTGATTAGCTTGATGAGAGAGATCACAATCCATTGCAATGGCTCTGGATTCTGAACACCGACACCATCTCTGGCGTCGACAAAACCTACTGTAGAGATCCCAAACGCTCCAGCCAATAACAATTCTCATTTATATTTAAGAATTTATTTTCTTTACATGGTTGGCGCGTTTGGCGTGATTGATAGGCAAAAAAAAGCCCCTCGATGAGGGGCCAATGCAACCGTGATTAGCTTGATGAGAGAGATCACAATCCGGGCCGAAGCAGGATTCTGAACGTCGGCGCCATCTCTGACGCCGATGAATGTCACTGTACGTAGCTCGCCCAATCTTGTCAATAATGATTCTCATTTATTTTTGATCTTGCTTCTCACTCTCTTCGATGAGTTGCTGATTCATGGTGCTGATGCGACGAGCAAAGCCTTCAATCAAGTTCAGCGCCGCCTGTGGCTGGGCTTCAATCAGCAAGACAAAGTCCTTTCTTGGTACCGCCATAATGGTGCAGGGCGTCGTCGCTACCACGGTGGCAGAACGTGCTTCGCCGGTAAAAGCGGCCATGGCACCGAATACTTCTTCTTCGCCAATGTCACCGACTTTGACGTTGTCCACAAACACGTCGGCATGGCCGCTGATGATGGTGTAAACATGATCGGCGACATCGCCTTGCTGAATGATCACCTCTCCGGGTTGCACATTTTGAAAGCCTGCCGCTGGACGGGCATGGCTTTTGTGCTGCTCGGCCATGTGGTTAAGCAAGGCTGAATTGAGGCTGATCAGGTATTGGCTCCAGTAGTGCATGCGGCGCTGGTCAGAGTAGATGTGGCGCAACAGGGCATTGCGATCAATGACGATGAGTTCAACGTATTCATCGGCGCGAAAGATCGGAGTCGGCATATGGAAGGAGTGCGTGATGCCGACCAAGTCGCCCTCATCAAAGCTGACCAGGGTCTGACCGTTGTGGCACAGCTGCAGGGCACCGTCTTCAATCAAAAAAACACGATCAGGGTCGAACAGCTCATAGAGATTTTCCACCCCTTCCAGCGTGGTGCGCTCGGTACCGAGGTCAAAGTCCTCCAGCAGCGCTTGGGTCAAATCTGGAATGCGCTCCAACAATGGGGCGATGGTGTCTGAAGGAGGGCTGGTTAAATACATGGGTGTATCCTGCGTTTCGCATTGGGCTGGCAACGCCAGAGGCGTTAAGACAGCCGCAAAGTTACATGAATTTGAACGCTTGAACAGACCAAACCCGTCATTCCTGCCCGGTTTGGTGACGCAAGCGCGTCCCCTGAGTTACGGATAACAAAATTTCTTGTGCCGACAGCTCTGGTGGGAAATAACAGCCACTGATTTTAGCATCGGCCAAACTGGCGCCATTGAGCTGGCAGCCGCTGAAATCAATACCGCGCAAGTCGGCACCGCGAAAGTAACAATCGCTTAAGTTGAGTCCGGCGAAGTTGATCTCGCGCAAGTCCAGGCCGCGTAAATCGCAGCCTTGCAGTGCGACGGGCTGACCTTGCTCGCGTGCGGCGTTAAACCCCGCCACATCGTCATGACGTAATAACTGATACAGCGGGTCCTGGCTGATAATGGGCTTTGCCATACACTGACTCCTTAGGCCTGTTGCTGCTGGCTGCTTGCTAAATGCTGGTGAAATAGCTGCGCAACAAACAAGGCGAAGTTTGGGCTGCCAGCGTTTTCCTCATACACTGCAGCGGCGTTACTTCCAACTCACTTATGCCAGTATAGATGCTCAATGCCACAACCAACGCCAGCCTTTCTGTTAACCACTGAGTGGCACGACACTCCAGAAGGCACTGAGCTGATTTTCTGGTGGTCAACGCCCGATGGAGCTATGTGCACGCGCCACTCTCAGCCCGGCGTGTGTTTTATCGACAGCGAGCATGCTGAGCGAGCCAAGGCCATCGCTGACACCTTGGGGTGGCCCGTCACCATCAAAGCGTTGCAATTGCAGTCATTTGCCCTGCAACCCACCAGTGCCTGCTATATGCCGGCAGGGTATCTGTATCGCTGGCGCGATGTGCTGGCTGAGCAGGGCATCGTTTGCCGTGAAGTCGATGTTCGTCCCACCGACCGCTACCTGATGGAGCGCTTTATTTACGGTGCCGCCGAGCTGCACACGCAGGGCACCGAGGTGCGGCTGGCACCAAAGCGCTATGTGCCGGAGTTGCACTGCGTATCATTGGATATCGAAACCTCCATGCCGCGTCGTGATGAGCAACAGCGCTTGTTCTCTATTGCGGTCTACAGTGATCGCGATCAGCGCATTTTTACCTGTGCCAAGCCAGTAACAGCGGCGCACAGTGAGCTGACCATCGAATGGTTGGCCGATGAAACAGCGTTATTGCAGCGCTTTATCGACTACGTACAGCACAGTGATCCAGATGTGTTGATGGGTTGGAACCTAGTGCAGTTTGACTTGGAGTTTTTGCGCAACAAAGCCAAGCAACTGGGCATTGAATTGCGCCTTGGCCGTAACGGTGAGGTGCTTAATTGGCGCCGCAGTCGCACTAACCCAGAGCGAGTGTTTATCCATATGGCCGGGCGCTTGGCACTGGATGGCATTGCCTTGCTGCGCAACGCCACCTGGCAATTTGAGAGCTTCGCGTTGAACGATGTGGCAGCTGAGCTGCTAGGCGAGGGCAAGCTGTTGCATGGCGAGCAGCGCGGCGACGATATCGAACGTCTGTTCGAGACTGACCCAGTTGGCTTAGCGCGCTACAACCTGAAAGATTGCGAGCTGGTGTGGCGCATTTTTGAGCACGCCGACTTGCTCAATTTCACCATTGAGCGTGCCCACATGACAGGCCTAGCACCAGATCGCATGGGCGGCTCGGTGGCGGCGTTTGAAAACCTGTATTTGCCACGCCTGCACCGCGCAGGCTTTGTCGCCCCCAACATCGGGGAAGGGTATCACCAGCGCAAAAGCCCGGGTGGCCTGGTGATGGACTCACGCCCTGGCTTGCACGAACATGTTTTGGTGCTGGATTTTAAAAGCCTATATCCGTCGATTATTCGCAGTTTTAAGATTGACCCCATGGGCCTGGTCTTGGGGCTGCAGGCACAACCGCAGGAGGCGTTTGCCGGCGAGCTCACGGTGCCGGGTTTTTTTGATGGCGTCTTTCACAAACAGCAGCACCTGTTGCCAGAGCTGATTGCTCAACTTGGGCGTTATCGCGATCAAGCCAAACGCGATGGTAACCAACCGCTGGCACAAGCCATTAAAATCATCATGGCGTCCTGCTATGGCGTACTGGGCTCCGATGGCTGTCGCTTTTACGATACGCGTTTGTCCAGCTCCATCACCATGCGCGGCCATGAAATCATTCGCCGCAGTGCCGCCTGGATTGAAGCGCAAGGCCATCAAGTCATTTATGGCGATACCGATTCGGTATTCGTGGCCATTCAACCGCCTAAATCGCCACAGGCGGCCCATCAACAGGGGCAACAACTGGCACAGTGGCTGAGCCAGCATTGGCGCCAACAGCTGCAGCAAGAGTTTGGCATTCAAAGCTTTCTAGAAATGGAGTTTGAAACCTACTATCGACGGTTTTTTATGCCGTCGATTCGCGGTGAAGAGGTGGGCAGTAAAAAGCGCTATGCCGGTTTGGCCGCAGATGCCGAGGGCCATAGCGAGTTGGTGGTCAAAGGCCTGGAAGCGGTGCGCAGCGACTGGACGCCATTGGCGCGTGGTTTTCAGCGCGAACTGTTGCGACGTTTGTTTGCCGGTGAGGCGTATCAGAGCTGGCTGCGGCAAACCGTTGAGCAACTGTTAACTGGCCAGCTGGATGCGCAGCTGGTGTATCGCAAACGTTTGCGCCGGCCGCTATCAGCCTACCAGCGGCAAATCCCTCCCCACGCCAGAGCGGCGCAAAAGTTGGAGCAGTGGTTGATGCTGCAAAACCAGCCTGCGCGCTTTGCTCAGCGTGGCGGCTGGATTCAATACCGCATGACTGTCAATGGCCCAGAGCCTCTGGAGCACAGTCCGTCAGCGCTGGATTATCAGCACTATTTAGAAAAACAGCTGCAGCCCATTGCTGATGCCATTTTGCACTTTACCGGCGAGGATTTTGCCACCCTCGCAGGTCAGCAGCTGCGGCTGTTTTAAGTGCTAGCTAACGAGCGTTAGTCACCGTCCGTGAAGTTGATGCCCAGATCAATGCCTAAGGCCACCGGAATTTCACGCTTGAAGTTACCGTCTAGCATGCCAATGGCGGCGTTGAAATCTACCGCATTGCGCTCTGCCAGTGCCTGCTCGGCCATGGCAATATTGGCGTTCACGGCATTGACGTTTAACTCATAACCTTGCTGTTGCATGCGCTCTATAATGCTGGCCTCGGCGTAGGGTTCGGTCAGCAAACGCTTGCTGGCCTCAAAGGCGGTGTCTACCAGCTGCCAAGAGGCCTCGGCCGTGGTGCCGGCCTGAGTGGCGACGTTGCGCTTTTTCAAATAATCCAGGTATTCCTGGCCGCTAATTAAAATCTGCGTCAATGCCTCACGAGCGTTAGGTAATTGATTGTCGATCAGGCGCTGGGCATAGCCGCTGCCGCTGTTGTCGTAGTCACTGTTCCAGCCCTGGTCGAGCTGTTGCACGTGTTGCTGCAACAGGTCACTAAGGCCGGTCAATATGGCGCAGCGCTGGGGCGTAGTGGCATAGCTTTCGGCTAAGTCGTCGCCATAAAACAACGCTTCTTCTAACGCCAGTAAGCCGACGTATTGAAAGCGCTGTTCGGCAAAAAAGGTGGCATCCAGGGTGTCTTCTGCCAACCAGTTTTGCTGCGTCGTGCGCACGGTTTCACGGTAGTCGGTGCCGCGTAAACGCAAAGAATCTATGTAGGTGTAAAGTGGAAACACCGGGTCGGCATCGGCCGGGCCAAAGTTAAACAGTTGCACTTGATACCAGGCATCGGCGGTCTCCAGCCATTGTTGCTGCAACCCTGGCAAGCCGTCGGCGCCAGGCTGCTGACACCAGCTCTGGGCCTGGCTGTTTAATACGGCAGCCTGCTCATGCAGGTCAGCGACGGCTGGCAAGATTTGTTCTCGGGTAATGGCTTCCACCAAGCTCTGGCGCTCTGCTTGGCTAAGGCCTTCGCCTGAGTTGCTGTCACTGCTGCTACTGCTGCCACCGCCGCCACAGGCGCTGAGAAGCAAAGCGCAGCTAAGGGCGGTGGCGGATAAGGCGGTGTACTTTGTTGTAATCATCACGGTCTCCAAAGCCGCGCTAGCTGGCGGCGAGGTTGGGGTCGATGGCGTGCAAATGGTTATCCCAGGCGACATCGCTCAGGTGCTGACGACTGCCGGGAATTTCCTCTAAGTTGAAAGCATCGAGCTGGCGTACATGGCCATCAGAGTTGGTCAAAATAAAGCGCCTTTGGTCGAGGCTGACGGTTAATCCGCAAACGTCGTGTAAGCGGTGGTAGCCGGCCAGCTGGCCGCTGTCGATGTGCCAAAACAGGGCGATGTCGCCACGCGGGCTGGTAAAGCCGGCCAAGCGGCTGCGGCTATTGATGCGGGTGCTGCCCATGTAATCGTTGCAGTGCCACAGCAAGGCTTCAGGGCTGTCTAGCACCTGTAAGGCATTGCCGCCTGCCGGCAACAGCGCAGCCAGTGGGGCCAACTGCTGATGCTCGGCTGCTTGGCGTTGCATCTGCAAAGCCACGCTAATGCTGCCATCCTGCGCGACATCCAGATGACGAATGCTGGCCTTTGGCTCGGCCACTCGATATTCCGCTAACAGTTCGCCGTTATAGCTGTCGATCAAGCTCAAACTGGAGCGCATGCTGTCGAGGTTTAAGACTTTGCGTCCGCTATCTGGGTGCGTCAGCAAACCACCGTTGGCAACGGCCAGGGTGCGTCCGTCAGGCATCAGTTGCAGCTCGTGTGGACCGATGCCGTGGCTGCTGAATGAATCTAACACCTGATAGTTGTCGGCGTCGCGCACCACCAAGCGACCAGTGCCCTGTTGGTAATCGGATTCGCTGGTAAACAAGTAACGGCCATCGGCGCTGAAGCAGGCGTGGCCATTTAAATGGTGGTGAGGCAGGCACGTGCTGCGTTGTTGGATGCGCCCAGAGAGCAAGTCGATTTCCACCAGCTCCCGCCCCGGACGGCGCGCCACCACAATGACATGCTGGGGCCTTAGGGCATGTTGCACCACATCGTGGCCACGCAGGCCGGTGACTGCGGTTGCGTGCTTAGGGCCGTTGGTCCAGGCGGCACCGTATTGCGCTTGTGTGCGTCCTTGAGCCGAGATCAGCCATTCGTGCTGAGCAGGTTGTTGCGCCAGATAACGGCCACCGCTAAAGGCGGCGATGGCTGGCAAAGAGAGGCCGGCGAGCACTAGCTGGCGCCGTCTGGCATTGATGGGCATGGTCATCGGGAGCTACCTCACAAAGAATTCACAAACATCAGCAACTGTTGGCGCTGTGGCGTGCTGAGTTCGGTAAATGCCTGGCGACTGGCTGAAGCTTCGCCGCCGTGCCAGAGAATGGCTTCTTCTACCGAGCGAGCACGACCATCGTGCAAAAAGTTCTGACTGCCGCTGATGTGTTTGCTAAGACCAATGCCCCACAGCGGCGCTGTGCGCCATTCGCGGCCACTGGCCTGGTAATCTGAGCGGCCGTCAGCCAGTTCTGGCCCCATGTCGTGCAACAAAAAGTCGCTGTACGGCCAAATGCGCTGGCCCCCAAGATGCGGCTGTTGGTCGCTGGCGACGGTGGTGAAGTCCGGCTGATGACAGCGCTGGCAGCCGCTTTGATAAAACAACTCACGGCCCGCCATTACCTGGCTGTTTTCTGGGCTGCGACGCTTGGGCACGCCGAGATTGCGGTTGAAGTCGACCACCAGTTGCAGCAGCTCTTCTCTGAGCTCTACGCCATCGGCGTCATTGCCATCTGGCTGCTGGTTGCAGCTGGGCTGAGCCGAGCTGCAAGGTTGCTGCGGAAACAGCGGGTTGGTGATGCCGACATCGCCGGCAAAGGCGCCCGCTACGGTGATTTCCAGGCTGGCACGATTGGCTTTGAGGCCGAAGCGACCGGGTTTGCTGACTTGCTGGCGATAATCCCACACCTGGTTAACACGGCCAGAAATACCGTCACCGTCTAGGTCTTCGGGGTCAGCTAAAGCATCGATGTCCGCTTGGTCGATCAGTTCGATCAAGCCGGCACCATGAATAGACGGTGCAATGCGCAAGCTCATCAAGGTATCTGGATGCAGCGGGCCGTAGCCCAGATTGCGGATTTCAATGCGCGGACGACGCAAATTCAGTGTGTGCCCATCGGGGTAGACAAAGCTTTGCTCTTGCCAATGCAGGTGAACATAGCCCTCGGGCGCAACGGACATGGGCAAATCAGGCTGGCTAGCGCGTAATTGATGCCCCAGCGCCACCGATTGTGACTGCAGTTGCTCGCCGTAAGTGGGCTCGGCAATGGCACCGTGTTGTGGGTGACTACCGGGAATGCTTAAGCGCAAAAAGGCGCTCAGCAATGGTGTATCGCCGCTGTCGGGCACGTGGCCGCGGCCGCCTTTGGTGTGGCAGGCCAAGCAGGTTCGAGCGTTGTACAAAGGGCCAAGGCCATCGCGGGCATCGGTAATGGTGGGGGCTTTTACCCAAGGCTGATGGGCCAGGGCTTTGCCGGCGTAAAAATCGGGTTTGGCAGATGCTGGCAGGTTAGCTGCGGGCAGCTCAGAGCTGGGAAACGGGCTGAAGCTGACACTGGCATCGCCCGCTGGCAATGCTTCTGCCGGGTCATAGGGCGGAGCATCCTGACAGCCGCTCAAGGTAAGCAGCACAAACACAGCTGGGGGTATGAATCGGGTCATTGTGGTTACAGCAATGGATGCAAAAAATAGCGGCAACGGCGTTTGCCGCTGCCGCAACGCTGGCTGCTCATGCTGAGCAGTCAGCACCAATGGCCTTACTCTTCACACGCAGCGGTTGGGTTTTGCGTGTCGCAAGCAGACGCTTCTGGGTCAACCACGACGGCGCCTAACGCCAGTGCGTTAGCGGCTTCAGAAATCACCGCCGCTTGCTCGTTCAGCGCAACAATGGTGTCGGCAACGGAGCTGGTGTCCGTCGACTGGATCAGCACATCAAACGGTGTGCCGGCACGAGCTTGGTTGTCGATGGTGGTGTAAGCCGTTTCGGTTTTTACCAGCGCAGCGCTCAACTTGGTGACCAATTCTTCTTGGCCTTCGTCTTTCAGGAAGTCATCCAAGCCGTAACCATCCACCGCGTTGGTGGTGACGTCATCGGCGCCATCCAAGGTGCTGTCGTAGCCGGCGTAGCGGCCGTAGAAGCTGTTCGACACACCTTCGGCATTGAGCCAGATATCACGGTGAGTATTATCTGAGAAGCAGGAGTGCTCGTCTTCTTGTGAGTTAGAGCTGAAGGCGATCTGCATGCGCTCACCGGCCAGTTCACCCTCTGACAGCGTGCCCATACCGGTCATGATTTCTGCCAGTTTCTGCTTGGCTTGCTCTTGGCTGTCCGCTTGAACGAACGCAGTGCGGTAGCTGGCGCCTTCCGCCCAACCGTCGCGCACTTGCTTCAAGTCGGCGATGAGCTTATCCACGGCCACTTCCAAGAATTGGAAGCGACGATCCGCGTTGGCGTCGGTGGTGAAGTCAGTCAGTGGGCGCTGGCCACCAAAGGCCAAGTTTTGTGCTGCCCAAGTTTTCACGGCATCGCCACGGTCAGTGCCATCGGTCGGTTCAGCATTGTTGTTCAGATCTTGACCCCACAGCAGGAATTCGATGGCGTGATAGCCAGAAATCACATCGTGCTCGTCTTCTGCGGTGGCGGTGTTGGCCAGCAGGTCGGCGTTAATCACGATATCGCGGTTGCCAATGATGTTTTCTGCCGGGCTGTTGCTGGCCACGTCAGCGTCGATGGCGGCACCGCCGTTAACGTCAGTCTGGTGCTCGGTCACGCCAATTTGGTCAGTGCCAAAATCTGTGGTGTTGGTTTTAACGTAATCAATCAGTGCTTCGCCCAGCGGCCAAGCGTTGATATCGCCTTCAGGGCCGTCTTCGCTGCTGTAATCGCTAGAGTCGATGGGGCTCATGCGGAAACGGTAAACTTCGGTTTGACCATAAGGCTCGCGCGCCACCAACCAAGCCTTTTTGGCAGCATCTAAGTTGGCTTGTGTCGGCTCGGCTTTAAAAGCAGCAATCGCTGTTTTCAGTGCTTCCGCGGTTGTGACGGCGTCGCTGTAGGCGGCGTAAGCAATATCAGCGTTGGTTGCTAATACCTTTTCAACATTGCCCAGGTTGAGGACTTTATCTGAGCCACTGTTATCCGTGGCGTTATCGTTAGAATCGTTGTCGTCGCTGCCGCAGGCAGTGACCATCAGCGCTGCAGACATAGCAGCAACCAGCTTAAGCTTGTTCATATCGTTTCCTTATTAGTGTGGAGCGACGGCAGGCTTAGCCAATGAACCTGTCTTTGAGCCTGCTTGCATGCTGGCGCAATCGAGTGCGCCGCGGCGCCACACTGTAATGGGGTTGATAATCACTTTCAATAACTCCAGGCAATAAAAATGATTATCATATTATTTAGCTTTTGATATGATACCCGCGTTTATTTTGTGGATAAAGTCCTAGGTCAATGCTCTTTGTGCTGGCGGATGTCTGCACGATGCGACTGGCTAGGTGTTTCAGGAGTCTCGCAGTGTCCAGTTCCATGCTTTTTTCTCGATCCTTGATTGCGGCTCAAATTTTGGCCATTTCTCTGCTGCTGGCGGGGTGTGGTGGCTCTAACTCAAGTGATGACAAAGCGCCGGTATTAAGCCAACAGGAGCTGGGTCGGCAGCTGTTTAACGATAAAAACCTGTCAGCCAATCGCAGCCAATCCTGTGCCAGCTGTCACGACCCTAAGCACGGGTTTATCGACAGCCGCGCAGCGGCCGATGGTCAGATGCGTGCCGCCTCGTTGGGAGATGACGGCGTATCTCAGGGCGATCGCAATGCGCCGACGGCGGCGTATGCCTTGTTAAGCCCTGAATTTCACCAAGGCCAGCGTCAGCGCTTTAATACCGACGGCGATTTCAGCACCTACCAAGGGTATCTGGGGGGGCAGTTTCACGATGGTCGCGCCGCTGGTTTGGCCGCACAAGCGGGTGGGCCGCCTCTGAATCCGGTCGAAATGAACATGCCAGATAAAGCCACTGTGGTGGCGCGCTTACTGGAAAACGACGCCTATCAACGCGCTTTTCGTGAGCATTTTGGCGCCAATATTTGGGACGATACCGAAGCCGCCTACGAGGCGATGACGCAAGCAATTGCTGCCTTTGAACAAAGCGCTGAGTTTGCCCCCTTTGATTCGCGCTACGATCGTTCGCTGTTGCCCGTCGGCGATGCCAATCGCTACACCTATCACCCCGCTTCTAAAGCCGCGTTGGGCAAGGCGCTGTTTTTCTCCACCGAGTTTACAAACTGTGCGGCTTGCCATCAGTTGCATGCCCAAGGCAACAGCCAAGAGCCGTTTAGCAGTTTTGAGTATCACAATCTAGGCGTGCCAGAAAATACCGCATTGCGGGCAGTGAATGGCGCAACTGGGCCAGATCTTGGCTTGCAGCAGCACATCGATCAAGCGTCATTAGCGGGCAAGTTTAAAACCCCAACTTTGCGCAATGTGGCGATCACTGGCCCATACATGCATAACGGTGTGTTTGCCGAGCTCAGCACGGTATTGATGTTTTATGAGCATGCCCGAAAGCGTGCCAATGGCCATGAAACCAGCTTTGTGAACCCGGAAACGGGCCTGGCTTGGCGTGCGCCAGAGGTGGATCGCAACCTCAGCAATACCGAGCTGGCCAGTGGTAGCAAAGACTTTAGCGATGAGCTGAATCGTTTGGCGATGGAGTGCTTTTTGATGTCGCTGACCGATGCTCGCTATGAGCACTTGCTGGATGCCGCAAAAGTCACGGAGTGTGGCTTGTAGTTCTCTACTGGCTTGGTGCTGCAGCGGCTATGTTGAGAAGTGCTCTCATGGTTGTTACGGAGGCAGCATGCAAGCCATTTTGTTCGATATTGATGGCGTCTTGTTTAATGACAGCGGTGCCGTTCATGGGGCCGCTGATACGGTGCGCTGGGCCCGGCGTGAAGGCATTTCTCACCTGTTTGTTAGCAACACCGTCAGCGTTAGCCGCGCGGAATTGCTACGCCGTTTGCAAACCCTCGACCCCAGTGTCACCGGCGAGCAGCTGTTAACACCGGCGATGGCCTTGCGGCGCTGGTTGGCGGATCAACCAGCCATGCATCTGGCGCTGTTTGTGCCCCCGACCGCCCAGGCCGAACTGCAAGATGTGGCCAGCTACCGCGAGGAAGAGTGTCGCGGCGTGGTCATCGGCGATTTGGGGCCTAACTGGAGCTACTTTCACCTGAATCATGCGTTTCGCATCTTGATGCAGCGCCCCGGACAAATGCTGCTGGCGCTGGGCATGACACGCTATTACGACACGGATTCAGGCCTGCATCTTGATGCCGGTCCGTTTGTCAAAGCACTGGAATATGCTTCGGGCCAGTCGGCCATGGTGTTTGGCAAACCGGCGTCGGGTTTTTTTCAACAGGCGTTGACCCAGCTGGAGGCATCCGCCAGCGACACCTTAATGGTGGGGGATGACTTAATGACCGACGTGATGGCAGCGCAAAACTGTGGCTTGCAAGGCGCCCTGGTGCGCACGGGCAAATATCGCCCGCAAGATGAGCAAGGCAGCTTAAAACCTCATTTTGTACTCGACTCCATCGCCGACCTACCTGCCTTTTGGCGCAAGCAGCACGCTGCCTGATAGCAATGTCGCTTGGCGCTGGCATAATGCGCCGCCATGAACAACGTCATTTCTCAATTGCGACGCCAACAGGCGGCGCAAGCTTCTAAACCCTTTGTTGCCCGTGGTGCCAAAGTTAATCGCTGCCCTGACTGCTTGCTGGCGCGCGAATGGTGCCTTTGTGCTGACGTGCCACAAGCCGAGCAAGGCGTGGCCTTGTGCTTGGTGTATTACCCAGGTGAAATCTATAAGCCCAGTAACAGCGGCCGCTTATTGGCGGATGTGATCGCGGATAGCCACGCCTTTATTTGGCAGCGACCTGAGCCACCGGCTGGTTTATTAGCGCTATTAGCGCGACCGGAATATGCCCCCATGCTGATATTCCCCTACCAGTACGCCGAGCAACATCAGCGCTTGCAGCAAGATCAGCAGTTACGTGACTACATTGGCGAGCGCACGCCACTGTTGGTGGTGTTGGACGGCACCTGGCGCGAAGCCCGCAAAATGTTCCGCAGCCACTGGTGGCCGGAATTGCCAGTGCTGGCGGTGCAACCGCAGGCGCTCTCTGGTTACGCCTTGCGCAAAGCGGTGCAGCCCCATCAATTGGCCACCGCCGAAGTCATGGTGCCGCTGCTGCAGCGCTTGGGCAACACCCGCGCCGCAGACAAGCTCGATGGGTATTTTGAGCGCTTTCGCCGGCATTATTTAAAGGCGAAAGCGAATCATATTAAGCGCCCAACACCCGACTGAGGTGATCGTTAAGGAAGCGCCCCTGCGGATCCATGTCGCGGCGCAGTTCTAGGAAGTCGTTAAAGCGCTCGTAGCGCGCGGCAAACTCTTGCGCCCCCAGGGTGTGAATTTTGCCCCAGTGTGGGCGACCGTCGTACTTCCAGAAAATGGGCTCAATGGCGGCAAAGTAATCCTTGTAGTCTTTGTCGTGGAAGTTATGGCAGCTGATGGCAAAACCATCGCGACGGTAGAAGGGGCTGAGCCAGTGCTCGTCGGCAGCCACGTAGCGCGCTTCAATGGGAAAAATGACCGGAATGTTTTGCTTTTTGATAGTGTCGAGCACCTCTTTTAAGCACTGAGGCCCAACGTCAGCCGGCACTACGTATTCCATTTCGTTAAATAAGATATCGCGCAGATTGCCAAAAATTTCATGCGACTTGCCGTAGCGGGTTTCCGGCTCGACGCCGCTGGCGCCGAAGTTGACCAGCCAGCTGCGCATAAATGGCATGTAGTCGATCATGTTCGACATCATGCGAAAGGCTTCGTAAGCATCGCCACTGGCGACGGGCGGCTCGGCGGGAATTTCATCCTCGCTGACTTTATCGATGGCGACGCCGAGCATGTAATCGCTGTGTGGCAATGCAAACATTTCATAGTGACGATGTTGGTCGCGTAGCTCCGCGGCGCGGGCCAGGCCTTCTTCTTCCGACATCATCCAGCTGTGTTCTTTCAGGTAGTACGCTTTATCGGTTTTTAAACGTGCTTTGGTGACCACGCCCAAGGCGCCAATGTGGTTGCCGGCGGCATAAAACAGGTCGCTGTTTAGCGTGGGGCTACATTCCACGATGTCGCCATCGGCTTTAACAATGCGCATGGCTCGCAGGTGACTGGAAATGCTGCCCAGCTCTTTACCTGTGCCGTGGGTCGATGTGGCAATGGCGCCAGCAAACGACTGACTGTCGATGTCGGACATATTGATGGTCGACATATCGTGCTTCCACAGCTCGCGCCCCAACATCGATAGCCGTGTACCGGCCCAAACATCGGCCTCCAGCGCTTGTGGGTCGGCATTTTCTACCCCACGTAAGCGCGCCAGCGACAGCAAGGTGTGACCGGTTGGCACCAAACCGCTAAAGCTGTGGCCAGAGCCGACGCAGCGAATGGTGTGATTGGCGGCCTTGATGGCATCGACTAACTGCTCTTCATTGCGCGGCACTAAGCGTTCACTGGGTTGGCAGCTCTGGTTACCGGACCAGTTTTTCCACGGCAACACGCGTTTGCCATCGGCACCTACGATGCCCGCCCGGGGCCTTAGGTTCGTTAGAGGAGCAGCCCGCGGTGGCGGAGGCCACCACGCCAGCACCCACGGCTTTCAGTAAATGGCGGCGGCTCAGGTTAATGCGATCAAAGTTCATGAGTTACTGCTCCTTCGCCATGTATTGGATGATGTCGCGCAGGTCGTCTTCGGTGCATTCCACACAGGTGCCCATGGCCGGCATATTGCCGATGCCATTGATGGCATGGCTGACCAGGGTGTCCATGCCTTGGTCGACCCGATCCCGCCATTCATCTGAGAAGGCTGTGGGCGCACCTGAAACACCAACGCCATGGCAGGCGCTGCAGTAAATGTCATACAACTCGATGGTGTAGTCGTCAGTCGCGACTGCCGGCAAGGCGCTGCAGAGCAGGGCTGCGGCGAGTACAGTGTTTTTTATCATTGTCTGCTCCCCGAAAGTTGCGCTCAGATTAACCAAAGTGAAACGAACGTACAAGGTTTGGCGCGCAGCAAACCCGCCTCATTGAGGCGGTTGCAATCGGGTGTCGGTATGATTTTTAGCGAATCTGCAATTGATAGCGGCTGATGTGCTGCGGCGTTGCCCAGCGCTGCCACAAGCGCTGGCTTAAGAAGCGGTCGACACGCTGCAAGCGCACGCCACGCTGGTTGAGTGCCGGTAACGCCTGTTCGAGAAAGTCCAATGACTCAGGGTAGGGGTGGCCAATCAAGACTGCATAGCCACGCTGCTCGGCCAGTGCAATGGCACGCTCAAACTGGCGAGCAATGTCGGCTTTGGCAACGCTGTGGTCGAGAAAGACATCGCGGCGCAGTGCTGGCAGCGGCTGAGCTAACGCCTGTTGCAGGGCGACGCTGTCGGCACTGGTGAGGCTGTCGACAAAAAACAGCCCGCGCTGTGCCAAGGTCTGCATCACGGCTCGCATTGCTTTGGGCTTGCGCGTGAGCAAGCTGCCCATGTGGTTATTAACACCGGTGACAAACGGCACGGTCGTTAACGAGGCCTGCAACTGTTGCTGCAGTTCCGCCGGGCTCATTTCCTCGGTCAGAGCGCCTGGGCCGAGTTTGGCGCCGGTATCGTTGGCCATAGGGGCATGCAACATCACGCCATGGCCGCGTTGATGCGCCTTGCGCGCCAGTGTTTGGGCATAGGGGGTGTGTGGCAAAACGGCATAGGTGAGGGGCCCTGGCAAGGCCAAGGCGCGCTCACCTAATGCTCGATTGTTGCCCAGGTCATCAATGATGATCAGCAAGCTGGCCGCATGCGCCGGGGCGCACAACAGCAACAAGGCCAGCCATAGCCAGCGTTTGATCATTCGCCGTTACTGTCGCTGCCGGCAGCGGCTCCCAGTGTGGTGGGGCGTAAAATATTCAACCCGCGTAGCAAGGTATGGGCTTCGTACAATTGGAAGTCGCGCTTCAGCAGCTCGCTGGTGCTGTTTTTGCTGACCTCTTTGCCGCCTTCTTCACCTTCAGGGTTGCTGAGGTGGCCAGGGAGATCGGCTTCTTTGAAGTAGCGTTGCTTATAGGGCGTGACTTCGCTTTGCTCGATCCAAATATCGGGCTTGATGCCTTGCGCTTGAATCGAGCGCCCTTGGGGTGTGAAGTAGCGTGCAGTGGTCAGTTTAATGGCTTTGTCTTCGGTGATCGGCAATACGCTTTGCACCGAGCCTTTGCCAAAGGATTGGGTGCCAACAATGACGGCGCGCTGGTGGTCCTGCAAGGCGCCGGCGACAATTTCTGAGGCCGACGCCGAGCCACCATTGACCAGCACCACCACCGGCAGTTCGCGCGCCACGGTGCGCTGCGTAGCGGAATAGCGCAAGCGTGAGTTCGGTGCGCGGCCCTCGGTGTAAACGATAAGACCGTCATCGACAAAGGCATCGGCCACTTCCACCGCAGCGTCCAATACCCCGCCTGGGTTGTTGCGCAGATCGAGAATCAAGCCGCGAATATCGCCTTGTTGCCAGTCGAGCAGGGCGCCGTTCAGTTCGCGGCCGGTGTTGGCTTGGAACTGGGTAATGCGCACATAGCCAATGTTGTCGGCCATCATTTCGGTACGCACGCTGGCGACTTTGATTTCTGCACGCTCCAGCTCAAAGCTGAGCAGCTCCTGCTCGCCTTCGCGCCTTACTTCTAGCTCAATACTGGTGCCAGGTTCGCCGCGCATGCGGTCGATGGCGTCGGTCAGGCTCATACCCATTACCGCTTCACCATCCAGGGTAACGATGAGGTCGCCGGCTTGAATGCCGGCTTTTTGTGCTGGGGTATCGTCGATGGGCGTGACCACGCGAATCAGGCCATCTTCCATGCCGACTTCAATGCCCAAGCCGCCAAATTTGCCTGAAGTATGCTCCTGCAAATCGTCGTAATCGTCGGGCTGAAGGTAGGCCGAGTGCGGGTCGAGGGAGTTGAGCATGCCGTTGATGGCGTACTTGAACAGGGTTTCGTCGTCGACTTCTTCCACATAAGCGCTGCGAATGCGCTCAAAAATCTCGGTGAAGTTGCGCAGCTCTTGCAGTGGCAATTTGCCCTCTTGGGCTGCGGCGGCGATCTCTTCGGCGGAAGCATCGCCTGGAACTGGGGTGGTCTCGGTGTCCGAGGCGTAAGCGTTCAGTGAAAACAATAAAACAGCGGCAGGTACTAAACAAAAACGACGCATGAATCAGTCTCGGTCGGGTAAATGTTGCAAGAATGGCACAAAATTAGCGGCGTTTCAGCCATGCCGCTGGATCCTGTGCTTTGCCCTTATAACGGATCTCAAAATACAGTGAGGGTTCCTCACTGGCACTGTTACGTCCGCTGCGGGCCAGCACATCACCGCGATACACCCAGCTGCCGACGTCGTGAAACAGCGCTTGGTTATTGGCATACAGGCTCAAGTAGCCATCGCCGTGGTCAACAATACTGACCAAGCCGTAGCCGCGCAGCCAATCGGAAAAAACAATGCGGCCATGATGCACGGCAATCACAGGTTTGCCTTCAGCGCTGCTCATGAGCCAGCCACGGCGGCGTGCTTTGGTCTCAGGGTTGAGGCTGCCAAAGGCTTCTAGCACTCGCGCGGCATCGACGGGCATCGGCAACTTACCTTTCATCGAGCGGAACGGTTGCTCGTCTTGCTGACGGTTGGTGTTGGCGAGCAAGAATTCAACTTCGCGCAACAGCTGTTCTAACCGCTGGCGGTCGGCCTCTTTGCGCTTTAAGCGTTGGCGCTCGTTGCTCATGTTGCGCTTTAAGCTGGCGAGCAAGGTTTGCTGCTGCTGGCGCTTGGTTTTTAGACTGGCGTTTTTTTGCTGCAGCTGGCGCTCGGTTTGTTGCAGTTGCAGTTGCTGCGCTTGAACTTGTTGATCAATGGTGGCCAGTCGCTGTAGCTCGGCGATCAGGTGCTCGATGCGCTCGCTGCGGGCCTGATTGAAGCTTTGAAAATAACGCAATAAGCGCTGGCTTTGCTGCGGGTCGTCTTGGTTGAGTAGCACTTTCAGCGGTGCGGTGTTGCCCATGCGCGCCGCTGCGCGCAGTTGCTCACTCAGGTGTTGGCGATGTTGTTGTTGGATGTGACGGAGCTGTCCCTGCTCCTGTCTGAGCTTTTTTAGCGTATCGCGCTCCTCCTTGAGCTGTTGGCGCGTCGCTTCGATGCGGCGAGTGAGCTCGGCAATGTCTTCGTCCGATTGCTGCAGGGCTTGGTCCAGCTCGCTGTATTCATCGCGAGCATTTTTCAGCCATGCTTGCAGTTTTTTGATGTCCTGCTGCAGGGCTTTCAGCTCGGCTTCGTCGTCCTTGGCCCAGCCGCTGCTGCAGGCGAGCAGCAGCACCAGAGTGAGTATGATGCGCACGGCGCCTCCTTAAGCCTGCCACTGAATCAGTGGTTGGCCGGTCATCTCGGTGGGAATGTCCAAGTTCATCATGCTCAGCAGGGTCGGGGCGACATCGCATAAACGGCCCGGCTGCAACGTGGCGGCTTTTTCACGGCCGTGCACATAAATCATGTCGACGGGGCCGGTGGTGTGTTGCGTCATGGCGCGGCCTTGGTCGTCTACCATTTGCTCGGCGTTGCCGTGGTCAGCGGTGATCAAACACTCGCCGCCGACTTCTAATAACGCCTCGGTCACGCGTTTTAAGCACGCGTCGATGCACTCGGCGGCTTTGACGGCGGCGTCGTAAACGCCACTGTGGCCAACCATGTCGCCATTGGCGTAGTTGCAAACAATCAGGTCGTAACCGCCGTGCTTGATGGCATCGACCAGTTTGTCGGTGACTTCATGGGCGCTCATGTCGGGCTTGAGGTCGTAAGTGGCGACGTCGGGCGAGGCGATCAGCTCGCGAGTTTCGCCGTCGTACTCGGCTTCACGGCCACCGGAGAAAAAGAAGGTCACGTGCGCGTACTTTTCTGTTTCGGCAATGCGTAACTGCTTCATGCCCTTAGCCGCCACGTATTCACCAATGCCATTTACCAGCGCTTCTGGCGGGAAGGCGCAGCTGGCGGGAATGTCGGCGGCGTATTCAGTCAACATGACAAAGTCGCTCAGCTTGGGGCGTTGCTGGCGCACGAAACCGCTAAAGTCATCGCCTTCGACAAAGGCTCGGGTCAGCTCACGGGCGCGATCTGGGCGAAAGTTAAAGAAGATGATGGCATCGCCGTCTTTAACTTGGGCGTCGGCATCGCCAATGACAGTCGCCTGTACAAACTCGTCGTTTTCATCGCGGTCATAGGCGGCTTGCAGCGCAGCCATGCCGTTATCGGCCTGGTAAGGCGCCACGCCTTCGGTCATGGTGCGGTAGCCATGCTCAACGCGTTCCCAGCGGTTGTCGCGGTCCATGGAATAAAAGCGGCCAATCAAGGTGGCCAGCTTGCCATTGCCGAGCTCAGCGAACTTGTTTTCGACCGCTTCAATGGAAGCTTGGGCGCTGCGTGGTGGCATGTCGCGGCCATCGAGAATGCCGTGCACCAATGAGCGGCTCACGCCTTTGGCTTTGGCCATGTCGAGCAGTGCCAGCAAATGGTTTTCATGGCTGTGCACACCGCCGGGGGACAGCAAACCGACAAAATGCACCGCACCACCGCAGGCAATGGCTTTATCCATGGCGGCACTCAGTGCTGGGTTGGTGGCCAGCTCGCCGTCGGCAATGGCTTTGTTAATGCGGGTGTAGTTTTGATAAACAATGCGGCCAGCGCCCAGGTTCATATGACCGACTTCGGAGTTGCCCATTTGGCCATCAGGCAGGCCCACGGCGGCGCCTGAAGTTTGCATCAACGCATTGGGGTAGTTGGCCAGCAACGCATCCCAGGTCGGCGTGTTGGCGTTGGCGATGGCGTTGTGCTCGGTTTCCTCACGGTGGCCCCAACCATCGAGAATGATCAGAGCGGTCGGCGTTGGACGTGTCTTCATGGCGACTTAACCTGGGTCTTGTTCACAAAAAGGGCGGCATTGTACCTCAGCCACTCAGCGCTGCCTATTTTGCCACCGCTATATGGTGGTGGCCGCTGGCGCCAGACGCTATACTGCGCGCTTTATTTTTGACTGGTAGCGAAAGGCATTATGGATCAGTTGTTTGAGTTCATTGGCAATCACGTCTGGTTAGTCGCCATCTGGACAGCATTTTTGCTGGCTTTGTTGTGGGACAACCGCCAACGCAGTGGCGCTTCGGTGTCGGTGGCACAGGCCACGGTCATGATCAATAAAGAAGACGCTGTGGTGCTGGATATCCGCGATAAAAAAGATTACCGCGCCGGCCATGTGACCAATGCCATCAACATTCCTTACGCTAATCTGGCCAACCGCCTAGGCGAACTGAGTCCGCATAAGGAAAAGCCCATCATCTTGGTGTGCAAAACCGGACAAACGGTGTCGATGGCGGGCAAGATGCTGCGCGAAAAAGGCTTCAATGCCGTGCGTTTGCAAGGTGGCATGATGGAGTGGACTGCTCAAAACCTGCCGGTCGTAAAAAAATAACTCACGTACTAAGGAATCCCAATCATGGCTGACAACGAAAACCCACAATTTGCTTTGCAACGCATCTACATCAAAGATTCGTCGTTTGAAGCACCGAACACGCCAAAAACTTTCACTCAAGAGTGGAAGCCAGAAATCAAACTGGACTTAAACAGCGGCGCGCGCAAAGTTGACGAAGGCTTTTATGAAGTCTCAGTTAAGGTGACCATCACCGCGACCAACGCCGACGAAACTGCTTTCTTGGTAGAACTGATGCAATGCGGCTTGTTTGCGGTCAGCAACATCCCAGAAGAGCAGCTGCAGCCAATGCTGGGTGCTATGTGCCCGAACATCTTGTTCCCATACTTGCGCGAGAGCGTGGATGCGATGGTGGTTAAAGGTGGCTTCCCAGCTCTGATGCTGGCGCCTATCAACTTTGACGCCCTGTATCAGCAGCGCGTACAGCAAGCCCAGCAACAAGCTGAGCAAGCTTCCAGTGAAGAAGCAACGCACTGATCTTTGCTGATCAGAGTGGTGTTAAAAAACGCGGCTTGGGCCGCGTTTTTTTATGCCTGTGCGACGGCGTTTTGTCGGCATAAATGAATGGTGTTAGCGGGCTCGATTCTTTAAACTTCCACAAAACTTGTACAGAGCATGGGAGCGTTTGTGGAATCCAGTCAAAAACCATCCTTTGGTGTCCTGCTTGTTAACCTTGGCACCCCAAAAGCCCCAACCGCCAGCGCCGTGCGCGAATATCTGGCTGAATTTTTATGGGACAAACGCGTCGTCGATGTGCCGCGGCCTTTATGGTGGCTGATTCTACACGGCGTCATTTTGCGCATTCGCCCAGGGCGCGTGGCCAAAGCCTACGCCAGTGTTTGGACCGAAGACGGCTCGCCACTGATGAGTATTTCGCGCCAACAGCAAGCGGCGTTGCAGCAACTGCTGGGCCCTGAAGTGCCGGTGAGTCTGGCCATGACCTACGGTGAACCGACCATGGAGCAAGCCGGCTTGGAGCTGCGCCGTGCCGGTGTGGAAAAAATGCTGGTATTGCCGCTGTTCCCGCAAAACTCGTCATCGACCACGGCGGCGGTGCATGACCGCTTGGCCAAAGGCCTAGCGCGCTGCCCGCACCTGCCAGAAATGCGCTGGGTCAGTCATTACCACGACCATTCCCTTTACATTAAAGCGTTGGCCAATTCGGTGCGTGAGTATTGGGCTGAGCACGGCCAGGGCGAGCGCTTATTGATGTCGTTCCATGGCATTCCACAGCGCTACGAGGACCGTGGCGATCCTTACCCTGAGCAGTGCCGGCAAACGGCGAAAGCATTGGCCTTTGAGCTGGGCTTAAACGACGAGCAGTGGCTGTGCTCGTTCCAGTCACGCTTTGGCCGTGAGGAGTGGGTCAAACCCTACACCGACTTTACCCTGCAGGACTGGGGCAAAGAAGGCTTAAGCCGTGTGGACGTCATCAGCCCAGCGTTTGCCGCCGACTGCTTGGAAACGCTGGAAGAGTTGGAAGAGGAAAACCGCGATAACTTCCAGCAAGCCGGTGGCGGTGATTACCACTACATTCCTTGCCTCAACGTACGTGACGATCACATGCAGTTACTGGCAGAGCTGGTGCGCCAACACACCCAAGGTTGGTAAGGCTCGATCACGGAATTGCGCGTTTCGATCATGGTGCCCGCTAGGGCACTGTGTAACCATGGCGCTCGCTTTTTACTCTTAACAGAACCAGAGATCGCGTTATGACGGAACGAGTCACCTGTGATATTCAGCAAGGCGTCGCCACGGTGTGGTTAAACCGCCCGGACAAGCTGAATGGCTTGGATATGCCCATGTTTAAGCAAATGGTGGCCATGGCCAAGCGCCTGCGTCGTGATCGCTCGGTACGTTGTGTGGTGCTGGCGGCTAAGGGTGATTCTTTTTGCGCCGGGCTGGATTTTAACGCCCTCAGCAAAGACACCAGCATGGTGCCTAAGGTGTTTTTAAAGTGGCCCTGGCGCAAGCAGAACCTCGCACAGGAAATTGCCCACTGCTGGCGCGACCTGCCTGTGCCGGTGATTTGTGCCATTCACGGCAACTGCTTTGGCGGCGGTATGCAAATCGCCCTGGCGTGTGATTACCGCATTGCCACACCGGATGCCAATCTCAGCATTATGGAAATGAAGTGGGGCTTGATTCCGGATATGAGTGGCATGGTGACGTTATCGCGCCTAACCCGGGTGGACATCGCCCAAGAGCTGATCATGACTGGCCGTCAGTTCTCTGCCCAAGAAGGCCACGAGTTTGGCTTGATCAGCCGCCTCGATAACGACCCCGTTGCGGCGGCACACGCCATGGCCACTACGGTGGCGAGCAAATCGCCGGATGCCGTTGCGGCCAGCAAATACCTGTTGAAAAAAACCTGGCAGGTGGGCGAGCGCCGTGCCTTATTGTGGGAACGCCTGGTACAAATGCGTTTGTTAGGGCGCAAAAATCAACGCATCGCCATGCAAAATGGCCTAAAGCGTGACCAAGCGCCTAAACCGTTTTTGGATCGTAGTTCTTTTCGTTAATACGGTTTAGCTAAGGCACCTCTGAATAATTCTGAACAGCTCTGCGCGAGTGCAGCAGGCTTTCAGAACAAGGCGGAGATGGCAGGAAATGGCCAGCCCTTTTCAACATCGCCAACGACGTTATGGAAGCCTGCAGCCCGCGCCCTAAGGGGAGCGCCAGAGAACTCCAGCTCTGTGTCGCCGATTTTTGCTGTAGCTGGCTAGAGCGGCAAACCGGCTTCGTGATCTGGAACCCTCTGGCGATCCAGAGCGGGCACCGAATTATTCAGAGGTGCCTTAATTGGGTTAGTCGGGTGTGCGCAGTGCACACCAAGCGTCATATTGACTCATAAAAACCTGGCCACTGAGCTGCTGCAAAAAATGCGAGCGCTTGAGTTGGTCCATCACCGGGCCTTTGACTTCGGAAAGATGCAGCTGCACGCCGCTGTCTTGCAAGCGCTGGTTGATGGCTTCTAGGCTCTCCAGCGCCGAGGCGTCAATGCCATTGACCGCCGGACACATTAATATCAAATGCTCAATGGCCGGATTGGCGGCGACTTTTTCTGTAATTAAGTCTTCTAAGTAGCGGGCGTTGGCAAAATACAGCGACTCGTCCACGCGCAGGGTCAATAAGCGCGCATCGGTTTCTACCTGCACACGCTCGACGTTGCGAAAGTGCTCCGTGCCCGCCACCCGCCCCACCACGGCGTAATGCGGTTTGCTGGTGCGATACAACAGCAGCAACACCGATAATACAACGCCGCTGCCGATACCGATTTCCACTCCGACCAGCAAGGTCAGCAGCAAGGTGGCAAACATGGCGGCAAAGTCGCTGCGCGAATAGCGCCAAGTGCGCCCCAATGCCGCCAAATCCACCAACGATAACACGGCGACAATAATGGTGGCGGCCAGCGTGGCCTTGGGTAAAAAATACATCAAAGGCGTTAACAACAGCGTGGCGATGGCAATGCCAACGGCGGTAAAAGCACCCGCAGCAGGCGTTTGTGCGCCGGCATCAAAGTTCACCACCGAGCGTGAAAAACCACCGGTCACGGGCAAGCCACCGGAAACCGCCGAGGCGATGTTGGCGCTGCCCAAGCCCAGCAGTTCCTGGTTGGGGTCGATGCGCTGGCGGCGTTTGGCGGCCAGAGTTTGCGCCACCGACACCGACTCAACAAAGCCCACCACGCTAATCAGCACAGCGGCCAGTGCCAGTTGCTGCCACAGGGTAGCATCAAAATTGGGCATTGTTAGTTGTGGCAGGCCGGCCGGCAACGTCCCTACCACTGACACGCCTTGCTGCTCTAAGTCTAAGGCCCAGGTCAGAGCCGTGGTGGCGAGAACGGCCAACACCGGCCCGGCTTTACTGAGCATGTCAGCAACGCTGGGGCTAAAACCCTTATGTTGTAGCCAGGGCTTTAAATAGCGCCGCACGATCAATAAAAAAGCTAAGGCGCCGCTGCCTAACAGTAAGGTCGGTATATGCAGCTGTGGCACATTGGCCAGTAAAGAATGGCCAATGCTCAATAAGGTATGGCCCTCAGCCTCAATGCCTAGAATATGGCGCAATTGACTGGCGGCAATCAGTAAACCGGAGGCGGTAATAAACCCAGAAATGACCGGATGGCTGAGAAAATTCGCCAGCATGCCCAAGCGCAGCAGGCCCATGACGATCAGGATTAACCCAGACAACAGCGCTAACACCATGGCGGCGGCAATAACATCGCTCAACTGAGTGAGCCCTAACTGAGCAATGGCAGTCGCCGTCATCAGCGATACTACCGCCACCGGCCCAATGGCTAGGGTGCGGCTGCTGCCAAACACGGCGTAGGCCACCAATGGCAAAATACTGGCATACAGGCCGACTTGTGCGGGCAAGCCGGCCAGCAGGGCATAAGCCAGAGATTGTGGAATTAGCATGATGGTGACGATCAGCGCTGCCACCACATCGCTGCTCAAAGCGGTGCGGTCGTAGTGTTTTAGCCACTGCAATATTGGTAGGTAACGCTGCAGCATGTGCTTCCTATCAGAATAAGTTGAGTGGCAGTTTCAAATACACCTGACCGTTATCATCCGCTGGCGGCATTTGGCCGGCGCGCATATTGACCTGCACCGACGGCAAAATCAGCCGCGGCATATCCAACGTGGCGTCGCGCCGTGTGCGCATGGCAACAAACTCGTCTTCGCTCACGCCTTGATGAATATGCACGTTGGCGGCTTTTTCTTCCTCGACGGTACTTTGGTAACGATAATGCTCGCGCCCTGGGGCCAGATAGTCGTGGCACATAAATAAGCGCGTTTCATCGGGCAGAGCAAAAATTTTCTGCACCGACTGGTAGAGGCTGCGGGCATCGCCACCAGGAAAGTCACAGCGGGCGGTGCCGTAATCTGGCATAAAAAGGGTGTCACCAACAAAAGCGGCATCACCAAATAAATACGTCATGCAGGCCGGGGTATGGCCGGGGGTGTGCAGCGCGCGGCCTTGCAGTTGACCAATTTTAATAACATCGCCATCGGCAAATAAAGCATCAAACTGGCTGCCATCGCGGGCAAACTCAGTGCCGGCGTTAAAGGCTTTGCCAAACACCTGTTGCACTGTGGTGATGTGCTCGCCAATACCCAGGCGTGCACCGGTACACTGCTGTAAATAGGGTGCGGCGGATAGATGATCAGCGTGCACATGGGTCTCTAAAACCCAATCTACTACCAGACCGTGCTGTTCAATAAACTCCAACAACGCTTCAGCGGAGCGGGTATCGGTACGCCCGGCGGCGTAATCGAAGTCGAGCACCGAGTCGATAATGGCGCAATGCTTAGACTGCGGATCTTGCACCACATAGCTGTAGGTAAATGTGGGCTCGTCGAAGAAGGCGGTCACAAGCGGCGTCATAAAGCCTCCGGGAAAATCAAAAATTCAGCTTATATTTCTATATAACCAAGCTAGCATGTTGTGTCGGGGATGTCATCGCCCGAATCAGTAAAGCGCAATTCCCATCATGATGTGAGTAGAAGGGTGAGTGGGTAGAAAGGTGAGTGTGTTTGATCGGATGCGAGCAAGGGCCACGGACGTGGCCCTTATTTATGTCACGGCTTATGTCACAGCACGGCGATTTTATTTTAAATCGCGCCAATCGCTTGGGTCAGCATGGCGCGGATTTGCTTAACAATGGCCTCTTCGGTATCAGCCTCGTAGCCACGAACGGCTGGTGTATGAATATGACCGATGGCGATATCTGGGTTGAGCTTCCGGCCCAATACAATCGCCCGATAGCTGATTTCATTGGATAAATAACCACCGCCAGAGCCTGCAACGGAGGTTTGCCCTGCTAGGTGGCCAAGGTTTTCTGCTACAAATTGGCCTTGCTCTAGCGTTTGCACTTGGCGATTATCGTTCACCTGCCAGCGCCCTTGCACTTGTTGCATAGCGTGAACGGGCAGCGAGAACTCAACAAATTGTGGTCCATCCATTTCCTCACCCATAAGCTTAGGTGGCAATGGTTGCTGTTCGGTAGCGCCGGTAAAAATATTGCGATTGCCAGGTGCTTTGGCGCTGCGATTTAAGCCGGGGAAGCGCTCTAAATCAAAGTGCTCACGTCCCATGGAAATGGTCACCACCATATCGACTTTATGAGTCGTTAAATACGGTGTAAATAACGCTTCGATCATGCCTTGATCAAAATCTTCAAAGCGCACGGGAATCATCGCTGCTTCTATTTCAGCGCGGCGACCGTTTAGTGTTAATACTTGATTGTCGAGTTGCAACGCGGCCAGGCCAGATGGGTTGGATTGATGCAGGTAACGGTCGAGAAAAAACGGATCAAAGCCGGTAATTAAAATACGTACATCGGCATTTTGATCAAAGCTAATATCGTCAATGCCACGTGATGTGCGCTCAAGGTCTGCTAACTGTTCATCTTGCATGCCTTGCTGCTTTAATGCGCGGCGCAGCCATAGACGATTCCAGTATAAAGGTCTGTCATCACTCAGCTCGCTTTGCGCTAACGTTACTGCTTGGTGCCACAATTGATGGCCGGCAGCTTGCAGTTGCTCGGAAGTGGGAGCTGCACCGAGTGTTTCTTTTAATGAATGCGAGGCAGACGCCAAGGGTGCCAATAGAGAGGGTTGCTCGGTTTCGGCTTTGGCCAGGCGCAGTTCTTCTGGGTCGAGGGCGGTGGCATGAAAACTGAGGCCGGCTAGGGCAAGCAATAAAAGAGAGCGCATAAATAAAGTCTACTGTGACAAAGTGGTTATCTAGGCTATCACAAGGCAATGCATGAGCAGACTAAGACGTTCGCTGCAAATGCGTAAGCCCCCAATGTTGCAGAGCACGAATCACTGGCTCTAAGGTGCGCCCATAGTCAGACAGTTGATATTCCACGCGCGGCGGCACTTCGGGATAAACCGTCCGAATAATTAATCCATCTTGCTCCATTTCACGCAGCTGTTTGGTCAGCATGCGCTGGGTAACCTCCGGCATCAGCCTGCGCATTTGATTAAAACGCAGTGTTTCATCCAGTAAATGATACAGCAGCACACCTTTCCACTTGCCGCCAATCACTGTGAGCGCCGCTTCTACTGGGCAACCCAGGTTGCAGTCGTAATCTTGATGAGCCATATCCGCTGCCAAGAGTATCAAAAAGGGTACTGAGTATACCTTTTGTGCGTTCTTACGGCGGCGAAAAAAGTCTTTTATGGTGCACCAACATTCATTGAAAGAGAGCAATCATGTCGGTTTTAGTTTTGGTGGCACACTCAAACATCAATCGTTCAATCGCTAATCGTACGATCGTTGATGCACTGGCATCGCATGATGATATTGAGGTGCGCAACCTCAACCAGTTGTACCCGGATTATCAAATAGACGTAGCGGCTGAGCAGGCGGCTTTGAGGCGCGCTGATCGTGTAGTTTTTCAGTTTCCACTGCATTGGTACAGTGTGCCTGGCATATTAAAAATCTGGCTGGATGCGGTGTATGAGCGTGGCTTTGCCCATGGCATGGATGGCAGCGAACTTGAAGGCAAATCGTTTTTTGCTTCGCTAACCGTTGGTGGCAGTGAACCCATGTACCAGCCGGGAGGCTTTCACAATTTCACCATTGAGCAGTTGTTAGCGCCGTTGCAGCAAATGTCCAATTACACTGGCATGCGCTATCAGCCTGCTTTGGTTTCTTACGATATGGTCTACGCTCCCGGCGAAAGCAATACTCGTGAAGCCATTGTGCAACGAGCACTGCAGCATGCAGAAAACCTTATGACTCGCTGCGTTGACGTTGCAGTGCCTGCTTAACCGTTAATTGAAAAAACTCAGCTGGGATGTTGTTGCACTGGGGGTAATGTTGCTGCGACCACCGGGCCAGCTGTTGAATGGCCGGCAGCAGGCCTGCGCCTTTGGCAGTGAGGTGGTACTGGTAGCGTACGGGACGCTGCTGATACGCCGTTTTTTCTACCAGCCCTTGCTCTAGTAACCGTTTGAGGCGATTGGCGAGAATATTGGTTGGAATGTTTTCATCACTGTGGCTGAACTCGTTGTAGCGTGATTTGCCTTGCAGTAAATCGCGCACCACCAGCAAGGTCCAGCGGTCGCCAATAATATTCAATGCTTGTGCCAATGGGCAGATTTGAGTCTCGTTCATTTTATTGATCATAGTGTCCTGAGTCAGAAGTTCGCATGCTTTCAGCGGGCCATCCAAATTTTCTGGCGAGGCGTACCGCACAGGCAATGGTGGTTCCATTGGCAAGAGGCAGAACGAAGCCAGGGGGCTTTAAGTATGCGCCCTGAAAATATACGAACTTCTGACCCAGGACACTAGTGACTTTCAAAGTGAAAGTTTGATAGTCTCTAGTGACTTTAAAAATGAAAGTGAGTTCGAAGATGGGTGCCCAGTTAGGTTCACGTCACTGGAGTGAGCGCAGCCAGGGGCTGCTAAATGGCAAAGAAAAGCGCCAACTTATACGCATGTTGATACACACTCAGCTGCATGAAACTCTGCAACGCTGGCTGCATTGGTTGAAGCCGGCGGCCAAGCGGCGCTGGGTGGATATAAATCAACTTAAAGTGCCTGATACTGCTTGGGTGGAGGAAGTTGATGACTACGTAAATAACCTTCAATCACAGGTGATGACGCTGCACTGTTTGCGCACCTGGGCATTTGGCTGGGTAGTCGGACAGGCATTTAAATTGGAGTTTGACGAAGAGGTGCTGTATAGCGCCAGTATGATGCACGACTTAGGGTTGACTGAGGGCTGTCAAACACAGTTGGCGACGACGGCGTTTCAGGTTGTGGGGGCGCGTGAGGCGTATGACTTTTGCCAAGCACGGCGGCCATTGTCTTTTGCTGAGCAGGTCTATGAAGCCATTAGTTTGCACCTTAACCCGTGGTTGAACCGCTCAGAGCACAGCCATGAAGCTTTTTTGCTCAAAACCGGTGCCCATATGGACGTGATCGGCGCTTGTCACTTCTGGCTTACCCCCAACGAGCACGTTACCATTCATCAACGCTATCCACGCACAGGCTTTGCTAGGGATATTAAAACCACCATGCAGCAACTGCCACATCATTCATGCAGTCATGCTGGGGTGTTAAACAAACTTGGCTTCCCTAAACTTGTGGATAAAAACCCGCTTAATCAATACGACGGACCCGGTCATGCGAGCCACATTGCGGCAGAAAATCAGTGAAGTGTGCAGCAAAAAAATTCAGCAAAAAGGTGAAGGGGTTAACGTATCTTTTTACGCTTTTTTGCTAGGGTACCTCTGAATAATTCAGTGCCCGCTCTGGATCGCCAGAGGGCTTCAGATCACGAAGCCGGTTTGCCGCTCTAGCCAGCTACAGCAAAAAACGGCGACACAGAGTTGGAGTTCTCTGGCGATCCCCGCAGGGCGCGGGCGGCAGGCTTCCATAACGTCGTTGGCGATGTTGAAAAGGGCTGGCCATTTCCTGCCATCACCGCCTTGTTCTGAAAGCCTGCTGCACTCGCGCAGAGCTGTGCAGAATTATTCAGAAGTGCCCTGAAAACGACGACCCAGAGCTGTTGATGGAGGCGGCTACCTGGTGGATTCAAACTCATCAACTGGATCACTTTGAAAAAGCGGTGAAGATTCGCAAAATGGTGGCCGACAATTTGTAGAAAAGTCTACTTGGTATAGAGCTGGCCTCGGGGTGGAGAATTTGATGATCGTGCCGGGCTGTAGCCGTATTTTATGCTCAGCCGATCCGTGTTTGCAGAATAGGCAGAGATGAAGTGATATTTTGCATGCTGGCTGGTGATCTTGCGGTAGCTAAACTCTTGCTTATTGCTGCTTTGAGTAGTGATAGAAATTACTTGGTTGTATCGTTAACTAAATTTAAGCAATAAAAAGCCGGGCATGCAACCCGGCTTTTTATTAACGACCGTAGATGTTTTCAATGCTGCGGAACGATCCATCTTCCATCAATTTGCGTGCGGCTTTTTGCAGGGTTTCGACAATTTTTTTATCAGTATCTTTATTGATGGCCAAATACAAAGGCACTGTTTTGAATGTCAGTACGTTCTCAACTTCAATGTCACCCGCGTCTGAGGCGGTGTAAGGGCCTACCAGCTCATCAGAAATCCACAGATCAATTTGGCCCAGCTCCAAACGACGAGGATTGAGCGCATCCTCTGCGATGACTGAAACATTAAAGCCATTGTCTTGTAGGTACTTGGTGCGGACATCATCTTTGTAGCCGCCAATTTGATACTGTTTGGCATCGGCCAATGAGTCCAGTTTGATGCCAGAGCCAGGTTTGGCAAATAACGCCCAGCCAGTGTTGGTTAAAGGACCGACCCATTCAAACCAGTTTTCACGCTCTTCGTTGCGTACGGTACAGAAAATACCGTGATTGGCTTTGCGCTTAACGCGATCTAGGCCAGAGCTCCAGTTACGCAGTTTCATCTTAACTTCATAGGGCACCTCTTGAGCGAGGCGCTTGACCATCTGTGTGCACAGGCCGGTAATGTCTTCGGCATTATGAGCAAAGAGGCTGCCGTCTAAAGTCATGTGGTAGGGCGGGAACTGCTCCGTGAAGAAGTAGAGCTTTTCTGCTGCTTGAGCATGGCAGGCCAGAAACATAGCTGTGATGGCGAACAGTTTTTTCATATTAGGAACGTCTCCGCTGGGTTGATGCTGATTGTGCCAGCCAAGCCGATGGTGAATGCTAGGCAGACTCACAGTAGTTTGAATAATTTGCGGCGCGAATTGTACGCATTGCACAGAGTTTGGCTAGGTAGCTTAGTCGAATCTAATAGAGTACTTGAGTTGTTTCGAATGACTTTTCGGGTGTTTATGCACAGAACCATCGATTGTGTTAAATGAGGTTAGACGAATCTCGCCTAAGTTATCAACGGTCATTGATTTTGCTTCTTTAGGCAGTAGTATGTGCGCCCTTTAAAATCGACCGAGCCCTGTCATGCTGAGCAGCATTAGTAATCATCTCAAGCACTATAAAGCTATCTACTTAATCGGCGTGTCAGCACTGATCTTCTTTGCGATTGCATACCGAGTGTTGACTGTATCTCCGGATATAAGCAGTGATAGCCATGCTGTTGAGCAAGAGCATAGAACAGTTGAAGAATCATTGCTTTGGATCGAGCAGCAAGAACAGATGAACGAACAGTATGAGTCATCGAGTAGGCAGTTGCTGGAAAGCGACAAGGCATTACTTGAGCAGATCAGGGAAATTGAAGAACAGGAGACTGCAGAGTGAAAAAAGGAATCAATCTGATTAATAATCTAGTCGGAGTGAAGTCAAAAGCTTTGCTTTGCATAGTCTTGATGGGGTTTACCTCGTTATTGCACGCTAATATCGTAGAAAACCTTGAAGGGGAGGCTTTAAACCAGCAAGGCGAACTGGTTTATTCGGTTCCTTTGGCATTGCCTGCCAGTATTCATGATATCCAGCCTAATCTTACTCTGCGCTATTCCCAAAGCTCACCTGTTGGTAATGCGGGTTTGGGTTTTTCTGTTCATCTTTCTAGTGGTATCAGTCGATGCTCGCAGCAGCCCCAGTATACCAATATATATGGTGGTATAGATGATGGTAAGACGACTCAATACTGCTTGGATGGGCAGCCTTTAAAGAGAATGTCGAACGGTACCTTGCGAAAGTATCAGGACGATAATACCAAAGTTCAGCTGAGCGCAGGAAGTTACGCTGCTCCGCTGGCCTGGACGGTGCGCGACAGTAATGGTTACTCGTATTTATATGAACTGAAAGCAGCGGGCAGCAGAGTTACCGAACGCTGGCTGTTGACCGAGAAGCGTGATGTTTTCGGTAATAAAGTTAGTTATGAATATAATAGTCAATATAATATTGTCGCTATTAAATACCCAGGTTATCGCATAGATATTTCACGTGGAGAGCATTCTGGTCTAGCTCCAGCTTATGTCCAAGGCAAGGAAGTGGCAGCAGCGAGATTGATTGAATCGATTGATGTGTCTAGAGAAAATGGGGATAACCTTTATTCATATCAGTTCTCTTATGAAACGGCTCAAGCATATAAAGGTGTGTCGGGCTATCGTCTCGCAGAGCTTACAAAGTGTTATGGCCGGTTAGACTGTACTCGACCGTTAAAATTCTCCTATAAGAGCTTCTCTCAGCCTTCCTCTGGTGGTTTGGAGGTTGCAGATTTGACACTGCTAGACGACAGCTCGATTGATGCGTTGCACTTTTCAAATGATAAAGATTATGGCCCGCTGGCTGCTACTTTGACAGTGTCAACCGTAGAGCTAAATGGTGAGGCAGGAGATGAGCTCTGCTTTTATACGCGTCATGATACGCTGGCTTGCGTGAGTCCATCAAACCCAGGTGAGGTCAAAGAGCTGGCGTCCGGTTTTGGCTATACAGCCGATAAGACCGACGACTTTCGCCAGCTTAACTTTATTGATCTCGATGGTGATGCAAGTAGCGACTTATGTATTCTTAGCTCTGATACTGTTAAATGTGCACTTTATTCAAAAGAGCGTCAGCGCTTTGATGCTCCATCGGAATGGTTGGCTGATGTTGATTCTGACAACTTTTACCAATTCACTGACGTAAATCGTGATGGTAAAAGTGATCTGTGCATCGCTGGTAGAAATAAAGACGAAGTTGGTTGCTACGCAAGCACAGGCTCGAGGTTTTCAAACCGGGTAAGCACGGTAGCTGGCGATTTTAATACTGTGGGCCGTTTACACTATGTTTCAGGTTCTACAGGTGGCGGACCTAACGGTAGTGGTGATCGTGAAAACACCTATAGTTCAAAAAGCTATCGTAAGCTACCGGGCTTAATTGCTGACGTTAATGGCGATGCAGTTGCCGACGTATGCTCTATAGACCGCGATGGCAAGCTTTCTTGTCAGCTAATGCGCTATACGGGAGGGCGTACTCCAATTGGTAGTAACCAGTTCTTGGTATCAGAAGCGCCTTTGTATCAGCCCAGCGACAAAGAAAACGATAGAAAAAAAACAGCAAAAAGAAAGCGTCGATATAATAACGATGTAACACAGTCTCTGAGATTTGTAGATATTAACTCAGATGGTCTTTTGGATTATTGCTTCTTCGCCGACGCCAAGTATCAGTGCTCTTTTAATGCCGAAGATCGCTTTTTGTCACCCATTACGATGCTTGAGCTGGAAGGGAAAGACGAGTATCTCGATGTTGTTATAGCCTCATCGCAGTTCGTTGATATCAACTCCGATGGGTATCCTGATTTTTGCAGTAAGTTTGCCGGCTCTCAGCATTGTGCTTACAACCAAGGTAAGCGCTTCTCTGGCTTTGAAAAACGCTTAGCATGGGTTGAAGGGGTTAGCGTTTATAAAGCTTCAGAGGAGGTCTTTACAAGTTGGTTGCGTGCCAGATTTGATGAGTCAACCAAATTTAGTTCTATGACCGCATTGGGAGTAGCATCTAACCCGGTGTTAATGGGTGATATCACGGGTGATAATAAACCAGACTTCTGTGCCCGTACCATTGGTGGTTTAGAGTGCTTCTCTGTTGAGCAGTCCCAGCCACAAGGCTTATTAGCGGCGGTCGAAACGCCGTTTGGTGCAATCACTCGCTTTAACTATGTTGCCCCCTCATCGCCTATTAACCAAGACAGCGAGGCTCCAACGCCAGCCTACTTATTAGCAAGTATGGAAGTCGATAGCGGTATTGACGACTTAAGCGATCAGCCTATTTTTCGAACAGTTGAGTTTCGATATAAAGGGCACACAGTTGATCCAGTATCAGGGCAAATGGCATTTCGTGAAATTGCTCGCATAGAAGCCGATAGTCAGCGTGAGACTCGCTCAGAATTCTATACCAGCGGATTGATGCTGGGCATGGATAAGTCCATTAGTACTTATGTCGCTGGCACCTTGCTCCAAAGAGTGGATCACGACTTGGCTGCTCAGCAAAAGAATGGGTTATATCGCATTGAAACACGCGGTAAGCGCTCACGAGAATACGACCCTGCTACGGGGGGCTTGGTATCCGATACGACTTCGAGCTTTAGCCAAATCGATGAATATGGTTTTCCGCAAAAGACAGTTGAAACCAAGCAGGTTGGCTCGCAAGTATTAACAGTGACAACTCAGGCGACTTATTGGCACAACGAGTCAAAATGGCTGCTAGGCAAACCTAAGTCTGTAAAGGTCGAGCATCACCTAACTAATGAAGCAGTCGTAGAGCGAACGACGACGTATGATTACAACGCTAATGGCTCATTGCGTCAGGAGGTGATTGAACCAGATTCGCCTATGAAGCAAACCGTCACCTACCAGTATTTCCCCAATGGCACGCTTAAAAGTAAAGCTACAAAGGGTTTGGTAACGGATAATCACTCACAGACTCGTACCACCCGTTATCAATACGACAGCATTGGACGTGTGACTCATTCAACCAATTCATTGGGTATGACAGAGCGCTTTGAATATGGCCGCTGTGGTGTAGAAAAGCAGTATAATGCAGCTGGCAAGCTGGCGTTGACAACCAAGTACTCGTCTAGCTGTAGAAAGGAACGAGAAAAGTCAATGGATGGTAGCTGGGCCTCCTACCAGCATATTTGGAATCGTACTCGTAACCAAACGCCTGCCAGTGCTCGTGAAGTCTCGCATGCTGTTGTTGAAGTTGTTCAAACATCCGCAGACGGACAGCGCAGCATCACCTACTTGGACCGTTTGGGGCGTGAAGTGCGTTCGCGTCAGCGTTTAGCTCGCTCTGGTAGATCTGCCATCACTACCGATGTTTTAAGCTATAAACAGTTTGATCGTATGGGGCGGCTCAGTGCCGTCTCAAGCCCAATCAAAGAAAGCAATGGTAGTTCGGGCCTATCTCATTGGAGTTATACCCACTACGACCAATACGGCCGTATTGAAAGGTCACTATCGCCCGTCGGCAATGGTCAACAGCGCGAAGTATTCTTTGAGTATGATCGCTCAACCACTCGGCAGTGGTATGCCAACTATGAAAAACGCACCGAAAGCAATGTGCTGGGCGAAGTAGCGCGTGTCGAAGAAGATGGCAAAACACTGGTAAAAAACTACTACAGTGACGGCTCTCTGAAACAGACGATGATGCAAGGTCAAGAAATTTCTTACCTGGAATACGACGCGCGTGGTAACAAAACCTATATGCGCGATACCGCGTCTGGTGAATGGCACTATCGCTACAATGCTTTTGGTGAGTTGTACTGGCAAAAAGATGCTGAAGGCAATATTACTCGTATTACCTACGATGAAGGTGGACGTAAAGTTGCTGAGCAGCGCACAGAAGGCAGTAGTTTTTGGTCATACCACACCTCCGGTAGCGCCATTGGTAAATTAAGCCGTGCGCAAAGCCCTGAAGCAACGCGGGAATATGACTATGACCATTTGGGTCGTTTAACCGAAGAAACGCTATTGATAGATGGCCATACATTCCGCACGGGCTATCGTTATGACGCGATTGGTCGACAGTCGCAGATTCGTTACAACCAAAACGGTGCGATGGAAACACCGATTACTCTGGGCTATAACGCGGCTGGCCCTTTGCAAACCGTGTCTGCTCCGGCTGGAAGCATCGAGTTATTCGATATGGAGCAAGTGATAGAGGATTACGACTCTATGCTGGCCGAGTTGGCAACGCTAGACAAACTGATTCAAAGCACGCTTCGCCGCATAGAACAACATGAAAAGCAGTCTTTGTATTTTCAAGAGTTAGGTCATGTGTTTAGCCAGAAAAATGGTAAAGCCAGCGCTGTTGCAGGTCAGATTTTTGCACAGTCAAAGCGGCATGCAGACGAAGCTGCTAAAAATCGAAAATTGTATGAAGATTTTATAGAGAAATCACAGAAGTATGTTGGTGATGCGGCAAAGCATAAGTATCGCTACGAAGGGCTTTCTGATGATGGCTTGAATCATGTGTTTAGCTTCGAATATTGCGCCAAAAAAGTGGATCGTGTCCTTTATGAGCGCTGTGGTCGAACGGCTTGGCAAAAGTTCACAGTCTCATTAGCTGAGATGAATGCTTATGGTGATTTAGAAACTACTAAAAAAACATGCTCTGCAGATATTGACCCCAAGATCTATCATGCCAAAAGAGGCTGGATTAACGACCCTGAGCTTACTCGGGGTAAGCAAGTTGGTTATAAATGGGAGCGTAATGAAAGGGGACAGAGAGTTAAAGTCCCTCGTTACGAATGGTGCCGAACGCGCGAGGTTACATTTTCTCCTGTGGCGGTGTTTGAGCGCATAGCGGAGCATTACCAAAAGCTTGCCGATGAGCATAATCGCAAGGCTATTGCTGGCGGATCTGACGCTGAAACTGTAGCTACGAGTGTGAAATGGGACTCTCTAAAGCAGTTATGGCTGGCGCCTAACGGTCGTTATTACAAGCCAGGTGATGAAAAGCCACAAGAGACTCAGAAAATTCTTTACGTTACCGGCCCCGGTGGCTTACCGATTATTTTGCCTAACAAGCGCAAAGGCATAGTCTGTGATAATTTTAGGTGTAGGGCGAACTATCAGTATGCACACTATGAGGCTATTCCTAACCTGCAAGAAGTGGTGGATCACTATACAGTTCAGGCTCAGCATTACCGATCTTTAGCCAAAGACGAACTGAGCAAAGCTGCAAATTTGGGTGACTCAGTCGCGGACACCCTTGAGAAAAAAGCTGCTTTAGAAGAGATCATTGAAGCATTTAAAGTCAATGTAACCATTCTTGGCGAAGAAAACCTGCTGAAAAACACTTCAGATGAGCAGCGTCAATTGGTGGAAAAAAATGAGCCGCTGGTAATATGGAAAGCTCTCGATTGGAGCGCCAGTGGGCAACTCCAGTCGGAGCTATTTGGCAATGGTACGGTAAGTCGTCGTGAATTTGACCCTGAAAGCGGTGCTCTACTGTCTGCTAAAACCACTGCGCCTGGCAATAAAGTGCTATCAGATACCAGCTATGAGTACGATATACGGGGGCAGCTGGTGCGTGCCTTTGATTCGGCTGAGATGGATGAAAGTCTGTACGACTATGAGCAAGGACAGTTAGTAAGCTGGAGTCGTCGAAGCATGCCAGTAAATGAATACGAACGTTACTCCTACGACGAGTTTGGTAATATTACTAACGGCTCTGACAGCTTCAGTGATGCCAGTAACCCATTCCGTGATACATCAGTAATTCAAGATAACAAAGGTTTTGTTACCCAGGAGGGGCGTCGTCATTATGAATGGACCAGTTTTGGCAAAGCTCGGAGAGTAAGTCAGTTCGGACAGTCGATGACGTTTGCTTATGATGCCAGTTTAAAACGGGTCAAGCGCGTTAACGCCGAGGGAACGCTCTACTACGTCGCGCCTGGTTATGAGGTCCTGGTCGGCAGCAATGGCGAGAAGGAGCATCGCATTCACATTCGCAATGGTTACGAAACCGTCGCAACCTGGAAGCGTATCGAGCGCCAAGACCTGCAAAGGTCGAACTATGAGAAGGCCATGCAAACCAGCAAACTAGGCGAAACTGAGTTTGCATCGTTTTACCACCGGGATCATCAGGGTACCGGTACGATTATCACCGGCTCAAAAGCGGAATTGCTAGAAACGCGTTATTACTCACCTTACGGCCGTGTTTTGATACCGAAGTATTCTAAGCCCATGTCTCAACCGTTGCCTCCCGTTGGGCAGCAAGCATCTATGGAGCACTGGCTAAAAGAGCGTCCAGGTTTTAAAGAAACCTATAAGGTGATGAGCAGTGCTAACAACATTTCTAACTTTAAGGAAAAAGTTGCCAGTGTTGAACGCGACTGGAGTGACGAAGAAAACATTAAGCTGCTGGCCAATGTGCTGACGATTAATAGTGTAACCAGCAGTTTGCGTGGTTATACCGGACACGAGCAGCTTGACTTTGGTCTGGTGCATATGAATGCACGTCTGTACGACCCTGTGAATAAGCGCTTTATGACGCCAGATTCTGTTATACCGGATGCCAACAAGCCGCTGGCTTATAATCGCTACGCTTATGTGTATAACAACCCGGTCAACTACACCGACCCGAGTGGCCATGAACCATTTGCGATTTTGGCAGCGGTAGCCTATTACGTTACGGCTCATGTTTACTCCGACAGCCAGTTTCATCACACATTGTCATCAGTGATGTTGGCGATGACCACCGCACCAGGGGGAAATATTGGTTCCAGTATGGTGCATGCTGCGGGCCTGAGCCTGGGCACGTCCTTTGCCCAAAGTGGTCGCATTGGTGGGCAAGAGCTGCGGGGTGCCATGTTTGCGTCGATATCGGCTGGTCTTACTCACGGGATCGGTGATATTAAATCGCTCCACTGGGGGGAAAAAGTACTGGCCCACGGTGCGGTTCAAGGGGCCATTGGCTGGGCACGCGGTGGCAGCTTTGCCAGCAACTTTGTGGCAGGTGCTTCTGGTCACTTAGCCGGTGTTGCCATGCAAGGGCTGGGCATTGCCCAAGGCGCAGGGGCTGGTTATAAGGCCGGTCGCACGGCTATTGCCGCCGTCTTTGGCGGTCTGGCGGCCGAAGCAACAGGGGGGAGCTTTGCCCGGGGAGCGGCTGTTGCGGCGGTCGTGCATTTGTATAATTTTGAAGATCATATGACCGAAGATGAGTCCAGTGGTGGAAATTATTCTACGAGTGCTGGAGAGATAGTTTCGTTATCTAAAAACGAATTTGGTGGGTTCCAGGACGATGAGGGTAATTACTATGCTCTAAATACTGATGGAACGGCAATTGCCCTAGATCGTGGGAGCGTGAATTCAGTGTGTCCTGAATGCTATGTGCTGGGTGGTGGACGTGCTATTGTTGCGGGAGGGTATAAGGTCATAGCATTTTTTACTGGAAAAGCCTCTCCGACGTATGCGAATTTTGCCTTAGGGTCTCATGCGCGCAATTGGTGGAAAGTCGCAACCTTTGGTAAGGCTATTAGGCTTAGGGCAAAGCCACCAAGCTTTTATTGGAATAAGGCTGGTGGAGACTTTTATCAAGCTACTCGATCACTCGGCCACTCAAATCCAGTATGGAATAGCCGTTTTATACCATTACTACCGCTTGGCTCAAGCGATGGAATGTTAGTAAATGATTAGTAACTCTATCGTCCTACTAGATTATGATGACTCTGGCGTCGCGTACTTGGTGAGCTCAGATGACTTGAGTATATACGGAAAATACAAAGCGAATCGCATTGGTTGCGTAAAGCCTGTAGGTTATGCAGTTCATCATAGAGGCTCATTTTTCTCCTCAAGGAAGTTTTTGTGCGGTTTGTTTGTATTGAAAGACTCCATCTACTTTCTTTTAGATGGAATTAGTTATGACGTTACCGAGGAGTGCTGGAGCTTAGAAAGGCACAAGGATAGTTTCTTTAGCTACACATTGACCCTAAAGAATAGCGGAAAATGTGTGGCTTCCGTTAAATATCGAGAGTTTGCAAGAACTCAGCCAGGTGATCCTGATGCATGTTTTTTTGTTGATGCTATCCACTGGATGAGCGACAGTGAAAATAAGGAAAACTTAATTAAATATTGGAAAGGAGAGTTGGCGTAACTTAGGTAAGGGAGCTAACTAGAAAAGACAGTCATCATAAGAAGGCTGCCTTATGGCGATATCTAAGTCTACCGGCTAGGCTATGAGCTGATCCTAATCACCGGGAGTCAGCCATGCCTAAGCCACGCAAGGAACTCGTTTCTCTGGAAGCCACACCGTATTATCACTGTGTTTCGCGCTGTGTGCGGCGCGCTTTTTTATGCGGCTCTGATCAGGAAGGACGCAGCTTTGAGCATCGCCGAGGCTGGATTGAGTCATTACTGCTGGAGCAAGCCCAGGTCTTTGCCATCTGGTACAACAGGGTACAACAGGGACATCCACTCTAAGTTGGTGGAAAGTACAGAAAGTACAACAAGGACATCCACTCTAAGTTGCCACGTTGGTGGCGCCCTGCTTTGCAGCGGCTAAGGGTACAACAGGGACATCCACTCTAAGTTGTCACGTTGGTGGCGCTCTGCTTTGCAGCGGCTAGGCTAATATCATCTGCTGCAGAGCCGGAGTGTCATTATGCCTAAGCCCAGAAAACATCAGATCTCCCTCGACGCCACGCCGTATTATCATTGCGTATCACGCTGTGTGCGGCGCGCTTTTCTGTGTGGTACGGATCATTTGAGCGGCCAGTGCTACGAGCATCGCCGTGGTTGGCTGGAGGATAAGCTGCTGTCTTTGCCCCAGGTGTTTGCAGTAGAAGTCGCCGCTTACGCCATCATGAGTAACCACTACCACGTTGTTCTATTTATTGATGCTGAACGGGCCAATGGCTGGAACGACACGGAAGTCATTGAGCGCTGGCACATGCTATTTAGCGGCAACATGCTGTCTCAGCGCTTTATAAACGGTGATGAGCTGGGCGTTGCTGAGCAAAAACGGCTAAAAATTTATGTGGAAGAGTGGCGTTCACGGTTGTCTAGTATCAGTTGGTTTATGCGGGTGCTCAACGAAGCCATTGCTCGCGAAGCTAATCAAGAAGATCAGTGCACCGGCCGCTTCTGGGAAGGTCGATTTAAATCCCAAGCACTCTTGGATGAAGCAGCACTCGCTGCGTGCATGGCCTATGTCGATCTTAACCCGGTGCGGGCGAGCATGGCCGCCACACCAGAAGCGTCCGCGCACACCTCGGTGAAGCGGCGAGTCGAAAAAGCCAAAATCAGCAAGCAGCCAAACCACCCCAACCAACAAACCAGAGGCTTATTGCCTTTTGTTGGCAATCCTCGGCAAAACATTCCACCAGGCATTCAAATGCAGCTGACGGATTATCTCGAACTGGTTGACTGGACTGGCCGTGTTATTCGGCATGATAAGCGCGGCGCCATTGCTCGAAACACGGCCGCCATTCTTGACCGCTTAGGCATTGATGACCAGCAATGGTTAGCCATGACTGAGCATTTTGAAGACTGTTTTCAAACCTTCGCCGGCGGTGAAGAAAAACTACGCCAGGCATGTGAAACGCTGAATTATCAGCGCCCGCCAGGGCTCAGTCGCTGCCGTTTGTTGCTAAACCGATCAGCCTGAAACCCCAACATCTCCTTTCACCGCAGCCAGTGTCATCAGAGAATCCTGAGGATGAATTGCGCGTCACCTTGGCTGCTTGTACATAGAATTGCGTCATATTTCTTTTGTTTAGGCCATGCTTCCCGCAGACCATGCGGCTGGTAACGATTCAATAGACAATGCTCATCATGGCAATGCCCCTTGGTTAAAATGGATGTCCTTGTAGTTCAATAGACAGCACTCGTCATGGCAGTGCCCTTTGGTTAAAGTGGATGTCCTTGTAGTTTGGATGTCCTTGTAGTTTGGATGTCCTTGTAGTTTGCGGCTTGTACTCACCACGAGATGTTTTGAAATTCGGTGGAAGGCTTGGGCATGACAAAGAAAAATACCCGAATCATATTTGGATAGAAGGAATCAGGGATTTCAAATGACATCAAAAAAAGAAGATCTCGAAGATCGTCGCTTGCTGTATAAGCGACTGCGTAAAAAAAAAGAAGCGCTCTCTATAGCTCAGAGAGTTTATGGTGAGCGGGCTTGCTTTTCTGAGATAGATTATCTGCTGGAGGGTGAGGGTGAGTCTTTTATTCGAGAGGTCTGCTCAAAGCTGATTGCTAAAGAATCAAAGGAGGTTGTTGTCGATATTCCGAGCATTCCTGGTGCAGAAGAAAGAATATGGGATGCTGTTCTTCCATACATTTCAGATGAATTATGGCTGGTTGCATTTCTTCGTGGTGGATTCAGCTCGTTTCCATTCTCGATCTCCCAGGAGGAAGCGAGAGAGTTTGTTTTGAAGTATTACACTACCGGCTTGCCTGGAGATATCATCTTATTCTCCGGTGAGTCGGTCATGGTGTTTGGAGACGATGCCGATACTTATGATGTTGTACGTTTTCATGATGAAACAGGGTATTACATGGATGAAGTAAGGCGTTTGGCCTGTTTGCCTAGCACGCTGGCGAATAAGTGAAAGGAAGAAACAACACGAGGAACAACACGGAGCTTAGTATCAAGTTCATCATAAAATAACACGGACACCCATCCTAAGCTGTCACATTGGAACTAACTAGACGGACACCCACCCCAAGCTGCCACGCTGGTGGCAGCCCATGGGCAGAGAAGGCGCCCATCTAATTGTTAGAATGACTTTCCACTGATTGTATGCGCTGATCAACTTGATCAGACAACCACTGCGATGGCGTTCTTCCTTGAAGGTGATTTTGCATAAAGCCAGTGCGATGGGAAATCTGGCCAACCACATTGTCGGCTACCAGTTTTACTGGACTGATTTTAGCACTCAATACGCCCGAAAAAACGCTTGAGGCAATGCGCCCCGTTTGGGTTTGCGTTTGTGAATTGTTATATCGCTCATAGCCGGCCTGGAACCCGGAAAAACTGGAAAAAAGCCGCTGGGCACCTGATAGCACATTGTTGTAGGCATTAAAACCACTGGCCGTACTGCTATTACCCAAGGTCGACTGTATTAGCTGATTTCTGCCTTTCGTTGCCGCAGACAGTGTGGAGCCACCATCGAAGACGTTAAAGTTGGTTTTTGGGGCATCGCCCTTATGCGGACCGCTCATACTTACACCTCTTGCTATGTACAGGGGAAGTATGAGCAGCAAGAGTTACGCCATCGGATAAAGCATCCGAATATTGGGAGAAGTCTGGTTACAGACCATCTCTGGCTGGTCGAAATCAGATTGGCACTGGGTGTTTTTTCACGCATATTTCACACACATTCGGGATCAAGATTACCCACCACTGCCCCCGTGGAGACACCCCCCCTAACGGCTCCAGCAGCAGATCTGCTAGCTACCAGTTGGTACTGTCCTTGCTGGTACTCTAAAACTCATATCGACTTGCTATTGGAGGAAACGCTATGTCTGCGCACAACTCGGTAAGAAAAGTTTCAGGACGCAGTCGCACTGGCTCTTTTGTGGGCACAGGTGAATCCGGTCGTGGAGCACCTAACGCCGGATGGTGGCAGGGAAGGCAATCCGGCTGGGCTCAACAAATTGGTCAGCCGCAAGAGACTTTCAGCCAAACTGGTCAGCACTACTCTCGCACAAACTCTACCTGTGCAGAAGCAGATGTGACACGCAAAGCGATTATGCATTATGAAAATCGCATTAAACAGGGTTACGAGTACGACCTAAAAAAACCCAATGAAGAAGCCAAAATAGAGGATAATCCCTTCACTTTTACCAGCCTTGATGATTCACAGAAGCGATTGGCTGAAAGCCTTGCCAAAGCCCGTTTATTAATGGGGGAAGCGAAGATAGGTGAGAGTATTAATAAACGCTGTAGGCTTTGCCAACAGTGGCAAGAGAAATCTGATAAAGACTGGGTTATCAAGTAAAAATAAAGCGGGGCAGCACCAGGGGATTACCCTGATGCTCCGTGGCGCTTTATACCTTAGCCACAAAATACCAATCGTACCGAATCCAGCAGCAGCTGTGATTCATCGATCGCCGCCAATACGTCGTCACGCTCTTGGCGCACCACATCGAGCATGGCAGGTGAAATATTGGCATTGTGCTGAGCCAGAGAATCCAACCGCGCCAAACGGTCTTCATAGGCTTCTTCCGCTTTGCGCTTGGCCACGGCCACCATTTTATCCAGCTGAGCAGCGCCCATTTTTTCCAGCTTGTGCAGCAGCGGCTGAATTTCTTCGGCGCGCTGCTCGACTAAGCCGCGAGCGGTGCCTTTTTTCAGCGGCAGGGCAAAGCCTGGCAAGGCTTCAGGTTCGTTAACCTTCAGGTCACCTGTTGGCGTCATCATTAAATGCATGGCATTGGGCGGCAAAAAGCGTTCAACTTGCAGCGCACGCTTGGCCGGGCAGCTGGCAACAAACTGCAACTGCAAGAACACATCGCCCGTGGTGTGCGGGTGATCTTCAATGTAACCAACCACCGCATTGCCCGCAGGGCCGGTGAGAATTAACTCCAGCGCCTGGTCAATAAAAGGGTGCTCCCAACTCAGGAACTGCACATCGTCACGCGCTAGCGCCACTTCACGGTGCGTCGTCGCCATAAAGCCATCGGCAGGCAAATGTGGCATATCCGGCACCAGCATATGATCGCCCGGTGCAATGGTGACGCAGTCGCCGCCTAGGTCGGTTATTTCAACGCCGAAGGCATCGGCAAACAACTCCAAAAAGTCGTTCAGGTCTGCCTCATCCTCGATGTGCGTAATGGTCATATCACGCGCCAGCGCTTTGGCTTTACCAGGGCGGCAGGAGTGCATCTCCAGCAAACGGTCACGACCGGATTCCAGTTGCGCCAGAAGCTCGCGTCGGCGCTCAGCAATGCGCTCGACCAAAGGCTGCAAGTCACCATCGGTCAGCAGTGCCTGAGTAATGTCATCACGGTGCTCATCCAGCAAGGGCTGCGCCGCCGGGTTAGGCGCACGGAACAAGTCAAAGCCTTGCTCCAATAAAGTCGCCCAGCGCTGGCTGATGTGGCCTTGGAATACCGGAATGTGAATTTGAATGTCGTTCTTTTGACCAATGCGGTCGAGGCGGCCAATGCGCTGTTCCAGCAAGTCGCAGTTAAACGGTAAATCAAACAGCACCAAGTGGTGGGCAAACTGGAAGTTGCGGCCTTCGCTGCCAATTTCCGAGCACAGCAAAATACGCGCGCCTTGCTCGTGGTCAGCAAAATAGGCGGCGGCGCGGTCACGCTCGACCAAATCCATGTGCTCATGGAATACCGCTGCCGGCAGGGCGTATTGATCCCATAAATGGGCTTCTAGGTCGAGCACGGTTTGCGCCGAGTGGCAGATCAAAATGACCTTGTCTTTGCTCGTCGCGCCGAGCAGCTCGGTCAGCCATTGCACGCGAGGGTCTTTCGGACACCAGTTGGCCTTGTGACGCTCGGGCACCAAATCTTCCAAGCTGGCATTATCAGCGAACTCGGCCGCCGGCAGCTCGCTGATGGTGGTCAACCGCTGCGGGAAGCCGCTAACGCCATGGCGAGTGTTGCGATACAGCGCTCGTCCTGGGCCAAAACGGTCAATGAGTGCCTCGAGCTGACGATCACGCGAGTCGCTGTCGGCCAAATCGGGCAACTTCTCTGCCAAGGCCGCTTGTTGCTCGCTGCTCAGTGCTTCATCACTGCACAGCGCCGCCGCTAAATCTGCAATGGGCTGGTACGCCTGCTGCTCTTGCAGGAATTTCTCCAACGATGGGTAACGCTCAGGGTCGAGCAGGCGCAAGCGCGCAAAATGCCCTTCAACGCCAAGCTGCTCTGGTGTCGCGGTCAGCAGCATCACACCGGCCGTGCGGCACGCCAAGCTCTCAACCAGAGTGTAAGCCGGGCCTTGCTCGTCTTCGCTCCACTCCAAATGGTGCGCTTCGTCGACGATCAGCATGTCCCAAGCACTGCTCAGCGCCGCCTGCTGCAGCACCTCGTTGTCGGCCAGCGACATTGGGCAAATAAACAATTGGCCGTCGGCAAACATGGCCTCGCCATCGCCCAAAGAGCCGTGATTGATGATGTTAAAGCGCAGGTTAAAGCGGCGAATCATTTCCACCAACCACTGGTGCACCAGATGATCTGGCACCAGCACCAACACCCGCTGCAAACGCTGCTGCAGCATTAAACGGTGCAGCATCAAGCCGGCTTCGATGGTTTTACCCAGACCGACTTCATCGGCCAGCAGCACCCGCGGCAGGGCGTCTTGGGTGGCATGCTCAGCGATATACAGCTGATGCGGCAGCAAGCTGGTGCGCGCGCCTAGCAAGCCAAAGTAGCGACGCTGGCGCAACTTGCTTTGCTGCTGCAAAGCAACTTGACGCAGCTCGTAAAGGTTGTTGCGGTCAATCTGGCCAGAAAACAGCCGATCGACCGGGCGGTTCAGCTGAATGCTGCCACTTAAGTGGGTTTCGGGTACCACGCGCTCGCCATCGCCGTAGAACACGATGTCTTCGTGCTGATCTACTTCGGTCAGCGTCATCACGGTGCCGTCTTGCAACGGCACCTGATCGCCGATCTTAAAGATCACACGGCTCAATGGAGAGTTTTGGCGGGAGTAGGTGCGACTTTCTTCAATCACCGGGAAAAACACGGTCACCATACGGAAGTCGACACTTTGAATTAGACCCAGTCCGAGGTCGGTTTCGGCTTCACTGATCCAGCGCTGGCCAACACTAAAGCTGCTCATCGTCTGTTGCTGTCTTCTGTCGTCGCTAAGAAATGGCGGCGCAGTCTAACTGATGAGCGCTTAAAATCCCATGCACACGAGAGATTTGATGATGCAAAAGGCCAGTCATGCGTGACCATCACTCGGTGGTGATAATGACCTTTTTCACATCGTACTTCTTCACCAACTTGCCAAATGCGCGGCGGTCTTTGCCGCACAGGGCAGCAGCACGGGTGATATTGCCATCCGCCAGCTCCAACATTTGCACCACATAGTGCTTTTCGAACTGTTCAACGGCCTGGCGCTTATCGTCGGCAAAGTTGTAATGGCTTTGCGCGTGCAAATCGGGCAGAGGAGGGCGAAGGGCTGGCTGGGCATCTTCTGCTGCAGCCGCCGAAGGCGTTGCCACCGAGCAATGCTCGCTGTCGATACATTGCCCTGGTGACAGCAAAAATAAACGATGCAAGGTATTTTCTAACTCACGGACATTGCCGTGCCAAGGCATGGACACCAAATCCGCCATAAGAGCCGGCGAGACCTGCTTCGGCGCCAAACCGTATTGACCCGCAAACTGTCGCAAAAAGTGGTTTACCAGCAGGGGGATGTCCTGGCGGCGCTGGCGCAGCGGTGGCATATGCACCGCCAGAATATACAAGCGGTAGTACAAATCACGACGAAACAAACCTTCGTCCACGCGTTGCAATAAATCGCAGTTCGCTGAGGCGATTAATCGCGCATTGGAGGTCAAGGTTTTTTCACTGCCCACGGGGCGAAACTCAGATTCTTGCAAAAAGCGCAGCAGTGCTGCCTGCGAGGCCAGTGACAAACTATCGATTTCATCTAGAAACAAGGTGCCCTGGTCGGCTTCGGCCAACAGCCCTTTTTTGTCGTGGCGGGCGTCGGTAAAAGCGCCGCGCTTATGGCCAAACAGCTCGCTGGCGAACAGCTCGGTGGTGAGGGTGGCGCAGTTAACGGCCACAAATGGCTGACCTCGACGCTGCCCGCAATAGTGCAATCCGCGTGCGGCCAGCTCTTTACCAGTACCGGTTTCGCCAGTAATTAATACAGGTGCGTCGTATTGAGCCTGGATATGAATATTGGCCAGCGCTTCTTTCAGTTGTGGTGATTGCCCGACAATATGAACGCCGGCGACCTCCGTGGTCGCAGCGCCAGTCATAGAATGATGAAAACTGGCAGCAGAGGAGAGGCCAGCGACCTCATGATGAGACGAATCGGCCAGTGTCAGAGAATCGTCCATGATGGGCATAACCTCCTGAATCAATGATGTCGATGCCTCGCACTAACCGAGGTTCGTCTTTAGTTTTTTTGAAAATCGCCATTCAAAATCTGGCAATATCAATGCCAGCTAAGTGAGGCCGGTGTCCTGAGTCAGAAGTTCGTATATTTTCAGAGCGAATGGAAAGTGCTAGTACAAGGCGCTGTTCGCAGAAAATATCGGGATCTTTTCAAGAGCAGCAACGCCGTAATGGGGCTTTCCATCCACTCCCTTGGGCGTGCCATTCAAGCCCTCGCGCTTCGTTCTGCCTCTTGCCAATGGAGCCACCATTGCCGGCGAGTCACGCCTCGCCAGAGAACCTAGATGGCCCGCTGAAAGCATTCGAACTTCTGACTCAGGACACTAGCATAGGCCCATGACAGCGCCATAAATGGCGGCATAATTCATTCCTTCGGTCGGTAATTGATGATTTATTGAGCGGGTTAATCGTGACCCGCCGGGCAATATTTGACCCATCAAACGACGCACAAATGCAACACGTTCAAACCAACCCGGGGCAACCCACCCCAACCGGGTAAAAAGCAGCGCCCTTTTTCAGCGGCGCAGCCCTTAAAGCCCATTCCTACGGGCTTTTTATGCTTGGCACCGGCATTGCTATAGCCCTCTGTGCAGTATCAATTTACTTCCTCAATTAAGTGATGGTGCCCACGTGAGCGACAACAGCCAAAACGACCACAGCCTTTATGTGGCCAGACTCATAGAGAACTACTTGCAAGCACATCCAAACGCGATGGATAGCTTCGAAGGAATCAGACGCTGGTGGATTACTGAACAAAAAATCCATGAGTCTGCATTTTCGGTTAAGGACGCTCTTGAAATTCTGGTCAGTAAAGGCGTGGTAGAGGAAGTCGGGGGTGGCTTCTTTAAATGCGCGGAAAAAAAGACATCCGCCCGCCATTGAGGCAAAGCCAACTGTCATATCAATAATGTGAGGGAATAATTTTGGAAAGTGTACAGAAAAAACTATCCAGGGTTAGATCGCCAAGGGTCCACATCACTTACGATGTTGAAATCGGCAATGCCATTTTGCAACGTGAGCTGCCATTAATAGTGGGCATACTGGCCGATTTATCTGGCAAACCGACCGAGCCACTGCCACCACTGAAAGAGCGCGAGTTCGTCGAAGTGGATCGTGACAATTTTGATTCCGTTATGGAGGGCATCACACCGCGCCTGACCATGAAAATCAGCGATGTCCTGGCCAGTAAAAAAGACGCCACCACCAACATTGAGTTGCTGTTTAAATCAATCGATGACTTTGGCCCGTTAGAGCTGGTGCAGCAGGTGCCAGCCACCGCCGCCATGTACGAAAGCCGCAGCCACCTGCGCGATTTTTTAGCCAAGCTTGACGGCAATGATGCATTAGACGACTTATTAACCCAACTGTTAGCCGACGATGCTTTGCAAAAAGAAGTGAGCGGGGTATACGACGGAGCAGAGGACTTATCCGCCGTCGAGCCCAGCGAGTTCATGAGCAAGCTGCTGGATGAAGGTGGCATGGCGCTAGACGAATCGCAACGCCCTTATGCCTTAACGCTGATCGGCCAGTTTGCCTTGGATATTTTGTCCAAAAACAGCAAGCAAACCAGCGGTGATGCCGCCGATCGCATGAACGATCGCATCTCAGAGATCGACAATTTACTGACTCAACAGATCAACTTGATTTTGCATGAGCCGAGCTTTCAGCAGCTCGAATCGTCCTGGCGCGGCTTGCATTTCCTGGTCATGAACACCGAGACCAACACTCACCTAAAGCTGCGTTTACTCAATGTATCCAAACGCGATTTGCTCAAAGACCTGCAAAAAGCCTCTGAATTTGATCAAAGCGCGCTGTTTAAAAAGGTTTACGAAGATGAGTTCGGCACCTACGGCGGCGACCCATTCAGCTTACTGGTAGGGGATTACGAATTCGGTCGCCACCCAGAAGACATCGAGCTGCTAGAGAAAATCTCCGGTGTTGCAGCTGCGGCTCATGCACCCTTCATTGCCGCCGCCTACGCCAAACTCTTTGACATGCAGGATTATTTCCGCCTGTCACAGCCACGCGATTTATCGAAGATTTTCGAAAGCACAGAGCTGATCAAATGGCGCAGTTTCCGCGACAGCGAAGATTCGCGCTACGTCAGCCTGACCCTACCGAAAGTGTTGCTGCGCTTACCGTATGGCCCAGAAACCGTGGTGGTGGATGGCTTCGACTTTAAAGAAGACGTCGATGGCACCGACGCTTCACGCTATTTGTGGGGTAACCCAGCGTTTGTGCTGGGCCAACGCATTACCAATGCTTTTTCAAAATACGGCTGGCTGGCTGCGATTCGAGGCGTTGAGGGAGGTGGTTTGGTCGAAGGCTTGCCTGCGCATACCTTTAAAACCGCCGCAGGCGATGTGCGCCTGACCTGTCCAACCCAAGTCGCCATTACTGACCGACGTGAAAAAGAGCTGAACGATTTAGGCTTCATGGCCATTTTGCACTGCAAAGGCACCGACAAAGCGGCCTTCTTTGGCGGCCAAACCACCAATAACCCGAAGAAATACAACACCGACGAGGCCAACGCCAACGCCCGCACCTCCGCCATGCTGCCTTATGTGTTGAACGCATCGCGCTTTGCACATTACATCAAGGTCATTATGCGCGACAAAATTGGTGCTTTTTTAACCAAAGACAATGTCGCCGATTTTTTAAACACCTGGATCGCCAATTACGTGTTGATCGACGACGGCGCTGCCAGCGAGATCAAAGCGCGCTACCCGCTGCGCGAAGCGCGCATTGATGTCACCGACATTCCAGGCAAGCCCGGCGCCTATAAGGCCACGGTATTTCTCAAACCGCATTTCCAGTTGGAAGAGCTGTCCACCTCGATTCGTTTGGTGGCTGATATTCCGGGTTAATTAGAGAAATACAGACAACACTTTTTGGAGCACAACATGGATCTTATTTTATTAGAGCTCGGCGATGCCGCCTTGACCAAACCCAAAGGCAGCGACGTGGCCGCCGGCGGCTCACTGATTGACGGCGCTGCTGACGGCGACAGCTGGGTAGATGTCACCAAAAACGCCGACAACTTAGGCTTTGATGCCAGCAAATGCGTTGAGCTGGTGTCGATTAACCAAGGCATTCAGCAGCAAGTCACCACCGACGTCAGCAACAGTGCGCGCACCTCCGGGCGGCCCATTATTTCTGACTTCACCTGTGTGAAATACGTCGATGTATCGTCGCCCAAACTCTATGAGTACTGCCTGCGCGCCAAACTGCTGGATGAAAAAGGTTCGCCTTGTCGCATCCACATCCTGCGCAACTCAGGTGATCGCCTCAACATGCTGATGCAGTTTGAGCTGACCCAAGTATTGATCAGTGAAATTCAGTTCCAGTCCCACCCCAACGACATGGCAACGGAGCAGTTCAAACTGAACTTTACCGAAATCTCTTGGGTGCATTGTTTGCAAGGCCCTGGCCTCAAAAATACAGGCCATGTGGCGACCGGCTGGAGCGTGGCGCGCAATCGCCCGATTGCTCCAGGCAGTTACACCTTGTAGGGCAGGGAGGCCAGCAAATGAACCGAACATTGCTCGAAAAGCTGGATAGCCGCTGTCACCGCCAAACCTTGCAGCAATCTGTTTGCCAGCAAGTGCAGCGCATTTTAGCGACCCGCAGTTATCGACGCGCAGCGGACGGTGCCGGTTCATTTGTTGTCGCCTTTGGTATTCCTGAATTACTGGATCAATTCAAAGGCGATGACGACGCGCAACGCCTTTATCGGCAACGCATTCGCGAACAGTTATTGGCCTTAGAGCCACGCCTAACCGATGTCGACGTCAAAGCCATTCACAGTGACGGCTCCCGCGCCCATTGCCAGTTGATATTGCATCTGGGGCAGGAGCAAGTCAGTGAACATTTTTATTTTTAACTCGGGGTCATCATGAGTAGCGACATTCAGCCATTTCAACAAGAGCTGAACGCCCTGCGCGGATCGGTGGAGGCGTTTAGCAACGCTTACCCAAGCGTTGCCTCCGAACTGCGCCTCAGTGCCGGTCACTCGGCAGACCCGCATGTGGAGCAGCTACTGCAGTCATTTGCTTGGCTGACTGGCCGCTTACGCTCAGACCTGGAGCGTAAACGCTACGAAACCGCCAATCATTTATTGCTCAGCCTGTACCCAAGTTTATTGCGTTCCATTCCATGCATGACGGTGATGCAAGCCAACGTCATGGTCGATGGCGCCAGCTTTATCAACGGCTACAGCCTAGAAAAAGGGCGCACATTTACCGCACTCAGCCAAGCTCGGCGCCTGGGCGATCAGGTTGAAAACAAGCAAGTGGAGTGTCGCATGCAGTGCTGCTACGACACACCGTTGTGGCCATTTGAAATTCGAGACATCGCCACCAAGCCCAAAAACTTATTTCCGTTTCTGGATCATCGCGCCGATGTACAAGGCGTAATGTCCATCCGCATTCAAAGTCAGGGCTCAGACCCGATTTACGAATACCCGCTGGAGCGATTGCGTTTCTTTATCGCCGCCAATGATTTGCGCGCGCCTTTGCATCAACTTCTAAGCCAACATTTTCGTGGCGCCGCACTTAAAGTCGGCGATCAATACATAGAATTGCCCGAAGCAAGCATCGAATGGCTTGGCTTTGAGCCAGAGCACAATGTGCTGCCCCAGCACACCGGTAGCCACGAGGGTTATCGGCTGCTGCAGGAATACTTCTATTTCCCGGAGAAATACTATTTTTTCGAGCTGACCGGCATCCAGGCCGACCAGCTGACCGACGAGTTTGAGCTGTTGCTCTTGGTCGAGCGCATGGACTTATTGCCCGGCCTGCAACGCAACAGCCTCAGCATCAACAGCTTTCCGGCCATCAATTTATTTCCCGCCGTATTTAAACCGGTGCAATTGGATCAAAGCCAGTTTGAGTACCGTTTATTGGCCGATGAAGACCAATACGGCCAGAGCGAAGTGCACAGCCTAAGCGAAGTTAAAGTGCTGTCAGCCAACGGCCAGGTGCGTCGCGCCGAGCCATGGCTGGGCGGAGCAGGGGCCAGTTCACCGCAGCAACAACTGCGTTTTCTCACCCGCCTGGTGCCACCTTTAACACCGACTGCGGCGGGCTGCGACACCTTAATTGCCTTGCAAGACGAGCAACTGCGACCGGCCACGCCGGTGGATCAAACCCTCAGCGTTAAAGGCCTGTGCAGCAACCGTAATCTGGCCGAATCGCTGCGCATGGGCGATCGCATGCAATTGGTGGGCGCCGGCGCCTTGCATCACGCCGCCGTGGTCTCACGTCCAACCCTGTTTAAACCAGCTCGACTGCAAGGCGAGTCCATGGTGCAACTGCTGTCGCAGCTGCATTTGAACTTGCGCTCATTGGTACGCGGCAGTGCCAGCGAAGTGCAGCAGAGACTCCACCAGCTGTTGAGCCTCTACACCGACCCGATGAACCCATCGCATCTAAAGCAGCTCGATGGCCTGGTATCGCTGACGGCTCGTTCGTCGGTCAAACGCATGGGCCACGATGCCTGGCGCGGGCACTTTCGCGGCACACACATGACGCTGACGCTGGATGAAGACTACTTCGACGGCGCCAACCCATTGTTACTAGGGGATGTGTTAAGTCGATTTTTGGGTTTGTACACAACGCCCAACCATTTTGTGCAACTGCAGTTGCAGAGCTATCAACGTGAAGGAGTGTGGAAGCAATGGCATCCGCGTATTGGCGAACAGGTCATTCTGTAAGCTCACTGCTGCAAAGCCCCGGCGTTGGTTGGGACTTCCTGCAACTGGTGCGCTTGTTGCTGGCCGCTAACGCCGACCAGTTTGATGACCACCAACGCAGCGACCAAGATCTGCTGCAGCGCATTGGCGAAGCCATACGCTTTGATCTGGTGCTGGATGCCGACTATCCACCCGGTGAAGTGCGCCACCTCAACTACCAGCCGCAACGGCCCACCCATTTGACGGCCACGCTGGGCGGTCTCAGCGCCAACGATGGCCCACTGCCCGAACCTTTTATCGAATGGCTGCGTGAGCTGGATGAGCACGACGACCACGCCATGCTCGATTTTCTCGGCTTGTTCAACCAGCGATTGCAAGCACTGCGCTACTTGGTGCAACGCGAGCAATGCCCGACTCTGCTGGACTGTCGCGCCGAGCACAGCCATAGCGGTGCGTTACTGCAGGCGTTAGCCGGCACGCTGGGGCTGGGCGAAGCCGCCAACAGCGACCTCGCTTTGGCTGGTTTATTTGCCAACTGCCGCATGTCATTGCCCGTGGTGCGGCAGCTGCTGCAGTTTGAACTGGGCATTGAGCTGCGTCACATGGACTGCCTGGAAGGCGGCTGGGTGCAAATCGACAGCGCCGATCATACTTATCTGGGGCAAGGTCTTAACGCCGAGTTGGGGCAAAGCGCCATGCTCGGCCAACGCGTCTGGGATCAGCACAAGCTTATCCATTTGCACCTAGGGCCCGTCGACTGGCCACGCCTGACACAGTTGATTCCCGGCGGCCGTGACTTTGCTCAGCTGCAGGCCGTGGCAGAACGCATCAGCGATTGCCAATACGACTGCCGCATTACGCTGTATTGCCCACAAGCACAGCTACCCAACTTGCGTTTAGGCAACCATCGAAGCCCCATGTCGCTGGGGCTGACCGCCTTTTTGCCATGGTCATTGGCGCCCAGCGATCAGCATTTTCAGCACAGCTTGGAGGGCGATGAAGTCGCTGTATCGTTTGTGGTGGAGGCGGCGCTATGACGATGCTCAACCACCGTAGCTGTGCACTGATCGCAACGCTGTTAGCAATCGCACTGACAGGCTGTTCCTCCAACACCCCCAAACCTGCCGCCAGCGGCCTCAGTCGCATCGATTTGCAAGCCAGCGCTGACGCCAACCGCAACCTGGCGACGGCCCTGGACTTGGTGTTCGTGTACGACGCCAAGGTGGGGCAGCTGCTGGCAGAGCTGAACGGGCCGCAATGGTTTGAACGCAAAACCAGCCTAACCCTGCGCTATGCCCATGACATTGCTGTGGCCAGCTTTGAAGTGGTGCCACTGACCCTTAAGCCCAACGTGACTTTGCCAGACGGCCACGCCCAGGCGCAGCAAGTGCTGCTATTTGCCAATTACCTCGGCAGTGACGGTCAGTACGTCACCGACATTACCCAGTTCAAGCACCTGCAGATACAGCTGCTGCGCGACCAATATTTACTCAAAGAACTGAAGCCGGTCAGTGATGACTAGCCGGCGACCATTACCAAAGGCGACATAACATGGCTATTTTATCGACCGGACAAGCCAGTTTAATCCGCGCGGCGGCCAACGATGAAGGCGCCCCAGGCCGCTTGCCGAACCCCATTTGTTGGCACCAGGGCATGCTGTTGTCACCGCAACACTTTCAGCAAAACCACTTGTACTGGGAAGAGCAGCTGCGCCAACGCCTATCACTGTTGCAACCGCATTACTGGGGCATAGGCCGCCTAGAGCTAGACCCCACCGCACTGGCGGAAGGCAGCGTCGACATTCGCCGCTTAATTGCTGTAATGCCCGATGGTCTGTTGATTGACTATCACAGCAGCGTGGATGAACGCCTGCAGCTGGCGCTGGATATGGATTTCAGCCAAGGGCCGGTCACCATTCAACTGGCGGTGCCGATTCAAGTCGCAGGCAGTGCCAGCGAGCGCTCTGAAATTCAGCGCTACATCAGCCGTGAAGATCGCCCCAAGGTGGATGAAAACACCGGCGACAATGAGCTGGTCATGCCGCGCCTGGTGCCGCGCTTATCGCTGCAAAGCGGTGACCAGGTCAGCCATCGCTATGTCGGCCTGCCGCTGTTTCGAGTCGTACAGCCCGACGGCGGCAGCCTGCAATTGGACCCAGATTACGCACCACCACTGCTCAACATCGGCGCCGATCACTTTCGCCACCATGGCGCCCAAGGCAGCATCAAACCTCTGATGACACTGTGCGCACAGCTGGCGCTGGCCATTCGCCAAAAAGCCCGCCAGCTAGCGGGGTTATCTGAGCAAGGTGAGCAGTTAGGGCGCAACATCGCCCAACGCCATCACCGTTGGATTCGCGCCATGGTGCAAGAGCTGGCCAGTTTTGAGCTGGTCGCCAGCACCGACACGGCAACGCCCTATGAGCTGTACCAAAGCCTGGTGCGTTTAGCAGGACCTATCAGCGAGCTGGACCCCAACGGCATGCCGCCGGCCTTTCGCGCCTACAGCCACGACAACGCTTTACCGGGCTTTTTGCAAGTGCTGCGTTACGTGCAGCAGCAGATCAGCCGCGTCAATCTCAACTACACCACCTTGAGCTTTGACGAAGAACGCAGCGGCTGCTTTACCTTGGCGTTCGATAAGGCCTGGGAAGGGCGTGACCTACTGATTGAGCTACGCCCCAGCCACAACGGCAACAGCGACGGTGTCAGTCAGTGGCTAAAAACCGCTCGCATCGCCTCTGCCAGTATTCACAAAGTACTGCAGCAACGGCGCTTGCTAGGAGCCAAATCCGAGCGCATTCAGCGCGATCAGCGCAGCGACATCGAACCCGCCCAAGGCAATGCACTGTTTCGGGTGAAGGCCGACAAAGCGCTGATTCGTGCCGGCGCCAAACTGTTGATTGTGTGCACCAGTGACAACCTCAAAGGCGAGCAGCCCGCTGCCATCCTTCTGCACATGCCGCATGAGTAAGTTATGAACACTCGTAACCCGTTTCTGATGGCAGACAGCAGCGTCAACGCCTGCGACAGCAGCGACCCGATGCGTTTAATGAGCCACTTTTACCAACAGGTGGTGGCCATTAAGCAGGGGCTGCAAAGCGGCGATCTGGAGCAGGCGGTCAGCCATCAGTTGCAAATCAACCGACCGCCCACCGGCGAAGAGCTGGCCGAAGCCGTAGCGCAAAGGCTGCAACGTTGGGTCGAGCGCTGCAGCCGTCAACTGCAAAAAGTGCTGACCGACCGCGAGTTTCGATTAGTGCAGCAGGCGTTGTTTGTGATGGTCGCGCTGGCCGACGAGCTGCTGATTTTCAATGTGCCTTGGTCTGGCCGAGATAGCTGGCAGCAAACACCACTAGAAATGCGTATTTTCCGCAGCTGCTATGCCGGTGAGCGCTTCTTTGCAGGCGTAGCCAGCCTGCTGAAGCTGCGCAGCTGGGACCCACAGCAGCAAAACCTGGCGGCAGTGTATTTGCTCGCCATGCGACTGGGCTTTGAAGGCTGTTTTCGTGACCAACCCAAGCGCTTGGACTTCGTTCGCCAGCAACTCTACAAGCGCATTCGCTCGCAATCAGAGCTAGGCCGTATCTGCCCGGAGGCCTACAACAACGTTCTGGCCGCCAGCGAAGAACGCCGTCTGGCGCCACTAGACCGCTGGTATCGATTATTGGCATTGGGGGCCATCGCCTATCTCAGCGTTGGCCTAGGGATCTGGTTGACCTTTAAAGGCGGTTGGATGTGATGGATGCGATAAACAGGGGAGTTCGTTGGTCATGAGCACGATCACCCATGCCTGGCAAACCTTGCAAACACAGGCCGATACGTTATGGCTGGCATTGCAGCAGCGCTTGCAGCCGTTAGTTATCCAGCTTGAGCCAATCTGGAGCGACCCACTGTGGCAGTTCATTGGCCTGCTGATCGCGGCTTTATTGATGCTGTGGTTGCTGTATAAGCTGGGGCAATGGAGTTGGGATGTGCTGGTATCGCTGGCCAGCGCCATCAGCCAAGCCATTGGCAAACCGATTAAATGGCTAGAAAAGGCCAACGCCCAGCGGCGTCAGCGCCAGCAACAGCAGGCGCAACAAGCACAGTCACGCTGGCGTTGGCTGACTCGGGTACATGTACGTCAAGGCATCGAGGTGGTGCGTTATTTAACCACCCGCCGGGATTGGCGTTATCGCAGCCAGTGGTTTTTGCTCAGCGGCCTCGATGACAGCGGCAAAAGCCACTGGGTCGACAGTGTTGCTCACACCACCCGCACGCAACTTTTGGCACGCGAACAACAGTTGATTAGCGAGGGCAGCCAGTGGCGCTTCTTTGATCACGGCGCGGTGATCGAAGTCGAGCAAGAATCCAAGTTCGATGCCATCGTCGATTTGCTGAACTTCTATCGCCCGGAAAGGCCCATTGACGGCCTAATTCTGACCATTTCCGCGCCACAACTGCTGGCCGCCCAAGACCCACTGCAACAGCGCGAGCTGGGCGAGCGCCTGTATCAGCAGCTGTGGCAGGCGCAGCGCAAAACCGGGTTTGTTATGCCGGTTTACGTGCAAATCACCCAGTGTGACCACATTCCTGGATTTCAGTCCTTTTGGCAGGCGCGCGAACCTGAGTCGCAAGGGGAGATGTTTGGCTGGTCAAACCCATACCGCATCGACCAAGCCTTTAGCGACCAGTGGATAAATGAAGGCTTTGACGCAATCATCGACGGGGTGCGCAACGCCCAACTGGCCGTCGCCGCTGCCGGCCAAGACATCGCAGACATCGACGCTTTTATGCTGTTCGACCGCGAGCTAACTGCTTTGCAAGCCCCCTTGGCAGCGGTGCTGAGCCATGCTTTTGCGCGCAGCAGTTTCCAAGATGCGCTGCCACTGCGCGGCTTTTGGCTAAGCGGGCGCGTGAATGAGCAAATCGTTGCCAGCGAAGAGTTTTTCAGCCATAAGCTGTGGCCAGAAAAGCACTTGGCATACCCGCAAGAACAGCGGCTTTTTTCACTGAATCGCATACTGCGACGAGTACAGTACGCATCGTTGGCACTGGCGACATTGCTGTGCATGGCGCTGGCGATGGATAGCTATCAGCTGTATCGCTACACCCAAGGCAGCAAAACACTTTGGGCACAAATCACAATGGCGCCGCAAGACAGCAGCCCTGACGCCCATCCCAACGCGTTTAAGCAAAACTATTGTGAGCGTACCGGGGCCTCGGTGTGGTGGCTACTGAGCAAACTCAGCCAAATTGGACAACAGCCCAATACCCTGGCCATTCCAGCCTCCTGGGGCGGCGGCCAATCAGATTTATTACAGGAGACCGTCGCCCGCGAGATTTTGCCAGAGCGCTTGTTTGCCGGCATGGACTGTCGCTTAGAAGCCAAGGCCGGTGAAATTCGCAAGCTGTATTCTGAGCCGCTGTCCCAGCAGGCCGACTTGGCGTCACAGCTGAAACGATTGCTCAACCTCAGCGACACACTCAGTCGCTACCAGCAAGCACGAATGGCGTTTATCAAACTGGCCGAGCCCACCCACAACCGCCGTGAAGTCGCGCCAGAGCTGAAGCGGTTGCTGGACTACCTCTATGATTCGCCCATGCCAGCCAACATTGACTTTGATGGCCCCTTGATTGCCGGCGCCGTAGAGGCGGGCACCTACGACCACGACTTTAACGAACTGGACCAGCTTAAGACGTATCGCCAGCTGACCCAGCTCGACCAATTGGCCGCAACGGTGCAAGACGGGCTGATTGAGCAAGCAACTAAACCGCCGGTGGCCGAGCTGAGGCGCGCTTTTATGCAACTGTCGGATGGCCACAGCGGGCAGCATGCGCACGATGATATGAACAACGCGCTGCAGGCTTTTCAAAATTGGCTGGCCGAGGTGCGTCGCCACTGGCTATTGTCGAATGCCGACAGCAGCCCTTGCGGTCAGACCCTGCAACATCTGCAGCAGGCTTTCACGCCATTGGAAGCCGCTGGCTATTCACCAACGCAGTTGCAAGGCCTACTAAAACGCTTTCGGCCTGATGCCTGCGATGGCTACATAAGAGCGCAGCTTGAAAGCCTCAACATCCCACCCATTGGTCCGTTTTTTCAGCCCAGCACCTTGGCCATGACGCCCGAGTTAACGCACTGGAGCGACGAATTTGCTGCCTTGCGTTCATTGCCTTTCCTCACCGCGTCCACATTCGTGCCTGCTGCCAGCGATTCGGCCAGTCATGGCAATGCCGTAGTGATTGGCTGGCGTCGTGCAACCCTGGTGGAAGCGTTGGATGCGATGCTGGCTTATCAGTCGTTTACGCGCCAGTGGTATCCAACAGGCGATCAAAAAACACCCTTTTACAGCAATGCCTTGCAACATCAGCTGCAACGACGCGTGCAAAGCTTGATTCGCGGGGCACAGATCTATGAGTCTGTGCCCAGCAGTGAAGCCGTGTTTTCTGAGCAAGACAGCGAGTCGTCACTGGCCGCCAGCGTGGCCAGCTTTGAAGCGGTGCAAACCGTGATTCAACAGCTTCTGGCAGTGTTGAAACAGGAGGGCGACGAAGCCAGCCTGGCGTTGCTGCAAAACCTTAGTCAGCGCTTTGCCCAACAACAGCTACAACAGCTGGATCAGCTGGTTGAAACGGATCGCCTGTATCTGCCACTGCGCGCACCGCAGTGGGCCAGTGCTAATTTTGCCGGCGCCTTGTTTAGTTATCCGACCGAGGCGGAAATCCATAGCTACTTACAAAATCAGCGCCAACGCACCAGCTACATGGCCAACTTATACGCCAAGCCATTGGTAGGGTTTTTGATCGACACTCAAGGCGTCAGCGCTACCGACACCGTCACCCAACGTTGGCTCGATACTCTGCGCGACCTAAAACGCTATCAGCGCCAACAGCCGGGCAACCCGGTCAACGAACTGGAAACCTTCGTCGGCACAGAGCTGCAGCAATTAACGGCGGCGCAATGCAACACCTGGCTGCAGCAGCCCATCAGCACCCACACAGGCGGCGGATTGTTTGCCAAACGCCATTACAGCATCGAGCAGCAAGTGCGTCAGTATTGCCAGCAATATGGCAAAAACACCGTCATCAAGCGCTACTTGGCACTGGCGGAGCGCTTCAATCAACAGCTGGCTGGGCACTTTCCATTCGCCAGCCTTGAGCAGGCGGGCAAGACTGATATTTCCGCCAGCGCGCTGGCCAGCTTTCTCAATGATTATCGCCAGCAATGGGCGCAACCACTGCAAGGGCAGACTCTGCTGCAAGGCCTGGAGGCGCTGGTCAAAGCCCAGCCGCAACTGGCGCTAGACAGCTGGCTGGTGTTCGTACGCCAAATCGATCAACTGGCCACCTTGTGGCAGCACGCCAGTGACGACAACGGCGCACTGGCCGTTAACCTCAACGTGGAGTTTGCCGCCTTGCCGGATCAATCCCTAGGCATGCGCCAAATCGTGCAATGGGACTTCAGCAGCGGCAATACCTTACTGCGTTTTCCCAATGGTGAAGACCAAGCCCAATGGGGAGCCGGCGATGCGCTGCAGCTAACCCTGCGCTGGGCCAGTGGTTCCGATTTTCGCCCGGCCCGCAACAGCCAGCACCCAGTGCAAATTGATGACCAGCAGCGCAGCGCGGTGTTCACCAGCGCCGGCACCTGGAGTTTATTTGAGTGGTGGCAGCGCTTTGCCAGCCCCACAACGGCCAATAAGGCCACGCGCTTGACCTTCGAGGTGCCCGTGGTGGGCAAACCCACCGACCAGGGCAATCGCGCCGCTTATTTGAGCAAAATCAATCTGCTCGTCACCGTGACCAGTCGTCAAAATGGACAAAACACCTTGGTAACGGTGCCCGCCAAACTGCCGACGTTGGCACCGGGCATTCCCGGCGATCAACACCTGCCAGGAGGACATGACCTTGCGCTTACCCAACAACCTTGAAACCGCCAACAACCCAGGGCTTAACCAATACATAGAAGCGTTTTATGGCATCAGCCTGGACGAACTGCTCAGCCCCATTGATGACAACCCAGTGGGTGAGTCCGTGCGTCATAACGGCGTGTATTTTGAAATCAAAGAAGCTCGCCGCTGTGATGACCCAACGCTGCCGCAAGGGGTATGGACCCATGAGCTGAAAACAGCCGACTGGGATGTGGTGGAAAAAACCGCGCTCAATGCGTTGCGCCATAAAAGCAAAGACTTGCAGCTCGGCGTTTGGCTGATGGAATCGAGCATTCATCGCTATGGCTTTGCCGGCATTGCCCCCGCGGCGGTGCTGATTCGCAGCTTGTGTCAGACCTACTGGGACACCATGCACCCACAAATGGAAGACGGCGATATTGAGTTTCGTACCAACCCGATCAACTGGATCAATGAAAAACTGGCCCTGCAGTTGCGTCTGGTGCCTCTCACCCATGCCGACATTGACGGAGTTGAGATGAGCTGGAGTGATTGGGAGAACGCCCAGCGCTATGAGCAGCTAAAGCGCCAGCATCAACAGCCCATAGAGTGGAAGGGGCCGACGACGGAAGCCTTCAAACATCATATGGCCGGCACCGGTAATGACCATTTGCAGTCTCTGCAGCAGCAAGTCAGCGATGGCCAGCGCGCCATTGCTGAACTCACGGCCTGGCTTGACCAGACCTGCGGCAGCGACAGTCCATCACTGTCGGAAATCAGTACGTTATTAACCAGCATCAACACTCTGGTCAGCGCCGAACTGCAGCGCCGCGGCGTTCATTGCAACAGTGCAGCCGATCAGCCAGACAGTGACGCAGCGTCGCCAGAGCAAAGCCCGGGCGGTAGCGATTCGTCCGGCTCTGGCGGCAACCCGCCGGGCAGCCTGAGCAACCGTGCCGATGCCTTTGCACTGCTGTACCGAGCGGCGGAGTTTTTGATGCAGGACGATCCTCACAGCCCGGTGCCTTATTTGGTCTACACCGCTTGCGCCTGGGGTGAAAAATCTGCCCCCGACCTGTACCAAGAGCTGTTTCTGCAAAAGGGTGGCCAGCTCAATATTTTTGACGTCATGGGGCTGGATACCAGCGAGTAGGAGCAGGTAAGCAGCATGCAACTGAGCCAACCACAGACCGACGATGCCACCCATTGGCTGCTGCACGCCATCAATGCGCCCATTGACCAAGATCAGCGTCTGGCATGGATGCAATGGCTGCGTCAGCAGCTTGAACACCCCATAGCCACGCCCCAGCAGCATGAGCTGTTGTGTCAACTGAGCCATCAACTGTGCGATTGGGCAGCGCTGGTGTATTTACTGCAAGACGCTAGCACGCTGGCTGACCGGCGCATGCGACTGCATGCCAGTTGGCAGCTGGCCGACTGTGAGCACGCTTTCGAGCAGCTGCGCCAGCTGTATTGGCATTATCCACGGGCACAAATGCAGCCATGGCCTTACGCCGAGGAGCTGTGTCTGCAAAGCCCAGAGGGCCTGCAACTCAGACCTTTAGGCATCGACGACCTAAGCGCTTTTTGCTGGCAATACAGCGGCGACATCGCAGAGCGCTGCAATTTGCCCAAGTTCGACAGCGACGAGCACTGGCTGCATTGGCTAGCCGAGGCCAGCAATGACCCAGCACAGCAGCCGTTTGCCGTGATCCACCCAGAATGGGGCTTGATCGGCTCTGTCTCGCTGGAAGTCCACGGCGACAGTGGCTTTTTTTATTACTGGCTGGGGGCAGACTTTCAACAACACGGCTTCGGTCCTGCGGCTGTGATGACGGTGCTGAGTTGGGCCGAGCAAACCTTAGGGCTAAGGCATTGCTTTGCCAAAGTCTACGACCATAACCGGCCTTCATTGCGCGCGATGCAGCGCATGGGCTTTGTGCCGCTCAGCTGCTCATTGGCAGCGCCTCATGATGACGAGCGGCTGTTTTATTTGGGTGCCGCCTATCAGCAACCCTGGTTGTTTGATCGGCTGCAACGGTTATTCATCGATATGAACTGCGATTACCAGTTGGTGCCTTGGGCCGATGCGTTTATTCGACCCGTCGCTTAAGCAGCGCCGACTGTTCGCTTAACTCTGTCCGTACTGTCTGTACCATAAGGAGACGCCGACAATGTTTTTACATCGCAAAGCCAAACGGGCGGATAAAGCCCCGTCAAAAGGCCTGGATTTTAAAACCATGATTCGCAACGTTCAGCAAGCACGGGAGGAGCAGGGCGGGTTTAAGCGCATCACGCCAGACATGCTGCAACAACAGGCCACGCGTTTAAAAAAGATCGACCACGTCAGTGTGCCGGGCTGGCAAGGCGTGCAGCTGTCGCGTGATCGCGCCAGCGGAGCCTACAGCAGCGGCGCGCATTTTGCCGACTTCATTCAGCAAACCCGGCGCGACCTATCGCATTTGGCCAGCACAGACACTGGCCAGGACATCGCCCGGCGCATCGGCGACAGCGGCCACTCGGTATTTATCCGTGACCGGGGCGACAACCCAGACCGAGGAGGCTCTAACCGCCCCCATGATCGCACCGCTGCCAGCCAACTCGGGGTTGGCTCCGATGCCACAGTGACACACCAACCCGATCGCTCCAAGCTGGCTTCTAGGCAAGATCGCGTAGGCTATGTTGGCTCATCCAGCGCCATGAGCTTGGGGCACGAACTGATTCACGCCGTGCACACGGTGGAGGGCAATCATCGCGGCTCAGCCATTCACCCTGAATCGGGCGCAAAAAAAGAAGAACGCGACACCGTTGGCCATCATGACGGCAGCGGCGCGCTGACCGAAAACAAGCTACGAAAGGAGCTGCAAACCCAGCACTACGGCAGTGACAGCGGCGTGCTTAAGCCCATTCGTCCACGCAAACACTATGGCGGCCGGGATCTTAAGTTCTGACTTTATTATTCAGAGGTGCCCTTATTTTTACCCAACTGGGTGCATTCGCACCCACCTTAAACGCCATGTTCGCCGTCGTGGCGGCCGATGCAAGGCCGTTCACCAAGGCCAGGCGCTGGCATTATTACTGCAATAACCGGTTATTCATGCAGGGTGATGGGTTATTGGATGACACTCAAACAGGAGCCGTTTTCGATTGCCGAGGTGGATTACAACGCCCCCTCCGTGGCGATCTGCATTGAGGGCGGCAGCGGCTTAGACAGCAACTACATTCGTGTCGATTCGCTGCAAGGGCAAGAGGCCATTTCGCAGCCGTTTCAGCTTTCCGTCGAACTGCGCGCCGATGACATGGCCAGTGCCAACGGCAAAATGCTGGACGCCTCCGCCATCGGCCAATGGGCACAACTTGAGCTGACTCAGCGCAACGAAGATGACCAGCCTCTCATCACACGCTGTTTGCGCGGCTTAGTCACTGAACTGGCGCTGGGAGCGCCCGGTTGTTACACCTTGACGCTGCAATCACCGCTGCAGCTCTTGAGCCTGCGCAACCGCTACCACATTTACACCGACTGCGATGTTGAGCTGCTGCTGAAACAGGTCTTCGCGCAAGAACTGCAGGACCCACGCTTTAAACTGCGCTTCGATTTTGACGACAGCTTAACTCTGACTCGCACCCAGGACTGGCTGCAAGCAGGCGAAACAGACATGGAATTTATGCAACGCATTTTGGGCAAATGCGGCGTGCATTATTTTTTCATTCACGAGCCCAACTGCTTAACCCTGGTGTTTTCCAACAGCGTTGCAACCGTCGACAAGGTCAGCATTCCCGGTCATGCCTCAGGGCCGGTGCCACTGCGCTACACCTACACCAATGTTGAGAAGCTAGGGCTGCAGCAAAACGACTTACTGTGTGATTTGCGCTACGCCATCAAGATGATGCCGGGCAAAGTGCGCAGCATGCTGACCCGCCAACCGGCGGTGTGGGAGCAAAACCCGGTTGTTCGGGCAGAAAACACACCCTGGCTCAGTCACGGCAGCAGCGCCAACACCGAATACCAGCATCATCGCTGTTACGACTACGGCGCTGATCGCGATGAAGACGAAGGCCAACTGACCAAAATTTGCCAGCAGATCGAAACCGAAGCGGGCACCTTAACCGGCAATGTGACCAACTCGCTGCTCAGCCCAGGCTACTGCTTTACCTTGACCGACCCACTACAGGAGCTGCCTGCCAATGACTCCTTGAGTGTGGATGCGCAAGGGCGACCGGAGTTTTCCGGCGAGACCTTTGTGGTGACGAAAATACAACACAAGCTGCAGGCCAGCGGCCACTACACCGGTCAAGTAGAAGCCACCATGCTGAGCCTCGGCAGCGATGCCTACCAACATACCTTGCTGACGCCATTTTCCATTCAAAACACTCGCCAAGGCAGCATATTGGCCAAGGTCATTGACCATGAAAAACCCAGCGGCTGGCGCTACCGCAGCAAGGGCAATTTCCAACCCGAGCGTGGCCAAACCAGTTTTGATGGCGAGCCTTATCATGAGCGCGGCTGCCTGGTGGAGCTGGTGACGGGGGAGCAGTATTGGGTTGCGCTACCACGCACCTCGCAAACCGTGCCAGACGTGAACGCCATGGTCATGATTGGCCGCGGCAGCAATGAAAGCGAGCAACCCGAGCTGCAGCAGGTGCTGTCATCTCACGGCTCTAAAACTATTATGCCGCCAGACCGTCGCAGCGCTTCCTGGCAAACCAATACCCACTGGGGCAGTAATTATTCCACCAGTTACGGCGATGGCATCAGCATTCGCTATGGCCATAACTCAGCCACCAATTTGGACCAAGCCATCCAGTTGGTCGAAAGTGCCTATGACAACGCCGACATGAACGGCGGCTTGTACGGCAACAGCAGTTACTCCAAAGGCGGAGGCTGGAGTCTGTCGCAAAGCGATCAGGGCGATGCCGGCATATTGAGCGCCTCGGTGTCGCAAGGCAGCAGCTACAACGAAAGCCACGCCAAGGTCAGCTACAGCGTCAGCAATACCGGCACCAGTCAGAGCTTTTCCAAAGTGGGCAAAAGCGTGAATCGCTCAGTGATTGGCGAGTACGATGGCAGCGTCGACCTGAATTCGCCCAGCTTTGTCGCTGGCAAACTGCCCGAGCAATCCATCGTTAATCTGGCCAACCAACTGGGCAATGGCGACAGCTACAGCGAAAACCACATTAAAGGCCGCTCCGTCAGCCTGAATGGCACCGATATGCCACCGCCTGGCTGGGATGACAAATCGGCGACGGTTTATTCCAGCTCAAGCACTTTAGGCAAGGTGGTGAACAAAAACGTGCACATCGGCGACAGCGACAGCCAGTCACTGCAGGTTGGCAACAGTTCAAGCATCAGCACCACCGTCGGCACCACCGACAACATCAATACCTTTGTGGGCGTGCGTAACGACACCACGACCTCACTGAGCGCCACCAATGCCATTTCAACCACCATTGGTGCCAGCAATAGCATCAGCACCAACGCCAGTGCCACCAACAGCATTTCGACCACCGTTGGCCTGGCCAACAGCGTTGAAACCTTCATCGGTGCCAGAAACTCACTGGCAACGCATTTGTCGGCCAGCAATTCGACGTCCACCACCTTAGGCGTCAGCAACAGCACCGAAACCTTTATTGGCGCCAAAAACGTTACCGCCACCAACATCTCTGCCGCCAACACAACATCGACCACCATTGGCGCTACCAACTCAACCGAGACCTTTATCGGCGCCCGCAACCACACGTCCACCAGCCTGGCGGCGACCAACTCAACCGAAACCTTTATCGGCGCCACCAACAGCACCAGTACTAAGTTGGCCGCCAGTAACAGCGTATCGACCACACTGGGCGCAGCCAGCAACACCGACACTTTTATTGGTGCTAAATCCGCCACCCAAACCTTCATTGGCGCTGAGATCAATAACTCCACCAACGTCAGTGTGGCGATGAACAGCAAGGTCAATGCCGGTGTGGCCATCAACAGCGTGGTGAATACCGCGGTTGAGCTGAACTCCAAAGTCATACCCGCCACCGTCACCAGCGAGATGACCACCCACGCCAAAACCAGTGAGACCACGGTGGAAATGCTGCTCAGCATTTACATCGTGTTATAGCGCCATGCAAATCATCAAACCGCGCCAGCTGAGTGTTATCAGCCAGACCTATCGCTACCGCAAAACCCAGCTGGCCGTTGGCACCTTGGGGTTTTTCCGATTTGGGAGTGCAGATTACCTCAGCGAACAAGAAGGCTGGCGTGCGTTGGCGCCGCTGTTGTCTCGAGGCTTAGTGCTGGACACAGGCCATGCCAAACCACGTGCAGAATTTTTGCTGGTAGGCAGCGCCTGCGCTCCGCAAGGCCAAACGGTCAGCCGCATGCAGGTTACGGTGCAGGTGGGGAGCGTTAAAAAAACGCTGCAGGTGGTGGGTGATCGCCACTGGCTAGGCCGGCCATTACGCGCCCCCAGTGCGGCACAGCCCTTTGCAAAAATGCCGCTCTCCTTTGCGCGCGCCTACGGCGGCGCTCAGTTCGCACACAATCCATTGGGCAAAGGCTATGGCGCAGAGGAGGGGTTCTGGCATCTCCCCAATATTTACGCCGAACGTGAATCGATCAAAGCCAACCACCGACCACGCCAGCCCACGGCGTTTGAACCGTTAGATGTGCGTTGGCCGCAGCGCCAGCAGTACAGCGGTAATTACGATCAGGCCTGGTTGCAACAAGGCCAGCCCGGCTTTGCCGACGATACCCAGCCAGCGTTTTTTAATGCCGCCATGGCCGATCAACAGCTGGATGGTTTTATCGAACCAGGCACCCAAGTTGAGTTGCTTGGCTTACACCCTGAACGCCAGCGTTGGCAGTTTTGCCTGCCCGAACTCAAGGCTCGCATGTTTATACGCCAAACAACGGCTGCTGACGCCAAGCTGGTCGAAGCAACAGGGCAAATCGACACGCTGTGGCTATTCCCGGAATTTGAAATGGGTCTGGTCATTCACCGAGCGGTATTTGCCGTTCAGGATTCTTTGGGCTTAGACGTCGCCCAACTGTTGTTGGCCTATGAGCGCAGCCACGACGAGCCCAGGCCTTTGGATCATTACCAGCAAGCGTTAAACGAGCGCACCGATGCCGCCACCGCGGCGGTAAAAATGCTGCATGAAGCGCCACTGAAACCGCAAAAAAGCCCTCAGCAACAAGCCCAAGAGCAACAGCTCTATCGCCAAGCCGAGCAGCGCCAGCAACAGACGCGCCAGGCGTTTATTGAGCAGCTAGCAGAGCAAGTCAAAACGCCACCCCAAAGCCCGACGGCCGTCAATAAACCATCGGCAGAATCATCTGCGGAACCATCAGCCGAGCCACCGACATTGCCGCCCGAACTGATTCGCCGGGGCGATGTGGATTTAACGCCACACGTAGCTTTTGCCGAGCAACAAACCGAGCAAGCTCGCCAGGCCAGTGAGCAACAGCGCCACGCAGCAATGCAGCATCAACCTTTTAACACACCGGAAAGTCTGAGCGAGATACACACGCGGGTCATGACTGTACGCGCACTTGAACACAACAGTGATGAGGCGCTGGCGAGCTTACCCAGCCCCCTGCGCCAGCAGCTGCAAGCTGACCCAGAGGCGCTGGCGCGTTGGCAGCAAGCGGCGCAGCTGCAGCACGGCGGTCAGTTTCAGGCGCGCATCCAATCGCCCGTTTGCATGACGCTGTCACGTCCGCTGCCACTTGGCGGCGCCCAGCAAATACGCAATTTGGTTATTGAATTACTGCAGCGTGGAGTGTCTTTGGCCGGGCGCGACTTGGCCGGAGGCGACTTGCGCGGCATCGACTTTCGTCATTGCGATTTACGCCAGACCGGGTTAGAGCGCTGCCAACTGCAGGGCTGTTGCTTCGACGACGCCCAGTTAAGCCAAGCCGTATTAACCGAAGCAAACCTAGAACAAGCCAGTTTTCGTCGGGCAGACCTCAGCCAAGCGAATTTATCCGCCACCTCTGGCGAGCAGGTCGATTTTTCTGCGGCGCAACTGCACGACACCTTGTTGCATCAAGCCCAGTTGCCGCACGCACAGTTTCACCAGGCACACCTGCTTAAGACCCAAGCACTGCAAGCGCACCTGCCGCATGCCCAGTTTGTGCAAGCCAATTTAGAGCAAGTGTTGTTTTTGCAAGCAGACTTAGCGCACAGCCAGTGGCGTGATTGCGCTCTGACGCTGTGCAACTTTACCAAAGCAAGCCTTCAGAGTGCCGATTGGCAGCAGACGCGCTTACTGCGTTGCGTCATGGTAGGGCTCAACGCCCAAGCAGTGCAGTTTCATCACATCGAGGGTGAAAAAGTGCAGTTCAGCAACGAAGGGCAACTGAACAGTACTCGAATGACCCACTGCAGCTGGCATACCTGCGGCTTTCGTGGTGTTGATCTGCAACAGGCGCAGCTCAGCCACAGCTTATTTCAGCAATGCGATTTTGGTGACGGCCAACTGCAAGCCAGCCAGCTGACTCGATGCGCCTGGTTAGGCTGCATTTTGCTGCAGGCCAACTTAACCGCTGCCCAGGTCGATGGCTGTTTATTTCACCAAAGCCAGCTGGGCAAGCTGAAAACACAGCGCAGCCGCTTTACCCAAACTCGGATTGAGCAATGCCACTTGTTGGAATTGGCATTGGACGATGAGCAACGTCGACACGTATTGATATCACCCATAGCCAACGTCGGCTAACAGCGAGGTTTTATGACAGCCATGGCCGCAGCGGCAAATCAGCCGCCCATTATGGATCAGGATTTTTCCAATCAACACTTTCAAGGCCACGATTTCAGTGGCGCGGTTTTTATTAACTGCCGCTTTAACCAGTGCGTGTTTGAGCGCTGTTTATTGCAGCGCGCTGTGTTTGTTGATTGCGATTTTAGCCACGCCAAAGTGCAGGATTGCCACACCGACCAAGCCAACTGGATTCGTTGCCAAGCAAGCGCCAGTCAATGGTTGGGCGCGATCAACATTGCCACTTGGTGCGAGTGCGATTTATCGCAATCCAACTGGCAGTGCCAGCTGTACGCGGCCACGCTCAGCCAGTGCAATGTCAGTACCGCACAGTGGCAGAACTGTCGCTTTAACACGGTGAATTTATCTGAGATTACCTCCGCCGAGTTAGCCATCAACCAATGTGATTTCCAAAATGTGGTGTGGACAAAAACGGATTTTTCCACCATCCACATGACCGAGGTGTATTTCACCAAGGCGCTGTTATTGCACTGTGTTTTTCGCGGCAATGATTTATCTCAGCTGTCGCTGAGCCAATGCACCTGTAACGGCAGTCGCTTTCAACAGGTGAATTTTCAGGCGGCCAATTTAGAAGCCAGCGGATTCAGCGAATGTGAAATCCTTGAGTGTGATTTTTCAAAGGCCAATTTAAAACAGGCGTTGTTTTTACAAGCCAAGATAACAGACTCTCAGTTCACCGCCTGCCAGGCCAGCCAAGCGAATTTTCAACAGGCAACGCTTAGCCAATGTCAGTTCGATCAAGCATGTTTAGAGATGGCCTGGTTGAAGCAGGTCAACATGGAAGGCTGTGAACTCACAGAGGCCGACTGCCGCTACTTCAACGCCAGCTTAGGGCAATTCAAAGACTGTAATTTCAGCCGCGTACGGCTACAGCAAAGCAATTTTCATGCAGCAAAATACGAGCATTGCCGCTGGTCAGGAGTGGACCTTAGCCAGCGCATTGATACAGACCCACAACAACAGCAGCAACAACAAGCCTTCGAGCAATATGGAGTGTCGTCATGAATACGTGCATTCGCTTTGCACCCAGTAAGCAACCGGCGCCTTTGCAGGGCAACTTTAGCGGTGTGATCAGCGCTGCGAATGACGACGGCAGCTGGCTTATTGATGAGCATTTTAGTGCCTGGCAAGCCACCAGCTTACTGATCAAGCCAGCCGTGGGCGATACGGTTGCTTATGTGGCCGTTGCAGAGCGCTATTTTATTGTGCACATTTTGCAGCGCACGGAAGGCTCAGAAAATCTGGAAATCAGCACCCAACAGCCGTTATCGATCCGGGCGCCGCAGCTGGATTTATTGGGCTGGGAAAGCATCCAGCTCACCTCATTGCAGACAATTTCCACTGCCTGCCAGCATCACGCTTTAACGGCATCGGGCAGCCTGGTGCAACAAGCGCACGATGTCATTCAACAAGCGCAGCACGTCACGCAAACCACCACCGGTATCGCACGTCACAGTGCTCAGCAACACATCATTACCGCCAGCGACGATGTGCAGATCGATGGCAAACGCATCAATATGGGGTAACGCGTATGTTCGCCAACACACAAAGCATTGCGATTCATTTATCGGTCATCGATGTTTGCAAAACGCCCATTCCCATTCCGATGCCCAACATTGGATTAACGTCGACGGCCATTCCTAATATTTTCAATATGTTCACTGAGGCCATGCCCGACCATAATTTGCTCACCACCATGCCGTTATCAAACGGCGATCAAGCCGGGGTGTTAATGGGGGTGGTATCCAATACCATCATGGGGCCGGTGCAAAATATCATCGGCAGTTTCAAGGTGTTTAAGGCGGTGATGCCGGCCACCAAAATGCTGTGTCCATCCACTCACAATACCTACAACACCATTGGTCTGACGCTGTCGCCGTCGCAAGTCAAAGTCATGATTTTGAGTTAAACCGTCGCTTTTATAGCTCTACATCCGTGCCTTTAATGCCTTGCAACGAGGGCCGATCAACCAACGGCAAACGTGTTTGCTTGCCGGCTTTGAGCGCAGAGGGCTGATAACTTAAATCGGCTGGTGTATGTGGGGAAGGATTCGGGGAAGCGTGCGGGGAGGAGGCTATCGGGGCATGATCTGCCGGCGGTGTGGCCGCTGCATCGCTGCGCTCGCTGGGCGGCGTAACGGTGACCGACTCTTGGCTACCACCGCCTACATACGCGCGGGATTTGGTGCCAGACCAACCATCTTGTCGAGTTGGCGCGGCTTTGGGGCTAATGCCACGAAAGTAGCTTTGTTGCTGTTCATCCAACGAATGAAATAGCGTCGTCGACTCACGCGTCGACAAAAACCCAGCATTGCCCGGCGCCTCAGGCTGCCGGGGGCTGCGATCGTCCATGCCAATTTCATCCAGGCTTCGCAATCGTGTTTCTACCGGCGTGGCATGTTCTTCGGCATAAGCCCGTGCCAATTGGTAGGGCAGCCGGCAGCACGCGTGGGGCTGATCTCTAACCACACGCACCATTTGCCGATAACCACGCAGTGGGGGAGGCGTTGTCATGGGGTGTTCTCCTTGGCGATTGGCCATTGCACCAGTTGATTTGCAAACCGTCCGCCCATGGCGGCGGCGCGGTAAGGCGAAGCTTTTTCTACCCCTGCCAGTGGCCCCATCACCAAGGCCATGCTGAGTGATTGCTGAGGCTCGCTTTTTAGCGTGAATAGCGTCAGTGGGTGAGTGGAAAGGCGCTGCTCGTCCATGCGTTGCTGCCATTGCTGAGCCAGCGTTTGAGCGTCGTCAGTACTGGCCACAATTGCCACCAACACACCCACTTGAGTCTCGGTGCTTGGCTCTACCAGCCAACTCGCCAGACTCAGATCAGCGTAGTCCAGAGGCTGACTAACCGAGGCCTGGTCAAGCGAGAAAGCCGGTGGCATTTGAGCGGCGTCAGGGTTCGGAAGGTACAGCGTTAGGCCAGTGGCGGTGGCTACTAAAAGCAAACTGATGGTAATAATCAACTTCATTGAAACGCCTCCGTGCAAGCTCACTATACACAGGCCATCGGGTGCCATCCACAGCCGTAATATGACAAGGTCTACAGCGGTGATAGACTGCCGAACTCTTTAACTATTAACGAGGTTGTCAGGTGACCCTCACCCTATGGTTGTCTCTTCTAATGGTATGCCTACTGGGCGCCATGTCGCCCGGCCCCAGCCTTGCCATCATGGTCAAGCACGCGTTGAGCAGCAGCCGCACTCATGCCTTGGCCGCTGCCTGGAGCCATGCTCTGGGCATTGGCATTTATGCGGCGGCAACGGTGGCCGGCCTGACTTGGCTATTGCAGCAGGCGCAGTGGTTATTCACCGCCATCAGCGTGACCGGGGCCGCGTATCTGGCTTACTTGGGCTGGCAAGCGCTGCGTGCCAAGGGTGGGGTGGCGGCAAGCTTAACCGGTGGCGCTCAAGTGCCGCTGCATCAAGCCGCCAAAGAGGGAATATTAATTTCTCTGCTCAACCCTAAAATTGCGTTGTTTTTTGCCGCGCTGTTCAGCCAATTTTTGACCACGGACCCATCCTGGCAGGCCAAATTACTGTTGGTCATCACGCCTTTATTGGTGGACGGCCTTTGGTACACCTTGATTGCACTGCTGATGTCGCACCCTAAAGTAGTGCCGGCGTTGCAGCAGCGCGGGCAACTGATCGATCGCATTTCTGGTGGCATTTTGCTGCTATTAGCAGCCAGAGTCATCACGCAAATCTAAACCCGCCTAAGGCGCCACCATCGCCCAGTTTCAGCTAGGCTAAGGCAAAGCATTGTCTGGCTGGGGGTTGAGTGATGCGAGCATGGAAGCTGGAGTATTTGGTTCTGTTGGCAGGCGCGCTGCTGTTGGCAGCAGCCTATGCCACCTTGATCGAACGCGCCGAACTGGAGACCAGCAACCACATAGAAGAGCACAGGCACGCCTTAGACTTAAACGCCCTGCATTTAACCTCGGTGGTCGATGCCCGCCTTGAGCGCTTGCAAGGCATACGCGAACAAATATTGCGACAGCGCATGGAGCGCATGGAGCGCATGGAGCGCATGGAGCGCATGGAGCGCATGGAGCGCATGGAGCGCATTTTAAACACCGTCATTCACACCGACCCCGCGCTTATGCAGTTGCGCTACATCGACCACACAGGCGATGAGCGCATTCGCTTCGACCGCCTGGCCGATGGTCAAATCGCTCTGGTCAGAGGCGATGAACTGCAAAATAAAGCCGGTCGCTACTACATCAGCGAGGCACTGGCGCTGGGGGATGGTGGTGTTTACGTATCGCGCTTCGACCTCAATGTCGAGAACGGCCAGGTGCAGTCACCCTGGCAACCCACCTACCGCATTGGCATTCGCATTTTACATGGCGCATTTAATGGCTTTATTTTCGCCAACATCAATGGCCAGCTGTTGATTAATAAACTGCAAGACAGCCATCACTTTTTAATTAACGATCAAGGCGATTGGCTGCATGGCCCCAAAGCCAGTGAAAACTGGGGCTTTATGTTTGACCGTCGCCATACCATCAGCGAGCTGGACGATGCGCCACAACGGCTCCCCACCCACAACGATCGGCAATTAAGCGGCCGCCAAGGCGGGGCATGGCTGGCACAGCCCGTATTGGAACACATCAACATTGATGCCCAGCTGATGCGCCATGAAAACTGGATGCTGGTGGATCACATCCTGCCCGAGTCGCTGCCAATCAACTACTGGTGGAAGGAGCATGGCTGGCTGCTCATGGGCATAATCATCATCACGCTGGCCATGTTTTTTATGAGCAAACGCCTTAGAAAACAGCATGAAACCAGCCTGATCGGTGCCGCACAACTTCAAGAGCAAGCCAAATATCAGCAGCGTTTACAGGGCGAAGTTGACAGTGCCACCAGCGATTTGCGCGCCTCGCTGCAGTTTGTAAAAACACTTACCAACAAGCTGCCAGTCAACATCACCTACTGGGATGAGCAGCAGCGCTGCGTGTTTGCCAACTCACAAGCGGAGCACTGGCTTGACCAAGCATCGCCACTGATAACCAACCAAAGCCTGCAACAGCTCGTACCTAGTGAGCTCTACCCGCAACTGGAGAGCCTATGGCAGCAAGCCATGTCGGGCCAAAGCGGTGAGCAGGTGATGTTGCAGTCCAACGCGCTAGGTCTACGCCATTGGCACATCGTTGCCGTACCTTGCATTACCGATGTAACCCGCGGCGTCATCCTCATTGCCACGGACATCAGTCAAAGCAAACAGTTAGAGCAAGAGTTGCGTCAACGCACCAGCGAGGCCGAGCAATCTACCGTTGCCAAGGCCGCTTTTATCGCCAACATGAGCCACGAAATACGTACACCGATGAACGCTGTTTTGGGCATGCTGAGCTTGCTGCTGGAAGACACAGAGCTGAACAGCCGCCAGCTGTCCTTTGCCCAGCGCGCTCATCACGCCGCCTCGGCATTGTTGTCGCTGCTCAATGACATTCTCGATGCTTCAAAGTTAGAAGCCGGCAAATTGGAGCTGCACATTACGCGTTGCGATATTTGTGCCGCCATTGATCAAACCCTGCAGCTGTTTTCCTTAACAGCCCAGCAAAAGAGCATTGCGCTGGAGCTGTTCATCGCGCCCGACGTGCCAGAGCACCTGCAGCTGGATGAACAGAGGCTTATGCAAATCATCACCAACTTGGTGGGTAATGCAATTAAGTTCACCGAAAAAGGCAGCGTATGCGTGACGCTGACGGCGCAGCCAGCGGGTGACAACATGAACTTACAGCTCTCGGTCAAAGATACCGGCATCGGCATGACCGAGGCACAAGTGGCCAAAGTGTTCGATCAGTTCACCCAAGCGGATGAAGGCACCACACGCAGGTACGGCGGCACAGGCCTTGGCCTTAGCATTTGCCAGCAATTGGTGGATTTAATGCACGGCCATCTCAGCGTTACGTCGGCGGTGGGCGAGGGCAGCGAGTTTCGCGTGGTCATTCCCACGCCGCGTTTAAACGATACCCGGCTGCAATACCAGCGCCAGCCAGACATAAAGCAAGTGATATGGCTCGGCCCCAAATGCGCATTGCTGAGCATGCTTAACGCCTATCGTGACGATTGGGCGCTGGTGCTGACCTGCTACCCATCATCCGCGCCGGAGCATCTGCAAACATTGCCCCAGCATCTCGCCAACACTTGTGTATTTGTGCATGCCGCCGAGTTAAGCCAGCCACGCTGTGATGCTCTGTCGAGCTTGCTGCAACGCGGCTGCCGCCTGTACCTGGTGATGAGCGAGCATCAATATTCGCCGCCGGTGCAACGGCTGATATTAGCGGGTGCTTATCATTTCCCCTTGGTCAGCACCCCGGCAACGATTTGCCAGGCACTCAGCGACCAAGGCATCAGCGCAGAAAAAGCCAAGGCCGATGGCCAAGAGAAGTACAGCGAACTGCAGGTATTGGTGGTAGACGACTTGGAAATCAATGGCGAAATTGCCAGCCACATGCTGCAACAGCTGGGCATTCATTGCGAGCTGGCGTTATCCGGCGAGCAAGCATTGCAAAAATGCCAGCAACACGCATTCGATTTGGTACTGATGGACATTCATATGGACGGCATGGACGGCATGGAAACCACCCGTCAAATACGCCAACAGCTTGAACGTCAACCCATGATTGTGGCCCTGTCAGCATCGGCCATGGATGAGGACAAAGAACAAGCCATCAGCGCGGGCATGGACCATCACTTGAACAAACCTCTGATGCTGAACGAACTGCGCAATCTGCTGCAACAGCACTTTGGCCTCGGATGCCAGCCTGAGACAACCGCCCCCGCGGCGGCACTGGCGGCCCCCGCATTCATTGATGAACAACAACTGCTGCAAGTGTTTCAAGGCGATGCCGGGCAAATTCAAGCGGTACTGCGCGGCTATGCACACACATTAGAGGAGCAGCTGCCGCAGATTGACCCAGCCTGTGATCGTGACGCCTTAAGCCAAAGCGTGCATCGCATCAAAGGCATTGCGGCCAATGTCGGTGATCGCACATTGCAGCAAACCGCCGAGCAAGTTGAGCTTGCGGCTTTTACCGAACAAAACCTCTCACGGCTGAGCGAGCAAATGCAGAACCATGCTGAGCAGCTACAAAAGTGGCTGCAGCAAAATACCGAGAGCACAGCAGTCGTCAGCACTGCCAATGTGCCCGATTTGTCCAGCCTGGAAGCTCAACTCGAAGCCCACGAATTTATCCCGCAAGACGTTATCGATGCGCTGTATCACTATTGGCAACAGCAGGGGCAGGGCGCCTATGCCGAGCAACTGCGCGACCACCTTGATCAGTTCAATTTTCAAGGGGCGCTGGAGGTTGTTCACCAGTTACAGCAAGCGCAACCACCCACTCACGAGCAAAAGAGAGGGGCGTTATGACCGCGACATGGCAGCAGATTGCAGACCTGGTTCCAACGCCACAGCAGCGCGCCACGGTAATGATTGTCGACGATGAGCCAGGCAATTTGCGCGTGCTTGCTCATTTGTTGCATGAGGATTTTGACGTGGTCGTCGCCACCAGCGCCAAACAAGCGTTGGAGCGATTGGCCAGTGGCCTTCGCCCGGCGGTGTTGCTATTGGACGTCATGATGCCAGAGATGGATGGCTTCGAGCTGTGCCAAAAGGTACGCGCCAACCCAGATTATGACGATATTCCTGTGATGTTCATGACCGCACTCACGGATGAAGAATCCGAAACCACCGGGTTTCGTCACGGGGCGGTCGATTACATTTACAAGCCGTATCGCGCCCATGCGGTGAAAGCCCGCGTCAAAACACACATAGCCTTGCGCCAGGTAAGCGAGCAAGTGTCTACCGCCGCGGCCGACTTGGTGCGGCAGTTAGAGACGTTGCAGCAGCTGCAGGCGGATTTAAACGAGACGCAAAAATCTGAAGAAGTATTTCGCCAAGCATTTGTTAACACCTCAGAGGCCATCGCCATCACGGATCGCAATGGGGTGATTGAGGCGGTGAATCCCGCTTTTTTTAAAGTGACCGGCCACCGCGAGGATGAAGCTCAAGGCCAATCCATCACTCGTTTGCTGCATCAAGAGTCTGGCCGCTTATTGGCCGAAGCCATGCAGCACGGCGCCGTCAGCCAGCAGATAGCCAGTCGCAGAAAAGACGGCTGTGCCTACCTCGAACTGCGCACCGTCAGCGCGGTAAAAAACGAGCAGCAGGACGTCGTAAGGTTCATCATTGCCTCGACTGACATCACCCATTTGAAGCAAGCCCAAGACAAAATCAACTTCTTGACCTGGCACGACGCGTTAACCGGCTTGCCCAATCGCAACCTGTTGCTGGACCGCTTGCAAAACACGCTGGACCTGTGCCAACGCCGAGGCAAGATTGCGTCTATTTTGGTGGCCGACATCCAGAATTTCAAATACATCAACGATACGCGCGGTGTTGCCGTTGCCGATGAGTTGCTGGTGTTGCTTGCCAACCGCATTGGCCAAGCACTGACGGTGGGCGATACGCTGGCACGTCTAGGCGGTGATGAGTTCGCCATCATTCTGGCGCCGACAGCCACCAACCTAGACGACGCGTCGGCACAAGCCAACCAGGCCATCAATGCCATCGAAGCCGCCGTTGCCAATCCCTTCACGTTAGACGGCGACACCGTTACCGTTCGCAGCCGCATGGGTGTTGCGCTGTTTCCAAGCAAGAATGCCGTCGACGCCGAGGCCGTGCTGCAGCACGCCGACACGGCTCACCATCAAGCCAAAGCACAGGGCGCCACCAGCTTATTTTTTGATGATGACATGGGCCGGGCCGCTGCCGCCTTATTCGACACCGAGCAAGAGCTTCAACAAGCGTTACTGAATCACGAGATTTGCGTCTATTTGCAAAGTCAGCACAGCGCCGATGGCAGCGTCATGGCAGCAGAAGCCCTGGCACGCTGGCAACATCCGCACAAAGGCTTAATGCCTCCGGCGTTGTTTATTCCCTTGGCTGAGCAAACAGGCCTGATATGTGAAATAGAAAAACAGATGCTGGAGCAGGTCGTGCAAATGCTGGCAAATACCGATGCAAAAGGGCGCTTGCCTGTATCGATTAACATCAGCGCCCGCCATTTTGCCCAGCCGTCGTTCACCGACACCATCATTAGCATTCTGCAGCAGTCTAAGATCGCCGCTGAGTTGATTACCCTAGAAATCACTGAAAGCCTGATGATTCACAACCCGCAGCAAGTCATTGCCACCATGGAACAGCTCACCCGCTTAGGCGTGCGCTTTTCCATAGATGACTTCGGCACAGGCTACTCCTCACTGTCTTATTTACGACAACTGCCCATTGCGGAAGTCAAAATCGACCGCTCTTTTATCAAAGATGTGCCAGCCGACCCCATGGCCAATAAAATTGTCGCCATGATTCATAACCTGGGCGAATTCATGGGGCTCAGAGTGGTGGCTGAGGGCGTTGAGAGCGAGGGCCATGCCAACTACCTGCGCCAGCAATACCCGACGATGGAGCATCAAGGCTACCTCTACAGCCAGCCCATGCCGATGGAGCAATGGCCCAGTTTTCTTGAGCGCCATCATCAGTCTTAACCAGCCGTATGCGTTGTCGCCACTGGGTAAACGCAGGGCAAAGAGCAGGGGAATACGCTGCGGTTTTCCACGCCGGCTCCCCACGCTGAATCCATACGCGCAAGTTGCAAGACCAAGCCTGGAAGATATCGAACACGCGTTGATCTCAAACATTCTGCGACAATCGTCAGCAATAACAGGACATACCGCGCGACGTGATATCGCGACGGAAAACTGACTTTGGCGCATTGCTTATCCTAATCAAGCAGAATCTAAGTCAAAATCCTGACAGCGCAGTGGTGGGATTGTGTTGGTTCGATTAGTATCGCGCGCCCCGAAACCAAACAGTCCGATATGTATGCTTAAAGCCCAGTTTTTGATGGCCATGATGGCTTCTTCTTTAATCGCGTGCGGCGGTGATTCATCCAGCAGCAACAACCAAACTAGCACGACCGATTACAGCAGTCCGAGTCCTGTCGTTGACCACGCTTCGAACCCCGTGCCATTAGGGCAGCCAAGTTATGAAACTCTGGCGAACAGTGCCTGTGGCTCTTACCAACAAACGTTCATCGATGTCAGCGTATCCGGCGTTTCTGAAGTTTATCGAGGTTATCCCATCTCAAGTACTGGAACCTTAAACGTATTAGGTACCGCCAACCATGTTTGCATTGACGGCTCTCTGGCAGCAACCACATTGGACGGAGGTGTAGTCAAGTTATATGTGGCTGGAGATTTGGAGACATTGAACGTCAATAGCGTATCCAGCACCGTTTATGTGTATGGCGACGTAGACCAGCTTCATATCAATGGTGGCATGCACAAAGTGCTTGTTTTTGGTCGCATTGGATTTTTGCAGTTTTCTGAAGGCTCTATCTACAACGAAGTTTTCTACTCAGAGATCGGCAGCTATGACGATCTTTCTGTCGATTCAACTGAAAACGATCTGATCGACTTGAGCGTTGGGTTTTAAATCCCAACGATTACTCATTAAAGGCGCGACAAACGGGCGTGGCACACTCGCTGCTATTTCCGATAATTGATAAAATTAGTAAATAAAAGCTTTGTCTTGGCGAGGCCTCAAACGAGGCCAAAAGGGGTGGGCATGCCAGCAATTAAAGGGATAGAAAGCAGGGCAAAAACAGCAACTTTCGCTGAGTCATATATTTCAGCAACATGAGCCCAAGCCCGCGCCGCTACTGGGTTTTTCTTTGATCGCTCTATCTGAATACAGATCAAGACGTACTCGTAATCAATGCCCAATAAACTGGCAGCTTTCTTGGCCTGCTGCTCGTTCATTGTCTTGCCGTCGTCCACCCAATTGCGCACTGTTTTATGTGAAACGCCAAGTATCTTAGCGACACCGTACTTCGACTCTATGTCGAACTCTTCCATGAGTGCCGCGACAAGGCGACGAGTAGTGTATCTGCGCATTTTCATAACCTGAAGGCATATCGCCTATTTAAGACTGTCTGAAGACCAGCGTATACCATTGAATATGGTACCCGGTAGACCACATCCTATAGCTGTTCCCTGCTGGCCGGCTCTGCGGCGGCATCCGGCTCATTTTGCAGGGAAGTCAGCAGCAGGGAGATGGATGATGCAGCTACGACCACGAAACCCGGAAGCCAGTGCAGCAGTTCGAGGACTGATTGCATTACTTGAAACCCCCTTACCCAAAGAGCAACGCGCCTGGGCAGCAATGACGACGACCGAGCGTCAAATGCTACTGCGTGCTGCCAACTGTTCAGAGCGGGCCAGCGCCTATCGCTGGGAGCAAATGCCAGGCAACACACGTGTGGCTGTTCGCCGCGCGGCTGAGATGCTGGGCAAGCACATGCGGAGGCTGTGCGATGCTTAATTACCGCGTATTGATTAGCGCCCAGCGTGTATTTGTCATTTTGTTCAACGGCGCGGCGCTGGGATTTTGCGTGTTCGGCTTGCAGTCTGCGGAGGTAGTGCCGTGGCTGTTCATTTGATGATGGCAGGCTGGCACAAGACAGGCTGTGGCATTTCAAATAACACAACCAGTGACCTGAATGCCGTCACCTGTAACAACTGTCTGCGCTTTGCTGCTGCAGCCAGCATTGACCGTGCTTGGCGGTCTTTGTCCGTCAAGTCGGTACGCGCACACTACCTCCAGCGTGCAGGATTCAGCTATTCCAAGGGCCGCCCGCTGATTCGTTCATTGAAAGGGGCCAATAAGAAACAGCGCGAAGCGCTGCGACAGCAGATGCGCACAAACCCGAGTGCAGCCAGGCTGATGTGCGAGCCAGTGCGCGACAGCGCCGAAGACAAGCGAAGCTCAGTATTGCAGAGTTGGAATGCTCCCCGTCGCGCTGTTACCGGTGGCAATTACTGCCCGCGTTGCGGAGGGTTTGTTCATGCCTGATCTTTCGCATTTGTATTCCTGTTCCATTGACCGGCCAAAAGCCGGTTTTTTTGATACGTCAAAAACTGATGTTGATGGCTGCAAGATTGGTTCATTTGCTGCGGTGTCGCAGACGCAGCAGCGCCACGAGCGTAGCGAGCTGGCGCATAGGCTAGTCAAGGCGGCCAAAAGTCCGACACAGCCTAAACCTGATGAAAATCAGCTAGTTACCGTCGCGGGGCTGGTGTCGACGGTGGGGGCACTGCAGCGCCAAAACGAACGTGTGGCGCTGGCCATGCGGGGCGACCGCGAAGGCTGGGAGCAAGTCGCCTGCGTCGAATACCGCGAAATCGACTGGGATTTGCTCTGGCGCTGGGATTGCAGAGAGGCCGAGTTACGCAAGCGCGAACAAACGTCAATGCCGGTGGTAGACCCTTCGAGGATCGGTGACGGTGCCGAGCAGACACACCAGATGGATTTAACCACTGGCGAAATAACCCGCGTTCGCTGCTACGAATCCGATAGCCGTGCCGTGGTGGAGTACCGCGACTGGTGCGACGAATACCGGATAAGAACCAAAGTCGACCAAGCCATAACCGACACACCACCAGAGCAAGCGGGGCCGCGCTATACGTCAATGCTCAGCCTAGAGGGTGCCCGAAAAATCAGCGAAAGCTGCCGCTATATGGCCGAGAAAAAAGACGGTTTTACCACCTTCTTAACCCTGACGCTTGACAGTGCCGCTCGCCGGCGCGTGGAAATTTGCCGGAATGTAGGTCCATGCACAGAGCTGGAATTTAAGCCAGCCACCAAGCAAAAACGCGCCCGCTACGTGCCGAAAGTAACCCACCTGACCGGCCAACATTTCATTTATTGCCGCAAATATGGGCGAGTACCACTGCGCCGCGTAGTCAACGGGCCAAGCCACGATATGACCTTTCAAACCGTGCAAAAAGAGTTGGCCAGATTCTGGGACGCAGCCAACAAGCTGTATAAGCGCGGATGGGTGGAAAAGGTCAAAGGCCAAGAGCATAAGGGCGAGAAGCTGCCCGACACTACGCACCGTGGCGAACCACACGAAGACAATTTGCACTATGCGTGGGTGGTGGAAAACCCGAAAAACGAACAGGGCCAGGACAACCCGCACATTCACATCATGATGCGCTGGCGCGTGCCGTACCGCGACTTTAAGGCCTGGGCCCAGCGCTTAGAAAAAATCTGGGGCCAAGGTTTTGCCCACTTGGAAAAAATCAAAGAGCCAGAAAAAGCCGGATCGTATATGGCCAAAGCGGCTGGCTACATGACGAAAGGCGAGGATGGCGGCCAAGGCCTAGTGCGCGGTAACCGCTACGGTATTAGCCGCGATGCGCGGGCGCCAGATTGGGAAATCGTCGGCGTGTATGAAAACGGCCTGATGGGAACGCTGGTGCGCGACGTGTACGACCACTTTATCTGCGAGTACGGCGACAAGTTGCAGCGCCGCAACTGGCTAAAAGACAAGCTAGAGGAAACACCCAAAGAAGCGAAAAACGAGCGCCAGAAAATCGGTAAAGCGCTGGAAAAAATCCGCAAAGAGCTAAACGCAGTGCCGCACCGGCCAAGCAAGTACCAGCTAGTGATAAAGGGCAAAAACGCGGCTCGCCAGTTCTTCAACTGGGCGAAATCGAAAACCGAACAGCGCGGGCAAAACTGGCTGCCGCCCAAAGAGGCGGGGGCCTACTGGCAAGAATCCGCGCCACCACAAACTGCGTACGGGCGCGAGTTCAGAGAGCGGCTGCGGCAACAACGGCGTGCCGTGTGGTCACGCAAAATCGACCGAATCAAAGGGCAATGTGTTGCCTATTGGAAATCCGTATTTGACGGCGGGGTGCCCGACTGGGCCGACCCCGGCGGCGATGCGTTCGATTATGGAGCACCGGCATAGCCGGAAGGGGGAAAAGTGGCACGAGTAAACAACCCAGTAGTGGGCACACTGGATTGCAGCGTTTGTGGCGAGCTGGCAACGCTACACCAAACGCGACGGGGCAAAGGGCAGGGCCTGCTTTACAAGCGCTGCAGCTGCGGCTGCGACCAGCGCACAGGCCAGCAAATACAGACGGAATGGCGGCAGCAAATGCAGACACGGGAGGGATTCGAAGCGCTGAAAATCGAACCGGAAACAACCGAACCAGAACCAGCGCAACAACCGAACGAAGAACCGGAAACACAACCGGAAACAACCGAAACCGCGCCGGTACCAGCAGCGGTAAAACCACCTAAAGGCGGTGGCCTGCTAATGCTGATGCTAGGCGTTAGCGTGGCACTGCTAACACTGGGCAAAAGCGGAGGGCCGTTAGCATGAGCGAGCAAGCAACCGAACAACAACCGGAAGAACAACACGACGAACTGATCGAACTGGACGCGCTGACCGAACTAGAGCAGCAAGACTACAACCCAGCAACCGATGACGCAGCTGACGCAGCAGCCAAAGCAGATCAGAAACTGGCAGAGCAAAAAGCCGAGGTATCGGCGCATGTAGCCGTGGCCGTCATTGAGCAAACCGTCGGCATGTTTTGGCCAGCGGCGGATATTAAGCAAGAGCAGAAAAACCAAGTTCAGCAAAAGCTAAAGCCTGTATTACTGAAATACGGTGCAGGCGGTTTGCCCCCGTGGTTGCTGGCCTACAAAGAAGAACTGGAGCTCGCCGGCGTCCTAGCCATGGTGGGTTTAAGTATTCGGGCACAAGTGATGGCAGCTAAGGCCGAGGAGGAGAAAAACAGCGATGGCGAAGAACCCGAACCCAAAGCAGCCTAACGAGCACACGCTATACATAGGCAAAAGTGGCAGCGGCAAAAGCCAGGCACTGAAGCAAAACAAAGCCATCCCCCGCCGCGGGGTGCGCTGCCTTCTATGGGACGTGAGCCACGACCACGAAAAAGGCACCACCTACTACAGCAGCAAAAACGACTACATCAACGCGCTAAAACGGGCGCTCAAATCAGGCCGAGGTTTTCGCTTGGGGTGGGACGGAGACAGCAGCTCAGAAACCTTTGAATGGTGGGCATCGGTCGTTTGGGCAGTGCTGGACGGCACCAGAGCCACCTATGTGGTGATCGAAGAACTAGCGCGAGTGGTGGAAACCGTGGGCCGTGCCGCTCCGAATCTGCGCAAACTGTACAACGAGGGCAGAAAGTACGGCGCCCGCATTCACGCAGTCACGCAGCGACCGCAAGAAATCCCAAAAACCGTTTACGACCAGTGCGAATGCTTCTGGGTAGGCATGCAGAAAGGCCCCAATATTAAGCGCTTTGCGGAGCTGTTGGACACCTCACCAGATCAAGTCCGGGCACTCAAACCTCTGGAGTTTTACCACCTCGACGAGTCCAGCGGGGAAGCCGCTAAGCTCAAAAAACTCACCTATCAAAATTAATTTGAACCTATAGGTTCCACAACCGGAAAGCCGTTGCACAAAGCAGCGGCTTTTTTTATGCCTATAAAACACAACGCAATTATCGCTTTTCGAGGGTGCAGGAATGCCAAAAATCGACTGGATGACCGTTGCAGCAGCCGTGGCTGTTGTGGTGGCTCTGAACAAAATGCAGCAAAACAAGGCGGGTGAGTAATGAATACTTGGATTCGTCGCAACATCGACCAAAAGCAGCTATTCACCATCGTAGCAGCTGGGTTGGTTACTGGTTTAATCGTCTACGGCGCGCGTAAAGCGGGCATGGGCACAGTCGCAAACGTCGTGAAGGGGGGCTAGCCATGCGTGAATATGCAGAAATGCCAACGGTTGAACAAGTAAGCGCCGGCGCACGGGCTTCGCTGCGTTTGCCACTGGGAACAACCTATGACCAAGTGACATTCAAGCTTACTAATTGCACACCTGCAGACTTGAAGAACTTTAAAGTCATTGTAGGCAGTAAGGCACTATGGGACGTGAAAGACGGTAGTGTAATTGCCGACTTGAACAAATATTACAGCCGCGTCGAAGCAACGGGTATGTTGACCTGCTGGTTTTACCGTCCGGAAATGAAAACCGAAATTGAACGCACACTGACTAGCCTGGGAACGCTGGACGTGCCGAGCGTCACAATTCAGTTTGATATCGACAGCGGTGTCACCAATCCCAAAATTGATGCATATGCAATCCGCCGTGCTCCTGCTCGGCTGGGTGCCATTACTAAATTGCGCGAGTATCCCGTCACCTTCGCGACAGCAGGCAAGCAGGATATTGACAATATTCCGCGTGGTGCACGTATCACAGCGCTGCATTTGTTCAAAGACGACGTTAATCACGTTGAGTTGAGCACAAACAACGGGGCCGGCGCATTCAAAGTGGTGGATTGGCCAAAAGGGCTGTTAGAAGCAACCCAAAAACAATATGGACGCAGCCCGCTAACTTCCAAAGCTACGCACCTTGATCTGAACATTCTCAGTAAGGCGGATCAGCTCATGCCGACAGCAAACTTAGTCGACATGCGGTTAAAACCAACACTTGGCAGCGCAGGCGGATTGACCACTTTGGTTGAATACATCGACGGTTTCCACGGTATTTAAGGGGGCATTATGTCGATTTGGGACGGTTTTAATGTTTCTGACCAGCTTAGCGAGTTGGTAAAGGGGCATGTCACCATCGAAACTGCCCGTGCTCAAAATGCTGGCAATCAGGCAACGAGCGACCAGGCGGTCATGGGAAGTATCCCTAACAACGTCACGCAGCGACCTAACGCGCAACCGACTGCAACCACTACGCAGGCACCTGTCACATCCGGTAGTGGGCAGGGAGCCGGAACTGCTGCTTTTAATATCGGTGGAGTGCCTGTTAACAAAACAGCGCTGTATGTAGCCGGTGGTGCGCTGGGCATTGCACTGCTGCTAAAACTGTTGAAGTAAGAGGCTGATATGACTCCGAGCATTACAGGTGGGCAGGGCGGAATAGATGCAGGCAGCAGTGCATCTATGGGCGGTGACACCGTCAACAATACAAACGAATCAATCTTTCAAAGCATTAACGTTAACGGCGGTGTCAGCCCCGCCTTAATGAACAGTATTGGTGGTCTATCAGCCGGATTCTACAGTGCCGTTAATAAGCGTGCCGATGCAGGCCAAGCAGGTTCCTTATTAATTTGGGCAGCAATAGCTGCCATTGGTGCTGGCGTTCTATATATCGCCAAAAAGGGATAACGCATGGGCTTTTTAAGTAGCAGTAGCAGCAGTAAAGACAACACCCTACAAGGTGCAAGCCTATCCGGCGGTACAAATGGAGGTGCCCAGACACTCGGCGACGGCGACATTACAATCACGCAATCTGATCACGGATCAATTGCAGTCGCTGCTGGTATGGCTCAAACGGCATTAGAAGCTGGGACGCTGGCAAGCACTCGTGCCACAGATGCAGCTGTATCACTTGCGCAAATTAACGACAACACAGTCACCAATGCGCTTAATAGCGCTGCGTACACTGCGGCAGCATCTGGCGAAGTCATGTCGGAAGCCATTCAAAGCAACGCAGATGTGACTCGAGATGCAATCGACCAGGCGACCAGTGCAGCAAGGGACGCTGCCGAAAGCGCAGCCAGTGCAGCGCGGGAAGCATCCAGGACAGCCAGCGATGCTTTGGCAAGCGCACTCGGGTTTGCAGGAAATCAAAACGAAAATATGTTTGATTTTGCAGACGGCTCCTTAGATCGCTACGAAAGTCTTTTTTCGAGAGCGGCAGCAATGGTCACTGATGCACAGGTCACCAGCGCAGCAGCTACGGATGGCGCCATGGAATATATGTTCGAATCATCGAAGGGCGCAGACGAGCGAGTAGCGGAAAGCACAACCAAATATGCAATGTTTGCTGTGGCGGGGATGGGCGTTCTAATGCTGTTGGGAGGGCGTCGTTAATGCAGTTGCAGGACGTTCAGCTAACCGCAGGCATTGAGTCAATGATTAATGCGACCGGGCGCTATTTCCGTATTTTGTCGGGTAAAGAGCGGATCAGTGTTGCGGCCAGCAATGGCATAGCCAGCGACATCATCACCGGCCTGGGCGTCGATATGCTCAACAGTGAGGGCCAGGGCTATGATTGGCTGCGCCTCAAATCCCCAATTGATCAAGTAATCACCATCGTTACTAGCGAGTTGCCGGTCACTGATAGCCGCTTGTCTGGCGACGTGGACGTTAACGGTCTGTTGCAAGTAGTCAATGCCGGCGGCAGCGGCTGGGCCTCATCGACGCAAAGCGTCGGTACAACGCCAGGCGTATTAGTACCGTTCAACGCCGACAGGCTGAACGTAAGTATCCAATGCGATGTTGATATCTGGATCGGTGCCGATGCGACGGTCAGCGCAGCGACGGGGATTAAAATAAGCGCCGGCAACACATTAAACGCTGAAAACACAGCGGCGCTTTATTGCGTTTCGAACGCTTCAGGAACAGCAAAAATTATGGAGTCGGTCAAATGATTACAGTTAGCGGCGCTGCGGGTAAAAGTTATCGTACAGTGACGGTATCGGCATCTGCCTCAGCATTGAAGACTGCGGGAGTACCAGTCGGCGTCGATGCCAGTAAGTCAGTTATTACTCGGGTAGAGCTCTCAGGGGGGGGTGTATTTTCAACGGGCCAGGGCAATACAAATGACTTGCATATATTTACGCCAATGGACATCGGCCTTGGAATCAGGCTATCAGGCTCAAAACTCTATGCCGCACACGATTACATCCCGATCATATCCGTACAAAGACAAAGCGCGATATTTGGAACAGGGCAGTTCAGAAACATGGCGGTAACCGTCGAAATTCGCGAGGAAATAGCCTAATGAAAACGGGTTTTTTTATTCTGTCTAACGAAGTGGCCGCCGAGCTGCAATGCGATGTTTTTGAGCATCAAGACATTATCTGGCTGGAAAATGCGCCGCCCTTACTGGGCAAAAAATACGACGCCGCCAAACGCGAATTTTACATACTAGAAACCGACGACAACGGCGACGAAATACGCCGCGTAATTCATGCACATTAAAGCGTTGGCCACTCTGGCCATATTGGTTTTTTTTATGCTCAGTCGAAGCGACAGTGAACCGCGGGGCATTCGCAACAACAACCCGGGGAACATCCGCGATACAGCCGGTGACACATGGCAAGGTCAGCAGGGCACCGACGGAGAGTTTGCAATATTTGAAACTCCTGAGTTTGGCCTACGTGCATTAGCGCGGCTGCTGCAAAACTACCGCGAAGTTCACGGGCTGCGCTCCGTACGCGGCATCATTAGCCGTTACGCGCCCACTAACGAGAACAATACCAGCGCCTACATCAACCACGTTTCAAGCGCTCTAGGCGTTAGCCCTGATGATTCGCTGCAGTTCCCGACACAGCTACCGGGCCTAATGGCTGCAATTATCAAACACGAAAACGGCAAGCAGCCATACAGTGCTGAGCAAATCGCCATGGGCATTGAATGGGCGTCAACATGACACGCGGCCAGGCCGACTTGATTAAGTTTGCTGCACTCCTGGGCGTGGCCGTGGGTAGTTTGTGGTACGCCAAACGCAAAGCTACGCAAGCCGCCGAGTGGGCGCAAACACGGTTGAACCCAGCCCATGAGGACAACCTAGTCAACCAAGGCGTGAATGCGGTAGTTGGAGAAGAGAACGTGCAAAGCGGCTTTTTCTGGCTGTTCGACAAAATTGATGCGGCAGCAGAGGCGCTTGGCAGTGATACAGGAATCAATGGAATAGAGGGACAACTAAGTGACCTTGAACAGCAATAAACATCCCAAAACAAAAATGTTTTTAACGCATATATTGGCCATCCTGTTGGGTTACTTTGGTGTGAGCATCACGACAGAGCAGCGAGCGGCGATAATCGACAAGGGCGCAGAGGTCATCAATGGAGGGTGATCTGTTTCAGTATGTCGCAGCTGGTGGTGATGTCGCCATCTGGGCGGTTTTTGCAATGTTGTGGAGACTTGAACGGCGCATCACCGTATTAGAGATTCGCGCCAGCTCGAATTAGAATGGCTGTCCCAATTCATGGAAGGGACAGCTACTAATGAAATCCTACCTTGCGGCCGCCTTGGCCATCGCAGTCACCGCATGCGGCGGCGGTGGCTCGTCATCAAGCAATGACAATGTGGAAACAACCAGTGCGCAGAGCTATTCAGACGCTGCTGAAATATGCCAGGGCGCAGCCAGCGTAAACGCTGGTGAGGACGCGTTGGTGTTCGAAGACAATCAAAAATATGTTGTAACGCCAATTGCTTCGACCGATTTGGTGGTCAAAGACTCCGGCTCGACGGTATGCGTTGACGGCGGGCTGGCAACAATCGAAGCCTTAGGCGATGGCCACACAATCATCGTCAAAGACGGCGTATCGGAGTTATCAGTTCTTGGGAACGGGATGACCATTGCTGTGTTTGGTCATACCAGCGCGATAAGCGTCACCGGTGCAAACAACAAGATTTACCACAGCAGTGTGGCCACAATTGCCGATACAGGTGCTGAAAATGCCATCATGAGCATTTCTAATTTCAAAGCACCTTGAAGCTGACAAAAAATCATTATGATAATTTGTTCTAAAAGGTGTGTTGACGGGCGGAACCAGACCGGTTCCGTCAACATGGGCGGCAAGCGCCAAACAGGGTCCGTTATTACCCATACTATTTCCGATAATTGATATTATCGGAAATAAAGGATGCCGAATAAAAGCGGCCATTTCTGGTCGCTTTAGTCCGAGCTTGAGGCTTTCTCGAGCACCTCAACCAAGTGCTTCATTCGGGCCTTCATTTCATAGACATATTGAGTAAGCTGGCCCATTTCGCGACGACTGCGGCCCATCAAGTCCATAAAAAATGCTTCTTGCTCCTCAGATAAATCCAGAAAGTCGAAGCTACGCTCAATTTCTTGGAATAAGTCGTTGACGCTGTCCGCGGAATCTACACCGTCCGCTTCGGACTGCTTGAGTTTTTGCGACAGCTCTAGGTTGACTTGACGAACACTGCTTAAAGCGGTGTCCAGTGTGGCTTGCCGCATTAGATCTTGTACTTTGATTTCCAAGCCCTCAACCACAACACACAACAAATCTCTGAGCCTGCCAGATTCGACCTCGTCGTCTGGCATGTTTTTGACTAAAATCGAAGCATGTTTTTGATTGAATAAGCAGCGCTGGCCAAATGGATATATTCTTCCGCTGCGCTTCAGCATTGAGAACAACTCTTCTTCAATGGGACTGATCCCTTGACCATCATCGCGTTTGGTGATGGTTTCTTGACCTCGCACCTGCAAACTGACATGCAAGTTAAGGTCACTCATGGCGCTAAACAGTTGTGTCGCGATTTCCTCTATCGTGTGGCATTTGAACAACTCTCTAAAAAAACTGATTAAAGAGCCATAGCTGGCCGCCTCAGCCATAGACTGGAATGCAACGTCTCGGGCATGACTGGAGCTTTGCAATAAGGTTCTTTGCTCATCTAAGTAACTGGATATCCGTTGTAGCTTTGCAGACAAGACAGAAAGCTCAAATGGCTTGGCAATGAAGTCATGCCCCCTGCATTATAGGCTTTTAGCATTTCGTCACTGCTGGAATGGCCTGAGACAAAGATCACAGCGTAGGCTTTGTCTACCGTCACCTCCATCAGCTGCCGACAAACATCATAGCCACTGATGTCAGGCAAGCCGATATCTAGCAAGACAATATCTGGCATTATTTCCTCGAAGCATTTGATTGCTTCCTCTCCAGAACTCCGGGTGCATACTTGATAATCGGATTCGAAGGCATCCACCAATGTTTCAGTGTGATCCGTATCATCATCCACCAACAAAATGGTTAGCTTTTCCACATTGCCCTCCTCTTCTGCAATTAGATGCACATACATTGACCGGAACTCTTCCGCCGGCAATGGCCTGGATAAATAAAAACCCTGAGCATAATCGCACCCCAGGATCGTTACCTGTTCTAGCACATCTCGGGTTTCCACCCCTTCCACCACGGTTTCTTTACCCAGTTTACTGGCCAGGCTAACTGATGCTTCTAATATCGTACGCGCGCTTTCGTCGACTAACATATTCATGGTGAATTGGTTATCGATCTTAAGCTCATCAAATGGCAACTCCTGCAGTTGTTGCAATGATGCATACCCAGTACCAAAGTCGTCGATTGATAAGTGAAAACCCTTTAATCGTATGCGAGTCAAGGTATCCAGGCTCAGGCTGATCTGACTGATGGCGGTCGTTTCTGTAAGCTCAAAAGTGAACTGCGCAGGCTTAAGATGGTATTGGTGAATCAGGGCAACACAGGAGTCAGTAAAGCCTGTATCGACCAAATTATGGGCTGAAATGTTAACGGATATTCTGAACTTATCGTGAGCGTTCAGTTTTTTCAATGCGATACAGCTTTGCTCCAGCATATGCATGGTAAACTGATTGGCATACTTAGGGTGTTCTAGCCAACTAAAAAAGTATGCTGGCGTCAGTGTTCCAAGGGTTGGGTGCTGCCACCTAGCCAGCGCCTCACAGGAGTCGACCAGCCCAGTTTTCAAGTTCATTTTGGGCTGCAAATAGGCCTCGAACTGGCCCGTATTCAACGCTTCGATAAATTCGGCTTCGGTGAGTGTGTTACTTCTCACCTCCCCCGCCTTCGACCGCTCATGTTTATTATTGTCTAGTAAACTATTTATTTCCTGCAAGCTAAAAGGTTTAGCCAACACCCCGAGTAAATGCAGCTGACTGCTTTTCACCAACAGCTGTGCCGATTTCAGAATGGCACTGTCTTGCCCTGACATCAGTACGATATTAGCCTCAACATTGGCATCACGAAAATAGCGCAAAACCTCGACGCCATCGGTGTGCGGCATAGACAGGTCTAAGAAAACGAGCATATTGGAGTGCACAGCCAAGTCATCAACCGTCTGAAGGTCTGGGTACGTATCTACTTGGTAGCCTTGCTCCTCCGCTAGCTCTTTGACGGTTTCGCAGTAATCGACTTCATCATCAATCACCAAAACGTACTTTTCTTCCATACTCTTCATTCAAGCACCTGCAATGATTGAACAAACTCACCTAGCTGCTGCAGACTGAACGGCTTAGTTAGGATAGGAATCTCCAGTGCTTCACATTGCTCAAACAATGCAGGGTCAACATAGCCCGTCATTAAACCCAGTCTGATATCAGAGTTTTTTTGCTTAACCGCTTTGGCTAAGTCTAAACCATTGGCATCGCCCGGGAGTAAAATATCGCTCAGGACCACATCGATACTCTGGTCTCTTGATAAAATATCGATAGCTGAGTCAGCATAAGTGGCGGTCACCACTTGGTATCTCAGCTCTACTAACATATCAGAGATACTGGCCAGCAAGTCCAACTCATCATCAACCACTAATATTTTATTCAAGCTACTGTTTTTGATCTTACTGATATTGGACGGTGGCGCTACGTGAGCCTCTAAGTCCTCGACCGAGTCAAGCGCCTGCATGGGAAGGTAAAGGGACATGGTCGTGCCTTGATTGGGTACAGACTCTATGTTCATTTGTCCACCCGAGCGCTTTATAAAACCGTACACCATACTTAAACCCAAGCCCGTCCCTTTACCGGGTGCCTTGGTGGTAAAAAACGGATTTAATACAGAGTTCAAACGCTCACGATCGATGCCACTGCCAGTATCCGCCACTTGGATTATCACATATTCACCAACTGGGAGTCGCTCGCCAGTAAACAGTGGTATTTGGCTGGCATTCTTGACCGATACTTGCCCCACCCCTAATACGATCTTGCCACGCCCGGAGATGGCGTCTTTAGCGTTGATGATTAAGTTAGCAATACTGTCCTCAAAATCACTTTGATCGACAAGAACCGGCAATACCTCGTTTGGCACTGAATAAAACAGCTCGATATCTCTGGGCAGCGCGCGGCTCAGCATATCCCGAACACTTTCAACTAGCTGAACGCTGTCGATGCAGCGTAACTCCTGCGATTGGCGGCGAGAAAACTGTAGGAATTTTTTGGTCAGACCCTTGGCCTTGTCGACATTTTTTAGGCAACGCTCCATTCTTTTGGCATTACTGTCTCCCGCTAATGATTGATTCATTAAATCCAGGTTGACGGACAGCACGCCCAAAATGTTGTTAAAGTCGTGAGCGATACCGCCCACCAGCTGGCCCATTGCGTCCATACGGTAGGATCGCTGCAGTGCTTCTTCTTGACGCTTCCATTCTGTCAAGTCCTGGATGGTCGCCAAGAAATGGCTATCGTCATCCGAGGCTTCTAACTCGTCGTCATAGTCCATCTCGACCACACGTAAAAATATTGGGAACACTTGACCGTCTTTACGCTTGGCACTGAGTTCACGGGTTTTACCAATAACCTTGGGATCACCGCCTGCAATAAACTCTTGCATATAACGACCATGGTGTGCCGCGTATTCGATGGGCATCAATAAGCTGACACTCTCACCAATGACCTCTGCTTCTTTGAAGCCAAACATTTTCTCTGCAGCAGGGTTAAAAACGGTAATCATCCCGTTTCTATTAATAGCGACGATTGCCTCGGCTACGTGACTCAAAAAGGTTTCCAGATTACGCAAGCTCATCTGTGAGAATGCCTCCGCGGCAACTCGGCTGGTGATATCTTGAACCACCAACAGCGACTTACCCGCTTTGGACTCGTAATAACAGCTCAGATAGAGCTTATTGCCTAAAGGGCTTTTATAACTCAGATCAAATACCGTGCTCTTAACGTTCTCACCTTGACGAAAGGCTGACATCAGCCGAGAACGCTGAAAGCCGTTAAATAATCTGGCGAACTCCTCCAGACTTAATGTGTCTCGCTCGAACGAGCGGCGAAGTAAATTGCTCAACTCAGCATTGACCGTGGTTTCGCCCTGCTCGTTGAACTCAATGGTAATCAGCTGAGCCAATTCTTGAGCTCGAGCGAGCTTATTGCGCTCCTCTCGCAACTGAGAAGACAGCCGTTCGTTTTCTGATACATCACGAAAGACAATGATCCCACCCACTACCCGATTGAGCGATATAAGGGGACCTACAGAGTACTCAACAGCCAATAGCCCACGCTCATTTAAGTTGAGGTTGAGCAAGCCGTTGCTATGGACATGATCTTCATCGAACACACGACATACATGGCTCATGAAAGCCTGACGGTCTGATTCTTGGTCTATCAAGGAAAAAACCGATTCAACCGAGCGTCCAATAGCATCATGATTAAAGCCATCCATCAATTCATAGGCTGCCGGGTTGATAAACCGTACGATATTGTCTTTGTCAAAGCGGACGATAGCATCACCAATTGAAGACAGTGTCTGGTAGGCATCATCCCGTTCTCTAGATACGACACTCTCCGTTGAAACCAGCGTCGTTATATCGTGGAGCACCACCAGGTATTCATACTCTGCTCCATTTCTTGGCAGCCAAGCGATTTTTACCTGAAAAAAACGCCCCCCTATTCTTTGCACAAACTCACTGGAGAGGTTAGATGCTTTGAGGCTCTCAATCTGGGTCACGATCGCCTCAATCAAGCCAGCACCATCGACCAAGTCATTTAGCGAAACATTTTCTTTTAGCCCTTCAATATCCGTTACCTGCTGGGCACTTTTATTAACACGAGTAATGGTGAGGTAACGATCAACAACCAGCACAGGAATATCCATGTGCTGCTCAATTTCGTTGCGTTCAAGAACGGTTTCTTCAAGCCTTAAAGTGCGATCATGTAACTCTTGATTCAAGGCGTACAGCTGCTCATTGGCTGAGTTCAGCTCTTCGTTGGTCGCTTGATACTCTTCATTAGCAGTGACCAGTTGCTCGTTCACACTGAACAACTCATCATTCGACAGTATCAGCTCTTGATTGGCCGTTTCTAGCTCCTCCACCACCGATTGTAGGTTCTCGCGCGTGGCCGATAACTCGTTTTCGAGTACGCTGATCAAGCCGTCTTCACCGCCGCGTTCGGCTGCGTCTTCTATGCTGATGCTTTTTATCTCAGCAGCTGATATCTCCTGAAAACTAAAGATGATCCTCCCTTCACCCTGAGAGGCCAGCTTTTCAGCTTTTACTCGCAAACCTACTTTATGGCCGTCTAGAACAACCCCATGAACACTCGACTCCATCAGCGCCGCTTTACCCTTGCGAATCTTCTGCAAGAAGGATCGAATCAGAATTTTCAAATCATCATGAATAATGCTGGTTAACTTGTTGGCATAGGCGCCATCAGAGTGCTGCAAGAATCTGGACATACCATTACAGGTATAGATAAGTCTGCCTTCATAGTCGATCAGCGCTGAGGCTGGGGCAAATGACTTCGCCAAGTATGCAGAGACTTCTTCTTCAATAGAAGCCGGTCGTGACAGAGTGCGAGTGAAACTTCGCCCTGAGCGAGAGCTGCGCTGTTCGCGTTTCTGTTGGCGGGATAGACTTCTCTTATCCGTTGCCTCGCTTTTATAAATGCGGTGAGCATAGTCAATAGGGTTTAGCAGCCCATCAAACCCGCGTATGCTCTCTGCACTCCCTAATACTAGGATACCGTTAGGCTGCAAACCAAACAGGAACGACTCTAAGGCCTTTTCCTGGAACTCTTTATCAAAGTAGATGAACACATTTCTACAGACGACAAGATCTAAGCGTGCAAACGGATGATCATTTAACAAATCATGCACGGAAAAAAACACGCTCTCGCGCACATCAGTATTAACTACCCACTCATTGCTTTTGGTGCGACTAAAGTACTTTTCTCGCTGCGCCTGGCATAAGTTGGACAATTGATCTAAGGAGTAGCAGCCCTTACGCGCGTAATCGATCGAGATTGCCGAAATATCGGTCGCAAATATTTTAAAGTCGATAGGGCCATCCTGTGCCTCATTCAGGCCTAGCAGCATGATAGCGATTGAGTAGGCTTCCTCGCCTGTGGAACAGCCGGCAACCCAAACTCTGAACGGTTCCTTATTCGATCTACCCACCATATACGTCTTCAATAGCTGCCTCAAACTAGAGAAAACAGCCGGATCACGATTAAACTCTGTTACCCGAATCAGCAAATCGGTTAATAAACGGTCCATATCCTTGGGGTTGCTATTGAGGTGGACGGCATATTCATCCAGGCTTTCAATGCTCAGGCGCAGCATTTGGGCTTGGCATTTGCGGTGTACGTTTCTAACTTTAAGCCTCTTTAAATCCACCATGCGAAGGGTTTTAATAACATCGACAACTGCGTCTATGCCTGTTTTTGAGATAACACTTTTGCTTTCTCCAGCAGCCACAGCCAGTAACTCCGACGCGATTTCCGTCACTGGCAGACAGTGGGTCGCTGCCCCATTTTTTATCGCCGCCTCGGGCATACCTGAGTATTCACAGCTCTCGGGTGATTGCACCAAGGTTTGCGCACCCTCACCCTTTAGCGCTTTCATCCCTTGGCTACCATCTTTCCCCGTACCTGAGAGCAAGATGGCGCTGGTGTTGTGAGCACAAGGGCTCAACGAAGCAAATAGGCGATCAATACAGGGGGATATAATATGCTCTTCCACCGGCTCAACCAGGCACAGCTTGCGCTCGCTCATGATGGCGTCTTTACCTGGCGGAATCACATATACACAAGATGGATGCAGCTCAATCTCTGCGTCGACAAAACAGGTGGCAAGGCCCGTTTCACGACCAACGATTTCATCGAGTTTGCTGACGTGTTTTTTCGAGAGATGCATGGCGACGATAACGGCAGCCTCGCAGCCATCACCCAGCAATGAAATCAGCTCTCTTAGCGGAGATAAACCACCGGCAGAAGCGCCAATCGCAATGATCCGCCCTTGATAGCTTTCATCATCCACATCCATCATCAGCTGTTTTCTCGAAAGGCCAGAAGCAGGCGATAGGCATCACGCGGTGTGCTGGCAAGTGTTTCAAAGCCTGGGTTCATAAAATCGGAGTAGCCTTCAGGCAATGCACTGCCATCACTCAGACGCTGAAACCCCATCGACCAGCCCGGGAAATCACGTTGTTCAATGGCATCAAATGCCAGCATCCTTACCCGGCAATGACGGTCATCCTGTTTGATCGTATTGAACAACTGGCCCAGCTCGTTCCGGCGGCCTTCGAGCACTTGTAGGAAGGACTGGTCTTTGTAAAGCAACATGCCCGTAACATCGAGGCGAGCATTGTTGTCTCTGGCAACCGCCAATAAGTCATCAAGGTCAGCCTCCGCCATCAGTACGGTGGCCCGACTGACATAGACTATTCGATACAATTCATCGGAATGATTCGAGGCACGCATTCATAACCCCCACTGCCAGCAAAGCCTTGAAAGCCTAGCAGTGACATGACGTGCATGCGCTAAAGATTCAAACGCTAGGCCGACACTCGCCACACACTATCGATGGGGTGCACTTTTTTGCTCTGGGCCAGTGCAAGCTTAGAGGGGGAAACAGGGCGCTTAACGCCCTGTCTTGTCTGAACAGCTTACGCTTCCACCGTTGCTGGCTTTCCTCGCAAGCGTCGCCACAGCGCGCTTAGATCTGAGCCGACCAGGTACAAGCTAGGAATCAAAATCAGGGTGATCACCGTGGCAAACAGCACACCAAAGGCCAAAGACACCGCCATAGGGATGACAATTTTTGCCTGCAAGCTGGTTTCTAGCATGATCGGCATTAACCCCATAAAGGTTGTTAATGAGGTCAACATAATGGCTCGAAAACGCCGACGCCCAGCGGCCAATACCGCATCTTGCACGGCAACGCCTGCTTGGCGCCGGCGATTGATGTAATCGACCATCACCAAGCTATCGTTGACCACCACACCGGCGGCGGCAATGATGCCAAACAACGAGAATGAGCTGACATCCATGCCCAACAGCAAGTGACCGTAAATGGCCCCAATAACGCCAAATGGAATCACCGCCATAATCACCAGCGGCTGTCCGTAGGATTTCAGCGGTATCGCCAATAAGGCATACACCAGCAGCATCGACAAGACAAAATTGCGAGCCTGTTCGAGATTGCTGTCCATTTCATCTTGAATGCGGCCAGACAGTTCTGTTCGCACCGCTGGATATTGCTCCAGCATGTCCGGCATGTAGTTATCAATAATGTCACTGGCCACTTTTTGCGGCTCAACGATGGCGCTGTTAACGGATGCCCAAACGGTAATCGTGCGCGCCCCGTCTTCGCGGCGAATCGACTCTGCACTTTCGTGCAGCGTCATGTTAGCCACTTCGGATAAAGGCACGTTGCTGCCGCCCGGCGTTTGAATGCGCGTGCTTGCCACATGCCCTAACGCGTTACGCTCTTGCTCTGGGTAGCGCAGCATGACTTTGACTTCTTCGCCGTCGCGCAAAATGCGTTGCACTTCTAAACCGTAAAAGCTGGCATTCATTTGCCCAGCCACCGCGGACAAATCTAAGCCCAGGCTTTGACCTAGGGGTGTCAAGGCTAAGCGCACTTCTTGACGCGTCGATTGCTGGCTGTCGTTGATGTCCCCCACGCCGGCAACGCGACTGAGCTTTTGCTTTAACTGCTCGGCTGCAGCTGCTAACTGCTCTGGGTTGGTGCCCAACAACTTAAAGCTAATATCGCCGTCCTCGCGCCCTCCTCCAAATACGTCGTCTTGAATGCTCAATGATTTCAGACCCGCAATCGGTGGCATCGCTTCACGCCAGCGTTCAGCTAAAGCAAAGGTGTCCATTGGCCTCAGCTCAGGCTCGACCAAGGTGGTCATAATTTCTGCTTCGGTGCGAGAATCCAGGTCGACATAAATCGAGCTCACCATGCTTTGTCCGGTTTCTTGCTCAATTTGAGCGTCTACCTGTTTAATCATGGCTTCAATCGCCAGCGCTGCATTGAGGGTGGCTTGCTCGCCGCTATCGGCCGTCATTTCTAGGGCTATTTCAGGGAAATCGTGCGGAATTTTAGGCGTGCCAACCATGCGCACCACACCGCCCTGTACTAGCCCCAAGGTAATCAATAACAACGCCAAGAAAATGGCCACCACGTTGTAGCGATGCTTTAACGAAGCCGCTAAAAAAGGCACATACTTGTTATGAATAAAGGACTGCAAGCGGGCGTCGATCCAATCTTGCAAGCGATAAATCGGATTGCGGCTGTCTTTTTTAGGAGCCATGCCCGCCAAGTGGGCCGGCAAAATCAATTTGGATTCGACCAGAGAAAACAGCAAACATAAGATCACCACCCAGCCGATCGAAGCCGAAATCGCTGCATCAGGGCCATTGCCAAACAACATCGGCAAAAACGCCGCGACGGTGGTTAACACGCCAAAGGTCGCTGGCATTGCCACGCGTTTTGCACCGGTGACAACGCTATTCAGCGACTGTCCTTTGTGCTCGATTTCTGAATAAACGCTTTCGCCGATCACAATGGCGTCATCGACAACAATGCCCAGCACCAAAATAAAGCCAAACAAGCTGGTCAAACTGATGGTGATATTAATAGGATCAACGGGCATCATCATCAGCGTGCCCAAAAAGCACACCGGAAGCCCGACCATAACCCAAGCCGCCAGACGCAAACGCAAAAACATGGCCAGCATCAAAAACACCAACAGTGCCGATGCCCACATGTTCTCCAGCATCATATTTAAACGGCCTTCGAGGTAGTAAGTCAGATCTATCCAGGATTTTAACTGCATGCCTTGTGGCAAGCTGGATTGACGCTCCTGGATGTACTCCTTAACGGCCGCCGCCACATCCGGCGTCGATTGATCATTGGAAGCGCCGATAAAAAACAACACCGCATCTTTGCCGTTGAACTTGTTGTACTGCAGCCCTTGCTCAAAGCCGTCTGTTATTTCTGCCACATCCGCCAAATATAGCTGGCTGCCGTCCGCTAAAGTGCGAATCGGTATTTGCTCAAAGTCGCGTTTCACATAGGCCTGGTTTTCTACCCGAATGCCGATATAACCCGCATCGGTGCGAATTTCACCGGCGCTCATGTTGGCACTGTAAGCACGAATGCTTTGTGCCACTTCGGCAAAGGTCAGCTGATATTCGCGCAGCCGATCGCGCGCCACTTCAACGCTGATTTCATAGTTGGGTCCACCATGAAACTCGCTGACGTGCACCATGGGCAGGTTGCGAATTTCATCATAGATGTCCTCACCCAAGGCACGAATTTGCTCGAACGGCCGATCACCGTAAAGCGCCACCCACATCACTTCCTGGATGAATTTCTCACGCGTAATCAGCGGCGTTTCTGCCCCGGCGGGCAGTGTTTGAATGCCTTCAACGTTGACCTTAACCTCATCAATGACCTCTTCAACGTCGTAGCTGTCGTCGACCTCCACCCACGTTTGCGATGCATTGCGCATGCTGTAGGTGATCACGCGTTTAATGCCTTGCACGTCTTCCAAAGACTGCTCTATTTTTTCGGTAATGCCATCTTCTACATCTTGAGGGCCAGCCCC
>CBDDTG010000046.1:0-29161 GCA_965233665.1 Bacterioplanes sp. | reverse complement strand
GGCGTGCCTGGTACAACCGGACGTTGCCATTGTTACCAATGCCAGTGACTCGCATTTACAAGGTTTTGGCTCGCTGCAGGGCGTGGTCACCACCAAAGGTGAGCTGTTGGATCATATCGACGCGGATGGCTGCGCGGTGCTGAACGCTGACGATGCACATTTTGATCAGTGGCAGCTGCGTTCGCGTGACCATGCCGTGTTGAGCTTTGGACTGAGCGAAGGCGCCGATGTCAGCGCCCGTGACATCCGCACCAGCCTTGATGGTGTGCACTTTACCCTGCAAGCACCCGAGTTTAGCTGTGCGATCCAGCTGCCTTTGCTGGGGCGACACAATGTGCTGAACGCGTTGGCCGTGGCCGCAGCCGCCATTGCCGTGGGGCTAAACCAAGACGAAATCCGCCAGGGCTTAACCTCGGCGCAGGCCTTCAGCGGCCGCTTGCAGTGGCACCGCGGCACGGGCGACATTCGCTTGCTCGACGACAGCTATAACGCCAATCCGGCATCGGTACGGGCCGCCATTGATGTTTTGGCCGATGCCAAGCGAGGTTGGCTGGTGCTGGGCGACATGGCAGAGCTGGGCGAGCAAGCATTGGCGGCGCATCAGAATATTGGCGCTTATGCCAAGCAACGTGGCATTCATGCCTTATTAGGCTGTGGTGAGTTGAGCAAAGCGGCGGTGGCGGCGATGGATTCTGACGACAGTCAACATTTTAACAGCCATGCAGAGCTGGTGACGTATTTACAACAACATACCCGGGCCGGCGATGTCGTGCTGGTCAAAGGGTCACGCAGTGCTGCGATGGACCAAGTCGTCCGGGCGCTGCAACTTGGGGACGAGGACAACTGACATGTTACTGTGGCTAGGAGAATGGCTGGCACAATTTGAATCCGGGTTCAGTGTGGTGAGCTACCTGACCTTGCGGGCTATTTTTTCTGTGATTACGGCATTGCTGGTATCGCTGTTATTAGGGCCGTGGGTGATTCGTAAATTACGCGAGTATCAAATTGGCCAAGCGATTCGAGAAGTCGGGCCAAAATCTCATTTAAGTAAAGCCGGTACGCCGACCATGGGCGGTGTGCTGATTTTATTGTCGATTACCGTCAGTACCTTGCTGTGGGGCGATCTAGACAATCGCTTTGTGTGGTTGGTCTTGCTGGTGACCTTATTATTCGGCGCCATTGGTTGGGTCGATGACTACCGCAAAGTGGTCGAGAAAAACTCCCGTGGTTTGCCGGGGCGCTGGAAATATTTCTGGCAATCGGTGCTGGCCTTAGCCGCTGCGGCATTCCTGTTTTATACCGCGCAAAGCCCGCAAGAAACCCAGCTAGTGGTGCCTTTTATGAAGGACGTGATGCCGCAGTTGGGGGTGATGTTTATTGTGCTCACCTATTTCGTCATTGTCGGTTCCAGTAATGCGGTGAACTTAACCGATGGTTTGGATGGCTTAGCCATTATGCCCACGGTCATGGTGGGAGCGGCTTTAGGCGTGTGCGCTTATTTGGCCGGTAATGTGAATTTTGCCGATTACCTGCACATTCCTTACATCGCTGGTGCGGGCGAGCTGGTGGTGTTTTGCGCCGCCATTGTTGGCGCTGGTGTTGGTTTTTTATGGTTTAACACCTATCCCGCTCAAGTATTTATGGGCGATGTTGGCTCGCTGGCGCTGGGGGCCGCTTTAGGTGTGGTCGCCGTGGTGGTGCGTCAAGAAGTGGTGCTGTTCATTATGGGCGGCGTGTTTGTGGCTGAAACTCTGTCGGTGATCATGCAAGTCGCCTCCTACAAAATGACAGGCAAACGCATTTTTCGTATGGCGCCTTTGCACCACCACTTTGAATTAAAAGGTTGGCCGGAGCCGCGCGTGATTGTGCGCTTCTGGATCGTCACCATTATTTTGGTGCTGGTCGGGCTGGCCACACTGAAAATTCGCTAGGAGCTGGCAATGAAACGGCAGCATAACGGCAAAAAATTAATTGTGGGCATGGGCAGACGGGTCTGTCTTGTGCTCACTTTTGCCGTTTGCAGGGCTGGGAATTTGATGCCTGTGACAGTCGCGCGCAGCCCCCCGGATTAAACCAGTGGCAGGCATTTGCAGACACCGAACTGTTCTGTGGTGACTGGCAACACCTGTCGATGTCGGCTTATGAAACCCTGATAGTGAGCCCTGGTGTTGCGCTATCAGAGCCAGCGATTGCAGCGGCTCGTGCGGCTGGGGTAGAGGTTGTTGGCGACGTGCAACTATTTGTTGATGCCATTGATAAGCCGTTTATTTGCATTACTGGCTCCAATGGTAAAAGCACGGTCACGACGCTGGTCGCCGGTATTTTACAGGCACTGGGTAAATCCGCCCTAGCCATTGGCAATATCGGTGTGCCGGTATTGGATGTGTTGACGCAATCTCTGCACGCCGATGTTTATGTGTTGGAGTTATCCAGCTTTCAGTTAGAAACCTGCCAGCGTCTGCCATCTCAAGCGGCAACCTTGCTCAATTTAACCGCCGACCACATGGATCGCTACGCCAGCATGGAAGATTACTGGCACGCCAAACAGCGAATTTTTAATGCGGCCAAAACAGCGGTGGTCAATCTTGATGATGATTACAGCCGCCCTCGTCATGCGGTTTCTGAGCGTACTTTCTCTTTGCAGCAAGCAGCTGATGTTTGCCTGACAAAAGAAGCGGGTCGTAACTGGATTCAACTGCAGCAGAAACCTTGGCTGGCCGTCGATGAGCTGGGCATCAATGGTGATCATAATGTTGCCAATGTTCTTGCGGCGCTGGCGTTGGTCGATGCCGCAGGTTTGGGTGCTGACTTAGATAGCACCGCGGTGCGTCAGTATGTGCGTGAATTTTGCGGTTTACCGCATCGATGCCAGACCGTTGCTGTTAAACAAGGTGTGCGGTTTATCAACGATTCAAAAGGCACCAATGTGGGCTCAACGCTGGCTGCCATTGAAGGTTTGCGGTTACGCAATAGCGGGCGCTTATTCTGGTTGGCAGGAGGCGTCGCTAAAGGCCAAGATTTTTCTCCTCTGGCACAAACTTGCCAGCAACGGGTCAAGCGTGCCTTGTTGTTTGGTCAGGATGCGAAGCAGATCGCGCTGCAGCTGGATGAGGCCTGCGATGCTCAGATTTTTACTTCCATGACTCAGGCGCTGGAAGCACTGGTACCGGAATTACAAGGTGATGATGTGGTGCTGTTATCACCGGCTTGCGCAAGTTTTGATCAGTTTGGGAATTTCGAACAACGCGGTGATGCGTTTATTAAAGCGGTTGAGCAATTGGAGGTGAGCCTATGAAAACCTGGCTACAAACCTTCAGTTGGCAGTGGCAATGGCAACAGCCACTTTTTTGGCCCTGGCTGGCCTTGCTGTTATTAGGCTGGGTCATGGTGGCATCGGCTTCAACCGGCATTGCTGATTATTACACCGGTAATGCCGCTTATTTTAGCATTCGCCATGCTGTGTATGTGGTGCTGGGCATGGGTGCTGTTGCCGTGATGAGCCAAGTACCGCTGGCCTTTTGGTCGCGTTTAGAGCCGCTCTTGTTGCTGATTGGTTTGTTGGCTTTGGTGTTGGTGTTTGTTCCTGGCATTGGGCACGAGGTAAATGGCAGTCGGCGCTGGCTCAATCTGGGTGTTATTAAAATCCAGGCCTCCGAAATTGCCAAATTAGCAGCGGTTTTTTATCTCTCGGGTTATTTGGTGCGGCGTCAAGCGGAAGTCCAGCAAACCTGGAAAGGCTTTATGAAACCTTTCATCATTTTGGGGCTGATGGTGGCTTTGTTGTTGATGGAGCCTGACTTCGGTGCCGTGGTGGTACTGATGGGCGCTGCTCTGATTATGTTGTTCTTGGGTGGCGTAAAAGCCGGACAGTTTTTCCTTTTGGTGATGGGCGTCGGCGTTATCAGTGTCGCGGTGGTGATGATGGAGCCATATCGAATGGTGCGTTTAACCGCTTATATGGACCCATGGGCGCCAGAGCATGTGTACGGCAGTGGCTATCAGTTAACACAGTCTTTGATTGCGTTCGGCCGCGGTGATTGGCTGGGCGTTGGTTTGGGTGAAAGTGTGCAAAAGCTATTTTATTTGCCCGAAGCGCACACGGACTTTGTCTTTGCTATCTGGGCTGAAGAAACGGGCCTAGTCGGAGCCACCCTAGCGTTGCTACTGCTGGCGACCTTTATTGCTCTGGTTTGGCAAGTGGCGTGGAAAGCACAGCGTCAAGGGCAGTTGTACGGTGCCTATATTGTTGCTGGCATCGCCTCTTTGTTGGCTCTGCAAATGGTGATTAATTTAGGCGTGAATACCGGTTTATTGCCTACCAAGGGTTTGACCTTGCCATTTTTCAGCTATGGCGGCAGTAGTTTATTGGTGTGTTGCGCCATGGTGGGAATCATTTTGCGCGTGGCCCATGAAACAGACACGGCGGCGGGAGGCTCTGATGACTGATCGCATCGTTATCAGCGCCGCTGGTACCGGCGGTCATGTGATACCGGCATTAAGTGTTGCGCATGAATTACAGCAGCGCGGCTACGAAGTGCACTGGCTCGGCACTCCGCATGGCATTGAACAGCAATTAGTGCCGCAAGCCGGCATTCCTTTGCACAGCATTACTATTCGAGGCTTGCGTGGTAACGGCTGGCGCGGTTTGCTAGCGGCCCCTTGGCGAGTGCTGAAGGCAACTTGGCAAGCCTGGAAAATCATTCGCGCATTAAACCCAGTAGCGCTGGTTGGATTTGGTGGTTATGTGACAGGGCCAGCGGGCATTGCCGCACGCTTAACGGGATGCCGACTCGCGATTCATGAGCAAAATGCATTGCCTGGCATGACCAACAAATGCTTACGGCCATTGTCGCATCGTGTGTTGCAAGCATTTAGCGGTGCATTAGCCGGAGCCATGACGACGGGCAATCCAGTGCGGCCAGAGTTTAATAAAATTGCACCGCCGCCTGCAGAGCGCTCTTCTTTGCACGTATTAGTAGTGGGCGGCAGTCTCGGCGCTGTGGCTTTGAACCAAGTGGTGTTAGCGGCAATGCAGGCGCTGCCGGTGGATCAACGGCCAACGTTGTTGCACCAGGTAGGCAAAAAGCATTTGGCAGATATGCAAGATAAGTATCAACAAGCCGGTGTAGAAGCTGAGGTTAGGGATTTTATTGACGATATGCCAGCGGCATTTGCGCAGGCCGATTTAATTATCTGCCGAGCGGGGGCGCTGACGGTTTCGGAAGTGGCGGCGGCTGGTCGAGCGGCGATTTTTGTGCCCTTTCCGTATGCAGTCGACGATCATCAAACCAGTAACGCCAACGCACTGGTTCAGCAGGATGCGGCTGAGTTAATCCAACAGTCACAATTAACGCCGCAATGGTTACAACAGCGGTGGCAGTTTTATCAACAGCAAAGGCCAGCGTTACAACAAATGGCTGAGCGCGCTAGGCAATGCGCAGTGCCAGATGCAACGGCACGAGTAGTACAACATTTGGAGACAATGATTCGTGGTTGAATGCAAACCGATCAATAAATCAGACCACTTTGCGGTACCAGAAATGCGCCGGGTGCGGACCATTCATTTTGTCGGCATCGGTGGCGCAGGTATGTGTGGTATTGCGGAGGTTTTGCTCAACCAGGGGTACTGCATCAGTGGCTCTGACCTCAAACAGGGCGCAGTAACGCAGCGGCTGGAAAAACTCGGTGCTACGATTTTTATTGGCCATGACGAAAGCCATATCGACCAAGCAGACGTATTGGTCGTCTCCACCGCTATTGATACCGATAATCCAGAAATTCAGGCCGCCTTACAGCGCCGTTTGCCGATTGTCAGACGGGCGGAAATGCTGGCCGAGTTAATGCGTTTTCGTCATGGCATCGCGGTTGCGGGAACCCATGGCAAAACCACCACCACCAGTTTAGTGACCAGCATTTTGGCGCAAGCGGAGCTGGATCCGACCTTTGTCATTGGCGGTAAGTTAAACAGTGCTGGCGCTAATGCGCGCCTTGGAGGAAGTCGCTATTTGGTGGCCGAAGCCGATGAAAGTGATGCCAGCTTTTTGCATTTGCAGCCTATGGTCTCCATTGTCACCAACATCGATGCAGATCACATGTCGACCTATGACGGTGACTTTGAACGGCTGAAAAATACCTTTATCGAGTTTTTGCACAACTTACCCTTTTATGGGTTGGCTGTGGTGTGCAGTGATGATGAGCATGTGCGCTCTATTTTGCCGCAGATTGGGCGCCAGTTTGTTACTTATGGCTTTGCTGACGATGCTGATTACCAAGCGTATGAGCTGACCCAAGAAGGCATGTACACCCAGTTTAAAGTGCGCCGTCCAGGCAATCGTGAAGATCTGGCGATTCGCATGCGCATGCCAGGCAAACACAATGTGCTAAATGCTCTGGCGGCGATGGCGGTGGCAGACGATGAGGGCGTTACCGATTGTGCGATTCAAGAGGCATTGGAAAACTTTGCCGGCGTTGGGCGTCGTTTCACCGTATGCGGAGAGTACCCGGTGGCGGGTGGTGATGTCATGTTGGTGGATGATTATGGTCACCACCCTCGGGAGTTGGAAGTAACACTAGCAGCCATTCGTGAAGGTTTTCCTGAGCGGCGCTTGGTGATGTTATTTCAACCGCATCGTTACAGTCGTACCCGAGACTTGTACGAAGACTTTGTGCGCATTTTATCGCAGGCCGATGTGTTGTTATTGATGGACGTTTATCCGGCCGGTGAAAAACCGATTCCAGGCGCAGACGGTCGCGCTTTGTGCGGCAGTATTCGCCAGCGTGGTCAACTCGACCCGGTATTTATTGAACGAGGCGAGTCATTACAGCAAGTATTAACCACGCACTTGAAGGCGGGGGATTTACTGCTGACCCAGGGAGCGGGAGATATTGGAGCCATTGCACAACAGTTAACGCAAACGCTGCCGCAATGGTTGCAGGAGGCCGATGCGTGACTCAACTGGGCACCATTGCAGTATTAAAAGGCGGTATGTCGGCTGAGCGCGAGGTATCGCTAAAAAGCGGTGCCGCAGTGGCCGCAGCGTTACGCCAGCGTGGTCACGACGTGATCGAAATCGATATACAGCGACACATCATCAACCAGTTGGCAGAGGCTGAGTTCGACGTCGCATTTATTGCATTGCACGGACGTGGTGGTGAAGACGGCACGATTCAGGGCGTTTTAGAGTGGTTGGATAAACCCTACAGCGGCAGCGGTGTGATGGCATCAGCCATTGCAATGGATAAGTGGCGCACTAAGTTGCTGTGGCAAGCGGCGGGGTTGCCGACGCCTGCGGCGGAAATGCTGAGCCCAGACAGCGACTGGCATAGGGTAATCGAGAAACTTAGTTTTAACGCCATTGTTAAACCGTCACGTGAAGGCTCCAGTATTGGTATGCGCCGGGTTGCCGATGCGGAAAATTTGGCGAGCAGCTATGCATTCGCGAGTGAGTTTGATGCCATGGTGTTGGCAGAGCAGTGGGTGACTGGGCGTGAGTTCACGGTGGGCATTGTCGGAAATACTGCATTACCCGTGATTCAATTGAAGACGCCGCATGCCTTTTACGATTACAACGCCAAATATGAGGCCAACGATACCGAATATTTATTGCCTTGTGGGCTGGATGCTGAGCAAGAGCAAGCGTTGCAAACTCTATGTTTGCAAGCATTTGAGTTGCTCGGTTGCGAAGGTTGGGGGCGCATCGATGTGATGCAGGATGAGCAGGGAAAATTCTGGTTATTGGAAGCCAACACCAGTCCGGGTATGACGGATCATAGTCTCGTGCCGATGGCAGCTGGTGCTGCAAATATGGCGTTTGGTGAGTTGATAGAAAAAGTATTGCTGCTGGCAATGGAGCGACAGTATGGCTGAGAAAAGCTGGCTGAAACGCAAACCACCCGCACCAAAACGAGGTGCGACGCCGCTGGAAAAACCCAGGGCGAAACGGTTGCGTCTGCCAGCAATGCCGAGCATTCGAGTGCCATGGAAAGCGTTGCTTGTGCTGAGTTTTAGTGTGCTTTTTGTCGCAGCTCTGCAGTTTAGTTATCGCCATTGGCCGATTACGGACGTGGTGGTAGAGGGGCGTATGGCTGTGCATTCGGCAGAAGACATTGCCCGGCAGTTGTTGTGGCTAAAGCAGGAATCTTTTTTTTACCGCCGACTTGCATAAGGTACAGCAACAAATTGAGCAGTTGCCATTAGTGGCGGGCGTAGTGGTCAGTAAGCAATGGCCATCGGGCATCACGGTCAATGTGCGGGAGTCGGTACCTGTGGCACGCTGGAATGAAAATTCGCTGTTGGACTCCAGTGGTCGTGTGACGGAACGACCGGCAATATTTGATGCCAGTGAGTTGCCGCACATAGAAGCACAGCCGCGCTATGCCGATATTGCAGCGCGTAGCTATCGCTTGGTACAGCAAGTGTTATTGGCGCGACAAGTAAATGTTGAACGTTTGCGTGTCAGTAGCAGTGGCTCGATACATGCGCAGCTCAGTAATGGATGGTTAGTCGCTTTGGGTAAGGGCTATATCGAACAACGATTACAACGCCTGGCGCGTTTGCTGGATACGCTACCAGCGCAACAGGTTGCCCGCTTAGATCTGCGCTATGGCAAAGGCGCAGCCGTGGGTTGGCGTCAGGGAGAGAAGGGATAATGAGTCAGACAACAGAAAAAAATATGCTGGTTGGCCTCGATATCGGCACATCTAAAATTGTCGCCATTGTGGGTCAGTTGGACAGTTCAGGTGGTATTGAGATTGTCGGTTTAGGCAGCAGCCCCAGTCGCGGTTTGAAAAAAGGCGTGGTGGTCAATATTGACTCCACCGTGCAGTCGATTCGCCGTGCAGTAGAAGAAGCCGAGCTTATGGCTGGCTGTCGTATTCACAGTGTTTACGCTGGCATTGCCGGTTCGCATATTCAATCCATGAACTCAAATGGCATCGTTGCCATTCGTGATCGCGAAGTCACGGAAACCGACATCGAGCGCGTTATCGAGGCCGCTCAGGCTGTGGCGATTCCACGTGACCAACGTATTTTGCATGTGTTGCCACAGGAGTATGTGGTCGACAATCAAGAAGGCATCAAAGAGCCTGTTGGCATGTCAGGTGTGCGTTTGGAAGCCAAAGTTCATCTGGTCACTGGTTCACAAAATGCCGTGCAGAATATATCGAGCGTTGCATTCATAAGTGCGAATTGGAAACCGATGCCATTATTCTTGAGCAATTGGCTTCCAGCTATGCTGTACTAACAGACGATGAACGCGAATTAGGCGTATGCATGGTGGATATTGGCGGTGGCACAACGGATATTGCTATTTTCACCGAAGGTTCAATTCGCCATACCGCCGTGATTCCTATCGCTGGTGATCAGGTCACTAACGACATTGCAATGGCCGTTCGCACGCCGACACAACATGCGGAAAAAATAAAAATCAAATACGCCTGTGCTCTGACGCAACTGGCAAAAGCCGACGAAATGATCAAAGTGCCAGATGTGGGCGATCGTCCACCGCGGGATTTATCTCGCCAAGCGCTGGCAGAGGTGGTTGAACCTCGATATGACGAGTTATTTACATTAATTCAGGCAGAATTGCGACGCAGTGGCTATGAGGACTTAGTCGCAGCCGGTATTGTTCTGACCGGTGGTACCGCCAAAATGGAAGGGGTGGTGGAGCTGGCAGAAGAAATTTTCCATATGCCTGTGCGTCTGTCACGTCCCCAAGGCGTCAGTGGCCTTACGGATGTGATCAATAATCCAATTTATTCCACCGCCGTCGGGCTGTTGTTGTACGCGGCAAAACAACAAGAAATACCAGTGGCAAATAGTCAACCGGAAGACACTGAAAAAGGTGCGCTTTGGCGCCTGAAAGAATGGATTAAAGTGAATTTTTAATATTAAATTAGAAACGCGCGGCGAAGGAGATCAGCAATGTCTCATAGAGAAGGGGATATGTTCGAATTAGCGGACGACATTCAACAATCAGCAGTGATCAAAGTCGTAGGTGTTGGTGGCGGCGGCGGTAATGCTGTTCAGCATATGGTCGACAACCACATTGATGGCGTTGATTTTATTTGTGCCAACACAGACGCTCAGGCGCTGCGTAACGTGCACTCTCGCTCCATTATTCAGTTGGGCGGCGATTTAACCAAAGGACTGGGCGCTGGCGCAAATCCAGATATTGGTCGCCAAGCGGCCATCGAAGATCGTGAGCGCATTGCGGAGGCCATCGGCGGTGCCGATATGGTCTTTATTACTGCGGGCATGGGTGGCGGCACTGGTACGGGCGGTGCACCGGTCGTGGCGGAAGTGGCCAAAGAGCTGGGCATCTTGACCGTGGCTGTGGTGACCAAGCCGTTCCCGTTCGAAGGCCGTAAGCGCATGAACATTGCCGATCAAGGTCTCAAACAGTTGAGCGAGCACGTTGACTCACTGATTACGATTCCTAACGAAAAGCTGCTGGCAGTATTGGGTAAAAACACCTCACTGCTGGATGCGTTTAAAGAAGCGAACAATGTACTGCACGGCGCAGTGCAGGGCATCGCAGATCTGATCACTCGGCCGGGCATGATCAACGTCGACTTCGCTGATGTGCGCACTGTTATGTCTGAAATGGGTCAAGCCATGATGGGCACGGGCACTGCAACAGGTGACAACCGGGCACGAGAAGCGGCAGAAGCAGCCATTGGCAGTCCGTTACTGGAAGATGTCGACTTGCAAGGTGCGCGTGGCATTCTGGTGAATGTGACGGCCGGTTTCGATTTGTCTTTGGGCGAGTTCTCCGAAGTCGGCACAGTGGTAGAGGAGTTTGCTTCTGAAAACGCCACCGTCGTCGTGGGCACGGTCATCGACCCTGAGCTCACTGATGAGTTGCGAGTGACCGTCGTGGCGACCGGGTTAGGCCCCGTTAAACAGGCTGCTGAGCCAGCGCCAACGGAAGTGGTGGTGGATAACACTCAACGCCAGGCTGAAGCGGCCCCAGTTGAGAGTCGTCGTGCGGAACGCACTGTTGCACACGGTCATACCAGTGGCAATACGGCGCGCCAAGCAGAGGTTAACTCCAAGCCAGATATGGATTATTTGGATATTCCGGCATTTTTGCGCCGTCAGGCTGACTGACGGCATGCACTAGCGCGAAGCGACATAGTTGCTATAATGCCAGCCGTTTCAAATTGTATAAAGAATACTCAGTAATGGCAGGAATGTCCGTATGATCCGACAACGAACTCTGAAAAACACCATCCGTGCTACTGGGGTGGGCTTGCACTCGGGTGAAAAAGTATACCTGACGCTTAAGCCCGCTCCGGTAAACAGCGGTGTGGTGTTTCGTCGTGTCGACTTGGACCCAGTGGTTGATATTCCGGCCAATGCGTTGAATGTCGGCGAAACCACCTTGTCCACCACCTTGGTGAAAGATGGTGCCCGGGTTGATACCGTTGAGCATTTGTTATCCGCCATAGCGGGTTTGGGTATCGATAATGCGGTGGTAGAACTGAGTGCACAAGAAGTGCCCATTATGGATGGCAGTTCTGGTCCTTTCGTGTTCTTGCTGCAGTCTGCCGGTATCAAGGAACAGGATGCACCTAAGCGCTTCATCCGAATTAAAAAGAAAGTAGAAGTTAGAGATGGCGACAAGTTCGTCAGCTTCCTACCCTACGACGGCTTCAAAGTGAGCTTTGAAATCGACTTTGACCATCCTGTCTTGCGTCAAAGCGTGCAAAAAGCCAGTCTTGATTTCTCTTCGACTTCTTACGTTAAAGAAGTCAGTCGCGCACGAACGTTCGGCTTTACCAAAGATCTCGAGTACATGCGCTCACAAAACCTAGCACTGGGTGGCAGCGTTAAATGTGCCATCGTTGTGGATGAGTACCGGGTATTGAATGAAGACGGCTTGCGCAGCGATGACGAGTTTGTAAAGCATAAGATTCTCGATGCCGTGGGTGACTTGTACTTGCTGGGCCATAGCCTGATTGGTGAGTTTGTAGGTCACAAATCTGGCCATGGTCTCAACAACCAATTATTGCGTGAGTTGCTTGCTTGCGAAGATGCTTGGGAGTTCGTCGAGTTTGACGAACAAGAGGTTCCCATTGCTTACATGCGACCAGCCGCAGCGGGTTAATGCATTGCAATCAACGCTGATTTGAGTATTCTCACACAAAGGCCATACTGAAAGATGGCCTTTGTTGTATCTGAGTGAACCGAATCACTCCCATTAGCGAGGAAGCGTCAGCAACCCTGACCCAGATGTTATGAACATCATTATCGTCGGCCGCCGGCATGGAGAGTCAAAAACCGTCACCCTAAGCACATCGGCAAAAGCCATTATGCTCGGGTTTCTGTTTGCTATGCCGTTTGCTATGGGCACTGGCGGCTATTGGTTGGCGCAGCATTTGGCTGATGAAGGCATTCTAGACCTTAACACCGCCAAAGCGTGGGAACGTGACCTAGACCATCAGCGTCAGCAACTGCAGCAGATTCGCCAGCAAACCGATCAGGAGTTAGACGCTCTCACTCTGCGCTTAGCCGAGCTGCAAGCGCGCTTAGTCCGGCTGGATGCTCTAGGCGAACGCCTGGTAGACGTTGCCGATCTCCACAGCGAAGAGTTTGATTTCGGTATGGCACCTGCTGTGGGTGGACCAGGCCAATTGGGAGCGTCCTATCAAGCACCAGAGATTAACGAGGTGCTGGACCGCTTAGCCGAGAGCATCGACAGTCGCGAGCAGCAGTTAGAAGTGCTCGATGATTTGATGTCGGCAGACAAACTCAGTAAAGACACCTTTGTCGCTGGACGCCCCATCTCGCGTGGTTGGATGTCTTCCCGTTACGGCAAGCGCACAGACCCCTTTACCGGGCGTCCGGCTTGGCACGCAGGTGTCGATTTCGCCGGCAAAGACGGCTCTGACATCGTCGCCGTGGCCGCCGGTGTCGTGACTTGGTCAGGTGATCGCTATGGCTATGGCAACCTGGTCGAGATCAACCACGGCAACGGGTACAAAACCCGTTACGCACACTGCAAAGAGCTAAAGGTCGATGTCGGTGATGTGGTGCGCAAAGGCGATGTGGTTGCCTTGATGGGTAGCACGGGGCGTTCTACTGGCCCGCATGTTCACTTTGAAGTCTACAAAAACGGTCGCACTGTCGACCCCCGCCGCTTATATTCACCGCCGACCACGCTGACGCGGTCACTTTCAATACGCTTGTCATCATTCTGGGTTATCAGTAGCCTTAGCCGCCTTCGGCGGGGGCGCTGGCATTGCCTTTATTGGCTGTTTAACCCGGCACGCACTTTTATTGTTTGGATTACAACAACACCATGATCGGTAAACTCTTACGCACCCTGGTCGGGAGCAAAAACAATCGTGAACTCAAGCGCATGGGCAAAGTGGTTGCTCGCATCAACGCGCTGGAAGAAACCCTACAAGGTCTGGACGACGCGGCTTTGTCCGCCAAAACCGCTGAATTTAAGCAGCGCTTAGAGGGCGGTGAAAAGCTCGAAAATTTGATTCCAGAAGCCTTTGCTGTCTGCCGTGAAGCCAGTCAGCGAGTGATGGGCATGCGTCACTTTGACGTACAGCTTATTGGTGGTTTGACCCTGCACGAGGGGCGCATTGCCGAAATGCGTACCGGTGAAGGTAAAACCTTGGTCGCGACCTTGCCAAGTTATCTGAATGCTTTGACGGGCAACAGTGTGCATGTGGTGACGGTGAATGATTACCTCGCACGTCGTGATGCCAACTGGATGCGTCCGCTGTTTGAGTTTTTGGGTCTGACGGTGGGTGTGGTCGTGCCTGGTCAGGGCTCTGAAGAAAAACGTAGTGCTTATCAGTGCGACATCGTTTACGGCACCAACAACGAGTTTGGTTTTGACTACTTGCGCGACAACATGGCTTTTTCTGCTGAAGACAAAATGCAGCGAGATCTCAGCTTTGCCATTGTCGATGAAGTCGACTCCATTCTTATCGACGAAGCGCGTACGCCGCTGATCATTTCTGGCCCAGCGGAAGACAGCTCGGAAACATACAAGCTGATCAATCAGCTGGTGCCGCGGTTGGAGCAGGGGCAAGTCAACGAAGAAGATGAATCGGTCAGCGGTCACTTCATCGTTGATGAGAAGCAGCGCTCCATCGAACTGACCGAAGAAGGTCATGAGGTGGTGGAAGAGATGCTCAGCGAAGCCGGTGCCTTAAAAGAAGGTGAAAGCTTGTATGCCACCTCCAACCTAACCTTGCTGCACCATGTGCACGCGGCGTTAAAAGCTCATGCCGTTTATCAGAAGAACGTCGATTACATCGTTCAAGGCGGCCAAATCGTTATTGTTGACGAGCATACTGGCCGTACCATGCCGGGCCGTCGCTGGAGTGAAGGCCTGCACCAGGCGATCGAAGCCAAAGAAGGTGTGCAAGTTCAGCCTGAAAGCCAAACTCTGGCCTCGACCACCTTCCAGAACTACTTCCGTCTTTATGGCAAGCTGGCCGGTATGACGGGCACCGCCGATACCGAAGCCTTTGAGTTCCAGCAGATTTATGGTCTGGATGTGGTGGTGATTCCACCTAATCGCACGGTGCAGCGTATCGACTACAACGATGTGATTTACGCCACCCAAATCGAAAAATACGACGCGGTGGTGGAAGAGGTTCGTCAAGTTGTGGCGGACAAGCGCCCAGTATTGGTGGGTACGGCATCGATTGAGTCGTCTGAGTACATTTCTCAGGTGCTGCAAAAAGCCAAGGTGCCGCACAACGTTCTTAACGCCAAAGAAAATGATCGCGAGGCGCAAATCATCGCCGAAGCCGGTCGTCCGGGCGCCGTGACCATCGCCACCAACATGGCTGGTCGCGGTACCGACATCGTTTTGGGCGGCAGCTGGGAGTCGGAAGTCGCTGCGCTGGAAAACCCTACCGATGAACAGGTGGCTGCCATCAAGGCTGAGTGGAAAAAGCGCCACGATGCGGTGTTGGAGGCCGGTGGTCTGCACATCATTGGTACTGAGCGGCATGAATCTCGTCGTATCGATAACCAGTTGCGTGGCCGTGCGGGCCGTCAGGGGGATGCTGGATCAACGCGTTTCTTCCTGTCGCTGGAAGACAACCTGATGCGGATCTTCATGTCTGAGCGCATGCGCGGCATGATGCAGGCGTTAGGTATGAAAGACGGTGAGTCTATCGAGCATAAGATGGTCACCAATGCGGTGGAAAAAGCTCAGCGCAAAGTTGAGGGCCGCAACTTCGATATTCGTAAGCAATTGCTCGAATACGATGATGTTGCCAACGATCAGCGCCGGGTGATTTATGATCAGCGCAATGAATTGATGGCCGCCGAAGATATTTCGGAAGTGATCAACAACGTGCGCGCGGATGTCGTCAATCGTGCCATCGACTCGTATATCCCGCCGCAAAGCCTGGAAGACCAGTGGGATATCGCCGGTCTTGAGGCGCAGTTAAAAGCCGAGTTCGATGTTGAACTGCCGGTGCAGTCTTGGCTCGATAATGAAGACAAGCTGTACGAAGAAACTCTGCGTGAACGCATTTTAGAAGCCATCACTCAGGCTTACCGTGAGAAAGAGCAGGCCGTCGGTAGCGAGGTCATTCGCACCTTCGAGAAGCAGGTAATGCTGCAGATCGTCGATAACTTGTGGAAAGAGCACTTGGCGACGATGGATCACCTGCGTCAGGGCATTCATTTGCGCGGTTATGGCCAGAAGAACCCTAAGCAGGAATATAAGCGCGAATCCTTCCAGTTGTTCCAGGAGCTGTTAAACAACATCAAGCACGAGACCATTCGTGTGCTTTCTCACGTCAAGGTCCGCCAGGAAGAAGACGTGCGGGAAATGGAAGAGCGCCGTCGTGCGGAAGCACAAGCCCAAGCCGCGGCAGCTCAGTATCAACATGACAGTGCCAGCGCCATGGGCACTGAAGAACCGGCCGAAGCCGATGACGCGTCAGCGCAAACCTTTGTTCGTGATGAGCGCAAAGTTGGCCGCAACGAGGCGTGCCCTTGCGGCTCGGGTAAGAAGTTTAAGCACTGTCACGGCAAGTTATCCTAAGGAAAGAGCATGGCGGTTAATATTCAGCGTTTTCGTGACTATCTAGCGGTAGACGGCGTGCGTCTGGGCGTGGCTCAGGCGGGCGTGCGCTACGCCAATCGTGACGACCTGGTCATCATGGAACTGGCAGAAGGCAGTCGCTGTGCCGGGGTGTTTACTCGTAATGCGTTTTGCGCAGCGCCGGTGGTGTTGTGTCGCCAACATTTGCAAGTCAGTCAGCCGCGCTATTTGCTTATTAATACCGGCAACGCCAATGCCGGCATGGGACAGCAAGGCGATGCCGACGCGCTGACGAGTTGTCAGCTGTTGGCCAGTCAGACTCAAGCCAGTCCGCAGCAAGTGTTGCCGTTCTCTACCGGAGTTATCGGTGAGCCGCTGAATATGGCCGCGTTTGAGCGTGGTATTCCTTTGGCCTTGGCCGATCTCCGTGCGGATAACTGGGATCGCGCTGCCGCCGGAATCATGACCACAGACACCGTGCCCAAAGGCGATAGTCGAGAGGTCATGATTGCCGGGCAGCCGGTGCGCATCACTGGTATTTCCAAGGGCTCGGGCATGATTAAGCCAGATATGGCGACCATGCTGGGCTTTATTGCCACCGATGCTGAGGTCTCTGAAGCCATTTTGCAGCGCTGGTGCAAGCAGTTGGCGGATGCGTCGTTTAATCGCATTACCATCGATGGCGATACTTCAACTAACGACTGTTGCATGCTGATTGCGACCGGTCGCAGCGGTGTGGTCATTGATGATGAGCAAAGCCCAGCGGCGGATGCCTTGTTCTCTGAGCTGCAACAGGTGTTTCAGCAGCTGGCTCAGGCCATTGTGCGTGACGGCGAAGGGGCGACCAAGTTTGTCACCCTGCAGGTCAACGGTGCGGCCAAGCCGCAGGAGGCCCTGGATGTCGCTTATACGGTTGCTCACTCACCGCTGGTGAAAACCGCCATGTATGCCTCGGACGCCAACTGGGGCCGTATTCTGGCCGCGGTAGGCCGTGCGGGGTTGCAAGATTTGCAGTTGGATCAAGTGCAGATTTATTTGGATGACGTGCAAATCGTCGAAAATGGCGGTCGCTGTGACAGTTACACCGAACAAGCCGGCGCTGCGGTATTGGCTCAGAGTGAGTTTTGTGTGCGCATCGAACTTGGGCGCGGTGAGTGTAGCGATACCTTGTGGACATCCGACCTATCGCACGAATACGTCTCTATCAACGCGGATTATCGTTCTTAATGAAGCAAGTGCATGTGGCTGTCGCCGTGGCCTGTGTGAATAGCGGTGAAATTTTGATTGCCCGTCGCCCGGATGATAAACACCAAGGCGGCCTGTGGGAGTTTCCGGGAGGCAAGGTCGAAGCCAACGAAAGTGTGCCGGCTGCGCTGGTGCGTGAATTAGATGAAGAAGTGGCGCTGCCTTGCCGCGAGCAAGCGATGACGCCGCTGTTGCAAATTCCGTATGAGTATCCCGACAAACACGTTCTGTTGGACGTTTATTGGGTCGAAGTCGGCGTCAATGACGCCTTGTTGGCGCACGGTGCTGAAGGCCAGGAGGTGCGTTGGGTCACGGTTGAGCAACTGTCGCAGTTTGAGTTTCCGGCCGCCAATGTGCCCATTTTGACCGCCATCCAACGGCGTTTAGGCGAGCTCAGTGCCAGCCACTGAAGGGCCATAGTAATAAGGTAATGATCAGCAGGACGGCCAGCGCTACAGCGATATGATCGGCTGGGCGCTGACGTAAACGCTGCCAAAAATCAGGCATAGGTTGCTGTGAAAACTCGGCTCGTAGGCGTTCACTGCGAGCCTGTTGATAGGCATCGAGGGTCTGCCGCGCGGCGTCAAAATCGTCATCGTGGCGCAGCCAAATGGCGGCAACAGAGAGTCCCCAGCGGCCGGCTTGGGTTTCGTAGGTGTCAAAGTCCTGTAGCACCTCGCGCACTTCATCCGCTTCGTCATCATCCACGCCATTGAGGCGGAAAAGTAGTTTGGCCACGGCCAGCTCCGGTTGCATCGTCGAATGTATTCCAGCGCCAGAATATCTGAAATGGCCTTGCTTTACAGTGTGTGTTTATCGACACTGGAACACTATAAAAACACTAATAATAATCTCACCATGGCAAAAACCTTACCGGATCAAATTGCCGATCTATTGATCGCATTGGTTTTTATCGGCGACTTACGCGCCGGTGACAAGCTACCTCCTGAACGCCAGATGGCGCAGCTGCTCGATGTAGACCGCACATCATTGCGCATGGCTTTGCGCATTCTTGGACGCATGCAAATACTTACCAGTACTCAAGGTTCGGGCATTGTGATCACCGATTACCGCACCGCGGCAGGGCTGGATTTTCTCGACAATCTGTATCGCATACCAGAGCTGGAGTTAGGCAGTGAGCTGCTGTTAGCCGGGCTGGAGCTGTTTAATCGCGCATTACCCACGGCACTGCGTTTGGCGCTGGAAAAGCGCTATCAGCATGACCAAGATGATGAGCGCATCACGGCGCTGGCTCAGCAACTCTTCGACCATGCTGAGGAGGGGCGTCCAGCCAGTGAGCTGGCGCGTTTGGAAGTGGCGCTGATCGATCAGCTTATGGCGGCGACGGGGAATCAGGTGTTGCAAGCCTCGGCCATTAGCTCGCACCGCATTCGCATTCAGCTGGTGACGCGCATGTATGAATTGATTGATGTTCCTGCTCACCTGCGGCGCATGATGGGGTTTTTATTGCGCAGTGCCAGTACCGCGCCAGATATGGATGCTTTGATCGATGATTACCAAAACTACATTGATGTGCTGACACAGCCGTTGCGTGATGACCTAACCTGCCGCCCCACAGCGCCAAGACTGCTGCGCTCACCTTTACAAAATGGCCGCCAGATTATGAGTTTGCAGGCGCTGCTGCAGAGCGACGACGCCACCAGGCCAGCGCCAGAATCAGTGCGCTGATGTCAAAAAGTGGCCACAGTCCCCACATCATGTAGGGCGTTAGGCCTTGACGCATCTGGGCGGTCCCCGTGAGGGTGGCGGTACGCTCATACGGTAAGCGCTGCAGCACGCGGCCACGCTCATCGATCAACGCGGTGATGCCAGTATTGGTCGCTCGTAGCACATAGCGCTGAGTTTCTAACGCGCGCATTTGGGCCAAGGCTAGATGCTGTTTGGGGCCAAGGGAGTCACCAAACCAGGCGTCATTGCTGACAGTGATCAGCATGTCGGCGTGTCGAGCGCTGGCATTGACCAAATCGGCGTAGGCGATTTCATAGCAAATATACGGAGCAATCAAAAACAGTTGCTCTTGCTCGCCACGCTGTTGGCGAACTTTCAGCGGAGCCTGATTGGCTGCGCCGGCTAAAAAGCTCGACATTTCCAAATCAAAGAAGGGAATCCAGCCGCGTATCAGCTGTTCAAGCGGTACATACTCGCCAAAGGGCACCAAGCGTTGTTTGTGGTACATGCCTTCACCGCTACCTATCGCTATCACGCTGTTGTGATACTCGCCAGAATGAACATTGCCGCGAGGGTAGCGATAAGGAATGCCGGTAATCACGGTACTGTTGTGATGGCGTGCTTCGTTGGCGAGTGCTTCCATGTAAGGCTGAAAGCGGTCATACAGCAGTGTCATGGCTGTCTCAGGCCACAGAATCAGATCTGAATCCCAGTGTTTGCGGGTGGCGCTGAAATACGTCTGAATGGTGGGGTTAATTTGCTCGCGTTGCCATTTCAGGTGCTGAGGAACGTTGCCCTGAACCGCGCTGACGGTGAGCTCACCGCTGGGCTGTGTCCATTCCTGGTGCTGCAGCCACCAACCCAATGGCCAAACCAGCAGCACAATCCACAGCAGCGGCTGGCGTTGGCGAACGGCAACCACCATGGCGGTGGTGGTCAATACCAGCAAAAATGACAGTCCGTAGCTGCCAATAATCGGCGCCCAGCCAGAAAGCCAGGTAAACAAATGCGCGTCGCCGGCAAACAACCAAGGAAAGCCAGTCATAAACCAGCTGCGAAACCACTCGTGTAAGAACCAGAACACCGGGAAGGTCAGCCAAGCTAAGCTGTGGCCCAGCCAGCGCTGGCGTAACGCCATCCAAACTGCGGGAAAGGTGGCTAAGAAGCCGGCAAACACCGCCACCATGGGAATGGCCAACCAAGCAGGCGTGCCGCCATGGTCGTGCATGCTGACGTATACCCAAGATACACCAGCACCAAACTGCCCGAGGCTGTACCACCAGGTGTGATTAAACGCCTGACGACCGCTATCACAGCGCTCAAGACTGACAAAGAGAATGGCAACGCTGAGGAGCCCCAATGGCCACCAAAACAGAGGCGCCAGCGCCAACGGAAACAAGGCTCCGGCGGCGGCCAATACCAAGTACGTAAACCAGGAAGAGTGGTACCAGCCGCGTTTCATCTGTGGGTCCGGATTAGAAAAGGGGGTTAGTGCTCGCTGTCGGAGTCAGATTCAGACTCCAGCGCAGTGACCTGAAGTAAGTTAATGCGGCGACTGCAGCCGTTGACGACTTTAAATTCCCACTGGTCGATGCGAATGGCTTCGTTGCACTCCGGCACACGGCCAAAATGATGCACCACAATGCCGCCAATGGTATCGAACTCGTCGTCGCTGAATTCAGCACCGAAGTGTTCATTGAAGTCGTCAATCGTGGTCAGTGCTTTGACCATGCAAGTGCCGTCGTCGACTTCTTTGATCAGACTGTCTTCATCGTTGAAATCGTGCTCGTCTTCAATTTCGCCGACGATCTGCTCCAGCACGTCCTCAATGGTCACCAAGCCTGCGACACCGCCAAACTCATCGACCACCAGGGCCATGTGGTTGCGCGTTGCACGGAACTCTTGCAGCAGCACGTTCAGCCGCTTGCTCTCGGGCACGAAGGTCGCTGGGCGTAGTACGTCCTTGAGGCGAAAATCATCGCGTTGGTCGTTGAGAATCAAAGGCAGCAGGTCTTTGGCCAATAGGATACCGACCACTTCGTCTTGGTCGTCACCCATCACAGGGAAGCGTGAGTGCGCCGATGCGGTGATTTTCGCCAGAGCGTCGCTGAGGGCTTCATCGATGCCAATAGAAATCATCTGCGCCCGCGGGATCATAATATCCCGCACCTGCATATCTGAGACTTGCAGGGCGCCTTCAACGATGGTCAGGGTTTCGGTGTCGACAATGCTGCGCTGGGCAGCTTCGCGAACAATTTCTTTGATGTCCTGACGGCTTTGTGGGTCGTCAGAAAATAAGTCAGTCAGTTTTTCCAGCCAGCTCTTATGCTGGCTGCTCGATCGGTCTTCGCTCATGAGGCCTCATCAGAATAAGGATCGGAAAAGCCCAACTGCGCCATAATCTCGCGCTCCAGACCTTCCATTATCTCCGCTTCGTCATCCTTTATATGGTCGTACCCCAGTAAATGCAAGCAGCCATGTACGATCATGTGTGCCCAGTGGGCCGTCGTGGTTTTACCCTGTTCAGCGGCTTCTTGCTCGACCACATCGACACAGACAATCAAATCGCCCAGCAACGGAATCGGCACCTGTGGCGGTGCTTCAAACGGAAACGACAGCACATTGGTCGGCTTGTCTTTACCACGATACTCAGCATTGAGTTGCTGGCTCTCGTCGGGCGTCACTAAGCGAATGGTCAGTTCAGGCTCGTCCAGTTCACAATCACGCGCTAATGCAGCGCTGACCCAAAGATTAAACTGAGCTTCGCTCGGTAACTTGTGGTGAGAGGGCAAGTCATCGCCGAGTTGCAGATCGACAAAGGGCGTCATGCGTCGTCACCTTTTTCTGCTCGACGACGCTCACGCTGCTGCTGTTGCTCTTGGCTTTCATGCCGGTCATAGGCATCAACAATGCGTTGCACCAGAGGGTGGCGAACCACGTCTTGGTTGCCAAAGCGCGTAATGCCGATGCCATCCACGCCATCCAACACTTCTAGGCCATGTTTCAGGCCCGAATACACCCCGCGTGGTAAATCGACCTGGGTGACGTCACCGGTAATCACGGCTTTTGAACCGAAACCAATGCGCGTCAGGAACATCTTCATCTGCTCCTTGGTGGTGTTTTGGCTTTCGTCCAAGATGACAAACGAATGGCTCAGAGTGCGACCACGCATATAGGCCAGGGGCGCTACTTCGATGACGTTGCGCTCCATCAGCTTGGCCACTTGATCAAAGCCCAGCATTTCGTACAAAGCGTCGTACAGAGGGCGTAGGTAAGGATCGATTTTTTGCGCCAAGTCACCGGGCAAGAAGCCTAGTTTCTCGCCAGCTTCGACCGCTGGACGCACCAGCAGCAGGCGTTTGACTTCATCGCGAGTTAGGGCTTCAACGGCGGCAGCGACGGCCAGGAAGGTCTTGCCGGTGCCGGCAGGGCCAATACCGAAGTTCAAATCGTGGTTGCGAATGCGCTCTAAATAGTCGATTTGCGACGGACTGCGCGCTTTTACTTCCAGCTGTGGCGTACGCACGGTGTTGTGTTCGCGAGAGCGACCACTGCGTGCCTGAGCCGCGTGGCTGGCGTCTTCTTGCAAAAACAGATGGATCAGATCCGGACTGATTTCGGTGCCCTTGTGGGTTTCCTTATACAGTCGCTGAATCAGGCGTGCGGCGCGTTTAGCCGCGCCAGCAGGGCCTTCCAGACTGAATTGGTTGCCACGGTTGTAGATTTCCAGGCGAAAGTGCTCGGCAATCTGATGCAGGTGGCCATCCAGGTGGCCACATAGGTTGGCCAGCCGCAGGGCGTCATCCGGCTCTAGTGTGAAGCGGGTGACGGCGGTTTCGTTAGCTGCTTGCTCGCTCAAAAGTATCCTCGGCGTAGGCAGGAAAATTAATAGGCGGTCGACGGGTCGATGACTTCGCCGCGCAAACTGTTGGCATAGGCATCGACAATGCGCACCTTCACGAACTTGCCGATCAGGCTGTGATCGCTGCTGCGGAAGTTGACCACGCGGTTGTTCTCGGTTCGGCCTTGCAGCTCGCCCAAGTCTTTTTTCGACACGCCGTTGACCAAAATAACTTCTTCACGGCCTACCATGCGGCGGCTGATTTGCTGGGCGTTTTGCACAATGCGACTTTGCAGAATTTGCAAACGCTGCTTTTTCACCGTCTCTGGGGTGTCGTCTTCCAGATTGGATGCCGGGGTACCCGGGCGTTGGCTGTAAATAAAGCTGAACGAGGTATCGAAACCAATGTGTTCAATCAGCTTCATGGTGTCGGCAAAATCGTCTTCGGTTTCGCCTGGGAAGCCAATGATGAAATCGGACGAAATCGAGATGTCCGGGCGCAACTTGCGCAGGCGTTCAATCTTGTCGATGTAGAGATCGATTTCATGACCGCGCTTCATCGCTGCCAAAATCTTGTTAGAGCCGCTTTGCACCGGCAAATGCAGGTGACTCACCAGCTCTGGTACTTCGGCATACACGTCGATCAAGCTGTCGCTGAACTCGACCGGATGCGAAGTGGTGAAGCGAATACGGTCGATGCCATCGATTTCAGCCGCCTGAGTGATCAACTCGGCCAAATCGGCGAAGTCGCCATCGCCGGTATCACCCTGATAGGCGTTTACATTCTGACCCAACAGGTTGACCTCGCGCACGCCTTGCTCGGCCAGTGCTTCGATTTCTTCCAGCACATCGGCCAGCGGACGGCTGACTTCTTCGCCGCGGGTGTAGGGCACAACGCAGAAGGTGCAGTATTTGGAACAGCCTTCCATCACTGAAACAAAGGCGCTGCTGCCTTCGACTTTGGGCTTGGGCAAGTGATCGAACTTCTCGATTTCCGGGAAGGTCACGTCCACTACCTGAATGGCATTGCTGGCTTTGTTCACCATGTCTGGCAAGCGGTGCAGCGTTTGCGGACCAAACACCATATCGACATGGGGGGCACGTTGAATGATGGCATCGCCTTCTTGGCTAGCAACACAGCCGCCAACGCCAATGCGTAAGTCGGGGTTTTTGCTCTTCAAGTGCTTCCAGCGGCCCAGCTCGTGGAAGACCTTTTCCTGCGCTTTCTCGCGGATCGAGCAGGTGTTGAGCAGAATAACATCGGCTTCTTCCGGGTTATCCGTGATTTCCATGGCGTGACTTTCGCCCAGCATATCGGCCATGCGGGATGAATCGTACTCGTTCATCTGGCAGCCATGGGTTTTGATGTAGAGTTTCTTGCTCGTGGTTGTCATAACACCTGTCATCGTGCTGAGTAAATCGCGGTTGTGCCAACAAAAAGGCGCACCATTATACGGTTTCTGCCTACTTCTTCGCCAGCATTCGCCAGACTTGTCAGCGCTTTCTGGCTTCAATCGTGTCGGAGTCGCTGCCTTCCTGGCTTGTCAGCGCTGGCCAGCACTGCTATATACTGGCAAAGTGTCGTTGCGAGGAGGTCGATTCATCGCGGCCGCTCAGGCCACCCCAGTATTCCGATAACGGACAAGGAGCCTGCTCATGAACACAGCGATGCAACCCCTGTTCTGGCGCATCAGCGAACAACACAGCGGAATGGATGCCATCAGTCTGCTCATGCCCGATGACTCTGGTGAAGTGCCAGCCGAATTCCCTACCGATGTTACCATTCAGTCGCGCCGGCGCTCGCCTGACCCAGTCGATTTGCGCTGGTCAGATGACGACAATGACCTGTTTATGACGCTGGTTGATCGCGTTATGGACTTATCCGATGAAGCAGAAATGGTGCTCGATCTTACTGACGATGTGGTGCAGGGCATTATTCACTTGGTGGCGTTGGCACGCTTTCGCACACCTTGGCCGGGCGAAGAGCTGGAGGCGGATGAGCTGAATGCACCGCGTCAGGAGTTAGAAATCGGTGACTTGGTTGCCCTCAATACCAGCGCTGGCTTTCCCATGGCGGTAGTGGTGGCGCTGGATTCCGTCGATGCCACCTGCATATTGCTCGACAGTATCGAAACGCTCACCGGAGACACTGTGCCTGATCATAGCGTGCTGGTTATAAGTCGCCTCAACGTTTTACCGTCGTATTTTGCCAACTCCGATCAGGGCGAGTCTGAAGTTCGTCACTGACCTCAATGGCCCCGCTACCAGCAGCGGGGTGTTTTCCTGCCATCTCTCGATGCTTATTCGCTATCGCGCTGGCGTTGACGCTCGCGTTTTTGCGCTAGGGCCAAGCCTGCCAAGACATCGAAATAGCCAGTGGTCAGGCGTGCACCACCTTGTACCGACGTTGCAGGATGCGGAGCTGATTGCTCGTTCAGCTGGGCAGTCTGAGTTGTTGCCATGATAATCCCACCTTGCTTGAGTGAATGTTCATTCTATTTTTAGTGTCACATCGTTTAACTGCAGGATGTTGCCGTTAGGCCTTGATGCCATCCCAGCACAGCGCCAGCAATTGTTGAGCTTCTAGCTCGTCGCCCATCAGCTCTGGAGCGCAGTTGTACTTTTTTGCCAGTGTCGACAGCGCGCCGTAAACAAAGGTGCTGAGGACTTTTTCGGGGCAGTCTTTCAAAACCTGCTGCGCCTGCCCATCTTGCAAAATACCAAACACCACTTCATGCAGTGCCGTGGTGGCCTGCTCCATGGTGCCATCGGTGATAGCAGGGCATGCAGACATTTGCTCGAGCAGGGCACAATCACGTGGATTGGTGCGCATATAACGATAAAAGTTGCCCCAGAACTGGAAAAAGCGCAGCTTTACACAAGCACTGCCGTCGTACTCGGTCAGGCAATGCTCCGTCATGCGTTTCACCAGTTCTAAATACAGCTCCTGTACCAGCTCATCTTTGGTCTCAAAGTAGCGATAGATAGTACCGGCACCACAACCGGCCTGACGGGCCACGGCTGACATCGGGCAGGATTGCAGACCATGCTCAGCAATGAGCTCGGCGGTCGCCTCCAAAATGCATTGGCGTTTATCCATCTGTACTGCTTAGTTGTGACTGAACGTTCATTCTGCTCTTGCGGCAGTCAGAATGCAAAGGGTGCGTTGCACATCGTTTAGGATCAGCTTGTTGCATGAGTGGAACGTTGGCTGCGCTGATTGGCAATCCAGACACACAGACAGCCCATTGCGGCAGAAAACATCATCACCAGCATCATGGGGCGAGCGCTGAAATCATGCACTTGGGTCCAGAACCAACCCAGCAGCGCACCGGCTAAAAACTCGGTAACACCAATCAAGGCGGTGGCCGAGCCGCTGATGTTGTGAAAATGCTGCAGCACCGAGCTGATGGCATTGGCGGCAATTAAGCCAATGGCTCCGACGCTGAGCATAATCAGTGGCAATACCAACCACAGCGATGGCTTTTCCATTGTTTGAGTGAGCACCACCAAGCAGACGGTGGCTGCCAGTTGCAGCAAGGTGCCTGCTTGCAGCAAGCGCTTGCTACCAAAGCGCGGCAATAGCCAGACGTTTAGCCTGTTCAGCGACATCATCACAATGATGTTAGCGCCAAACAGCCAGGCAAACTGCGACGGTGGCCGCTGATAGTATTCCAGATACAGAAACGGAGCGGCGGTGATGAAAACGAACATGGTCGAGAAGGCGAACGCTAGGGCAATAATATAAGGCCTAGCCTCAGCATGGCTGATGACTTGCCAATAGTTACGCCAAGGCGACTGCCGGCTGCGACGCTCAGGTGGGTGGCTCTCGTCTAGAACAAACACCACGATGGCAATGACCACCAAGCTGTAACCCGCCAGAATAACGAAAATATCGCGCCAGTCGCCGATGTGAATAATCACAGCACCCAGAGCCGGCGCCAGCAGTGGTGCCATCATCATGATCATGGCCACCATGGATAATGTCCGGGCAATGTCATCGCCTTGAAAGCGATCGCGCACCACAGCCGGGCTGTTCACCGTTGCCAAACCGCCACCAATGGCTTGAATCGCGCGCCAGAGCAGCAACCCTTCGAGCTGATCGACTTGGATGAGCATCACCGAGGCGATGAAATACAGCACCAGCCCCAGCAAAATAATCGGGCGTCGACCAAAGCGATCAGACAGCGGCCCACCGGTGAGTTGCCCGACGGCATAGCCAATTAAAAAGGCGCTCACCGACAGCTCGACGTGGTGAATGTCGGTATTCAAGTCTGCCGCCATGGCTGCCATAGCAGGCAAATACATGTCGATGGCGAGGGGCGCGATGGCCGTGAGCAGTGCGAGAAGAAGAGGTAATGGCATGATGGTCAATAAAAAGCCGCATCATACCCGGATGATGCGGCTTAATCGAGGCACCTTGGTGCAACACACTGTGCTGTGCTCAGCAGTTCGCTGTGAAAATCTGCGAACTTCTGACTCAGGACACGCGTGATTAGACGTTGAAGCGGAAGTGAATCACATCGCCGTCTTTAACGATGTAGTCCTTGCCTTCCAAGCGCCATTTGCCGGCATCGCGGGCGCCAGCTTCGCCTTTGCAAGTAACGAAGTCGTCGTAGGCGACGACTTCGGCACGAATAAAGCCACGCTCGAAGTCGGTATGGATAGCCGCCGCCGCACGCGGCGCGGTGGAGCCAATTTTAATGGTCCAGGCGCGCACTTCTTTTACGCCCGCAGTGAAGTAGGTTTGCAAGCCTAGCAGCTCGTAGCCAGCGCGAATCACTCGGTCTAAGCCGGCTTCTTCCATGCCTAAATCTGCTAAGAACTCAGCTTTATCATCGTCATCCAGTTCGGCGATTTCGGCTTCGATCTTGTTACACACCACCACCACAGACGCGCCTTCGCTGTCGGCGATTTCACGCACTTTATCGACGTAGGCATTGCCTTCCAGGCCGTCTTCATCGACGTTAGCAATGTACATAGTGGGCTTGGTGGTCAGCAGATGGAACTGGCGTGACAGCTTCAGCTCGTCATCGCTCATCTCTAACATGCGTGCGGTTTTGCCTTCTTCGAAGTGCGGAATCAGGCGCTCTAGCAGGGCTTTTTGGGCAATGGCGTCTTTATCGCCGCCTTTGGCAACGCGGACAACGCGCTGCAGTTGCTTCTCGCACGATTCTAGGTCGGCCAAAATCAGCTCGGTATTGATTACATCAATATCGGCGGCTGGGTCAACATGGTTGGCGACGTGAATCACCTGATCGTTTTCAAAGCAACGCACCACGTGTGCGATGGCGTCGGTTTCACGAATGTTGGCCAGGAACTGGTTGCCCAGGCCTTCACCTTTGGACGCACCGGCTACCAAACCTGCAATATCGACAAATTCCATCGCCGTCGGCACCACGCGCTCAGGATTGACGATGGCCGCCAGTTCATCCAGGCGTTTGTCTGGCATGTTCACCACGCCAGCATTGGGTTCAATGGTGCAGAAAGGGAAGTTTTCTGCATCAATGCCTGCTTTCGTCAGTGCGTTAAACAAGGTGGACTTGCCGACGTTGGGCAAACCAACGATGCCACATTTAAAACCCATAGTTGTATCCTGTGTCGAATCTGAAGTACGGCGAAAAATTGCCGGTATTTTACCCTTTATAGGAGTGAAGTCGATTCATGGCTTTGGCCATGTCACCTGTCATGGCGTCGGGAAGTACGCACATGGCTTCTTCAATGGCGTTATCCATGCTCTGCTGCTCTGCTTTGCTGGCACGGCCGAGCACATAACCGGTGACGCGGCTCTTGTCGCCGGGGTGGCCTATGCCAATGCGTAAGCGATGAAAATCTTTGTTGTTGCCAAGGCTGGAGATGATGTCGCGTAAGCCATTTTGACCGCCGTGGCCACCGCCTTGTTTAAAGCGGGCAACGCCGGGTGGCAGGTCGAGCTCATCGTGAACGACTAATATGTGCTCGGGCTTTAGCTTATAAAAATTGGCCAGCGCCGCTACGGCTTGGCCGCTGCGGTTCATAAAGGTGGTGGGCAGCAGCAGAAAGCAATCTTGTTTACCAATGCGTCCTTTGCCGCATAAGCCAAAGAATTTTTTATCCGCACTCAAGGAAATGCCGTTGGCACGCGCCAGGCGCTCTACCATCCAAGCACCAGCGTTATGGCGGGTATGCTCATATTCAGCACCAGGGTTGCCCAGGCCAACGATCAGCTGAATCGGGTTTGCCATCAGAGTGTTACCTTTATTTCAGACACAAAAAAGCGGGGACCAGCCCCGCTTTTTATGGGTGAGATGGGGCTTATTCAGCCGCTTCTTCACCTTCTTCTTCAGCTGCACCGCCCTTAGGAGCGATAACA
>CBDDTG010000045.1:0-66189 GCA_965233665.1 Bacterioplanes sp. | reverse complement strand
ATAATCTGGTAGGTATTAACGACTCTGCCACTGTTAACTATATTGGTAGTCAAAATACCAATGCTTTGGCCACCACAGCAAGCTTTCCATTTCGTTATTCATCATTTGATTTTTCACATAGTTATTCTGAGTACTTAAATATTCTTCCCGAACAGACAGATTTGTTTGGACAGTCGAACACTAGCACATTGTCATGGGACTACTTGGTATATCGCGATTCAGCGATGCGCGTCAATCTGGTGAATTCTTTGTCAGTTCGACGCTCTGAGCGGTATTTGCTAGGGGTTAAGCTGTCGCCGCAAAAGATCGTGCCATATCGGATTTCTATGAATCTATCTGAGAACCTGCCTTGGGGATACTACTCTATTGAGCTTGCGGCTGCATATGGTAGTGAGTTGTTCGGTGCAACAATGGACCCTGATAAGTTACCAGATGATGCACCTCATGCGCAGTTTTCGAAATTAGAGTGGCGCTCTTCGTTAGCGACAGCATTGGGATCGGTCGGCACCTATCAAGTTGCGCTCAGCGGGCAATATAGCGAAAAAGGCCTGTATAGCTCTGAGCAAGTTCACATTGGCGATCGTTCATCTGTTCGCGGTGCTGAAAGCACAATTGCATCAGGCGATAGTGGTTTTTATATTCGAAACGATTTCAACATTAATATACCGGCGTCGCGGTTGAGCGAGGCGGGTCTAGCTTTGCGTCCCAGTGTGTTTGTCGACTATGGACACGTATTTGCAGATGAGAATGGTACTGGAGAGGAAGCCATTGGCGGTGGATTTGGCATGAGTGCCAATTTTCATGGACTTCGTTTGCAGTTTGTATGGGCACATATCATTTCAACTAGCGTAAAAGCTGCACGCAGTAGTAATAGTGCATTTTTATCGCTTTCTAAACAGATTTTCTGAAGACAATGACGATGAAAAAAGCAGTGACTCAAAGGAATGAAGTAGAAGTTCTGGATAATATTAGAACTCGACGTCATGGCTGGTTAGCCAAGACCATTGTATATTTTATTGCAGGCACAATGATGCTGCCTGTCGTACCTGCTAGCTACGCTAGTGGTATCGTATCAGACCCCAACGCTGAGATACGCTTCCAGCCACAAATCAACTACCAGAACGCTACGCCAGTTGTAAATATCGTAGCACCTAACAACACTGGTTTATCGCATAACCAGTATGAGCAGTTTAATATTGACGTTAACGGTGCCGTGCTGAATAACTCTCTGGTATCAGGGACAAGTCAGTTAGCGGCTGAAATTATCGCTAACCCAAACTTGAACGGAGTTGCTGCTTCAACGATTCTGAATGAAGTCACCTCTTCTTCCACTTCAGAAATGATGGGGGCTTTAGAAGTATTTGGACAATCTGCTAACGTCATCGTCGCGAACCGCAATGGCATTACCTGCAATGATTGTGGCTTTATCAATACTGATCGAGTGACTTTGACTACTGGTGTACCTCAATATATTGGTCATGCATTGTTTTTTGATATCGACAATGGAACGATTTCTTTCGTTGGTGAAGGTGTTGATCATAAGCTATCTCCAAAAATACTGGATATCTTCTCTCGCTATATTGATGTTGATGGTGAAGTTCAAAGTGATAATGAGTTGAACTTAATATCAGGTGCCTTGAGCCTGAACTATACCAAGCTATTGAATGGCGAACTGAGCATAGATAAAAAGGAAGTGACATCTTTCGATGATCGTGCTTATGCCATCGATGCCTCAATTTTTGGTGCCATGCAATCGGGAAAAATCAGCGTGATGGCAACAGAGGAAGGCTTGGGTGTACGCAGTGACAGCTATCTCTTTTCACAATCAGACAGTCTGTTTATTGATTCATCTGGTGATATTGATCTTAGGGACGCAGACTCATTTGAAGGAATGCAGATCTCATCGCATGGTGACATTAATGTATCAGAAGACTTGATAGCCAATACCACCATAAATACAGATTCTGAGAATTTTAGAAATGTAAAAGATTCGGAAGTAACTGCAGATATCGTTAACTTGCATGCAGTGAATAACCTTGTTCTTGATGGTGAGATAAACTCACGGCAAACAAATATTCATGGTAAATATGTAGATATTCAGGCGGACCTGATCTCGCTAGAGGATATTAATATCTCTGCTAACGAGCTTGGCCTGAATGACAATGAAGTTGTGGGAGATAAATTGTCGGTAGATGTGCATTCTGCTGATATATCAGATGCATTGATTTCTGCTAAGAATATAGACTTGATCAGCTCTGCTTCACTCAATATAGGTGAGTCTACAGTTGCGGCTGAGGCTATGGTTATGAAGGGGAATAACACTGCTGTTTCACAGAGTGTATTGCAGAGCAATGTTTTAAATATCTCATCCCCAGATCTCAGTGTGTCTGAAACAGAGATGGTTGCCTCGGATATTAGTATTGCTTCTGAATCAGTTTTACTCTCCGATGTTTTTACTCATACAGATGATTTGAGTATAGATGGTGAATCTATATCTTTTACATCCTCGGACTTTATTGTTAAGGACCTTAGAGTCGATAGTGATGAGATTATCTCGCGTGACAACCAGTATCAGTCTGAAGAAGTAAAATTGATATCAGACACTGCACTGTTGGTTGGAGATAAGTGGCAAATACTTTTGTTCGAACCAGAGTCAGAGAATTCTAGCTCAGGGGAGGTATTTGATGCACAAGTAAATGACTTTGACCTTATCGATTCTATGTTTATAGCTAGAACGATTGAGTTGCAAGGAGATGAAGTAGCTCTTCGAAGTTCCGACGTACAGTCGGACTGGCTGTCCATTACGGCGACAGAAGCTGTGCTTGATGCTAACTCTCGTGTTCGTGTCACTAATGATATCCTTGTTGATGGGCAGGAGGTAACTTTTCAGGCGGATACAGATGCGCGCAATATCGATATTGATGGCAAATCTGTGGTTGTTGGCGGTAAAGTGGCCGTATCTGAAGCGTTAGATATTGAAAGTGATCAGTTAATGCTGAACCAGTCAGAGATTAACGCTGATGTTATTAACTTGGAATCAAAAGCTCTGACTGCGGATTTAACTACCGTTGTCAGTAGAATATTTAAAGCATCGGTTGATGACTTATTCACAACCGAGGGGTTAGGCCTACATAGTGAGTATATTACTTTAGCTGCCCGAGAAGTGGCACTTGGTTCTGATACCGAACTCTCGTCTCGGTTACTGTCAGTGCAAGCACAAAGCATGTCGAATCAGGGGGATGTTCGCACGTCTGAACGGACAGATTTAGATTTGGATCAGCTTCTGGATAACTCTGGCAAATTGATCAGCTATAAGAATTTATACGTTCAAGCTGATACCATCGATAACAGAGATGGCGCTACTCTATCTTCAAGTCAGGCTTCCTTGGTAGCTAACAATATTAACAATGCTGGAAGAATCGGCGCAGATTATTTGTTTCTAGATTATAACAAAATCAGCAACACTGCTGGCGCTCAGTTATCTGCTGACACCATGAGCCTACTGGCCCGTAGTGAGCAGAGTTTATTGCACAACGCTGGGTCTATTTCTATTGGTCAGCTGATGGATTGGGAAAATGAAGAGTTGTCTGCCGGAAGCTTCATTAATGGGGGTGTTTTAGACGCTCATGATCTGGACTTAACTGGTCTTAATAAATTTTATATTAGCGACCCGAATAATACCAAGTTAGTCGGACGAGCAACTATTAGCAATCAGATAACCGGTGATCTCGAGTACTTTTACCAGGGCGGTAGTCTCAATGCTAGCAATCTTGAAGTGCAAGTGGCTAACTTTGATAACAGCGGTATTACCGAAGTAACCAAAGCCAGCGTGGCTGCAACTGGTGGTATCGTTAATAGTGGTGACCTGAATGCAGAATCATTGATTTTTCGTGCCAGTATGCTTGCTAATAAAGAGGGTGCGAGCTTAACTGGTAGCGATCTCTCGATCACTGCAGATGAAGTTACTAATGCTGGTACGGTTGGTGGTTATGTTGTAGAACTGTCATCCAACTCTAATACTAGTAAGCTAACTAATAGCGGATCCATTATTCAGCGCAATGAATATGCTGGGCAACAGAAAGTGGATGGTGTCTTATCCATTGGCGGTTTTTCTTTGGTGTCTAATGAGGGGGACGTCGAAACAGATGAACGCATAAGCTTGCATGATGTTGACGTTGTTGAGAATGGCCAAAAAAATGTCGATGCCTCGATAGTTGCGCTAGGAGACATTGATGCAGCACGTATAGGGATTTTAGATAATGCAGGTCTTATTGTAGGTCAACAGTTTAATATTGATGCCGATAACCTAAGAAATACAGGTAAGTTGTCACTTGAACGTGGTGATTTTAGCATCAATGATACGTTAGAAAATAATGGCATCCTGTATCAGCGTGAAGAAGCCAACGAGGATGACCAGGTTTATTTGGCAGCATCGACGTTCATCAATGGAGAAGATGCGGCAACCGATATTATTAGAGGTGTGCTCGATTTATCTTCTGGCTCACCAGGGACATTGATTAATAAAGGGCTGCTGGCCGAGCGTAAAGATGCTGCCAACAGCGGCTTAGCGATGCGTGGCATTGGCTCGCTACAAAACTCAGGGCAAATCAGTATGTCATCTGAGTTTGCTATGTCCGGTGGCGACTTCCACAATGAAGGGGCCGATGCCTACATTGGCGTGGGCGTATTGCGCTTAGAAGCGCTGCAGTCTTTGGCTAACGATGGCAGTTTGGTGTATGACGCTGACAGCACCATTGCAGCAAATCAGCTTACCAACCAGGGAGTGATTGCTAGCACAGACGAAAATCCATCTGCTTCTTTAGCCGTAGATGCGCAGCAATTAGCAAACGCAGGGCGGATATCAACTTCAGGTGAGTTGGCGCTTAACCAAACGGTGAGCGGGCGAGTGAGCAATGCAGGTTTGCTGTATGGCGATCAAGTAACGCTAGGGAGCGTCGATCAGCGCCAGCTATCTGTCGTTAACTCAGGTGTAAATAGCTTGGATGCTCAAGGCGAGTTAGTCGCTGGTGGTATTCAAAGCAAGAACGGCCCAGTTGAAATCGTCACTCAGTCGTTCGCGAATCATGATCAAAATACACAAGGTCAGGTCACCAGCGGCAATGAGCTGAAATTAGATGTCAGCTCGGCGGTTAATTTACGAGGTAAAGTCGAGGCAGCGGGTGCTGTTGCATTAAATATGGCTGCTTTGGATGTCAACCAAAATGCCAGTGTGCGTTCAGCTTCTGGCAATAGCCACATCACTGTAGCAGGCGATGCCAACATCGCTGGTGATATCCAGTTGTCTGGCAATAGCCAGCTGAACGCTGGCCGCCTCGATAACAGTGGACAGATTCAAGGCAACCAGTTGGGTTTTGCTATCGGTGGCCAGTTAAATAACCGTGGCAAGATAGTCACAGGCAGCGTTGCGGTCGGGGCGGGTTCTATTAGTAATTCGGGCCAATTGCATGGCAACCAGCAAGTGACCCTTACCTCTACACAACTCAATAATGCGGGCCAGCTCACCAGTGCCAATCGTATGTCTTTGAATGCTCACGGTGGCAGCCTCAGTAACTCAGGTACGGTAAATGCCATTCAACTGAATGCATCTGCGAATCGTATCAGCACAGGTGCAGGCAGTTTTATCAATGCGCAAGATGCCAGCTTGCAGGCCAGCCAAATAGAAAACAGAGGCACGCTCAACCAAGCGCAGGGCAGTGGCCAATTTATCTTGAGTGCCGACGCAATTGCCAACTTAGGCTCTAGCGCATTGATGGACATTAGTCGTGGCAGTTTGCAGGCAAGTGAACTGAGTAATGAAGGTACCATCGTCAGTGAACGTGGTAGCGATGCTGGGCAGCTGATTATTCACCCGCTGGAATCACTGGACAACAGTGGCCAATTGTTTGCCCACAGTGACCTGCAAATATCAGAGTCACTGACAAACAGTGGCAAGCTACAAGTAAAAGACATTACCGCCGACGGCATCACCTCTTTCTCTAACAGCGGTGATCTGCGTGCCGAAAATGCTGCTTACATTGCCAGTAGCTCTGATTTAATCAACGAAGGCAACGTAATCGCCAATGAGGTAACGCTTAATAGTCAGCGCTTGGTTACGAACAGCGGATTGGTTCGTGCAGATAGCAACATGGTGATTGAAGCAAATAAGATCACCAATGCTGAAGGGGCAGAAATATCCACCAGTAATGACTCTGCTGGCATGACCATTACTGCACGCCAGTCTGCGGTCAATCAGGGTAATATCATTGCCAAAGGTGATATCGACCTAGACGTTGCGCATTTTGACAACCGCGGCAATATGACAGCCACTCAAACCGGTACATTGAAACTCGATAGCCTCAATAATAACGGCTACATCTATGGCAAAGACATCGTCGTTGGCAGTCAAACCCAGTACATTACGGAAGACGGTTTGGCCGGCAGTCAAAGCACAAGTGGAAATGTTACCGGTTTGTATGCCGATAATAGTCTCACTATGTTTGTGCAGGGGCTGTTGAAAGCAACCTACCAATCTAAGTTAATCACTCTAAATAGTGACCAAGATCTGGAAATTGGTGGTAATGTTTATGCTGATGATATATTAAATATTGACGTAAAAGGCCTAACGGTACTGGATACGGGTATTATTAGTATCAATGGTAATAATTCTAGCAGCGTTTGGGAAATAGATGGTGACGTATTAAACCAAGGTTATATTGCGACTCAGGGGGATTTGAAGTTAACGGCGACTAATCTTACCAATGAATCTGAGCTAGCTTCAGTCGGTTTGATCGATATCACAGCGGAAAGCCTGGCAAACACCAGTGATGCTGTTCTCTCAGGTAAGGCTGGTTTAAGTATCCAGGGAACTAGCGGTGTTAGCCAGACGTTGTTCAATGAAGGTGCTCTGGTCTCTGGTGATGTGTTAGATCTAGATGTCGTAGATATTGAAAATTCTGGAAAAATATCTTCTCGTGGTGGAAGCTGGAACTTTTCCAGTCTTAGTAATTCTGAAGAAGGTAAGATCTATAGCTTGGGAGATACGTTCTGGGGAACGGACTCTAGTAGAGTTGGTGCCTTGGATAACGAAGGCGTAATAGTTACTTCTAATGTTGATGCTTATGTAGAATCTTTTAAAAATGAAGATGGGTCTCAGTTCGTTAGCATTGGAGATCATAGTTATATTGATTCTTCCTCTTTTTTCTATAACGGCGAAGGCTCGATACTATCTGCAAAAAATGATTTAAGAATTACCACGGCTAATCAGTTGCAGAACTTTGGCGGTATTAAGTCCTATGGCGACGCCACTCTGTCAGCAACAACCATTATGAATGGCAGTTTAGATGAACGCGCGCTAGGGTTGATTGATATTGCTGGGGCACTCACCGTTAATGCCAGTTTGATGCGCAATGAGGGCTGGACTGTCGACAGCGGAAAGCAGGATTTAGTATATAAGATTGGCAGCTATGGTTTTCGCTATAAGGTAAAGGAAATCAAGAAGCTAGGGGTAAAGGTAGATGAGGATTATTATCTTTACCATACGGTTGGTGTCGATTACGGTTATTCAGAGAAGCAAGCCGAGCGCAGTGAAATATATAGTGGTGGAAAGGCTCAGTTCAATGCGCGTGTAGAAAACGAGTATAGTTATATTGGCTCTGGTGATACGGTTGTGATCACAGGGGGAGGTTACAACTCTTCTGATACCATCGATGTGACACAAACCGTTGTTCAGTTTAAAAGCCCAAGACAAGAAAAACCTAAAGAGGATGCAAAGGAGTTCTTTACTAATTTGCAACAGGAGTTTAGCAGTGGCGACGAGGAACTTCGTGATAAAGCTTACAACATTCTCGACAATAACCATGTTTCCGTAGGTAGTGATGGTTCTATTACCTTCCGCAACTATAAATACCCCTCGGGTCCAATATCGCCCCACAGGGTGCTTTCGACCACGACCTCCACGATGGATAACCCTTATGTTGTTGGAATAATATATGGGAGAAATGGCACGAGCTTAAGCGGTGATTTTGTCAATAATGGTTACGCTAATACTCGAAAGCTAACCATTGGTGATGAAGAAGGAGCCAATGGTGCGGATGAAGCGGCAGATGCAGAAGCCGCTCAGTTGGCACAACAGCAGGAGCAGTCTAATCAGGATGTTGCTGACATAGGAAGTGACGGTGCTGGATATAGTGGTTCTGATACAGCCTCGGGAACAAGGGAGGTCGATGTTGCAAATGTTGATCCTGCTCTAGTGCCGGAAGAGGTGCCACAATCTAGTTTTACTAATAAGGTTTCAGGCCCTAGTTTATTGGATCTTCAGAAGGAGCCTGCTTCAGCCTTGCTACTGCTAGAAAGCGGTGTAAAAGGTTATGACTATGAGGACCTTAATGCATTAGCTGTGGGAGGGGATAAATCACCGCATGAACTGGCTGCTGAAAAAGCATTGCGTGATGCTCTGGCTCAGCTAGGAAGTCGGACGGGTGAAAACTCCGAAGAAATTTCTGCGGGTCAAGTAACGCCGTTCGGTGATACAACAGCAACGCTTTATGACTTGCCAGAGGATATTCGCAATATCGTTTTTGCCTCGTATGGTATTAGCCCTGATCCTCGGTCGGCTTTAGAGTTAATCCCTCAAATTCAGCGACCAGATGTTGACGCACAGTATTTTTACAACCCAATAGAAGAGGCTCAGCTGCTTAGGACTGCTGCGATGCGTGAATCTGGCAGCACATATTTCTCGGACGATTGGCGGTCAGCACAACAGCAGCGTGATGCCATGTTTAACAATTCGTTGGCCTATCTGGAGAATAACGAAAGTGTAAAACTTGGGGAGGCATTAACACAGGAGCAAATTGCCAGTTTGGAATCTCCACTGCTGTGGTATATCAGTAAAAATATTGGTGGCGAAGAAAAGTTAGTGCCTGCAGTGTATTTGCCTGAGGCAACAATGGCACAAATGACTACACCTGAAGCAGGTAAACTTAACGTAGATACACTTATTGCTAATGTTGATGAATTTACCAATAGTGGCCTGATTGATGTTAAAGAGCACGCCAGTATTGAGGCCAATACCTTTACTAACCAGCGTCTTACAAACACTGTTGAAACGGATCATTACGCTCGTACGAGTGTTAGCGATGGCGGTGCCATCAACGCTGGCAGCCTGACAGTAAAAACCACCGGCGATATTAATAACCTTGGTGGTAGCATGAAAACCGATGGGGATCTGACGCTGGATGCCGACGGTAATGTAAATCTGGCCGCCGTAGAAACACGTGAATACTTTGAAGCGGGCAAAAATATCGACGAGAAAAATGGCTACGTTACCAGCACCATTGAAGCCGGCGGTAATGCTGAGTTGATCGCCGGTGGCGATATCAATAGCCAAGCGGCAGACGTGACGGTTGAGGGCGATCTGGGCTTGGATGCTGAGAATATTAACTTGCTGGGCGTGACTGAGCGCGAGTACCAACAGCGTCATTCTGAGAAGAGCGACACCTTTAGCTCCTCAGAAAAAACCGAACAGTGGGAAACACAAACCTTTAAAGGCACCACCTTTGATGTCGGTGGCAATACCAGCATGACCGCCAGAAACGACATCAATATGGTCGGTACCACCATTGAAGGCGACGGCAATATTGGCCTCAAGGCGGGTAACGACGTACTTATTACCGCCGGCATCAGCCAAGAAAGTTACAGCAAAGAAAAATCCGGCGAAGGCGCGTTTACCACCAGTGGTCAACAAAAAGGCCATATTACGCAAACTGCCGTAGGCAGTAACTTGCACGCTGGTGGCAATCTAACCATCGACAGTGATGGCGGCGATGTCAGCATTTTAGGTTCGACCTTACGCGCAGAAGAAAATCTGCTACTGGGTGATATGAAAATCCAGCGCGATGAAACCGGCGCGCCCATCCTCGACGAAAATGGCCAGTACATCACCGAAGATGGCGAAAGCATTGCCAACCTCACCATTGGCAGTGTTGAGCTAAAAGACGAAGAGTGGAACGAAAAACAATCCGGCCTTAAGGGCCCATTGAAAAAACTCGCTCAAGTCGCGGCCTTTACCCTCAGTGCCACGGGTGTGTCGCAGCAGATGCAAGCACTGGGCATCGACACCGAGATCACCATTGCTCGCAGTGAGTCTGAGCGCACCGAAACGACCCGTCACGTCGGCTCGACAACCACCGCCGGTGGTAATCTGGTGGCCCGGCTAGACGAGCACCTGCAAGTTAATGGCAGCGAGGTGGGCGCGGATGGCAGCGGCTTGCTGCACAGCAAAACCGCGAGCTACGACACCACCACTGACACTACGACCACCACCAAGCAGCGCAGTGAAGAAACCGTCAGCGCCGACGAAATGGCGCTCAGCAAAGACGAAGTAATAGTGGCGTCGGCCACCCATACCGACCACACGGAAACCGAGACCACGGTCGAGCAGACTGCCAACGTTACCAAGCTGAATTTTGGCAACTTCTCTTCGAACACCGTAGGCGATACCGCATTTAACGGAGTCGATGCCACCATTTTAGGCGACGCCAGCATCACTGGCGGTGACGTTAGCTTTGGCACGGCCAGCACCACCGACAGCAAAGTCAGCGAAGAGCACACGGTAGAAACCAGTTACTCCGTGGGCGTGCGCAACGCCTATGTTGATGCCGCTTATGCCGCCGAAGCCGTAGCCGACGCCACCAGCGCCGTCGGTGATGCCAAAGATGCACTGGACGATGCCAAGCGCCGCGTTAAGGACGGTACCCTAGCCCAGAGTGCGTTGGATGATTTCCACGCTAACCTGGCTGCCGCTCAAGCCCAGCTCACCAATGCCACCATCGCATTGGGCGCTGCCGGTGCTACTGCCGCGGGCTCCAGTGGAACCGGTGGCTTCTACGCCAGCGCTGGCGTGAACCGCAACGAAACTAGCAAGCAAAGCAGCGAATCGCACACCACTCAACACGGCAGTGAGTTCAAGGTGGGTGGCAGCGCCTTTATCAGCGCGCGCGACGGCGGCGCCATCGACATTATTGGCTCTAGCCTAGACGTCGGCGAGCACCTGTCCCTCGATGCCGACGACGTGAACATTCTCGCCTCGGCGAATGAGAGCCGCAGTTCGTCTTCCGAGCAAAGCCGCAGTGCGGGCTTTAGCGTGAGCACCAGTGGTGCTGACGGCGCCAGCGCGGCGCAACAAATGGCGGCTGCCAGTGGCAGCGCCAACGTCAATGAGCAAAACAGCGACAGCGACAGCTACAGCAAAACCTACAACAACAGCAGCATAAAAGCCGGCAGCTTGAGCAGCACCAGCGAAAACCTGCACTTAGCTGGCGCTAACGTCGACATCACCGGCGATATCGACATCACCACCGACACCCTCATCGTTGAAAGCCTGCAAAACGAATCCCGCAGCAGTAACAGCAGCGAAGGCGGCGGCTTCAGTGCTTCCAGCGGTGGCGGCGGCACCGTCAGCTACAACAACACTGATGGCAGCAGCGAGCGCGCTTGGACCGATGAGCAAACCACCCTCATCGGCGGTGGCAACGTCAATATCAACGCCAAAAACACCGAAGTCCATGGCGCCGTGGTGGCCAATGCCGTACGCAATGAAGACGGCAGCCTGACCGACTTGGGCAACCTGAACCTGATTACCGATGAGCTAATCGTTACTGATCTTAAGGATACCGACGTCAGCGAAAGCAGTGGCATCAATATGTCGGTGTCTATGTCCAGCGGTAAAGACGAAAAAGGCGAGCGTCAACTCAGTGCCAACAGCACCACCGTTGGCCTCACCAACCAAGGCCACCGCAAAGAGCAAACCACCTCAGGCACCCTAGGCGGCGGCACCATTACTCGCCGTGATGGCAGCGAACATGACCTAGGCGATACCAACCGCGACCTAAATAACACCCAGGTCGTCACGCTGGATCAGCAAACCGGCGGCTTAAATGCCACGGTCACGGTGGACCACCGACTGATGTCGGAGGAAGGGCGTAAGGATATTAAGGAGAACTTCGAAGATACCTACGAGCACGGTGAAGATATTGGTCGTGCAGCCCAAACCGTGGCCACGGATGAGCGCTCGAGCCTACTCGATTTTGGTACCAATGTTCATAACAACTCACAGCTCACTCAACTGAAAAATGAACTGGTGCGTAATCCAGCGTACCAGTCGGTTGTTGCGGGGCTAAACAGCAAAGACCCCGAGCAATACCAACAAGCCATGCAGGTGGTAGGTCAGCTGGCGCAAGATAAGTTTGGTTTAAATCCAACGGATATTCAGTTCTACGACGGCGGAGAGACCACCAGCTCGTCGCTGGCAGATGTGGATGGCCTCACTGATCGTAAGGGCGGCACGGTTGCTGACGCCAGCAACGCAGAAAATGGCAACATTTTTATTGATGGCGGCGATGGTGCTAGCAAAACCGATATGGCCAACACCCTAGGCCATGAAGTGCTGGAATCACAGATGCAGCAGGGCCAAGGTAGCGGATTATTTGGTACGCCAAGCGGGGATGCCAAAGAATCGTTAGCCGATGCTCTCGGCGCACAAATGCAGGACCGTTTGAATCAGGCGGCCGGTGGTAACCTAGATTCAACCGGTGGGGCTGACTTTAGTGCGGCTTTGGCCAGCAGTGCTGGCGTTCGTGCGGGTACCGAGCGCGCAAATAATGTCGGTGGTGCTACGGTGGAAAACCGTCAGTTGTATACCGAAGAGGGCGAATGGTTACAAGGCCAGGTGGCGAACTACGCTGTTGAGAAGGGAATATCTGAAGAACAAGCACAACGTGATCTGACACAGGCAGCACTTCGTTCTGCTGATAGCACGCATAACCACCAGTTACGCGAGACAGATGACAATATTGAAGCGCTGGAGTGGTTATCGGATCAAGCAGATAGTAATCCGGAGATGCCATCTGAACTAGCGACTCTTGTTCGCTTGGAAGAGGATATTGAAGGTAATACCAGCCACGCAGAGAAGACGGAGATCAGACGAGAGAGCGGATACTATAACCGTGAGAAGAATGCGGTAACCTGGCAAGACCCTAGCCTTGCTCCAATGTACGAGTCAGCGATTGATGCAGATCTGAGCGGTGGACCAACGTCAGTCATGCGCGATAAGCGTACTGAAGAAATATGCGGTCCAGATGGGTGTATGAGTATGAACCCAACTCTGGCAGGTGCTATTGCTGGAGTCGCTAATGAAACTGTTCTTATGGGGGCTATTGACCCCGAAAAAATTCAAGATCCTGATGTAAAAGAGGCTTTTGAAACAGCTTCTGACATTACGACTGCTGTTAGCATGGCAACCTTGGCGGGTGCAGGGAAAAACGCCGTCGAAATGATGGTGAAAAAGTCAGACGATATAGTAGATGCAGTAGATAGCAACAAAATTCGTGAGGTGACGGAGAAGTTTGGGGACAAAGGTCCAGATACAAAACCTGCTAAAAACGCTGATGGTTACAATGTTCCCGAGACAGTTACGCGCCGTGATAATGACTTCTCTTCGCCTGTAAATGAAAAAGGTGTCGGAAAATCTAGGATTGATGAGGATGGTAATTTAATCCCCGCAAATCCAGATGCAGATGTAGATATAACTCGACATGTCGCTAACGATCGAAACTATAAAAACGATGCGCCTACAACATCTACATCTGAGGTTGGAGGTGAAAGTCAGCCGAAAAATTATGGTTCTGATCAAATCGAAATAGATACTGGCCGGTTACAGCGTGACATTAACGACGGAAAAGTTACAGGTACAAAAGTTATTCCCAGTCAGCAAATTAAAGATCATTTGCAAGATAAAGTGAATGCTGCTCAGAGGCGTTATGATGCTAATCCATCTAAAAATAATGCTGGTGCCCTGGAAAGAGCCAAGCGTAATCTAGAAAACGCGTCCAGAGATAATGAATGTTTATTGGTGGGTTGTGTTCCTAAAAACTATATAAAGGGCGGAAAATAATGTCATCGTTGTCAGAAATTATGGGGCAGGAAACATACGACCTGATTTATACGCACTATGATGCCGACGGCAATAGAATTGATGATCCAGACGATATTCTTTATTGCGAAGATCGCGATATTGATCAGTCTAGGATTAGCAAGCTTAGGAGGCTGCTTACCCCTGTTTCAACTCCTAAAGAAGTTTTAGTTCCAATGGAGGCCGCGAAGTTATTAGCTGCCTGGGGAGTTGAAGATGCTGTCGATTACTTCAAGTATTGTATTGATGCACGCATTGATCGTTTAGGTAATTTAGAGCCGCATAGGTTGCATGGTTATGATACGACTTATGAAGAAATGACGGAGTCGTTGCTTCATTTTTGGTCTCGATGTGCAGATAGGTCGGAAGAGGATAAGGGGTTTGATAAAATTGAGCCGCTGATTTCAAAGATATTATCTCTAGCGCTAGAGTTGCCCTACAATATGTCGTACCTAATACCAACCGTTAAAAGGGAAGGTTGGCGATTATTTGAAGGGAAGTTAAAAGACTGCTTTGCATACTTATTAAGCAAGGGTGAAACGTGCCGAAATGATTATTGGAATATTATTGATCTGAAGCTTTTATTCCAGGATTGGGATCCTGATTTTTTAAATAAAATGGAGTCCCAGTATGGCTTTATTAAGATTCCGGATAGTGCGAAAGATCGAATCTAACTTTAGTGACAACAAGGACGTATATAGACGCTCTCCCGGTGTCAAGGCAGAACATGGCCTTGGCGCCCACGACAACATGGACACCCACCCTAAGCTGTAACGCTGGTGGCAGCCCACTCCGCAGCGGCTAGGCTGATATTAGTTGCAGCAGAGCCGGAGTGCCGCTATGACCAAGCCCAGACCCTACCAAACATGGACACCCACCCTAAGCTGTCACGCTGGTGGCAACCCACTCCGCTGAACAACAGGGACACCCACCCTAAGCTGTCACGCTGGTGGCAGCACACTCCGCAGCGGCTAGGCTGCATTCAGTTGCTGCAGAGCCGGAGTGCCGCTATGACCAAGCCCAGAAAACATCAGGTCTCGCTAGACGCCACGCCGTATTATCAGAACAACATGAAGAACAACATGGAAAGAACAACATGGAAAGAACAACATGGAAAGAACAACATGGAAAGAACAACATGGAAAGAACAACATGGAAAGAACAACATGGAAAGAACAACATGGAAAGAACAACATGGACACCCACCCTAAGCTGTCACGCTGGTGGCAGCCCACTCCGCAGCGGCTAGGCTGATATTAGTTGCAGCAGAGCCGGAGTGCCGCTATGACCAAGCCCAGAAAACATCAGGTCTCCCTCGACGCTACGCCGTATTATCATTGCGTATCACGCTGTGTGCGGCGTGCTTTTCTCTGCGGTACGGATCATATGACTGGCCAATGCTACGAGCACCGCCGAGGCTGGCTGGAAGAAAAGCTGCTGTCTTTGCCGCAGGTGTTTGCCGTTGACGTGGCGGCCTACGCCATTATGAGTAACCACTATCATGCTGTTTTATTTATTGATGCTGAGCGCGCCAATCGCTGGAGCGATACGGAAGTCATTGAGCGCTGGCATACACTATTTAGCGGCAATATGCTGTCTCAGCGGTTTTTGAGTGGCGATGCCTTGGGAGTCGCAGAGCAAAAGCGGCTGCAGATCTATGTGGAGGAATGGCGCTCACGTCTGTCTAGCATCAGCTGGTTTATGCGGTTGCTGAATGAAGCCATTGCGCGAGAAGCCAATCAAGAAGATCAGTGTACAGGTAGATTCTGGGAAGGGCGTTTTAAATCCCAGGCACTGCTGGATGACGCTGCACTGGCTGCGTGCATGGCCTATGTTGACCTGAATCCAGTGCGGGCAAATATGGCCGCTACACCAGAAGCATCCAAGTACACTTCGGTTAAACGTCGGATTAAAAAAGCCAAAGTGAGCAAGCAGCCAAATCATCCCAACCAACAAGCCAAAGGTTTATTGCCTTTTGTTGGCAATCCTCGGAAAAACATTCCAATAGGGATTCAGATGAAGCTCACGGATTATCTGCAGTTGGTAGATTGGACAGGCCGTATTATTCGCCATGATAAACGTGGCGCTATCGCCCAGAATACGGCAGCTATTCTTGATCGTTTGGGCATTGATGACGCTCAATGGTTAGCCATGGCCGAGCATTTTGAAGACTGTTTTCAGACCTTCGCTGGCGGAGAAGAAACACTACGCTTGGCCTGTTATGCACTTAATTATCAGCGCCCACCAGGGCTTAGTCGATGTCGTTTGTTACTCAGCTCATCAGATCAACCCACGCCCTCCGGTTAGCCCGCCAAAATCAGAAGCACCAGAGAGGCCAGCCTACGCCAGAATTTTACTGCCTATTACTGAAGCTCCACCCCGAGGAAGTGCTTCGGCGAGCCTGGATATATAAAAAGTCCGACCTCATAGGCCCGCTGAAAAACATCGCAGGTGTGGAACGCTCTGAAAGCTTTTGAGCTCAACGATACTGAACTATACAAAGCTCTGATTGGTGGTCGATTAAACCGTTACACCTGAACTCTTCTCATTGTTGGTGTTTATTGAGACTGAGTTCAGGTGCATGGCTTTTTTTGAGCTCTACTTTTAGTTGAACTGCACAGGTACCGAAATGGAATTTTTACAGCTAAGTGATTGCGAGTTATCTTGCTTCGTAACTAGTTCACAAGAAAAAGCAGCCAGCTTTCCTCGCGCAGGAAGTGATTCGAAGCGACTGGATAAATCAATGTTAATATCTGCGCAGCTTATATTTGAAAGATTACCCGAGTAGCTACAACCAATTGTCAATTTGTTGTTGTCTAGTGTTGTTTCGTCAAAGCGTAATATGTAAAGGTCTAGGCTGCCACCTTGCTCCATATACTCTTCTTTAGTCTGATTTTCCGGAAGGAAATTCAGGGCGATTGCACCTTGATTTTCAGAGTTTTCAAAGAACTCCTGATCGTTTACTTCAACAATAAGGCTAAATGCACCGTCCAATAAGTTGCTGTGAATTTGTGCAACTTGAGGACTGGCGGCATCTTCTTGAATAACGTCAGTATTACCAACTACAGAAATACTTGTAGGTGCAAAAAAGTTATCACCTTCTTCATTGAGTTGAATGAGTGCGTCTGTGCTTGTTGCTGTGAAAGCTGAAGTATCAACAGGTTCTGGTTCTGGTAAGTCGCAACGAACAGTTTGTGTGCCAACGGTCAATGAATTCAAACTCAGTATTCCAAAACGTACTTTTTCATCTTCACAGGCGACAATGTCAGTGTCACTAGACAGGTTACTCATTGCCACCATCTGTTGCTCAGTTAACCGGCAGCTTTGACCTTCTGCTAACAAAATTACGTTATCAGTCGCCTCACAGTAGTTTACTTCTGGCGTGGTAGGAGCAGGATCAACTGGATCGGTCGTATCGTCGTTCGAGGATGACGAGCTACCGCCGCCGCCACAGGCTGTTAATGAGGCCACCAATGCCAAAGAAAAAATCTGCTTATTCATTTGGGTCTTTATCCCTGAAAGTTGAAGGTGTCCGCGCTAGCGGCGGAGAGGCGGCATTGTAATGAAGCTGTAAAAGAAAGAAAGGGGATTTCGTATAAAAATTGATCTATGTGATGCGTGTCGTATTTTAGCCAGTCGTCGTATTCGGTCTGGTTGGGCTTTCTTCAGCCTTAGTCCGGATGGTTGTCACGAATGTCGGTAATGTCATCTAGGTTATCCATCAGGATTTGCACCAGTGCAGGGTCAAAGTGCTTGCCTGATTCCTCTTGTATGAGGGCAAGGATGTCTTCTAATGACCATGCATTTTTGTAACAACGATCGCTGCCCAGTGCATCGAATACGTCTGCCAAAGCAGTGATGCGTCCGGCGATGTGTATTTCTTCACCTTTCAAGCCATGCGGATAGCCGCTGCCATCCCAGCGCTCATGGTGTTGGCCCGCAATAATCGCTCCCAGGCGCAGTATGCGACGATCCGACTTGCTGAGAATATCCGCGCCGATTTGGGCGTGGGTTTTCATGACGGTCCATTCATCGGCATCGTGTTTGCCAGGTTTATGCAGAATGCTGTCAGGAATGGCTATTTTGCCAACATCGTGCAGTGGAGACGCCAGCTTTATCAGACTGGCTTCATCTTGAGACAGTCCATAACGCAGCGCCAGCAGCTCTGAAATTTTGGCCACACGCTTAACATGAGCCCCGGTTTCCTTGGAACGTTTTTCAACCGCTTCGCCGAGCATGTACACCAGCTCACGCTGGGTCTCGAGAATGTCATCACGCATCAACAGGTTTTCATAGGTGATGGCGACGTTGGTGGCGTAGATTTCAAGCAGTTGCTTATCCAGCGTGGAAGGTTTGTCCTGACAGCTAACGTACAGCAGGCTTTCACTGCCACGCTCTGATGCAAAGTAACCGATGTAGTAGTCATCGAGATACAAGCTGCGCTTTTCTTGCATCGCTTGCTCAAAGCCCTGGCGTATCTGAGCGGGCATATTGTCAAAAGACTCGACGTCAGTCAGCTCCTGCATTTCTCCCGTGGCAGCTAATACCCGAAAACGCTGATTGTCATTAATTAAAGAAGCACTGGGCATCGAGTTGGAGCAATACAAGGCACTTTGCTCAAGCCCTAGCAGGTTGGTGACTTGTTCGAGCACAGCAGAGGCAAACTGATGAATTTCACCGGAGCTGAACACGCGCGCAGACGCTTCAATGACTTTTTCCAAACCTCGGCGATGTTCATTGAGTATGCAAATATCCCGATAGCTGCGCAGCGTGGCATACATGAGCGTGTTGAGTTTGGTGGTGGTGAGCTCGGTTTTGTCTTTGTAGTCATTGATGTCGTAAGTACGAATGACTTCATGCTCGGGGGCCTGGCCCGGTTGGCCTGTGCGCAGCACGATGCGGGTGTAGCGATTGTTTAACTGCTCGCGAATGTAGCGAGCAACTTCCAAACCGGCATTGTCCGTTTCCATTACGACGTCTAGCAATGCCATGGCGATGTCGTCGTTTTGCGCCATGATGTCGCAGGCTTCTTCGCCACTGTAGGCGCTAATGAGCTCGACTTTGCGACCGTCGAAGCTAAAGCCAGACAGCACCATGCGGGTGATGCGGTGCACATCTGGCTCATCGTCAGCAACCAGCACTCTCCATGTCAGGCTGGCATCGCGGTTTTGAGGGGTATTGCCGGTGTCATCGTCATCGGCAAACAGCAGGTCGTCGTTCATGCACCGCTCCGTCAGTCGGGTTAATGAAAGTTTAGCTGCTTCACCGCGGTTTGTTAGCTGACATGGTTGGACGGGTGCCAAAAACGACCATGGTTTTGCCTTTGACGGATACCAGGCCTTGCTCTTCTAAATCTTTTAATACTCGACCGACCATTTCGCGCGAGCAACCGACGATGCGGCCGATTTCTTGGCGAGTAATTTTGATCTGCATGCCATCTGGGTGGGTCATGGCGTCTGGCTCGCGACTCAGATCCAGTAACGTGCGGGCAACGCGACCGGTGACGTCCAAGAAGGCTAAGTCACCTACTTTGCGCGTCGTGCGGCTTAAGCGATTGGCCATCTGACGGAACAAGCGGAACATCAGCTGACTGTCTTCATCGACTAACTCGCGGAACTTGCTGTAGCTGATCTCGGCTACTTCGCATTCGGTTTTGGCTTTTACCCAGGCCGTACGGGCTTGCTGGGCTTCGTCAAACAGGCCCATTTCACCAAAGAAATCTCCTTCATTGAGGTAGGCCATGATCATTTCGCGGCCATCTTCATCTTCGATGATGACGGTAACTGAGCCTTTGAGCAGGTAATACAGGGTATCACTCTCCTCGCCAGCATAAATAAGAGTGCTGCGGGCCGGGTACCGGCGTTTGTGACATTGCGCCAGGAAGTCCTGCAGGGGCTGATGTTTGTCGGGCAGCAATGGAAGACTCATAGACAGGTCCAAACATTAATGAAGCTTCTTCAGGCGCTCAATCAGAATGCCTGGGCGGTTTTTATAGGCAATATAGCAGCCACTGACCAGATTGCCGACCTGGGCATTGATTCAGGGCGGCGCAATGCTACTCCACCGCCAGCTTGCTGTGGTACCCTCCGCGTCTTTCAAAGCTGGAGTGGTTCGCAATGAAAGCAACAGTCAAGTGGGTCGATAACGCCATGTTCCTGGGTGAGTCGGGCAGTGGCCATTGTGTTGTCATGGATGGGCCGGAAGATCATGGTGGTCGCAACATGGGTGTTCGCCCGATGGAAATGCTGCTGCTGGGCTTGGGGGGCTGTACCAGCTTTGATGTGATGAGCATTTTGACCAAGCAGCGTCAGCAAGTAACGGATTGCCATGCTCACATCGAGGCACAGCGCGCTGACTCTGTGCCCAGTGTGTTTACTGATATCCATATCCATTTTGTGGTGACGGGTAAAGCACTGAAAGCATCAGCGGTAGAGCGTGCTGTGGCGCTATCTGCAGAAAAATACTGCTCGGCTTCCATTATGTTGGAGCAGGGTGGTGTGAATGTGCGCCACAGCGTTGAAATTATTGATGAACACTAACCTCGCTCTGAGGAGGATCTGCCCGTGAATGACCAGCTGCGTTTGCATGGCTTTAACAACCTGACTAAGTCACTCAGCTTTAATATTTACGATATTTGCTACACCCAAACCGAGAAAGAACGTCAGGAATACATCGCTTATATTGATGAGCTGTATAACGCCGAGCGGCTGACCGCGATTTTGAACAATGTGGTAGATATTATTGGCGCCAACGTACTCAATATCGCCCGGCAGGACTATGAGCCGGAAGGCGCCAGTGTCACCATGCTGATTGCTGAGCATGAAATGCCACCGAGTGAGGAGTTTACGGCGGAAAAACCTGGGCCGTTAAAAGATTCCGTGGTAGGGCACTTGGATAAAAGCCATGTAACCGTGCACACGTATCCTGAAAGCCATCCTTACGGTGGTATCAGTACTTTTCGTGCTGACATTGATGTGTCGACCTGTGGTTTGATTTCTCCTTTGCGGGCGCTGAATTACCTGATTCATAGCTTTGAGTCAGACATCGTGGTGATGGACTATCGCGTGCGAGGTTTTACCCGCGATGTGGACGGTGTTAAGCATTATATTGATCATGACATCAATTCTATTCAGAATTATCTGACCGAAGATACGCGCAATGCTTATCAAATGATTGATGTGAATGTGTATCAGGAAAACACCTTCCACACCAAAATGATTTTGAAAGACTTCGAGCTGGATAATTACTTGTTTGGCGAGGGCGTGAAAAGCTTGTCGCTAGAACAGCGTACTGAAATCGAGCAGAAGCTGAAGAAAGAAATGTTGGAAATTTTCTATTCTCGCAATATGCCGTAAAGCACATCAAATGGACGCATCCATGCGGCCAGCTCAATTATGGACTAATAGCCTCTGTGATCAGGGGCTTTTTTTTGCCGTTCGATCTTGATGGGTTGACGAATCATTTGGGTCGATGCCTGCATTAGCGCAAGCAGTGCAATACACAATAAAACGGTGGCAGTCAGCATGGTTGTACTCCGGTTACGGCAACTTCCCCAGCTTAGCTGCTGGCCATCGAACTACCAACGAAAACGCAAACCGAAGTGCCAGTCATACTGTCCCACCTGATTAGCGGTCTGGCTCATTAAGCCGGGGCGGTGATAGCCAAGACGCGCATTGATATGCCACTGAGGTTTAGGCAGCCAGCTGGCGCTGAGTCCTAGCCGGTAGCCCGCGGGAGCATCGGCTACCTGGGTTAGAACGCTGTGATCCCGGCTGCGGCTTTGCCATTGCCAATCGGCCGCCCATCTCAGTTGCGCGGTAACGATATTGACCAAAGCCGCTCGTGCTTGGCTAAAGGTGGTCGTACGGGTGGTCGGATTATCCAAACTTAAGCGGCCACGCCAGCGGTAGAAGCCAACGCTGGTGCTAAGGCGCCAAGATTGCTGGTGCAGGTAGTATTGATCTTGCCATTGCCATTCATAGCCTTGCAGTTGCTGCACTTCGTCACTGTTTTGTGGCTGCAGACGACCCGCTTCTGTGCGCTCTGCCACCAAGCTGTTATGCCACGTCTGACGCAGCCAACGCAGTTGCCATTGTTGGCGCGTGTCGCCTTGGTGATGCCAGCTCAACTGCATTCTATTCAACACTTCGGCACCTAAGTTGGCGTTGCCTAGCAACGTGTCATCACTGGCAAGACGCTGACGAGCACTGGGGTGCTGACTGTATTGACCGAGCTGCCAATGCAGCTGGTTGTGTTCATCATAGGTATGGCGCAAATGCAGGTAAGGCAGCCAGTGGGTATCGGATACCTGCAGCTCCTCATCTTGTGCAGACTGGCGTTGAAGATCGTGCTGGTAGGTCTGTAAGCGATAACCCAGGTCTATTTGCCAATCCCGGCTGAGCTGCCAGTGGTCGGCCAGTGTCATACCCGCACTGTGGCTGCGCAATCGGTAGTCGTATGAGGCGTGTTGCAGCTGGCGCTCCTCATGCTGCCATTGCAATTGCCAGCGCCAGCGATGCTCGCCCGTTGTGCGCTGTAGGCCAGTTTGCCACAGCCACTGTTGGTTGTTGTGCTCGCCAACGCTGTCGCGATGATAATGGCTGTAGGTCAGCCGGCTATTGAGCTGAAGGTCGGCGAAAGGGCGCTGTAAATGAATCTGTAGACGATGACTCTGCTGAGGATAAGAGCTGCCGGTTGGCATCGGCTGCTCAGCATCCAGCAGCAGCCAGCGCGCGTTGAAGTCTGTTTGCTGCCAGTGCCAGCGTTGATGGCTGCTGAACAAGGTTTGTTGATCATCGAAGCGAGAGCCACTGTGCATCAGTTGTAGCTGCTGGCGGCGCGAGTTCCAGCGCAGCGCAACCGCGCCATCATCTGGCCCTGTGATGCGCTGACGCAGTTCTCCGCCCGGTGGTGTGCTGTTGGCGTCATGTAGTCGAACTCGAATGATGGCGCTGCCTAGCGATAGGGCATCCGGATGATCGGCGTTGAGTTCAATGCTGGCCACGGCTGCGGCGGGAATTTGAGCCGCCAGACTCTGCCCTGAGCCGTCCTCGTCGGTCATGGCGACGCCATCGATTAACAATCGAGTCTGACCAGACGGTGTGCCCGAGACTTGAATGCGTCGTTGCTCGCTGGCGCCGCTTAAGCTAACGCCGGGCAGCAGCTGTAGCATGTCGAGCAGAGTCTCGGGGAGGTGAGGTGCAAAGTCGCGTGCGCTGTACACCTGTGCCATGGCGCAAGGGCTAGCACAGATAAGCAGTAAGGCGAGCCAACGCATCGATGATTATTGCTGGCTGGCCAGCAGCAGTTTAAAGCCGTCGCTCTGGACCATCACTTCTACCCTGGCGAAGTGCTGCTGCGCCCATTCTTCATAAGGTAAATGTCGGTTGGCAATCAACCACAGCTGGCCATCCTGAGTCAGGTGCTGAGGCGCATCGGCAAACAGCCTTTGGGCGAACTGATAATCTGTTTCTTTGCCTTGATGAAAAGGGGGGTTGCAGACGATGTAATCGTAGCGGCCTTGAATGGCGTTTAGCCCATCACTGGCCTGTAAGCGCACCGGCAACTGTTGGCGCAGGCTGTTCAGCTCAGCACTGCGCAACGCCAGTGCGTCAACATCGCTAAGGGTTAGCTCTAAGCCTGGGCTGCGTCGCTTGAAAGTAAGGCCGATCACACCGGCACCGCAGCCCAGATCGAGCACGCGGCCATGCTCCGGTGCGGGCAAGTGTTCCAGTAATACCGCCGTGCCGCGGTCAAGGCGATCAAAGCTGAACACGCCTGGCAGTGCCATAAAACTCTGTTGCTCAGCGCTAAAGGAGCTGGCATGGCGCAGCCAGTTAAAGTCAGCGTTTGGCTGTAAGGTTAACTGCCAGAGGCTGCAACGTCTGGCGCTGTCTATTTTTTCGGCACTGTGGCCCGCTTTGCTGGCACAACTGCCAATGCTTTTACCACCCGCGTCGTTGGCTGCCACGGCAAACACCTGTTGTGCAGGCACCGCCATGGCGGCCAAACAGTGCAGTAAGGCCGTGGCCAGAGCCTTCGATTTCGGCCACATCAATACCAGGGTATGGGCCTGTAATTGGCCAGGGTCAGGTATGGCGTGACGGGCATCGACGTGCTGCTGTTGAAAGCGCTGCTGGGTGGGCAAATCCCAGCTCAGCAAGGGAATCTTATGCTCGCGTAAGATCGCCGCAAACTCTGGCTCGACGCTTTGGTGGCCACAGACGACCAGTGCATCCTGACGTTGCCAATTGTTGTGGCGTAACAGTAATTGTTGCTCAGCACTCATGCGCTAGGGCCTGCTAGCATGTCGCGAATATTCAACGCCGATTGCTGTACATCGTCTTGCAGGGCGATGACGCCCATCTGGCGCAAGCGATCATGACTGTCGGCGGCTACGCCGCTCACAAACACTGGCCGGCCTGATTCGACAGCAATGTCGCGGGCAATGGCCAGTTGGGCATCATCGGCACTGGCAGGTAACTGCAATAAGGCCGCCTGCCAATCCATGGTGGTTAAACACTCGACCACTTGTTCTGCACTTAGCAAGCCGTTCATCCACACACAGCGCAGCCCCATTTGCTTGAGCAAAATGGCCGTTAATAGCAGTTCAATGCTGTCATCGTTGCTGGTGCAGGCGACCAGCAGGCTGGCGCTGGGCGTGCGCTGTTGCTGCTCGGATAAGCGCCAGGCTAAGCGAGCGTGCAGAAAACCGCTATAAAACCGCAGTCGTGCTTGCCCTAGCGGCTGAGTGACGGTATCGCGCAGTTGGTTGTAAATAGGTATGAGCAAAAAACGCAGGGCGATATCAATCGGAAAAAACTGACTGACCTCATCAAACGTCTTGCCGAGCGCTTGGTCGTCAAATGCTTGCACGGCGGTGGCCAATTGCTCGCGGTATTGGTGCCATTGCGATGGCTGTGCCTGGCTGGTGATCGCAACATCGGGGGCGTTTTGATCATGATCCAACATGGCTCTGGCTTGCGAAATGGGGATGCCGCGGTTAAGCAGAGAAACCACTTGTTTGATCAGTCGAATGTCTTCTTCGGTGTACAGGCGATGGCCCTTCGCCGTGCGCTTGGGCGTGATTAAGCCATAGCGACGTTCCCAGGCACGCAAGGTGATGGCATTAACTCCGGTTTCGTTAGAGACAACACGAATCGGATAATAGGCGGCCTGTGGTTCATCCAGATGACGGGTCATGGCGGGCTCTTGCTGCACAACTGAGTGGTACAGCATTCTATAAGCACTTATACACAATGTAAAAAGGGTGTCTGCAAAGCACGCTGTGTTTTGGCCGAGGGCTGAACCTTCCTTTTCTGTTGCAGCCTATAGTATGGTTACGCGGACATCGACACTGGAGACAACACATGGTCACCGACCTGAACAATGGCGGCCCTATCAGTTTGGAACTGCTAAAAAAAGCAGTGGATGCCTCCAACGACGGAATTGTGATCGCCGAGCAGGAGGGTGATGACAATATTCTGATCTATGTGAATCGCGCTTTTGAACGCCTGACGGGTTACAGCGCCGACGAAATCCTCTACCAGGATTGTCGTTTTATGCAGGCGGGAGATCGTGCACAGGACGGTTTGGAGGCCATTCGAGAAGCAATAGAACTAGGGCGCTCCAGTCGTGTGGTGCTGCGCAATTATCGCAAAGATGGCAGCCTGTTTTGGAACGAGCTGAGCATCTCACCTGTGTACAACGACGATGATCAACTGACCTATTACATCGGTGTGCAAAAAGACGTCACCGCGCAAATCGAAGCCGAAGAGCGAGCCAAAAAGGCCGAGCAAGAGCTGGCTGAGCTGAAAGCCCGCCTTGCACAGTGAGTGATTGCGTCACTCGCCGGCAATAAAAAAGGAGCCAATGGCTCCTTTTTTATTGGATCCGCACTTAGCCTTTGTAGGCCGCGGCAGAGTCGGTAATCATCTTGCGCGCAGCCTCGGCGTTATCCCAGCCTTTGACTTTGACCCATTTGCCTTTTTCTAAGTCTTTGTAGTTTTCGAAGAAATGGCCGATCTGGTCACGCAGCAGTTGTGGCAAATCATCCACGTCCTGTACGTCATTGTACAACTGGGTCAGTTTCTCATGTGGCACGGCCACCAGCTTGGCGTCTTCACCGGCTTCATCTTCCATGTTCAATACGCCCACGGCGCGCGCACGAATCACCGAACCAGGTTGCACTGGGTACGGAGTGACCACCAGCACATCCAGAGGGTCGCCGTCATCAGCCAAAGTGTTGGGGATGTAGCCGTAGTTGGCTGGGTAGAACATCGGCGTTGCCATAAAGCGGTCGACCAACAGGCAATCCATGTCTTTGTCGATTTCGTACTTGATCGGTGAGTGATTGGCGGGAATCTCAATCACAACATAAACGTCGTTAGGCAAATCTTTGCCTGCAGGAATAGAGTTGTAGCTCATCTTGGTGATCCATCGAGTTGCAGAATATAAGGTGGGCGGATTATAGCCGCAAGCCTGGCCCACTGTCAGGCGCACCATGGTTTGTATCTGCTGACACAGGTTTACCATTGATGGATTTGTTCCTAGACTTCGTGAACAAACAGCTATGAATGAACGTCCATCATGAAAACTTGGCCCTATTTGTTGCCTCGCTACTGTGGCTGTAGAAGCCCTTGCAACTTCACTGGATGACGAACTGGCAGCAGAAACAATGGGGCTAGAAACGCCCTTTGCGTTGGCTACCGAGCTGCCCGTGGTATTAAGCGCATCTCGCCTGCGACAAGCCCGTGCCGATGCGCCAGCCAGTGTCACCGTCATCGAAGCCGAGCAAATTGCGGCTTGGGGTGTCCGCACAATACCCGAGCTGATGCGGTTCGTCCCTGGCATGTTCATCGGCCACAGCGATGGCGATAACAATGCTTCTGTCACTTATCACGCTGGTAACCCAAACCTAACACGTCGCATGCAGGTGCTGGTCGATGGCCGCTCAGCGATTCGCCCAGGGATTGCAGCGGTTGTCTGGGATGATTTGGCGGTGGCGTTGGAGGACATTCAACGCATTGAGGTCATTCGTGGGCCCAACTCCGCCACCTACGGCAACCAATGCCTTCGTCGGCGTGATCAATATTATTACCCGCCACCCAGCCGACAGTGTCGGCACCCGGTTGCGTTATCAAGCGGGTAACCAAAATACACGTGGTGCCTTTGCCAGTCATGCTGGTGTGGGAGAGCTCAGCAGTTATCGGATTAGCGCGACCTTTGATGGCAGCGATGGCTTTGATGGTGCCAGAACGGGGGAAAATGATGAGCGTTTGCGCGGCGATAATTTCCGCGATGGCCGTCGTCACGGCTTTGTGACCGGCTATTACCATCGCCAGTTGACCCCGATGACGCAGTTGAATTTACAAGCGTCATTAAAGCGCGGCACGTCGCAGATGCACGTCAATGAAGGGGATGACCCTTGGCAAGATCCACCGGATCAACACGTGAATCAGCAATACGTGTTGGGCCACCTGCAGTTCGATCATTCCGCTGAGCACAGCTCGTCGCTGCGCGCCCTACTGGCAACGCAATGATCGACAAGTAGATAGCCGCGCGTGTGTGCCTTCCATTGGCTTCGACCCAGGGTTATTTACCCTGTATCAACAGAACCCAGTTTGGGTGGAAACGGTATTTGCAGGAGACCAACAACTGCTTGGGTTATTGCTCTCTGGAGCGGCAACGCCTGAGCAAATAGAGCAGTTAACCGGCGTGGCTGTGACTCAACCGCAGGTGGAGCAAGTGCTGGCAGTCTTGGGTCGAGCGATAGACCCCAGTGATCTGTCGACTTTGGCGAACTTAGAGGAAGAGAGCTGCGGTCTGGTCAACTGGGACATCAATGAGCAGCGCTACGATGTGGAATGGCAGGACACCTACGTCTGGTCTGACACGCTGCGCACCGTGATTGGCGCCAATTTTAAGGCGCGATCAAGCAAACTCAGAAACCTACTACAACGGTTACGTTAAAAACGATACTTACCGCTTGTTTGCCAGTGGTGAATGGCGCTTTGCCAAGCGTTGGTTGCTGAATGTGGGTGCCACTTATGAAAGTGAAGATACTAACGACAATGTTTCTATCGCCGCGGCTGGCACTGAACTGGCAGGTGCAACCACAGCACAGTTTGCGTTTTGTTGCTTCTCAGGCGGTGCGCTCGCCCGATTTATTGGAGCAGGAGCCGGAGTACTCGTTGACGGCCCGGGATCTGACGGACAATTACTTGGGGTTGGATAAAGGCACTTATTTTCTGAATCAGACCCCGGGTTCACGTCAGCTTGATCATGAAAAAATCACCAGTTGGGAGTTGGGTTATTACGGCAACTTCGCCCAGTACGGTGTTGAAGTTGACCTTAAGCTGTACCGCACTTTCCAAACTCAGCTGATCTCAGATCCCATCAACTTGCAAACCACCAATGTGCGCTCAGATACGGAAATGAAAGTGCAGGGGGCGGATTTGCAAATCAACTGGCAAATTTCACCACGTAATCAGCTGTGGCTGGTCAGCGCGTATGTGGATGCGGATGTCACGCTTGGAGATACCAGTGGTCTGACAAGCAAAGACATTCGAGACTTGCAGCGGGTAGAATTGCGCGCCAGCGCTCGCGACAGCGTTGTTGCTAGTTGGATTCATAATGCCGATGACTGGCGCTTTGCCGTGTCCCATTTCTGGGCTGATGCGTATGGCGATGCTGCAGGTCTGGATCAGCGGTACCGGCGCTACGAAGTGAATATAAACCGGCACTGGCAGCTAGGGCGCTATCGACCCTATTTGGGCGTTTTCTGGCACCACCTGATTGACGACTCGTCGCTGGTTTACTTGCGTCAGCGCTACGAGGTCAATGATATTTATTTCCTCCGCCTTGGGCTGGAGTTCTAACGAGACCGCACCCGCATGGATGCAATGCATAAATCGTGGTGGTCAGCGCTGATGGCGCTGACACTACTTGCTCTGACAATGCCTGCTTGGGCAGCTGAGGTGATGGTGTTTAGCCATCGACCGATGCGCTCCGTTGAGAGTTTTACTCAGCAATTGCAGCAGTTGAGCAAACACGATATCGCACAAACGACTCAAGTCGATGCCCTGGCGGGTGCCAAACTGGTGGTCGCGGTTGGTGCACCTTCGGTGGCGGCGTTGGCCGGCAAAGTGAGCCAGCCCTGTGCTGGCTGTTTACATTACTCGCCAACAGTACCTTCAGTATCAATCGCAATTGCGCTCTGCTCTGTTTATTGAGCCGCCGCTAGCGCGCCAGTTTAGCGTTGGCGCGTGTGCTATTGGGGCCAGAGCAACAACTTGGCGTGTTGTTGGAAGCGAGGGAACAGTGGTCTGAGTTTTCAGCGCAACCGCTGCGTGCGGATGGCACTGTTGACTCGCTGCCAGGGCCGCTTAGAGTGGTGGCGGCCAGCGATTACGATAGCCTGAACCATGCGTTGGTGGCACTGTTAAAAGACAGTCATGCGTTGGTAGGGGTGTATGATCCAGAACTGTACAGCGCGGCCAACATAAAGAACATCCTGATTACCGCCTACCGCCAGAACGTCCCTTTATTCGGCCCATCCAATGCTTACATTAAGGCTGGTGCACTGGCCACCACTCACAGTGATATGGCACAGATGGCGCAGCGCACTGCAGAAATGTTGGACCTTGCCATCGCCGGCAACTGGCCTGCAGCAGGTTACAACCCATACTTTCACGTGCGCTACAACGAGCAGGTGGCGCGCTCCCTCAATATGGTGCTACCCGATGCGCAAGCACTGGCAGCAGAGTTAGCCGATCCGTCACCATGAGTATTCGTCAGTGGTCGATTCGCCGTCGCATTACGCTGGTGGGCGCGATACCGGCACTGATCACAGTGGTAATACTGACGGCTCTTAATCTATGGCAACGCTGGAATGATATTCATGAAGACAGCGCTCGCCAGGCCGAAATCCTGATGGCCAACCTGACGGCGGCTGCCTGAATACCCCTCTTATATCGGGCAACTACGATTTATTGCAGCCATTGATTAGCCAAATTCTGCAGCAACCCGTCTTTGTCTCTTTGCAGTTGCAAGCACCGACTGGCGCAACCCTGTTGGAAACATTCAGTGACGACTACGCCAGTTTGGAGTCACAAGCCGTGCGTTATCAGGCTTACCCTGTGACGCGCTTGGTGGAGCCGCTGTCGGATTCCGAGCTGTCGGATCTGGCCGCAGAGCCTGCCACTGAAGAGACACTCGCCGTCATTATTTTAGGTGTGTCGGATCATTTTATTCGCCAGCAGCAGTTGCAAAGCCTGTATCAAACATTGGTGTCAGGGGTGTTGGTGGTGGTGCTTGCCGCGGTCTTTGGTCGTCTGGCAGCGATGGGCATTATTCCACCGTTGGAGAATGTCTCACGCTTCATTGGTCGCTTAGCGTTGGGCAATATCAGTGGTCGCATTGCCGTTGATCACGGTGCCGAAATCGGCCAATTGCAAGAATCTGCCAATCGCTTGGCCGAGTCGCTGGAGCAGGCGGGTAAGGATCAACGCGCCTTTACTCGCCAACTGATGTCGGAACAACAAAAAACCCAAGCCGCCAGCCGTGCCAAAAGCGAGTTCTTGGCCATGATGAGTCATGAGCTGCGCACACCGCTAAATGGCGCCGTGGGCATGTTGCAGCTGCTGAGTCTGGAGAACAGTGAGCAGGAGTTTACCGAGTTCAAAGGTTTGGCCGAGCAATCGCTGACGCATCTAACACAGCTGTTAGAAGACGTGCTGGTGGTGGTGGATATGGAGAAAAACCGCCTCAGTGTGCATCCGGAGGCACAGCGCATTCCTGTGCTGCTAGAGAACTTGCTGGTATCTTTTCGTCAGCGGGCGCTGGAAAATGGTTTGTCACTGGTGGTGGATTATGAGCCAGCGGTGCAACGTAGCTGGTTGCGTGTGGATCCTTCTTTACTGCGACAAACGGTACGTCATCTGGTTGATAATGCACTGAAGTTCACCGAGCAGGGCATGGTGGTTTTGCACCTGGCCTTGGATCAGAGCGTCATGCCCGCCCAGTTACGCATTGCCGTCACGGATACTGGGATTGGCATTGCTGATGAGCAAAAAGCACGTGTGTTAGAAGCCTTTGCTCAGGTCAGCTCATCCTTCAACCGCCGCTATGAAGGCGCGGGGTTAGGCCTGACCATTTGCCATCACATCAGTCAAATTCTCGAAGGTGAGCTGCACATTGAAGATAATGTCGGCCATGGCACTCGGGTGACGGTGATTTTGCCCGTCGACATTGTTGAATCAGAGGCGTCCCAGCCGGCGTCAACCAGCTCTCAGCCACTGCGATTGCTGGTGGTGGAAGATAACTTAGTTAATCTTAAAGTGACGCGTAAAATGCTTAGCCGACTGTTGCCCGCTGCTGTGATTGCGTCGGCGTCCAATGGCAATGAATGCCTAGAGATGTGTCAGCAGCAGAGTTTTGACTTAATCTTGCTGGACTGCCATATGCCAGGCTTGGATGGCTTTGAAACCAGTCGAGCATTACGCCAAGCTGGCCATGGCATGCCGATCATCGCCTGCACGGCCAGTACAACGGACAATATTCATGAGCGCTGCCTACAAGCCGGGATGTCTGACTATCTGCCCAAACCGCTGCGGGTCGCTACCTTAACCGCGACCCTTCAGCGTTGGTTGCCTCAACCGTGATAGCGTTCGACGTTGTCCACTTCTTGCGCTGAGCCCATAACCACAGACACTCGCTCGTGAATGCCTTGCGGCTGAATGTTCATGATTTCAGTAAAGGCGGTTGAAGCTTTGCCGCCAGCTTGCAGAACCAAGAAGCTCATCGGGTTGCCTTCGTACATCAAGCGCAGCTTGCCTGGCTTGTTCGGCTCGCGGCGATCATACGGGTACATAAACAGGCCGCCACGGGTCATGATGCGATGAATCTCCGCCACCATGGAGGCAATCCAGCGCATGTTGTAGCGCTTGCCTAATGGGCCTTCTTCACCTTGTAGCAGGTCAGCTACATAGTTTTGCATCGGCTCCAGCCAGAAACGCTGGTTGGACATATTGATGGCAAACTCTTTGGTCTCGGTCGGAATGGCAATTTGCTCGCGCTGCAGTACGAACTCGCCAATGCGTGGGTCCAGAGTAAAGGAATACACGCCGTTACCCAGCGTCAACACCAAAATGGTGGATGGGCCATACAGCACATAGCCGGCCGCTAATTGAGCGCTGCCTGGCTGCAAATAGGCACTTTCGGCGCCGGCATCATCGCCATCGCGGGCAGGCAATATGGAAAAAATAGTGCCAACGGTAACGTTAACGTCAATGTTAGAAGAGCCGTCCAGCGGATCGAACAGCACCAGCAGGCTGCCGTCTGGGTTGGCGGCTACCGGCAGCTCTTCTTCTTCGCTGGCCATGCCTTTGACCGCAGGCTGCTGTGCCAAAGTCTGCTTCAGGATGTCATTGGAAATGACGTCCAGCTTTTTCTGACACTCGCCTTGCACATTTTCGCGTTCCGCACTGCCCAACACACCCGCAGCGGCACCGAGCTGAATACGATGTGCGATGTCTTTGCATGCCACCATCAGGCCATCGATTACATCGGTCAGAGCCGGGTTGTCACTGTGTTGTTGAAGAAAGGTGCGTAAGCGTTGCATGGATTTTCCCGCAGTTGATCGAAAAGTGCGCGCAGTCTACCTGAAGCGCTGGCAAATTTCAGTGCCATGACAATGGGAACTTGGGCACCGAAACGCCAGCCAGTACACTATGCGTCATAAATGACAGATACAGGTGGTAACACAGCCCATGCGGGTTCACATTCTTGGCATTTGCGGCACCTTTATGGGGTCGCTGGCGCAGTTGGCAAAAGCCGCGGGTCACGACGTGAGCGGCAGCGACGCCGGCGTTTATCCGCCAATGAGCGACCAGTTACAGGCCGCTGGCATTGAGCTGTTTGAAGGTTGGTCACCCGAGCATATTCCGGCGGACGTTGATCAGGTCATCATTGGCAATGCGCTGTCGCGTGGTAACCCCGCGGTGGAGCATGTGCTGGAGCGGAGCATTCCCTACACCTCAGGGCCGCAGTGGCTGAATCAGCATGTGCTGCCTGGGCGCTGGGTGCTGGCGGTGGCGGGCACCCACGGCAAAACCACCACCAGCTCCATGCTGGCTTGGATTCTGGACGTTGCTGGCATGGCACCTGGGTTTTTGATTGGCGGTGTGCCAGAAAATTTTGGCTGCTCGGCGCGTTTAGGTGATACGCCATTTTTTGTCATCGAAGCGGATGAATACGACACCGCGTTTTTCGACAAACGCTCCAAGTTTGTTCACTACCAGCCACGCACCTTGGTTTTGAATAATCTGGAATTTGATCACGCCGATATCTTTGCAGATTTAGCCGCGATTGAACGTCAGTTCCATCATGTGGTGCGTACCGTTCCGGCCTCTGGCCAAGTGATTTATCGTGCCGACGAAGCGGCATTGCAACGCGTATTAAGCCAAGGTCTGTGGTCATCCTCGCAAGCCTTTGGCCCGGCCAGTGATTGGCATTGGCAGTTGCACGCCGCCGATGGCAGTGATTTTGATATCTGCCATCAGGGTCAAGCGGTTGCCCGCATTCGCTGGTCGTTAAAAGGCTTACACAACGTCACCAATGCCATGGCGGCGGTGCTGGCGGCACGCCATGTCGGCGTGGCACCGGAGCTGGCGGCGAAGGCGCTAGAGACTTTTCAATCGGTTAAGCGGCGGCTGCAATGCTTGGGGGATGCGGCCGGTGTGCAGATATTTGACGATTTTGCCCATCACCCAACGGCCATTGCCAGCACTTTGGAGGGCATGGCGGCGGCACTGCAGCCTGGACAGCGCTTAATTGCAGTACTGGAGCCGCGCTCAAATACCATGAAAATGGGTAATCACCAGGCCGCACTGGCCAACGCCGTTGCCGCGGCCGATCATGTGTATTGGCTGCAGCCAGAGGGATTGAGCTGGTCGTTGGCTGAGTTGGCTGAGCAGCACGGTCACATCTGTTGCCACAGCATGGACGCACTGCTGCAGGCGCTGTTGGCTCAATTGCAGCCAGGTGATCAGGTGGTGTGCATGTCCAATGGCAGTTTTGAGCAATTGCCGCAGCGGCTGGTGGAGCAGTTACAACAACAGGAGACATCTGCATGAGAGTCTGTGTTGCCATGACCGGAGCTTCGGGTTCTTTGTATGCTTTGCGCCTGGTCCAGGCGTTAGTCGCAGCAGGTGTGGGCGTGGATGTCATTGTGTCAAAAGCGGCGCAACTGGTGTTCGCCACGGAAACGCCCGTGAGTTTGCCTGGCAAGCCGCAAGGGCAGGCGCAGGTGTTGCGTGAATACGTCAACGCCAATAGCGAACAGCTCAGGGTTTTTGCCCGCGAAGATTGGATGGCCCCTTGGGCCTCCGGCTCCGGCCAGCCGGGGCCGGTGGTGGTGTGCCCATGCAGTACAGGCACCTTGTCGGCCATTGCCACCGGCGCCAGTAACAACTTGATTGAGCGCGCGGCCGATGTGGCTTTAAAAGAACGGCGTCAGCTTATTTTGGTGCCACGAGAAGCGCCGTATTCTGAGATTCATCTGCAAAACATGCTGAATCTGACCCGCATGGGCGCCGTGATATTGCCGGCCAGCCCAGGGTTTTATCACCAACCGCAAAGCATTGAAGACCTGATTGATTTTGTCGTCGCCCGCATTTTGAATCAGCTCAATATTGACCATCAACTGATGCCCGCCTGGGGCAAAGATCATCCTTCAATAGAGGACCCATCATGAGTAATGAGCAGTCACAGCCACAAACGCCAGAAACCGACCGTGGTAAGTGGACCGGTATTGGTTTCTTTATCGGTGTCGTGGTGGCGGTGGTCGCCCTGGAATACTACGGCTATTTGCAGCATTCGGACCAACAAGATGCTGCGGTCGTCGACCAGTTTAAACTGCTGACCCTGGCGCCCGGTTACGAAACGCGGGTATCACCGAAAGACTCCGGCAAAGAAGGCTTTTGCGTCGACGGTTATTTGCTGCTGCGGCCGACCAATGGCTCGGCCACGGCGGGCGTCTTGGTCGACGGCAAAAATCGCGGCATTCGTTGCCACGATGGTTTGGCCGTCTCTGAACAACAGGCGAAGGCTCAGTCCGCCGATCAATAGTGCCGGTGGCCGTCATGGGAGTGGGCCGCTCGAGCGCGTGGCCCAGCGCCTGCTCCAGGGCTGGAGACAAAGCTGTCGTGCACCGTGCCGCGATAGCAATTCATAATCCAAGGAAAGTCATGGGTGACGTAATAGCCATATTGGCCATCCACTGTCATACCATTGCACTCATCTAAATCTCCCGCTCCTGCCTGATACTGATAATCGCCGCGAAATTGGCCGTCATAACTGTCGCTAGCCACACTACCGACGCCGGCAACGGGTGTTTGATAACCTGACACCGCTTGGCGAGCACCGGATTTCAATACATAGCTGGAACGCACTGCTCGCACACTGCCGCTGTCATTAATGCAGGGGCCAAACAGCGGAAAACCATCGGCAGCAAAACCAATAACACCAGAAGCGCTGCTGGTGCTGTTGCAGTCGAGGGCATAGAGAGCGCGTGGATCGCCATGGTAGTGGTAGGTGCCATCGGGCTGTGAATGGGCGTTGTGGCTGTCGGTACCAAAACCGTTAAGTGCCGACATAGGGTCGTAGCGCCAAGGGTTATCGATTTGATCTGGGCCACAGCCAATTTTTTCCTGCCCTAATGGTTCATTGCCAACGCCATAACAAGCCGCAGCCAGCAGATCGACGGTGGCACCGTTGAGAACGATGGCATTAGTAACCCCGAGAGTTAATGCCGTACTCGTGGCTGTCATTTTCGGCTGGCGGGTAATTTGATAGTTACCACTTTGCTCACTGACTGGGGTGGCAAACTGGGCATCGCCGTCATGAAAATCATGGTTAGGAATTTCATTCACCAAGAACTGGCACTCGCTTTCTGTGGCGCTTAACGTCACCTGGCCATTAAAGGCAAGGTTGCGATTGATGTCGGTCACTTGGGATGTGAACTGGCCAGCATAAACACCGCAGTCACCGGAGCGCTGGTTAAACACGGCATTGGTGATGTCTTGTGGCGTATCGGGTTCGGGTTCGGGTTCGGGTTCAGGTTCAGGTTCAGGTTCAGGTTCAGGTTCAGTGGGCGTTTCCGGAGTGCTGTTATCGTCGTCAGTCGATGAACCACTGCTGCCTGAGCCACAACCAACGAGCAAGACCAGAGATAACCAGCTGCATAAAAATATCGAAGATTGATTGGCCACCATCGGTGCTCCCATTGAACCCAAGTGGCCATCAGTCTAGTAAAGCGGATAGCTGGCTGCGCTATCAACGCAGCCGTTTAGTTAAGAGCCGACGCCGCACTCGGCACAGCGGTCCATCAAGGCTTTGCCCAAATGCAGGTTGGCGTTAACGTCGCGTAAGGCAGTGCGCAGACCTTCTTCGATTACCGGGTGATAAAACGGCATATCGAGCATTTGCGGAATGGTCATGCGCTGCTGATGGGCCCAAGCCAACAAGTGGGCAATGTGCTCGGCGCGTGGGCCGGCCATTTCTGCACCCAAAAACATGCCCGTGCCTTGCTCGGCATACACCCGCAGCAAGCCTTGGTTTTTCAGCATTACCCGTGAGCGTCCTTGGTTTTTGAACGACACTTCACCGATGGCGAAGCAGTCACGGTCGTAGCGCTTTACTACGTCGTCATAGCGCATGCCCACGGTGGCCAGTTGCGGGTCACTGAATACGACGCCAATGGCCGAACGACGAAGACCTGAGCGCACGTCTGCCAAGTTTTTGAGCGAGCGGCCGGCGTTATCGCCGGCGATCTTGCCTTGGTCTGCCGCTTCGTGCAGCAGCGGGATTTGGTTCGACGCATCGCCAGCAATAAAGATCGGCGTCTGACCCACTTGCATGGTGTAAGGGTTGGCGATGGGGACGTCGCGCTCATCGAGGGGTAGCTCTAGGTTTTCTAACCCCAGGTTATCGATGTTAGGCCGCCGGCCGGTAGCGGCAACCAAATAGTCGACGACCACTTCTTCTCCCCCGTCGTAGCGAATTTTTACGCCCTCTGACGTGCGTTCGATGCTATCGACCTGGGCGTCGGTATTGAAATAGCGGAACTGGCCAGCAAAGGCTTCGTGTGCGCTCGCGCGTACTTCGGGGTCAGTGAATGGTCCTAACGCACCGCCGACACCAAACATGGAGACCTCAACGCCCAAGCGGCTCAGTGCCTGGCCCAGCTCTAGGCCGATGACGCCTGGGCCAAATACCGCCACTGAGCTAGGCAGTGCGTCCCATTCGAAAATATCGTCATTGACGACCAAGCGATCTTCAGCAGCTTGGAAAAAGCCCGGGTAGCTTGGCCTTGAGCCGGTGGCAATCACAATGCGCTTAGCATCGATGCGCAGGTCTTCGTCGTCTTGCCGTTCCACCAGCAAGGTGGTGTTGTCGATAAAGCGAGCGTAGCCACGCACACGGTCTTGCTCATCAATGCTATCGACGGACTCCAGCACAAAGCCTACGAAGCGATCGCGCTCAGATTTAACCCGCTGCATCACGGCTTTGCTGTCGATTTTGGGTGGCTCAGCGATCACCCCAAAAGCGTGACTGTGGCGAATCTCATGAGCGGCATCGGCGGCAGCAATCAATAACTTGCTCGGCATGCAGCCCACCCGGGCGCAAGTGGTGCCGTAAACACCGGCTTCAATTAACACCACCGAATCTGTGTGCTCCTTGGCGGCACGATAAGCCGCCAGACCGGCGGTACCGGTACCGATAATGGCGACATCTTTGCTGAGTGCGGACATATACCTTCTCCTCGAATAGATGCGGCCTAGTATGCTGGCGGCACTTTGTTAGTAGAAGTTAATTAGATCTATAGAATCGATAGCTATCAAGAATTACCACTCACCACTATTGGCCATCGATACCCAGGGTTCTTGTGCCGGCAAGGCCTCGCCTTTTTGCAGCAGCTCAATCGATATGTTATCTGGGCTGCGCACAAAGGCCATACGACCGTCACGCGGCGGGCGATTAATGGTTACCCCAGCGTCCATTAAGGTTTGGCACAGGGCATAAATATCGTCGACTTCATAAGCCAGGTGACCAAAGTTGCGGCCACCACCGTATTTCTCGCTGGAATCCCAGTTATGGGTCAGCTCAATTTCTGGTGCACCCGCCTCAGTGGCCAAAAATACCAGGGTAAATTGGCCGGCCGGTACGTCTTTGCGGCGGACTTCTTTAAGGCCTAGCAGATTGCAATAAAAGTTGAGGGAAGCATCCAGATCAGTAACCCGGACCATGGTATGTAAGTAGCGCATAGTGACTCTCTTGTTTTAACCGCTGCGTGAAAAGCGATTTTGACAGGGTTGAATGGGCTTGGGCCACACGGCAAAAAGCCCAACCGGTATACCGGTTGGGCTAAATTGATCAATTTGTCGCAAGGCTTTAAGCGTTGAGGTAAGCGCTCAACTCTTCACTGCCACCAATCAACTCACTGCCAATATACACTTGCGGAACCGTTTCACGACCCGTGATGGCACGCAGCGAGGTAGTACTGGCATCACGACCCAACACAATTTCTTCAAACTGGATGCCCGCTTGCTTCAATTCGTCTTTAGCGCGCGCGCAGAACGGGCAGCCTGGCTTGGTAAATACCGCCGCCGATTGTGGCAGCTCGGCCTCGGCATTGATGTAGTTCAGCATGGTGTCGGCGTCAGACACTTCAAAGGGGTCGCCTGGCTTTTGTGGCTCGATAAACATCTTTTCTACCACGCCGTCTTTCACCAGCATGCTGTAGCGCCAGCTGCGCTTGCCAAAACACAGGTCAGCTTTGTCGACCAGCATGCCCATGCCATCGGTAAACTCGCCGTTGCCATCAGCAATCATGCGAATGTTCTCGGCTTCTTGGTCTGCCGCCCAAGCGTTCATTACAAAGGTATCGTTGACGCTGACGCAGATAATTTCATCCACACCATTAGCCTTAAATACGGGCGCCAATTCGTTGTAGCGTGGCAAGTGCGTGCTGGAACAAGTCGGTGTAAAAGCACCTGGCAGAGAAAACAGCACCACAGTGCGGCCTTTAAAAATATCGTCGCTTTTTACGTTGACCCATTCGTCACCGACGCGGGTCGGCCAGGTGACAGATGGAACGGTTTGACCTTCTTTGTTGATCAATTCAGACATGTATAGCTCCTAAAACAATGTGCTAGAAAGGGCGCCTTAGACGGCCTTTCGTTGAAGTCGGGGGTCAGTATGCTAAGAAGACCTTCATTGTTGAAATCAATAAATTAAATCGATTTATTAGTTTTTGGTAATCTTTGTTTGCTGTCCGGCGCCTGGGTATACTGAGCCGTCGCAGTAAGGTCAGCACAGTGGAGATAGGCATGCTGTTAGAGAACAGTTCAGATTTGATTGCGCGCTTAGAGCACACGCAGCTGGCCAATGGCGAGCCTGTTGACTTGGCGCACCTGATTAATGGCCAGATACTGGCAGTCAGCAGTGATGCGTTGGCCTTGTACAGTCGCGCTGACGCGGTTCAGGATGCTCTTGGCAATGGCCTGCTGAGCAGTGTTGCTCTGCCTGAAGGCGTGCGCTTGTCAGTGCAAGACGATGGCTTTATCCAGCAGCATCGCGCCGGTTATGTGGGGTTAAGTGATGACTATGTATTGCTGATTACCCTGAACGATGTGCAGTTATTCGCCAGCAAGTCTGATGCACTGCGCAATCAAAACGAGCTGGCGAGGTTGGTACTCAGCGATCAGCGCTGATAGTGCGCTTCAAGGGTAGCGGTCTCAATAGCGTGGGCATTGAGGTAATAGCCGACTTGTGCGGCTGGCGTATTGGCGGGCAAGGGCAGTGCCTCGACGTCCAAGGCAAACAACGTCAGCTGATAGCGATGCGGCTTATCGCCAGCGGGCGGGCAAGCACCGCCAAAACTTAGTGTCCTGAGTCAGAAGTTCGCATGCTTTCAGCGGGCCATCCAAGTTCTCGGGCGAGGCGTGCCCCACAGGCAATGGTGGTTCCATTGGCAAGAGGCAGAACGAAGCCGGAGGGCTTGAAGGGCGCGCCCTACGGGAACGAATGGAAAGCCCCATTACGGCGTTGCTGCTCTTGAAAAGATCCTGATATTTCCTGCGAACAGCGCCTTGTACTAGCGCTTTCCATTCGCTCTGAAAAATACGAACTTCTGACTCAGGACACTCGACTGCCATAATCGGTTCGGCTCTCTATTGCGCTGGTTGGCATAGCGTCACTGCCGCTGGCTGAACTCGGCAGCTGCTGCAGATCCGCAGGCAGGTTATACACCAGCCAGTGCCACCAGCCACTGCCGGTCGGGGCATCTGGATCGTAAAGGGTAACGGCCAGGCTGCGAGTGCCTGCAGGCACACCGCTCCAGCTCAGCTGGGGCGATGCATTACTGCCATTACAGCCGAAACCATTAAACTCCTGTGCTTTGCTCAGCGACTGTCCGGCACGGACATCAGTGCTGCTCAACGTTAATTCAGCTGCGGCTTGGCTGGTTGCCAGCACAGCGCTCAAGGCCACCAAGGTGAAGGCTTTCATATTTTTCTCCATTGCGGATAACGGAGGCTGCAGTGTACGCAAGCGGTGTCTGTCGCAAGATGCGCAAACGTTCGGCGAATCGCCGCAAACGGTCAATCTGATAGGCTGTGGCGCAGTGCTTGGGGGGTCATGCCAAAACGCTGGCGAAAACGTTCGGCAAAACGCGAGGCGGATTGATAGCCACATTCCAGTGCCAGCTGTTGAATGGGGTAATGTGTCGTTTGCAGCAAGTTAAGTCCGTGCACCAGGCGCCATTGCTCCAACAGCGGGCGAAAGCCGGCCCCTTCTGCTTTTAGTTTGCGCCGCAGGCTCGATTCGCTGATGGCCAGTGCCTGGCAAACCGCCTCTAGCGTCCAATCGTGGGATAAATCCTGTTGCACCAGCCGTTGTAACTTGTGCCGCCACTGCAAACTGTGTCCGGCTTGAAGTTGGGCGGCAAAGCCGAGTTGTAGTAAACGATCAAGGATTTCCCGACGTCTGTGACCAAGCCAGCTGGATTCGGCCGGCAATTGCAGCCATTGCGCGATTAACTGCAATAACAAGGGATCGTGGGCGCTGATTTGCGGTTGATGACTAACCGCAGCGGTGGGCAGATGCATCAGCTGCTCGGCATCAAAGGCCAAAATCAATGCGCGATAGCCGTACGTCGGTTGTGGGTGGTTGGTAAAGGTCAGCTCGGTGCCGGCCGGTACCATCAGCATGTGGCCCGCCGTTACGCTGTTATGGCTGAGGCCATGCAGCTGCTTTTCACCGCGTAGTACAATCATCAGGGTTGAGTGTTCAAACGGCACGGCGTGCAGCGCTTGTGGGCTTTGCGCGCGAAAGGCAGTCACCAGCCCATTGTTGGGCTGGCTGACCGCTGCCTGCCACAGTTGCTCGTCGCAGGGAATAACCATCAGCCGGTGCTCCGCTAAAAATGGCCACCAGCTTGTGACATTACATGGACCAGCGCAAGCCGATGGCAGCGGAGTTGACGTCCGTGGTCATTTCACCTTTTAAACGCGCACCAGAGCTGGCTAGGTTGTTTTGGTCAATATCGCGTTTTTGTTGCAGTGTGTGCTGCAGACCCGCATCCAGTGTGAGCTGCTCACTGAGCGCATAACTCAGGCCAACCGAAATCGCACGATAGTCGGCGAAGCCAAAGTCGATGGTGACGTTGTCGTCATCAATGGGAGACTGATCCATCGCAACGCCTGAGCGCAGCTGCAGCTTGGGTGACAGTTGATAGCCGACACCGACCGCAATGCGATAGGACTCATTCCAGTCATACACTTGCGGTGCCGAGGCGAGAGCGGAGACGGTATTGTCGCGGCTGTCGATGGCCAGCTCTTGATAGCGTGACCACTTGGTCCAGGAGGCATCGGCTTGCCATGACCAATCGCCGGCGCTGTGAAAATAGCTCAGGTTGAGGGTTTCTGGCGTCACGATTTGCGTGCTGCCATCTGCTTTGCCTGCTTCCAGCCCGGCCAACGACACCAGGGTGCTGGCTTGCTCGGGAAACGACACCGTCGCCGTGCCCGTCAGTTTATGGGCAATACGGCTGCGGTAATGCAGGCCCAGGCGGGCGTTGTCGGACAGGTGATAGAGAGCACCGGCGGTAAAGCCAATGGCGGTATTGTCACCTTCCATTTCAAACTTTCCGTCCAGCTCGTCACTGCCTAATAACGCAGGGTCGACGCCCAGTGCGGCGCACGTGGCGGCGTCTTGTTGTGATAAGCAAAATGCGGGCGTGTTGACGGCGACGGCGTTGTTAGCACTGAGGTATTGAATCACCATGCTGGCACCTAGATCGAGACGCTCAGTGACTTCAAAGCCGATGGCCAAACCCAGATCGATGCCAGTGATTTCACTTTCGGTAACGTGATAGCGGGCAACGGAGTCATCGCCAAAATCGGTGCCGGTGGCGTACGGAGCATTCAGGTAAATACCGGCGGCTAGCCCTTCGCGTATTTGCCGAACTGCATAGGCCGTGGGCAGTAAATCAAAGTTATCAGCTTCAGCATCGCTGCCTTGAATCGGCACACTGCCATCCCCTGTGGTGGCGTCGCCGTCAAACTCTGACTGCACTGAAATAGCGGCCAAGTTAATCGCCACTTCGTTGCCAACCAGCAGCATGCTCGCCGGGTTGTAATACGCTGCTGAGGCGCCTTCACCTGATGCGGCGCCGCCCGAGAAAGCATTACCGAGGCGTAAAGCCGATTGCTCATCAACGTAGTAGCCCTGTGCCAGAGTGGTGGCAGAGGCTAGGGAAAGGGCGATAGCCAGGTAAGATCGTTGCATGGTCGGTCCTTCTCTTAGTTATTATCTGATACGAAAGTACCGAAAAGTGTCGGGCAGGTAAATACTTTCACCTGAGGTATGCCGCTGTGTGATGCATTCAACAACGACCATCGCAATGGCTGTCAGCGCCTTCGACTGGTGGCATAATCCGGGAACAGGTCATAAACAACGGAACTTAGCTTGGTTAACTCAGGATTCAGTCCGCTGGTGGTGGGTGCCGATCGCCCAGTGGGACAGCACCTTGTTCGCTTGCTGCAACAACAAGATTTTTTATGCAAAGGCGTGACGCTGGAATCGCGAGAGCGTTTGCCTGCCAGCAGTGGCATGCCGGTGATGATCTTGCTGCCATCCATGTGGCGACCAGACGACTTGCAGCACATCCCGTATTGGCTGGAGTTGGCGCAGGCCGAGGACATGCCGGTCATTCTGGTATCCTCAATGACGGTTTTCAAAGCCGCTGTGGACATCAACTACAGCGAGTACGATGAAGGGCATGACGACTCGCCGCTGGCGCTGCAGCTGCTTCAGCTTGAGCAACAAGCCAGAGCTAACCCTAGGCATTTGATTATTCGCCAGGCGCAAGGGTTTTCTTTGCAGGGCGGTGACTACGCCAGTGAATGGTTGAATCAGATGCGAGCGGAAGAAGTGCTCGAGTTTGATATGCAGCGTTTGTTTAACCCGACCCCGGCTGACGACATTGCCGACGTGGTGCTGGCGATGTTAAAGCAAAGTTTGTGTGTCGAGGGCTTGTGGGGCACCTACCACTTTGGTGGCATCGAGCCGGTATCTTCTTACGCTTTTGCCGAAGCGCTGTTGGCGGAAGCGAGCCAATATGAAGACTTCAGTCACTTGAATTTGCGCTCCCGTGAGGGCGGCATCATGCCGTCGATTTGGGCGCCAATGAGCAACAACACCCTACTGTTTCATACCTTTGGAGTGCAGCCCAAGGCCTGGCGGCGAGGCTTGAGTCGTTTAGTGCGACGCTTTTATCGTGCAGATGAAGTGCGAGCTGGAGAAAAGGAGTAACCGTAGGCAAATTACCCCATAGTCAGATAACTTTGAAGCTGCCAGATTCTTGGTATAGACGCATCAGTTTGTCGGTAATGGTGTTGCGGATTCCATCTATCGTGCAGATGAAGGGCGAGCTGGAGAAAAGGAGTAACCGTGGCCACATCATCCCACGGTTAGATAACTTTGAAGCTGCCAGATTCTTGGTATAGACGCATCAGTTTGTCGGTAATGGTGTTGCGGATTCCATCTATCGTGCAGATGAAGGGCGAGCTGGAGAAAAGGAGTAACCGTAGGCAAATTGCCCCATGATCAGACAACTTTGAAGCTGCCAGATTCTTGGTATAGACGCATCAGTTTGTCGGTAATGATGTTGCGGATTCCATGTATCGTGCAGACGAAGGGCGAGCTGGAGAGAAGGAGTAACCGTGGGCAAAGCATCCCACGGTTAGATAACTTTGAAGCTGCCAGATTCTTGATACAGGCGCATCAGTTTGTCGGTAATGATGTTGCGAATGCCCTCGCATTCCAACGATGACAGACCAGCCAACTCGCCGAGGCGCAGGCGGTGTAAGTGCAGGCATGGTAGCTTTTCATTGAACTCGCGCAAATCACCTTTCATCAGCACTGGCAAGAACGGATCATCTGAGTTAGAGCGGCGCAGAATTTGACGGATGCCTTCTTGGAAAGGAATCGGCACCGAGCGCACCTTCTTGTTCTTGTGAGAAATCACCAAGTACAACCCTTTTTTACCGATCAGGTTGCCTGGAATCACGTGCAAGCCGGTGGCTTGAACGGCATCGCGGTTCAAGTGGCTAAAGGTGTCGTGGAACGCATACGGGTCCGGCAAGATCACCATCTGACGGTTGGCTTCTTCTGGGAAGAAAATACTGTAGTTGGTGTACAGCTGGCGCACAGAGGTAGAGAACACACAGAAGCGGTTCTCAAACTGCTGAATAAAGTCGATGGCACGCTGGTGCTGGTGGAGCTTATCAAGGTCCCATACCAGATCGGCGTTATTCTGTTGCACTGCAGGATTCATAGCCAGCCTCTCGTTGTTTCCGATGCCCACTCAAACTGCGTTAGCGGCATGCTGTGACATCTTAAGCGATTTTCCAATGATTACTACGGCCTTTGCTGACCTCTGTCGTTAACTGACGCTTTTTGTCAGTTCCGGATACTCGCTAACCAGTGTTCAGTATAGGTGGTGTCGCGGCTCGGGTCTGTGAACCAGCCAGCAAGGCTGATGTTAAACCGCCCCCAGTCTGGTGCCGCACAGGCAAGTGACCAATTCAGTCAGTAGCAGCCAAGGTACGTCACCGCTGCCTTTGATGGCGTTATCGGTCTTTTCGGCCAGACGCAGAGCGTCATGCAGCTGGGTCTGTGACAGTCGCTGCAGCGCCTTTTTATAGGGCCCTTGCTGTCTTGGCCAGACGTTTTGCTGTTTAAAGGCGGCGCTCAGTTGTTGGCCTGACTGACCATGCAACGCGATCAACTGGCGTATTTTGCGGTTCAGCGCCCCCAAAATCATGATGGCATCGACGCCTTCGCTGTGCAGATGTGACAACATTCGACTGCTTTGGGCCAGATTGCCTTCTAAACAGGCGTCGGCTAGGCCAAAGGCGTCAAAGCGTGAACTGTCGCCAATGGCCTCGGCGACCAGTTCTTCTGTGATTTGTGTGCTGCCCAGTAGCCGCAGTTTTTCTATTTCCTGAACGGCGGCCAGCAGATTGCCTTCGGTTTGTTGTGCCAAGGCGGCCAGTGCCGCAGGCTCGGCATGCAGGCCGGCCGCGTGCAAGCGGCGTTGCAGCCAGCCGTTGTATTGGCCGCGATCGATGGGCCAAATCGGTAAAAACACGCCCGCTTTATCCAGTGCTTGAAACCAGCTGCTGCGTTGCGCTTTGGCATCAATGCGAGGTAGCACCACCAGTAGTAGGTTGTCTGGGTTCGGGTGCTCGGCTAAGGCCTGCAAAGTGGCGCCTTTGTCGGACGGTTTGCCATTGGCAATGCGCACTTCCAGTATGCGGCGTGAGGCAAACAGTGACATGGCGTTGGCTTCTTCACGTAAGCCTGACCAGTCAAAGCCTGCTTCGGCATGAAACAGTTCGCGCTCTTCGATGCCTTGCTGGCGGGCGCTGGCGCGAATGCTGTCGCAGGCTTCCATCACCAGCAAGGGGTCATCCCCCGACACGACGTAGCAGCTGGCCAGGTTTTTCTGCAGATGATCGTGCAGCTGGTCTTGGCGTAGCTTCATGGCGTATCGAGCTGGGTAAACTGCAGTCGGCGCAGCAACTGGCTTGCTAGGTCTTGGTGCAGTGCCTGGTGTTGCTCGCGCTCAGTATTGGCGGTGCCCGTGACATTATTAATGTCGTTGGCAAAGATGCGCCGGGCTTCCAGCTCGTAGACCACTTCGGTGTCTTGGCTTGGGCGCAGCAGACGAGCGCTCAATCTGCCATTGAGTTCGTATTCTGACACTTGGCCATCCTCGCCCACAGACAGCTCGCGTCGCTCTATTACAGGCGCATTGACCCACAGCTGCACCGGCGCGTCACTGGCGCTTTGGGTCAGCAGCACGCCGCTGTATTCCAGCTGCAAACGCAAATACTGGTTAAAGCGGTTACTGGCCTGGCTGTTCAGGTGCATGACTTGCAGCGCAGGTGACAGTTCGGTGGTGCCGCGTAGCTGCCAGCCGCAGCCTGATAATATCAGGCTGGCCAGCAGCATCAGCGTGGTGAAAGCGTTAGTTTGCAACGATGTTCACCAGCTTGCCAGGTACCACGATGACCTTGCGCACGGTTTTGCCATCGATCTGCTTTTGCACCGCGTCGTCGGCCATGGCCATGGCTTCCAGCTCGTCTTTGCTGGCGCTGGCTGAAGCTTCCAGTTTGGCGCGCACCTTACCGTTAACCTGCACCACCAGCTGAATGCTGTCTTTCACCAGCGCATCTTTATCAACAGCGGGCCAGTCGGCATCCAATACCAAGCCAGTTTGGCCAAAGGCTTGCCAAATCACCTGACAAATGTGCGGCGCAATCGGGCTTAGCATGCGCACGGTGGCCTGCAAACCTTCGTACACCACAGCAGCCCCCTGGCCTTGGCTGCGATCGGCCTTTTGCAAGGTGTTCATCAACTCCATGATGGCGGCGATACCGGTATTAAAGTGGTAGCGACGGCCAACGTCGTCACTGACCTTGGCAATGGTTTCATGCACTTTGCGGCGTACGTCTTTTTCGTCTTTGCTCAGAGCGGCGGTATCAACGGCTGCTGGCAGACCTTGGCTGACCAGCTCATGGGCCAAGCGCCATACGCGTTGCAGGAACTTTTGTGCGCCTTGAACGCCGTTTTCTGACCACTCCAGAGTTTGCTCTGGGGGGGCTGCGAACATGGTGTACAAACGCACGGTGTCGGCGCCGTAAATATCGATGGCTTCTTGTGGGTCCACGCCGTTGTTTTTCGACTTGGACATTTTAATCATGCCTTCGTGCTTCAGCTCTTTGCCATTCCACAGGGCCTTGAGCAAACGACCTTTGTCGTCGCGCTCAGCTTCAACATCTTTCGGCGCCACGTATTCTTTGCCGCCTTTGTCGTTTTGGTAGCTGAACGCATCGGCCAGCACCATGCCCTGGCACAGCAGGCTAGCAAAGGGCTCATCGCCCTTCACCAGGCCAACGTCACGCATCAGCTTGTGGAAGAAACGCGCGTACAACAGGTGCAAGATGGCGTGTTCAATACCACCGACATATTGGTCCACTGGCAGCCAGTAGTCGGCCTCGGTCGGATCCACCATCTGGCTGTCGTCCCACGGCGAGCAGTAGCGAGCGTAATACCAGGAGGATTCCATAAAGGTGTCGAAGGTATCGGTTTCGCGAAATGCGGCTTCCCCTTCAAATTCGATGTTTTCGAACTCAGGGTTATTTTTAATTGGGCTGTTAACGCCGTCCATGACCACATCGGTTGGCAGTTCAACCGGCAGCATGTCTGCTGGCGTCGGAACTTGCTCGCCGTTGGCTTTGTTGATCATAGGCACAGGGGTGCCCCAATAACGCTGGCGGCTAACGCCCCAATCGCGCAGGCGGTAGTTGGTTTTTACCTGGCCTTTGCCGGCAGCGGTTAACCAATTGGCGATGGCATCAAAGGCGGCATCAAATTCCAGACCGTCAAACTCACCTGAATTCACCAGCTTGCCTTTTTCGGTAAAGGCCGCTTCTGCCAAGTTAATGTCTTCACCATTGGCAGGCTCAATCACCTGAGTGATGTCCAAACCGTATTTCTGCGCAAATTCAAAGTCACGCTGATCGTGGGCGGGCACCGCCATCACAGCGCCGGTGCCGTAATCCATCAGTACAAAGTTGGCGACCCAAATCGGCACTTCTTTGCCTGAGATTGGGTGAGTCGCCGTCATACCGGTGGCGATGCCTTTTTTCTCCATGGTGGCAATGTCCGCCTCAGCGGTACCACCTTTTTTGCACTCTTCGATAAACTCAGCCAGCTCGGCATTGCCTTGGGCAGCTTCGGCGGCTAGCGGGTGGCCAGCGGCGACAGCGACGTAGCTAACACCCATTAGGGTATCCGGACGAGTGGTGTACACCTCAAGTGTTTCTTCACGACCCTGCTCTTGACCTTCTTTTTTAACGCCAAAATGCAACTCAACGCCCTGGCTCTTGCCAATCCAGTTGCGCTGCATGGCCACCACTTGCTCAGGCCAGCCTTCCAGTTGGTCTAAATCATTCAGCAATTCTTCGGCATAGTCGGTAATGCGAATAAACCACTGTGGAATTTCTTTGCGCTCAATTGGGGTATCGCAGCGCCAGCAGCAGTTGTCGATTACCTGCTCGTTGGCCAATACGGTTTTATCGTGTGGGCACCAGTTCACCGCCGACACTTTTTTATAGGCCAGGCCTTTTTCGACCAGCTGAGTGAAGAACCACTGCTCCCAGCGGTAATACTCAGGTTTGCAGGTGGCCAGCTCGCGGCTCCAGTCATAGCCAAAGCCCAGCGATTTTAGCTGGCCTTTCATATAGGCGATGTTTTCATCGGTCCATTTGCCGGGCGCGGTGTTGTTTTTGATGGCGGCGTTTTCTGCCGGCAAACCAAAAGCATCCCATCCCATTGGCTGCATGACGTTTTTGCCCTGCATGCGCTGGTAGCGGGAGATCACATCACCAATGGTGTAGTTACGCACGTGACCCATGTGTAGTCGACCGCTGGGATAAGGAAACATGGATAGGCAGTAGAACTTTTCTTTATTGGTGTCGACGACAGCCTTAAATACCTGGTTCTCTTCCCACTGCTGTTGCACAGTGGCTTCAATTTCCTGCGGTTGATAGGTCTCTTGCATCATGGTGATCTGTTTTTTGGGAGGTTAAAAAGAGCTGCCAGTGTACCGCAATGGGTGCAGGTGGGCTATGCCAGGGCTGGCTTGCATATGATTGACTCAGGTCAGCTTTGCTGATGATTTTATGATCCAGCCATCGCCGCTTACTTGGCCCGTTCGGGCAATCATCGTAATGTGGCCGCCGTGAATAGGCTTGCAAAAAAGGACGAGCAATCGCCCGCACAATGGTTCAGGCAACGGAAGTACGTAACGAGATGACTAAATCAAATACTGCCAGTTTACGTCTGGCATCTTTAGTGGCTGCTGTCATGGCCCTGCTGATTTCGCCCGTACAAGCACAAACGGTGGAGGAATTGCTGCAGGAAATGGCGGCCATTGAGCAAAATGCCGAGACCCGTCAAGCGGCGGTTCAAGATGGTGAAGAACGCGCTCAGTTGTGCTTTCGCTGTCATGGCCAGGACGGCAACAGCAAACGTGATTACATTCCTAACTTAGCCAGCCAGAACGCTGCCTATTTATTTACCCAGTTTGAGAAGTTTGCCAACGGTCAGCGCCAGGATTACGTCATGAGCACTTTGGCGAAGCATCTTTCGGCCGATGATCGCATTGATATTGCCTTGTACTTTGCCGACCGCGAAGTGAGCGAGCGCCAGCAGCCCGTGGCCACCAGCGCCGCCGGTGAGCGCATCTATAACTCGGTGTGTTTTGCGTGTCATGGTAAAGAGGGACATGGCAGCGCGACTTATCCACGCATTGCCGGCCAGCCCTACGAGTTTTTAGAAACGACTTTGCTGAAGTTTTTGCACAACGACCCGGATCGTCGTAACTCGCCCATGGTGGCTGTGATGAAGAACCTCAACGAGCAACAAATCAAGGACGTGGCGGCCTACGTGGCACATATGCCTTGATGCCTATCTGATACACTGTCGCACCTTTCAATGGATGGCGGGGGCGACATGTCTGACTCTACTTCAACGCACATCAGCTCAGCGCACAGCAGTGAGCCCGGTTGGCGTTTTTGGATTGATCGTGGCGGCACCTTTACCGATATCGTCGCGACAACGCCAGACGGTCAGCAGCTGGTTCATAAGCTGCTGTCAGAAAACCCTCAGCACTATGCCGATGCCGCCATCGAAGGCATTCAGCAACTGCAATCTCAACTTCCGCAGCAACCTAGCCGCATCAGCGAAGTACGCATGGGTACGACGGTGGCGACCAATGCCCTATTAGAGCGGCGCGGCCAGTCGACCGTGTTACTGGTTTCTCAGGGGTTGCGCGATCAGTTGCAAATTGGCTACCAAGCGCGGCCAGATATTTTTGCCCTGCACACGCCACAGCCAACACCGCTGTATGAACGGGTGTACGAAGTGCCTGAACGCATGTTAGTCGATGGCTCGGTGGAGTTGGCTTTAGACGAAGAAGCCTGCTGGTTGCAGCTACAAGAAGCCCATCGCCAAGGCTTTCGCGCCATCGCGGTGGCGCTGATGCATGCCTATAAGTACCCCCAGCACGAGCAACGCCTAGGCGAGCTGGCGCGTGCGGCCGGATTTGAACAGGTGTCGCTCAGTCATGAGGTCAGCCCACTGATTAAACTGGTGGCACGTGGTTCAACCACCGTCGCCGACGCGTATTTATCGCCGGTGCTCAAACGCTACGTTGAACAAGTACGCCAGGCACTGCCGGGCGTGGATGTGCAGTTTATGCAGTCCAACGGCGGGCTGACTTCACCGGCTCAGTTTGCTGGCAAAGATGCGGTATTGTCAGGTCCTGCCGGCGGTGTGGTGGGCATGGTCAAGACCGCCAGCGCCGACGGTTTTGATCGCATTATTGGTTTTGATATGGGCGGCACCTCCACCGATGTCAGCCACTATGGCGGTGAGCTGGAGCGCGACAATGAAACCTTAATAGCAGATGTGCGCCTGCGTGTGCCCATGATGAGCGTGCACACCGTCGCTGCGGGCGGCGGCTCTGTGGTGCAGTTTCGTGATGGCCGTTTGCAAGTGGGGCCAGAGTCGGCCGGTGCTTACCCCGGACCGGCCTGTTATCGCAATGGCGGCCCGCTGACCGTGACGGACTGCAATCTGCTGCTGGGCCGCATTCAGGCCGAGCACTTCCCGGCCATCTTCGGCCCACAGCAAAATCAGCCTTTGGATGCCGAAGGCGTGCAGCAGCAATTTGAGCAGCTGGCGCACAGCGTCAGTGTGGAATCGGGTCGTCATTACAGTCCGGAGGCACTGGCCGAAGCCTTCCTTACTGTTGCCGTCGATAACATGGCCGCCGCGATACGTAAAATATCGGTGCAGCGTGGCCATGATCTGGCCTCCTACGTACTCAATGCCTTTGGTGGCGCCGGCGCTCAGCATGCGTGCCAGGTGGCGCAAGCGTTGGGCATTGAACAAGTGTATTTGCACCCGCAAGCGGGCGTGCTGTCGGCTTACGGCATTGGTCTGGCCGAACAGCGCTGGCTGGCTGAAAAGTCGATGGATGTGCCACTGGCGCAGTTGGCTCAAGATTCCCGCGCAGCTGAACAGGTGTTAGAAACACTATGGCAAGACTATTTGCACCAGCCGGGCAGTGATGCCTCAGCGGTGAAACAGGTGCGCCTGTATTTGCGCTATGAAGGGGCTGATACGCCCTTGCTGGTGGCCTATGGCGATGGCGTTACCATGCAGCAAGCGTTTGAACAGCAACACCGCCAGCTGTACGGCTTTATCAATGAGCAGCGCGCCATTGTGGCCGATGCACTGCAACTGGAATGCATTGCCGGTGGCGAGGATGCAGCCCCGGCATCAGCTTCAACACCAGGGCCTGCCCCCGCTCAAACTGTGCAATCCGGCACAGTGCGCATGCATGGTCAGGGGCAATGGTGCGAGGTGCCGGTGTATGCGCGCTCAAGTATTGCTGAAGGTGAGCAGCTGCAAGGCCCGGCGCTGTTAACGGAGCGCACCTCCACCATCGTGCTTGAGCCAGGTTGGCAACTGCAATGCCTGGCCAGCGGTGCTCTGCTGCTAACACAACAGCAAGCAAAGCCGCAAAGCGTCACAGACACAGAACGAGACCCTTTGCGGCTTGAGCTGTTTAGCCACTTGTTTATGTCGGCAGCTGAGCAAATGGGCGTGGTGCTGGAGCAAACCGCCAGCAGCGTAAATATCAAAGAGCGGTTGGATTTTTCTTGCGCTGTGTTTGATCAGCACGGCAACTTGGTGGCCAACGCACCGCACATACCGGTGCATCTAGGCTCAATGAGCGACAGCATTCGCGTGGTGATTCAAGGCCAACCCGACATGCGCCCGGGCGATGCTTTTGTGTTGAATACGCCCTACAACGGTGGCACTCATCTGCCCGACATTACCGTAGTGAAACCTGTATTTACCGACGGTGCCAAACCCGCATTTTACGTAGCGGCGCGCGGCCATCATGCCGATATCGGTGGCATTAGCCCAGGTTCCATGCCGGCAGAGTCCAGCCATATTGAGCAAGAAGGCGTGCTGCTGGATAACCTGCTGTTGATGCGTGATGGTGCGTTGCAGGAGCAAAATATTCGCGCCGCTTTGGCTAACACCCGTTACCCCGTACGCAATCCAGAGCAAAACATTGCAGATTTATCAGCGCAGCTGGCGGCCTGTGAAAAAGGCGCGCAAGAGTTGCTGCGTTTATGCCAACAATATGGCGAAGCCGCGGTGCAGGCGTATATGGGCTATGTGCAAGACAACGCGGCCGAAGTGCTTTCGCAGGCATTAATGTCGCTGGCGGATGGCCAGTTTAGCTGTGACATGGACGATGGCAGTCGTATTCAGGTGGCCATTCGAATCGACCGCCAGCAGGGCAGAGCGCGCATAGACTTTGGTGGCACAGGCTACCGGCCTGATCAGCTGCAGCATCCGGGCAATTTTAATGCCCCCACCTCCGTCGTGCATGCTGCTGTCTTGTACAGCTTTCGTGTGCTGGTCAATAAACCCATTCCACTGAATGCCGGGTTTTTCCGGCCGTTGGATATTCGTGTGCCGAAGGCCTCCATGGTGGCGCCTGAGTACCCGGCGGCGGTGGTTTCTGGCAACGTCGAAACGGCGCAGTATTTGGTCGATGCCGTGATGGGGGCGCTGAACTTAATGGCCGCCAGCCAGGGCACCAATAACAACGTCACCTTTGGCGACGCTCAGTATCAGTATTACGAAACCCTGTGCGGTGGCACAGGTGCCAGCGCAGTGGGCGAGGGCGTCAGCGCCATGCATTCACATATGACCAACTCACGCCTGACCGACCCAGAGGTATTAGAGCAGCGCTACCCGGTGGTATTGGACTGGTTTCATATTCGTCGCTTGTCGGGTGGGCATGGCTTGTGCCGTGGTGGTGATGGCGTTGAGCGTCATATTCGTTTTTTGCAGCCAATGCAGGCCAACATCATCAGTGGGCGCCGGCAAGTAGCGCCACACGGTTTGGCCGGCGGCGACGATGGCAAAACCGGCTGCAACTTTGTATTGCGCCGTAACGGCCGGTTGCAAAATTTGCCCGGCTGCACCCGTACTGAATTGCAAGCAGGGGATAGCCTCTGTGTGCACACCCCTGGCGGAGGGGGCTATGGCCGTTCGCTGGAAAATGATTAGCCTACTGCCGCTGTCGGGTATTCAATGGGCTGTGATAAACTGCGCGACAAATCCTTGAGCTAAGACTGAGAGAGCACCATGGAAATAATGGACGTCATCAAAGACCAGATCGAAAACAACGACATTCTGCTGTACATGAAAGGCTCACCTAACCAGCCTATGTGCGGCTTCTCTGCTCAAACCGTGCAAGCGGTCATGGAGTGTGGCCAAAAGTTTGCCTACGTTGACGTGCTGTCGAACCCGGACATTCGTGCCAACTTGCCCAAGTACGCCAACTGGCCAACCTTCCCGCAGCTGTGGGTGAAAGGCGAGCTGGTCGGTGGTTGCGACATCATCACCGACATGCATCAAAAGGGCGAGCTGAAGCCATTGCTGGAAGAAGCGGCACCGGCTGAATAAGCCCAATGAGCTGTATTTAAAGCCCGATCCTTGATCGGGCTTTTTTGTGCCTTAAGGGCAGAAAATTGCCCAAAAAACCCTACAGAATGCCGTAAATTGCGAATCGTTTTCATTGTATTTGGCTTTTGCTACTATCTGTTGTCTCAAATTCTGAACACCTTGTATTAACTATTAAGGCAATCTTTATGAAACTGGTAAAAGGCATGTCTGTGCTGTCTGCCGCCATCCTGCTGGCGGCCTGTGGCAGCGACGATGACAACGACAGTGATAACAACAACGGCACCACGGCGCCCACGACTTACACCTTCGAAAGCCAAGTGGTCGCGGGTGAATCGTCTGTTTCCTACGGTGGCCAGGTGGCACGCAATGTGCTGATTAACGAGTTAAAAACCCTGATTAGCAGTCCGCAGCTGGCTTCAGAATTGGGTGATAACACCACCACAGGTCTGGCGATATTGGACAAGCTGAATCTAATCTACGAGGTCGGTACCAGCACTCCAATTGTTCAGACTTATAACCTGACGTCGCAAAACGCGTATACCCTGGCATTGGAAGAAACGCCGGTGGGTATCTCTGTGACGGAAGGCAGCTTGGTGCAAACTGGCTATGGCGATTTAAGCGGTGACAAGAACCTGCAAAGTAAAATGGCCGGTATTGATAATGCACTGGCGCTGGGTGAGTTTGTTGGCTGGGACGTGGAAGCCGATACTGAAGATGCCAAGCCCAATGCTTTGATCAAAGATTGGTTTATAGATATTGCCGTCAATGCAGAGGTCGACAATTCAGCTAAGCCTTACTTAAGCGAAACGGGTCTGGATTATCAGCAATTAATTCAAAAATTCCTGCTGGGTTCCGTAGCATTTTCGCAAACCGCCAATGACTACTTAAAAGCCGATAAAGGCTTGTTAAAGCAAAACAGCGCTGGGGATAAAGACGGCAGTAAGCCTTACACCTCACTGGAGCATCAATGGGACGAAGGCTTTGGCTACTTTGGTGCGGCGCGTGATTACAACAACTACAGCGATGCTGAGTTAAAAGCGCAAAAAGATAACGACAGCAATGGCGATGGCCAGATCGACTTAACCGCTGAATACACCTTTGCCATGGCGCAGTACGCCAACAAGCGTGATGCCAGCATCGAAGGTTGGGACAGCAGCAAAAAAATAATGGATGCCTACCTGAAAGGCCGCCAGATCATTGTCGATAACTACGGCACTGACCCAGTGGCTGGCGAAGGCTACCATGCTGAACTGGTAGAGCAGGCCGAAATTATTATCGAAACCTGGGAAGAAATCTTTGCTGCTAATGTAATTCACTACATTAACTCGACCTTAGCCGACATGGCGAAAATCGGCGGTGACGATTACAGCTTTGACAAGCACGCCAAGCATTGGAGTGAGATGAAGGGCTTTGCTCTTGCGCTGCAATTTAACCCCATTGCTGAGATCGAACTGGATGAGCTAAAACAGCTGCACAGCTTAGTTGGTCAAGCACCGGTATTGGAAGGCGGCGATGTTGAAGCCTATCAGCAAGCATTAACGCAAGCGCGCGATTTGCTGGCAGATGTGTATGACTTTGAAGGTGACGTAAGTCAGTGGTAAGCCATTGCATCATCGCATGATTTAAACATGGGGTCGTCCGCTTGCGGGCGGCCCTTTTGTCGTTTTAACGCGGAGTTTTTAGCATGAAAAAATCGGCTTTAACCCTTGTTTCTTCTGCACTCTTTTTAACGGCTTGCGGCGGTGGAGGGTCTTCCTCCGGCGGTAGCAGCAGTGCCGATGCCTGCAGTGCGCTGAATTCTGACAGCTTTAACTGCACGACTATGCTCTCTGAGTTGGATTGGGTGCAATATCAGGCAGCAGAGCAGTTTTCGACCCAGCTAGAAGATCTACAACAGCAAACCAATGCCTATTGCGCAGCCATTGGCAGCGAACAGCAAGCAACGACTCGCACAGCGGCACAGCAAAGCTGGCAGCAGGCCATGCTGGGCTGGCAAAAACTGGAAGTGATGCAGTTTGGCCCAGTCAAAGAATATCGCAATGCCATTTACAGCTGGCCGCTAAGCGTTAATAAAACCTGCAGCATGGACGGTATAATTGCCGGAGTCGACTTGCAGCAATCTTTTGACAACAGCACGCCGCAACAGCGCGGTCTTCCAGCGGTGGAATATGTTTTGTTTGCCGATGCGCCTTTGCCTAGCTGCAGCGATGCACCGGAGGCCGCCGCTGATGCCGCCAAACGATGTGCCTTTGCGCAAGCGGCGATTGAATCCATGCGCACCAATGTCGCCAATATGAGCTTTGATTTGGGCAGTTACGAACCAGCTACCACGCCGGGTGGTCAGGCAGCCGCGCAGGAAATATTCGAAGCTTTGTTTTATGTCTATAACCAGACCAAGGGCGAGAAGCTGCAAAAAACCGTTTTGCCTGAAAACCAAAACGAAGTATTTGAGCCAGAAAAACTGGAAATTGCGTTTGCTGATATTAATGCCGAAGTCATTGCCGCCAACCTGGAAGCGGCGCAAGCTTTGATGACAGCAGGCAACGGCAATAACGGTGGTTTTGCCTCCTATTTGGTCGCGGCTGGTCAAGCTGATCTCGCAAGCAACATGCTGAGCTCTTTGCAAACGGCCATTGATGGCGCCAAAGGGTTAAATGCCAGCGTGCGTGATATTGTCACCACGGCAGCGGCAGACAACTCAGATAATGACGTGGGGTTGTGCATTAACGCCATAGCCAGCAGCAGCGGCAGTGATGTCGCCGAGCTGTGCGCACTTGACAGTAAAATCAAAGTCTTTACCGACGATCTCAAAGGTCAGATGGCATTAAACTTGGGCTTAACCGTGCCCAGTGATGCCGAATCCGATGGCGATTAAAATCGCAAATAAAAAGGGCACCTAAATGGGTGCCCTTTTTATTATTTAGCGGATATTGTGTATTTAACCTGCACTGCTACCACTGTCGCTGCTGGTGTCATTGCTTTCTTCACCGCTGGCATCACTGCTATCGCCATCCGCTGAAGCGCCATCATCCGTACTTGAATCCTCTGAGGTGGAATCATCACCTGAATTAGCGTCGCCATCGTCTGTGCTTGAATCTTCTGAAGTGGAATCGTCGTCTGAACTAGCACCATCATCGACGGTATCGTCGTCAGAGCTGGCATCTTCATCTGTGCCTTCGTCATCGTCTTCCTGACCGACATTGCTGCCATCTTCACTGCCGTCGAGAATAAACTCGGCATCACCGGCTTCGATATTGACCACCTCTGTACCAGCAAAGGTTAATTCGTCAGCCGCTTCAGGATCATCGCTGCTGGCATCACAGGTGTAACTCAGGGTGTAGGTGCCTGGCTCTAAAAAGCCTAATTCAAATGTGTATTTGTCTTCCTTGGCATTCACCAGGGCGGTCAGTACCGGGTCACCATCGCCGCCTTGTAAATCTTGTGGTGTTGCTTCGCCTGAAAAAACATACACAGCGCCATCATCCAATGAGGCATCGGCACATTGAGCAGCAATCAACTCGCCAGCGACTTGGCCTTCAATTTCTCGTGCGGTTTCATTGCTCACCAAACGCATGACGGGTTTCATCATCACGCCGCCGCGACCAGGGTTGCTGTTAAGGGATTTGCGCAGGTCAAAATCAATGGTGAAGTCTGCGCTGCCGGTATCGGGCACAGTAAAACCAGACACCAGTTTGAGCTCAGGATTATTGCCCGGCAGCCATAGTTCTTCCTGGCTGCCGTCTTTCATTTCGACATAAGAGTCGAGGGTTTCGTCAAGGCTGGCATTGGCCTCTAACCGCACCCATTCATAGTCACCGGCAGGCACTTCGACAGCATCTAACAGTTCGGCTGAGCTGCTGCCTTGCAGGCTAAGCAGATCAATGGCAACGGGCGCTGGAAAATCAAAGCTCAGGGCTTCGCCTTCGGCAGGTTTGATACTGACGCCGGTAAACTCAACGATGACCTTGCTGGCGTCATCGACGGGAGCGTCAGTGATATCGAGGGAAAACTCGCCCAGGCCATCACCGGCGACGCTGCCTGCGCCTGAACTGCTATCTCCTGAGCTGCCTGTCGCTGCCAGAGTCACCACCGTTTGAGCCGCTGTCTCCACTATTGCTGCCATTACCACTGTCGGTACTGGTATCTGAATCACTGGAGCCACTTGAACCACCGCCGCAGCCGACCAGGGTGAGTGGGGTAGTAATGGCTAACAAAATGGCTAGGCGTAATGGTGTCATAGCGTTTTCTCCTGACACTGAGCTGATCATTTATCAGACTTATTTATCAGGTTATGCCGATGATTACTGGCGTGCAGCCTGTATCGGCAAAAAACGGCTGACTTTGTGATGCTGTGCACGCACTGCAGGGCTAAACAATACGACCGTGCAAGTGATTCTCCCACCAGATACCTGTTTTTACCGACTTGCTCAGCTGTGTTAGCCCGCTGTTTTGCCAGAGCCACAGCTCACCAGCCCCGGCGCTGATCCAGCCTTGATCGCCAAGCAATGCAATGCCCTTGGCATACTGCATGGCTTGAGTGTCTTGCAAGGCTGGCGTCGGCCCTTGCCAGTGACTGAGCAAGTGCCCTCTGGGGTTGCTAATCAAGGCCGCATCCGCGTGTTTTGAGTTAGGCGAAAAAGCCCGCACACTGGCGCTATAGCCCTGCATATCCCAATGCAACCAGTCGTTGTCTGGCTCTAGCAGTTGCAGCTGTTCGTTGTCTGCCGTCGCTAGGGCAACACAGGGTGGGCGGGCATCTTTGCGCTGGTACTGACAGCCGACCAGCACTTTGCCATCGGCCAACACATCGAGATGGCGGGCGCTTAACGCTTGGCGCGGTGAAGCCCAACGTTGCAGCAGCTCACCGTTATTGCCATCGAGTTTCACCAGCTCAGATTGCATGCTGTCGATATTGAGCGCTTTGCGGCCGCTGTCTGGGTGGGTGCGCACGCCCGTGTTGGCGAGGTAAATATCATCCCCCTGCAACACCAGTTCATGGGGGCCAACGCCTTGAGTCGGCCAAATATCCTGCAGTGTGAGGCGGTGAGCATCGATGACCAATAACCGACCCTCGCCACGGCGATAGTCACTGGCGCTGGCATACAGCACCTGGCCATCGGCTGAAAAAACGGCGTGGCCTTCTAAATGAAAACCATCGGGAACGGGCAAGTGTGCTTGCAGTTGCCCGGCAAAATCGTAGCGCCGCAAGGGCGCACCGGGAGCGCGCGAGTTCACCAATACGCTGGGCTCACCCGGGTAAAGATCGGCCATATGCACGCGCTCAGGCACGCTGAAATCGGCGTGTATGATGCCCTCGGCGTCGACCACTAAAATACCAAAGTGAGTTTCAGTGGCTTGGTCGCGGTAACCCGAGACCAGCAACCGCTGAGATCTGGGTGCTAGCGCAATGCCACTGCCGGCAGCAGCGGACATGGCCATGGCGGCGCAGGAGAGTTGTAAAAACTGACGGCGATTCATGCTTACGGAACTCGTTTTAACAGCAGTTGCTGGATCAGGTGGTGATGTCTTTGCGGCAGAGGCGCTTTCTGGGCACCGCTTTGCCAGCTGCCAAACAGCCCATCCCAAATGGCCAACATGGAGCCATAATTGCTGCGATTGCCTTGCAGGCTGTGATGAAACTGATGCTGCGCCGGGCTAATGAACACACGCTCCAGAGCGCCATAGCGCAGCGGAATATGACTGTGACGCAAATTAGCGCCGAGCAAATTAAACAGCAATACCGAGCCACTGATGCCGGCAATTAACCAAGGCTGAGCGTGCTGGCCGAAGGCAAAAAAATAGCTGCCACTAAGGCCGCCGTGCACCAAAGCGGTACGCCATTGATAGAACAGTTTTTCCAGCGGATGCACGCGCAAAAATGTTAAAGGCGTTAACACAGCCGCTGAATGATGGACCTGGTGAATGCGCCACAACCAGCGACTGTGTAAGGCGCGGTGCAAGCCATAGCGGCTGAAATCGTCGAGCAGCAGTAACACTAAGGCGTAGGCTGTTACGGCGCCGATGCCATGCCTACTGGCCAATACCGCCGGCGGCAGAGCGAGTGACCACAGCTCATAGCTGAGATTGGCCAACATCAAAATCAATACCAATGTGGCGCTGCCCAGTAGCATGAACAGCAGGGCGTTGAGCAAGATCAGCGCATAATCCTGACGCGCCGATGGGTGCCACCAATAATCGCGACTGAGCCATTGGCGCAGCAGCGGTGCACGCACAGACCAGCGCTGAGCGGCCCAGATCAACGCGATCAATACGGTGCTGAGCCAAAAGCCCCAAAAGGTGCGCTGGCCGGGCTGCAGCAACCAGGAAAACACAGTGGTAAGAGACTCATCCGGCATCAAAAACAGCGGCACCTAAAGACGTAGAATTGTGCAAATGATAACCGCGATTATTCTTAATATCGAATAGCGTTTGTGGTTAAATTGGCCACCATTTTTTCACAGACAAAGAGGTGTGGTTGTGTCGCATTGGTGGTCTGCAGCGGTAGGTATCAGTTTATTGGTGCCTGCCGTCGCCTCGGCGCAAGACGAGGTAGCACTGGATAAGGTTTACATTACCGGCGGTGAAGATCAGGTGCTGAAGCAGCCCGGCTCCGCCACCCTCATCGACCAGCAAGCGCTGGACACCTATGAGTACACCGATATTCACCGCATTTTGAATGCCGTGCCTGGCGTTAACCTGCAAGAAGAAGACGGCTACGGTTTGCGCCCCAACATTGGCTTGCGCGGCACCAGCCCGGATCGCAGTAAAAAAGTCACCCTGATGGAAGACGGCGTGCTGTCCGGCCCAGCGCCGTATGCGGCGCCGGCTGCGTATTATTTCCCCAATGTGTCGCGCATGAGTGCGGTCGAAGTATTTAAAGGCCCATCGGCGATTAAATACGGCCCAGCCACCATTGGCGGTGCGGTTAACCTAGTCAGCCGAGCGATGCCTTACTTAGCGGCTGGCGAGCTGGATCTGCAATACGGCAGCGACAATTTTCAGCGCTACCACGGTTGGTATGGCCAAGAAGCGGGGCAGTTTGGCTATTTGATCGAAGGCTTGCGGGTGCAAAGCGATGGTTTTAAAGAACTCGATGGCGGTGGCGACACCGGCTTTGAGCGCAACGACCTTAATTTAAAATTGAGCTGGACGCTGCCCGGTGAGTTGGCCCAGCGCTTTGTGTTGAAAGCCGGCTACGCCGATGAAGTGTCAGATGAGACCTACCTTGGCCTGACCCGCGCCGATTTTGATGACGACCCTTACCGTCGCTATGCCGCCAGCCAGCTGGATCGCATGGACTGGACGCACCAAACCCTGCATTTAACCCACCAACTCAACTGGTCTCAGCACAGCCTGACCACGGATGTGTACCGCCATACCTTTGAGCGCGACTGGTTTAAAATCAATGGCTTCGGTGGCAATGGCCCATTGCTGCAAACCGTATTAAAAGATCCCTCGGGTGTGAATGGTGAGTTCTACCGAGTGCTCACCGGCGAGCAAGGCTCGGCCAACATCAACGAGCAGTTGATGATCGGCAGCAATGATCGTCAATACATTTCCCAGGGCGTGCAAAGCCGGTTAAACCTAGCGCTGCAGTGGCTGAATCTGGCACACGATATCGAAGTGGGCGTGCGCTACCACCAAGATCAAGTGGAACGTCAGCACAGCCAAGCAGCCTACGACATGTTGCTTGGCGGCGAGCTAAACCAGGTCGGCGAGGTGGAAACCACGCTGGATAACCAAGGCAAGGCACAAGCGTTGGCGCTCTACATTCAGGACGATATTCACTGGGATCAAACCACAGTGAGCCTTGGCCTGCGCTCGGAGCAAATCGACACCGAAGAAACCACATACAGCAATGATTCAAACAAGACCGACAGCAACGAATCGGTATTGCTGCCAGGTGTGGGCGTGTACTCACAGCTCACCGAAACAGTGGGCGTATTGGCCGGCGTCTATAAGGGCTACAGCGCCACCACACCGGGTAAAAATGGTGAAACCGATCCAGAAGAAAGCATCAACTATGAGTTCGGTAGCCGTTATCAGGGCGATTTGGGTCAGGCGGAAGTCATTGCGTTCTTTAACGATTACATCGAGCTGACCGGCACCTGCAGTTTCTCCAATGGCTGTGATAACAGCGTGGTTGACAGTCAGCTCAACGCTGGCGCCGCCCAAGTGTATGGCGTCGAAGCTGGCTGGAATAAGTACCTTTTTGCTGGCGCGCACATCATTCCGCTGGCGCTGACCTACACCTACTCTCACGGTGAGTTTGATGCCAACTTCGCCGATGACAGCGGTGTGTTTGGCGACCGCAATAACAACATCGTCGCTGGTGAAGAGTTGGCTTACTTGCCCAAGCATCGTTTAAATGCCCAGGCCGGTATTGAGCGCGGCCCATTGGCGCTCAACTTGTCTTTGCTTTACCAAAGTGACATGCGGGATACGCCAGGAACCGGCAGCATCCCAGGTGACGAACGCATTGATGCCTACACAGTGCTGGATTTGTCGGTTCGCTATCGGGCGCTGCAAGACGTGCAGCTGTACGCCACCGTTGATAACGTGCTGGCGACGGAATACGAAGTGGCGTCTAAGCCTTATGGCTATCGTCCGGGCAAACCGCGCAGTGCCAACCTGGGCGTAAAGGTCAGCTTTTAACGGTAGGCAAACCGGCGGCGCCGCCGCCGGTTTGTGTTCCCGTAGACGTCGTGGTTAGATTGCTTCCTCACTGCCGATCTGAAGCCAGAGCATGGAGCTGACGCCGTCTTCCTTGTCCCCCTGGGCCCAGCGCCTGGAACAAAAATCCCTCGCCGCCCGCATTGCGGCTAAAGCGCGCATTCCAGACCCTTGTGTTCCTTGGTTGCCGCGGATCGATGGCATTGCTTGGCCCGCCTCTCGGGCGCGTATTGTTTGGTTGTTGGCGCCCGTCGGGTTTGGCAAAACTCAATTGATGGCAGAGCAGGCCCGTCGTCATTGCGCTGAGCATCCCGTGGTCTGGATGTCACTGGACAGCAGTGACGCCAGCCCAGCTGCATTCTTACGGCACTTTTTAGAACTTGCCGAAGCGCAACTGCCTGGCATTGCCACCGATGCTCTGGCGCACTGGCAGGCAACTCAGCAACGTGGTGACGTTGATATCGGCGGTGTTTTACTGCTGTGGATTCAAGAAGCCAGCAGCTTTGAACAGCCATTGCTGCTGTGTTTAGACGACACTCATTACCTGCAAAACGCCTGGCAAGTCTTGAATCTGATCATCGAACAGCTGCCCGATAACATTCAGCTGTGGCTTAGTAGCCGTTGGTTGCCCGCCGGGCACGGCCGACTGCAGGTACTGGATCATGTGGTGTGGTTGCGTCAGCGCGAACTGGCATTTACCGAGCAGCAAACGCGCCAGTGGTTGCAGCACAGCCAAATGCCGCTGTCGGAGCATGGGCTGGCGGAGCTGAATCAGCAACTGCAAGGCTGGCCGGCCGCACTGCGGATTTGGTTAAACCAAAGCCAGCGCACGCAGCAGTCACTGCCTGTTGCCGAGGTGCTCCCGGCCATCGCTGACTATGTGCACGATGCGATCCTGCAGCAGTTGCCGCCCGAGTTGGCGACCTTTTTGTGCCAAGCTGCCGTGCTGCGCAGCTTCGATGAGTCGTTATTGCAACATTGCTTGGCGACGCCAGACTATCACCAGCACTTACAGCACGCGCGTCAGCAGCAGCTATTTATTCGCCCGCAGCCTTCACATCCGGGTTGGTTTGCGGTTGCTTCGCCGGTGGCCGACGTACTGGCAGAACGCGTGCCCTTGGCTGAGCGTCAGGCGCTGCATCAGCGCGCTTTTGATTGGTTGTCTCAGCATGGCGAATCCGTGGCGGCATTGCGCCATGCCCAGGCCGCCGGTTTAACCCACAGTGTGGCTCACTGGGTCGAGCAGGAAGCCGAGGCGATTCTGGCCAACCTCGACATTGCAGGTCTGCTGGCCTGGTTCGAACAAGCCGGCAGCGAGCTGGTCATGGCCAGCCCACGTAGCATGCAAATGGCCGCTTGGGCTTGGCTGCTGACACAGCAGCAAGAACATGCCTTACCACTGTTGCAGCAGCTGCAACACAGCGAGCTACCAGCGCCCGAGCTTTATGCTCTGCAAGGCTACAGTGCTCGCTTGCAAGGGCAGCTTGAACGGGCGCAGCAGCTGTGTGAGCAAGCGTTGCAACAGCTGCCAGCTCAGCGCTATGCCCTGCGCATTTTGATGAGCAGCACCCTGGCGCATCTGGCGCTGTCACGCAACGACCCTGATGGCGCGCGGTTGTGGAATCGCTACGCCCAAGATGTCGCCCGCCATCACCGCGCCACCGCCATGGAAGCCTTGATGCAATACGATTACGCCCGCATCGAGCTTAATCGCGGCAATATCAGCCGTGCTGGCCAGATCATTGAACAAGCCTTGGCCTTGTTGCAGGAAGGGCGGCAACCGGCGGCGCCACTGCCGCGTGGGCGGCTGCTGCTGTATCGCGCGTTTTTATTGTGGTTGCATGGTCGTCCGCAAGACGAGGCCAGGGTGGCCGAACTGTTACAGCAGGGCATGGGCGACAGCGTGCGTGCCCATGATACCGCCGTGTGTTACGGCTTTGCCGTGCAAGCCATGCGTGCCACGGCAGTGGGCGACAGTGATCGTGCCCTGGATTGGCTGGATCAAGCAGAGCGTTTGATGCAGCGTTGGCGTGTGGCGCAGTCGGGCTACGATTGGTTGCTGCTGGTAAAAGCCAATGTCTGGATCAGCCAGCACAAGCTGCAACGGGCACAGGGCTGCATTGATGAAATCTGCCGTGGCCGTGCTTGCCATGAACTGCCCAGCCCAGAAGTGTTCCCCATGTTGCCAGGATTGGCAGCCGTTACTCAGGCGCGTTTGTATTTGGTGGCTCAGGATTACGATGCTTGCCTGCAGCAGGCTGAAGATTGGTTGCAGCACAGTCGTGGCAGCTTGATGAATCAAGTGATGCAGTTGGTGCGCGCTGGCGCCTTGCAGTCACGTCAGCATCCAGATAGCCATTTGATTCAAAGCCGCATACAGCAGCTGCTGGAGCGTCAGGGCATTCAAATGGATTTAAGTGTTTGGCTGCCAGCAGGCAATGCCGGCGTGGCCTCGCCCAGCGCTGCGCCCGAAGCAGTGGCCGGCTCAGTGCGCGTGAACTCGATGTGCTGCGCAAAATGGCACAGGGCTTTTCTAATCAAGAAATCGCTGACCAGCTGTTTATTTCGTTGCACACAGTGAAAACCCATGCGCGCAAGATCAACGTGAAACTGGGCGCTCGCAGCCGTACACAGGCAATTCACCGGGCCAAAGAAATGCTCTTGCTCTAACGGCTGAAAAACCGCTTCAAGCCGCCTTCTTGGTGGCAAAAATGAGGTCTGTCAGCTAAACCCAAAGCATGTCTAATTCATGAGGCTGATGGAATGGCCGAGCACCTGGCACTGATTGTTTCCCTACCAAGACAGCCGGACTTGCTCCAATGGCTGCAACCGGATTACCAATGTTTGTTTTCCCGCCCGGACGAAGAGCTGGATATTAACGAGCGCGTGGCACTGATGATGATTGACGCGCGTAGCGTCAGTGAGGCGGATTTGCTGAGTATTTGCCGGCAATTGCGTCAGGCGAGTGACAGCACGCCGCTGGTGGTGTGGCGCCAGAAGAAGCCTTATCGATGCGCTTAAAGCTGTATGACGCGGGCTGCGATGATTGCATCGACCCGGCGGCGCTGGCCGAGCTGCGCGGTCGTATTGATCGCCTGGTCATGAACAAAATAGCCAGTGATCAACTGCGACAGCAACTGCAGCAAGCCAACGAGATGGCCTTTCTGGCCATGACGGGCACCTCGGATTTAGGGGTAAATATTCAGTTTTTACTCGATGTGCATCACTGCAACAACCTAGATGAGTTGGGCATGCGCTTATTCCAGTCTCTGCGCAATTACAGTCTGAACTGCAGCTTGCAGCTACGCAGTCGTTTTGCCTGCAAAAATATGGAAGCCAGTGGCATGGCGAAA
>CBDDTG010000044.1:0-21159 GCA_965233665.1 Bacterioplanes sp. | reverse complement strand
AGGTGCTGTAAAGCGGGTACAGCACCATGATCACAAAAAAGGTGATTTGTGCTCGGTAGGCCAGCAGGGTGTTGCGGCTCATGCTTCTTTCCTCAAGGCTTTGGCTAAGCGGCCCATGCGCTTGCCCTGGGCCAAACACAGCGCCAGCTCCTGCTCGGTGAGGTCACGCTCACTTTGCTCGCCAGCCCAGTGACTGGCGCCATAAGGGGTGCCACCGGCGTTGGTGCTGAGCAGCTCTGCTTCGCTGTAAGGTAGGCCAGAAAAGAGCATGCCGTGATGCAGCAGCGGCATGGCCATGCTGAGCAAGGTGCTTTCTTGGCCGCCGTGCAAGGAGGCGGTGGAAGTAAACACAGACGCCGGTTTATCGATCAGGGCACCGGTCAGCCATAGGCTGCTGGTGCTGTCGATAAAATACTTTAGCGGCGCTGCCATATTGCCAAAACGGGTGGGGCTGCCGAGCACTAAGCCTTGGCAATCGCGCAGCTCTTCTAGGCTGCAATACACGGCGCCCTGCTCAGGAACGTTTGGCTCTGTGGCTTCACAGTTGGCGGAAATATCGGGCACGGTGCGCAGTCGTGCCTCAATGCCGTCAATCTGTTCAACACCTCGGGCAATGTGCTGCGCCATACGCGCGGTTTTGCCCTGGCGACTGTAATACAGCACCAGCACATAGGGCGTGGCCATGTTAGAGAATCTCCAGTACGTCTTCCGGTGGACGGCCGATACGGGCCTTGTTGCCGTTAATGACAATCGGCCGCTCAATCAGCTTGGGGTGCTCGATCATGGCGGCGATGATTTGGTCGTCACTGACTGCATCGCTGTCTAGGCCTGCTTGTTTAAATTCGGCCTCTTTGGTGCGCAGCAACTGGCGTGGAGCGATGCCCAGTTTGTTAATGACGTCGGCCAATTCGGCGGCAGACGGTGGCTGCTTAAGATACTCCACCACGTCGGGCTCGATGCCGCGTTCTTGCAACAAGGCCAGGGTTTGGCGTGACTTGCTGCAGCGAGGATTGTGATAGATGCGGATTTCGCTCATGCTTCTTCCTGCGGTTGGAAAATTGACGCTCTAGGGCACCTCTGAATAATTCTGCACAGCTCTGCGCGAGTGCAGCAGGCTTTCAGAACAAGGCGGTGATGGCAGGCAATGGCCAGTCCTTTTCAACATCGCCAACCACGTTATGGGGGCCTGCCGCCCGCGCCCTGAGGGAATCGCCAGAGAACTCCAGCTCGGTGTCGCCGATTTTTACTATAGCTGGCTAGAGCGGCAAACCGGCTTCGTGATCTGAAGCCCTCTGCCGATCCAGAGCAGGCACCGAGTTATTCAGAGGTGCCCTAGTTTAACAAGGAATGACATGAAAGACTTGTCCCGGCTACTGGCCCGTTATCGACGCATATTCACCGCCACCTTGCAGCGCTTTGAAGCCACCGAGCGTCGCCGAGACGCCGGTGCGCTCACCTACACCACGCTGTTTGCTTTGGTGCCCGTCATCACCGTGACTTATTCCATTCTCAGTGCCATTCCGGCGTTGCAACACTGGGGCGAGCAGGCCAATCAACAATTGCTGGCTTACGTTATGCCCGAAGGCAGTGATGTGATTTCTGGTTATTTGCAGCAGTTCAGCAGCCAGGCGCGTAAGCTGACCTGGGTCGGCGCGCTGTTTTTGTTTGTCACGGCGCTGATGCTGCTGCGCACCATCGAGTTGCAGTTCAATCGCATTTGGCAGGTGGAGCGACCGCGCACCGGCCTCAATACCTTTTTCCGCTATTGGGCGGTGCTAACCCTTGGGCCCATGCTGTTTGGCGCTGCCTTTGCGGCCAGCTCATTTTTGGCATCTCTGCCGCTGTGGGCCGAAGACGTGGGAGCTTGGTTGGAGCTGGCCTCAATCATTCCCTGGCTGCTAAGTACGGCGGCGATTGGCTGCTTGTACATGCTGGTGCCGAACTGTCGAGTGCCGCTCAGTGCGGCCTTGCTGGCAGCGCTATTGGTTGCCACGGTCTTCGAGTTGGGTAAGTTTTTATTTGCTGAAATCATGGGCATGTTTCCCTCTTATCAGCTTATTTACGGTGCTTTTGCCGCCGTGCCTTTGTTTTTATTGTGGATGTACTTGTCTTGGAGCTTGCTGTTGTTTGGCGCTGAGCTGAGTTACGCCTTGGCAAAGGATGCTGAGGGAAAAGCCTCGCCCACAACCACCGACCGCTTGTCGCTCAGAGTGCAGGTGTTGAGCCAATTGGCAGAGCTCCAAAATGATCATCAGTGCGCCGATGAATACAGCTTGCGTTACGCCCAGCATGAGCTGCGGTTGTTGCAGCGCTTAGGGCTAGTAACGCGCCAGCAAGAGCAGGGTTGGGTGCTGGTGCCGGACCTTGCCCATATCAGCATGGCTTTGCTGTGTCAGGACCTAACCCTGGCCGAGTTGCGCCCGCAAGCCGATGCCCAGCTGAGTGACTGGCGTCAGCAGCTGGTGGAGCAGGGGGCGGCGGCGTTGAAGCTGTCGTTAGCCGATGTGTTGGCCCAGCAGGAGGCAGCGCCATGCGCTCGATAAAACGCTTTTTGTTGCTGCTGTTTGTGCTGGTGCTGCTCGGCGGGCCACTGTTGTACCTGAGCTTGGGGCGCACCGTGGTCGCCGGTTATGCCGCTAAAACCCTGTGCTCTGGCCTGTGGGTACAGCAACTGCCAGCGGATTGGCTACAGCAGCAAGCCATTGCCCCGGCGCTGCAGCCATTATCTGACTGGGTCGACTACCACATTGACCCCGCCGCCCATCAGGTGAGCGCCACCGTGCTGGGCTATGAGCGCCAGGCGCAATTCCGCAGTGGCCGCGGGTGCACGCTAATGACGGGTCCTTTGGTGCACAGCAATGAGCCGCAGTCATTAGAACCGAGAAGCCAAGTACCTTTGTGGCGGCATGAACCGCAACCAACACCGGCCTGGCTGACACAGCTATTGAATCAAGCCTTTGCTGAGCCTGCCGATGAGCGTCGCCAAACCATGGCCATCGCCATCGCGTATCAAGGAAACTTACTGGTCGAGCGCTACCGAACGCCGCTGTCGGCGACGACCCCTTTGCTTGGCTGGTCGATGAACAAAAGCCTGCTCAGCAGCTGGGTGGGTGTGCAGGTTGAGCGCGGCGAGCTGCATCCAGATACGCCGGCAAACACACTCTTCGCCCAGTTGCCGCCGGAGCTGACACTGCGTCATTTGCTGCAAATGAGCAGCGGCTTGGAGTTCAGCGAGTGGTATCAGCCGGGTGATGATGTTACCAATATGCTGTATCACCAGCCTGATATGGCGGCCTTTGTCGCCAGTCAGCCACAGCTGCATCGCCCCGGCTTTCACTGGGCCTATTCCAGTGGCGATAGCAACCTGGCCATGGCGCTGCTGCAGCAGTCGTTGCGCCTGCCCCTGGATGCCTGGCTGCAGTCGCAGGTGTGGCGGCCGTTGGGCATTACTGGCGCGGTGATGGAGCGTGACCCGAGTGGCACTGTGGTGGCGTCTTCCTATGGCTACATGACGGCACGGCAGTGGCTGAAAGTAGGTCAGTGGTGGCTGGATGGCTGGCATGGGCGAGCTAATAATTTGCCGAGCAACTGGATGAAAATGGCCACCACCGCCGTGACACACAACCCAGATCAACATTACGGCATGGGGTTTTGGCTTAACGGCATCCAGGCCGACGGTAACCGCCGTTTTAACCAGCTGCCACCTGAGGTGTTTTGGGCGCGCGGTCACGATGGGCAATATGTGATGGTATTGCCCGAGCATGAGTTAGTGATTGCTCGCTTTGGCTTTAGCCCAGGTCGTAACGACGGCTTGGAAGAGCTGGCGGCGGGCCTTATTCAGAGGCTGGAAACGCTGCCTTAAACTCGGCTGGCATGCGTGCTGGCTTTTGTGTGCTGAGGTTGATGCAGACCCAGCGGGTTAAACCTTGGGCCAGCAACTTGCCATCGCTGGCGCGTAAAATTTCATAGTGACGGGTCATGCTTAAGCGGCCGTCGTTGTCGCCAATCCAGGTGCCGGCGATCAACTGGTCGCCTTGCAGTGCTGGCGCTAAATAGTCCACTTCGGTGTGACGGGCGACCCAGGCAAAGCCAATTTGCTGCCAGCGTACAAAAGGCAACCCCAGTGCGTGGCAGTGCGACCAGGCAATGGCCTCCATCCATTTCGGGTATTCACAATTATTGGCATGGCCGAGCACATCAATGTGTTCGGGCCCGACGCTGAGCTCAAGTGTGTGTGCAGGTGGGTGTGACCAGGAATACTTCATGCTGACTCAATGATAAAAACCGTTATTGCGCCAGCGCGGCCAGCAAACTGCAAGGCTTGAGAGCATGGTCAACAGTGTTTTGCTGTGTCTTTCATCCAGGCAAGAGCTTGGCACTGGTGTTTGGTTTTGGCGCTTGGTTCTAACATCGAATGCTGGCTAGAATGCTGGCCCTACGTATTTCCGAGCTTTTAGCCCATATTTTTAGGATGCCGTCATGAACACCTCGTTGCTCGATAGTCAGCCGCAAAGCCCGGACATTGCTGCACCGGCCATTGCCTTAAAAGTGCACCCATGGCGCTCGTCGCTGTATGAAGAGTTGCACAATCGGCCGTCGCCTATCATCGATAGCAACTGCCAAGTGGCGCATTTTACCGTGCTGCTGGATGACAATCGCGAAGCGCTGCATGCCCATGTGGTGGACTTGTGTCGGCGCTTTAGTGTGCCTGCGCCGGGCCCTGAGTCGTCCTGCTTGTATCAGGACTTTGGTGGTTTTGAGCTGCGCTGGGAGCGCCACCTGGAATTTGCCAACTTCACCTTTATTTGCCGCCAGGTGGAGCCCTTTGCGCAAGAAGCGTTGAATTTTATTCCTAAAGACTGGCTGGCCGCCATGCCAGGCGAGCTGTTGGTGGCAGTGAATTTGGCCGTGGTTGATTACGCCCCGTCAGAGCAGCAGTTGCACCAGTGGTTTGAAGGTCAGCGGGTCTCGGGTGCGCACGTGGCCGATGATCAGTCCCAGGTATGGACGGCCTTTCGCCTGCACAGTGACGGCTTTGGCCGCATGTTGGCCAACCGTGGTCAACTCACACCGTATCAGGCCGGGCGCTTGGTGCAGCGCTTGTTTGAGCTAGAAACCTATCGCTTGATGTCGCTGGTGGCATTGCCGATCGCACGGCGCATGGGCCACGCCTTGGGGCCAGTGGAAGCCAGCCTAGCGCAGCTTAATCAGCAAATCTCTGACATCAACTCCGAGCGTGACGAGCGCGAGCTTCTGCAAGAGTTGTCGCTGTTGGCGGCTAAAGTCGAGCAGCACCGCAGCGATACCAATTTTCGCTTTGCAGCGGCCTTGGCCTATCACGATCTGGTGTTAGACCGCTTAACTCAGCTAAAAGAGCGGCCAATTGAGGGCATGCAGGGCCTAAGGGAGTTTCTGGAGCGGCGCTTAACCCCGGGCATAAAAACATGCACCTCGGTGCGCGATCGGCTGGAGGATTTATCGCGCCGCGTCAGTCGTACCACCAGCTTGCTGCGCACGCGGGTCGATTTATCCATTCAAGAGCAGAACCAAGATTTGCTGTCGTCGATGAACCGCCGCAGCCAGTTGCAACTGCGTTTGCAGCAAACCGTTGAGGGCTTATCCGTGGTGGCCATCGGCTACTACATGCTGTCGCTGCTCGGCATTGGCTTTGATGCCATGAAAGCCTATGGCATTGGCCTCAATACCGATGTGATGAAAGGCATTTCACTGCCCGTGGTGTTGGGCGTGGTGTATTGGGGGGTGCACAGTGTGCGCCGCCATATCAGCCGCTCTAACGACAACAACGACAGTAACGATTAGCCGCTGCGGCGGTAAAGCTTTACCGCCGTTGCCGCCGAGAATGGGGCGATGGCGTGTTTCTCGGTGAATGGTCGCATTTGGCTTAGCTTTTGCTGTAGCTGAGTCAGATAGGCGATCAGGATCGAGCTCATGGACGTCAATACGACTTCAAATCTGCCCCTTACGACCCAAACGACTGCAACGCAAAGTGGCCAGTCTCAGACCACAAGCGATTCACAAAGTGGCCCCTCGGCCGCCGATCTCGCTCAAGCGGGGCGCGAACGAGTGGCGGCGGCCAAAGCCTCTTGGTCGCAGCAAGGTTATGCCGAGCGTTTGCCCAGCAGCTACGCCGATCAGGTGTCGCTGTCCTATAAAAGTCAGCAACTCAGTCAAATCAGCGCCGAGTTCTTCGGTGGCACCATTCGCAGCGATCAAATTTCTGCTCTGACTCAGCGCTTGTATGAGGGCGGGTTGATCAGTGCGGCTGATTACCAGGCCTTGGGGGGCGTTGAACAGAAAGTCTCAGCGGTCAGCGAAGCCCAGTCTTTTTTGAGTCAGCAAGTCATGAGCCGTGAGGTGCAGGCAGATTCTGAGCTGGAGGCACAGTTCACCAATGTGATTGAAGTGCTGCGCAATATGGATGGCCCAGCTAATGCAGCCCAACGGCAAGCCGAGCAACAGGCCATGGCCTTTATCGAGGATTATCAGCAGCAACAACAAGCCGCCGGTGCCGATAGCGAGCTGCTGGCGGGATTGGATCAGGTTAAGGATGTTCTGACCGCGCTGGAAAAAGTACGGAATAATGACCAAGCCACGGCCGCGCTGGCCAGCTATAACAGCGTTCAGGAAGCTTATGAAGACATTACTGAATAATCGGCTGCGCCTTTGCTGTGTCGCCGCCACCTTAACCGCCTTTATGCCTGTGCCAGCGCAAGCTAATGGCTTGCACTGGTTGAACGAGGCGGGTGGCTCACCGGACAGTGGCGCGGGCACTGAGTTTGGCAGCAGTACCATCAGCCTGACGCTGCCCATCGAGCAGGGGCAGCGCGGTGAAGAGCAAGTCACCACGGCGTTTCACCTCGATCGCACTGAGTTTCGCTGGGAAGGCGTGACGGCCGCTGATAAAGAGTATTACTGGCTGTCGGTGCCGATCCGCTACGAGCAACGCCGTGGCAGTGGCACCAGTTTTATGGTGCGCTTTGAGCCTGGTTTGATGACGGATTTAGACGGCGTCGATTCAGACCACTTGGCCGCTGACTTAGAGTTGGTCGGCCGCATCCATCATGGCATGGGTTTTTGGCAGTTTGGCGTCATTGTGGATCGCGAGTTCGGTAATTTTAATCCACGGCCGGTGCTGGGGGTGGCGCTGAAAAGCGCTGGCGGCACCGAGATGCTGATCGGCTTTCCGCAAACCCGTATTCAAACCCGCTGGGGCCGCGACTTTTCAACCTACCTGCATGCCCGTCCGGGTGGTGGCGTATGGCGCGAGAAACACGATGCATTGCCCGATGACAGCTTTGATGTGCGCTACACCAACTGGCGCATTGGCTTAGGCGCAGAGTTTCGTTGGCGCGAGCATTTCTGGCTTAACGCTGAGCTTGGCACGCTGCGCAATCGCAAAATCGAGGCCACCGACAGCAGTGGCGGCACGGCGGTGAGCACCAGTGCCACGCCCGGTGACGATACTTATTGGATGGTGGGCGTTAACATTCGCTTATAAGCAGCATGGCGGGCATTAAGCCCGCCACTTGCGGCTGCTGGTGGTTACTTGCTCGGGTTACTGGGCATTGGTAAGCAAGTCATCTAATGGCAGTGGGCCTTGCTGTAACAGCTGTTCTAGCCAGCTGGCTTTTTCGGCTTGCTCGCCCAGCTGCTGCCAGTGTTGCAGGCCGGCCAAAGCGGAGACGGCGCGCCCGGGTTGGTCTTGAATTTCCATCAGCTGCTGCTGGCGCTGGGCCTTTGACAGGTTACAGTTGCGGCTTAGATAGTCCTCGGCCTGTTGATATGACCATTGCAAGGCATGCAGTCCGGTATCCACCGCCGCCATACAGGCATCATTTAACTCCGCTAACACCACGGCACGGCGCCATTGTTGGTTGCGATACAGCATCAGGCGTGCGGCATAGGCTTGCCAGCCGGCAACGGTGGCCGGAGAGGCCAGCAAGTAGTCGGCTTGGGGTTGCTGGCTGAAGTAATACTGCCAATGGCTGGCGAGGCCTTGGCGCAGGCTCAAGCTGGTCAGCTGTGCCTCGCTGAGCTGGTTTAAGGCTTTTGGGTTGATGCGATAGTGGCCAGGCCGGTAGCTGGCAATATCGACCCAAGGCTGGGCGTTGGAGGCAACGGCACTGACGGCCAAGGGCGGCAGTTTGACGTCGGCCAAGCGCACGGCCAAGTCAGCCGCTGCTTGGCGCAAAACCTCGCGTTGTTTAATGACGGCGGCTTGCGGGTCAGTAATGCGCGGCGCTGCTGCCAGTACCTGGCTAAACGTTTGGCCTTCGCTTAACTCGCCGCCTTGTAGCCATTCTTGCTGGCGGGCGCGCACATGCTGCTGGGCTTGATCGTGCCAGTGCTGGGCATCCCAGTGGCTATCGCTGTAGCGACTCAGTAATAGCTGGTAGTAGCGCAGGCCATCTTCATGCTGGCTTAGAGCCGGTGCGTCAGTGGCTTGGTTGCGCAACTTAGCCAGGGTGTTACGCAGCTGCTGTAAGGCAGGCTGTAACTCGTCTTTCAGTGCTTTTTGTGCGCGCTGCTTCAATACCCGCTCGGAGCTGGGGTAGATGGGCAGGGCGACGATCTTGGTGTTAATGTCAGCCCACAAAGGCGAGTCATCTTTACCTGTAAAAGGCGCGCCCGTCAGCAAAGCGTCTATGTCGGCCAGAGCCTGATCAAAGGCGGCGCGTGGCGGCAAGAATGCAGGCTCGGCGGCCAGCCATAGCTGTTGCCAGTGTCCTAGCAGAGCGGCAGCGCTCTGTAGGCGGTCGATGTAGTCATGGGCGTCACGAATACTGGCTACAGAATGATACTCGGTCAACGTGTGCGGAATAACGCGCTGCCAAGCTTGCGGGCCGGTTAAATCCAGTGCCAGGGTGCGAAAGGGCACGCTTAGCAAGCGCTGCTCAAGCTCGGTTAGTAGGGCATCGTAGCGGCGGCGCTGCTGGTCCGTCAGAGCTGCTCGCGGCAAGTCATTCAGTTGTTGGCGCAGGTCCTGCCAGTCTTGCAGGCGTTGTTCGAAGCCCTGGTCAGATAAGTCATCCCAGTCGAAGTCGCTGTGGGTGCTCAGTTGACTGCGCAGTAGTGGATTGTGCTCATAACGCAGCTGCTGGTATTGCTGCCAGTACTGATCAAACTGCTGGCGGCTTTGCTGCTGTTGCTGGGTGTTGATAACCGGTGTTGTGGCAGTCGCTTGGGGATTGGTTGCATGCAAGCTGCAGCCAGATAAAGCCACCAAGGCAGCGGTTAACACATAAGGCAGAAATTGAGGCACTTCGAACTCCTGAAGCCGGAAACGGCGGCGAGTTTAGCAGGGCTTTGCCTGTAAACAAATCGTAAGGAGTTGAAACAAAAGGAAAAATAAGAAGTGGCTCCCCGAGCTGGACTTGAACCAGCGACCAATAGATTAACAGTCTACTGCTCTACCAACTGAGCTATCGGGGAACTTCGTTGGAACGGGGCGCATTATGTTTATCTGCCCCGTTACTGTCAACACTTTTTTCTAAAAAAGTTTTCTAACTTATTGATGTTGTTGGTTTTTTGAACGGTTTTAGCGAAATGTCGTGGTTAGTCTTTGGCGATACGGCTAAAGACGGCGCCTTTTTGGCCACGATACTTGGCGTCATCACGCTTGTTGTAGGGGCGAATGGCCGGGCTGGTTAGGGTTTCAAATGACATGGCGCAAATCACCATGCCTGGTCGCAGTGCCAGGGGCAATTTACCGTTGTTGTAGAACTCAAGCACGATCTGGCCGTCCCAGCCTGGATCGATACGGCCAGCGGTGACGTGCACCATCAGTCCTAAGCGTGCCAGTGAGCTGCGGCCATCGAGCCAGCCAACCAAATCGTCAGGGACGGTGACGGCCTCCAATGTGGCACCCAACACCAGCTCGCCTGGGTGTATGAATAAGGAGTTGCCATCGGTGATTTCGATTTCCTTGCTCATGATGCGGTCGATGTCGCGCTCTAGCTGATCGCGGTCACCGGACAAATCCAGGTGTGTCACCGAGTTGTTGCTGAATACTCGAAAACGATGATCCAGTCGCAAATCTACGCTGATGCCGGCAATGGCCTGGGGCGCTGGGGCCGGTTCGATAACAATGCTGTTATCGCTGAGGCGTTGTTCAATATCGCGGTCACTGAGTCGCATGCTGGAATCCTATGGCAAGTCTGTGCGGTGGCGCAGTGTAACCGAGGGCCGCTGGCGCGTCAGCTGTCAGGCAGGAAAAACCCGCATACCTAGCATCCTGACACACCAGCTGCACATTTCAGGTCTCGCTGAGCATGCAAAGACTTGTTCAACAGGCTGCTAGGGTTCTGCCGTCGTGGTGATGGCCGTAGGCTGCATTTCTAGACGCTCGATGTCGATCTGATAGCGCTTGTCGCCATTCTTGCGATCCACCAGACGCACCAAGGTGTAGTGATGTTGCTTGGAGAACCAAGCGTAGATTTCGCGTTTATTGCTGCGCCGTATTTGACGCACTTTCAGGGTGTTAAGTGGGCCGATGGCGGTATCTAGCGTTTCTTCGCCCACCACTTCAAAGCGAAATGGCTTGCTTTTGTTTTTTTCAAACACGGCGTAAGAAAAGGTCCGCTTGCCGGCGGCCAGATCAATAGCGGCTTGCTGCATGTAGCTCAAATTGTCGTGCGGGGCCTGGGGCTCACCTTGCTCTTCGAGTGCGATCCAGCCGTTGTCATAGACTTTGTCGTCGCGCTCACTATCGATCACCTGTTGCTGGTCGTAGTCAAAGCTAAGACTGCGGTCAGGCTCGTTGAATAAGCCGCTGGCGCGATATCGATAGTCTTGTGGCCAGAAGCGGCCATCGTGATAGCGCAGCGTGGAGGTTTCAGTCAGTGCGGCGGCGCCGGTTTCGGCTTTGAAACTGAGTTGCCACAGGCCGTCATCGGTTTGCTTGAGCTGGCGCTTGGCATCGATGTCAATGCTGAACCAGCCGACTTTCCACTCGGTAGAGTAGTGCGCTTCGTAGGGGACTATACCTGTGTTTTGGCCTGAGTTTTGGCCTGAGCTGGACTCAGATTCGTGCGCTGTAGCGGGCTCAGAATTAAACGCTGCATTGGCTTCTGAACTGGTCTCATGGCTGGCGTCAGCGCTGGCCAGACCCGTCATTAGAAAAAACGCGATGGTTGCGATGGTGTGACGCATGGGCACCTCAAAGACTTCCTTGAGGGCCCACTATATCGGCGCATTGCTTAGTTGGCGACGGACATTAACTGCCGAGTACCACGCCACTGGCTGGAAGCTGTGTTCCATCGAGTAGCGCTTGCTTGCCGTCGGTGCTGAGTCGTCCCTGCACAAACCACTTCACGGCGATGGGGTAAATAACATGCTCTTGCTTTTGCACGCGCGAACGCAGGCTATCGACATCGTCGCCATCGAAGATCGGCACTTCCGCCTGAATGGCATTGGGGCCGCCGTCCAGCTCTTCGGTGACAAAGTGCACGGTCACGCCGTGCTTGGCATCACCGGCTTCTAGCGCGCGCTGGTGCGTGTTCAAACCCTGATATTTGGGCAGCAGCGACGGGTGAATGTTAAGCATTCGCCCCTGATAACGGCGCACAAAGTCGGGAGTTAAAATACGCATAAAGCCGGCCAATACCACCAGATCGGGCTGGTATTGATCGATCATGCGCATCAGTGCGGCATCAAACTCATCGCGACTGGCGAACTGGGTATGATCCACCACCTGGGTTTCCAGGTCGCGATCCGCGGCTTTTTGCAGGCCGGCCACTTCGGGGCGATTGCTGATCACGGCGGCGATTTCAGCATCGATGTCGCCTTTGCGCACTTGATCGGCAATGGCTTCCATGTTGCTGCCACTGCCAGAAATCAGTATCACCAGACGCGGTTTTTGCTCTTGCTCGGCGTTGCGCTCTTCGATCATGCACGCTGCCCTGTGAATTCAACCGCTGGCTCATCGCCCTGGCGCGCGGCCAGTTCGCCGATGATCCAAGATTGCTCGCCTTCGGCGTTGAGCAGGGCAACGGCGGCGTCGGCTTTGTCTTCTGGCACGGCGATGATCATGCCAACACCACAGTTAAAGGTGCGGAACATTTCCAGAGTGTCGACATTGCCTTGCTGTTGCAGCCATTCGAATACCGCAGGCCATTGCCAGCTGTTGGTGTCGATGATGGCTTTGCAGCCTTCTGGCAAAACGCGCGGGATGTTTTCTTGGAAGCCGCCGCCAGTCACGTGTGACAGGGCGTGCACGTCGCTGGCGTTGATCAGCTTCAGCACTGAGCGCACGTAGATGCGCGTCGGCGCCATTAAAGCATCGGCGATGCTTTGTCCATCGAGGTCGGCGCTTAAATCCGCGTCGGCCACTTCGATGATTTTGCGAATCAAGGAATAGCCATTGGAATGTGGGCCACTGGAGGCCAGAGCAATGAGCTTGTCGCCAGCTTGCACCTTGCTGCCGTCGATCAAATCGTCTTTTTCAGCGATGCCGACACAAAAACCGGCCAGATCGTAGTCTTCGCCTTCGTACATGCCTGGCATTTCTGCGGTTTCGCCGCCCACCAACGAGGCACCGGCTTGCTCGCAACCAACGCCGATGCCTTCGACCACCGCAGCGGCTACGTCGACGTTGAGCTGGCCGGTGGCATAGTAGTCGAGGAAGAACAGCGGCTCAGCCCCGGCGACCACCAAATCATTCACACACATGGCCACCAGATCGATGCCAATGGTGTCGTGCTTGTTCAGGTCCATTGCCAGGCGCAGCTTGGTGCCCACACCATCTGTGCCAGAGACTAACACTGGCTGACGATAGCCTTGTGGCAGTTCAAACAGTGCGCCAAAGCCACCGAGGCCGGCCATTACTTCTGGGCGGCGGGTGCGTTTGGCAACGCCCTTGATGCGTTCAACCAAGGCATTGCCAGCATCAATATCAACGCCAGCGTCTTTGTAGCTAAGGGACTGTTTTTCACTCATGCGGATGTACTCATGGCATGGCCCGAAGCGGGCACGGTTAACCTGGGCTGGCCCTGGTGTCTGCAACAGCGGAGCCAAAATTGGCGCGTATTCTAACGATTTGTCCGCCCCCCTGCATCCCGACTGGCAGGATTCGTCGCCAGTGTTGGCACTTTCTGGCCTGGATACCAGGCCGCGTCGGCATTAAGGGTTTAAAGCTAACGAGTTGGTCAAATATTCCTCTTAGGCAGCCGTTGATGGGGGATGTGATAAAGGCACTGGTTATATTTACACGCCGTGGCAAAATAGCCGCTCATTTTGAGCAGCTGGGAGCAAATGCGTGCGAACCGCAGCGCTACTCACGTGTTGGTTTTGGTGTGGCTGGCTTTGGACTGCCGCCGCCCAGGCCGTGACCGTCAGTGACCTGTATCAGGTCAGTGTGATGGTGCAGGATCAAACCGAAAACAGCCGCAACCAAGGGTTGCAGCAAGCCTTGCAGCAGGTGCTGGTGAAGGTGTCGGGCAGCCGCGATAGCGTTCAGCTGTTGCAGCAGGCATCGCCGTCGCCGCAGCAACTGGTGGAAAGCTTTAGCTATCGTCGCGATCCGGTTGACGATGCTTTGTTATTACAGGTGCAGTTTGCCAGCAACTTGATCGACCAGCTGCTGATTGATGCCGGTCAACCAGTGTGGGGACAAACGCGCCCGCTGCTGCTGGTATGGCAAGCCGTTGAAGAAGGGCCGCTGCGCATGCTGCTGGGTCAGGATGTGTCGTTGTGGCGCGTGCAAGCCGATCGCGCCATGCATGAGCGTGGTTTGCCGGTATTGTGGCCAACCCTGGATTTGGAAGATGAAATTGCGCTGCCCGTCGAGGCGGTGTGGGGCTCATTTCGAGATCGCATCATGGATGCTAGTCAGCGCTACCGTCACGATGCCATTTTGGCCGGGCGTTTAGCCGCGGCCGGTAATGGCCAGTGGCGTTACGGCGGCCAGCTCTGGCATCAGCAGCAATGGCGGCCGATCAGTGTGGTGGCCAATGATGCGGGTGCCGCCATGCAAGGCGTCGCGGATCAGGTAGCGCGCTATTTTGCTGCTCGCTATGCCGTGCGGCGTCAGGTGCAAACCAGTGGCGGCTTTTCGTTGGTGGTCGATGGTGTGGCGAGTTTTGCCGATTATCAAATGCTGCTGCGATATTTAAAAGCCAATGTCGCCATCGATGAGGTTCAGGTGTTGGCAGCGAATGGCCCACAGTTGCAACTGGAGCTGCAGCTGGCCGCTCCTTGGCCGCAAGTGTGGGGAGTTTTGTCGCTGGATAAACGCCTTCAGCAAACCGAGCAACCAGGGGTGGTGCAATGGCAAAGTCGATAACCCATCACCAGCAGTTAACCCTGTCGGTATCTTTGCGGGACGATGCCCGCTTCGCCAATTATTACGATGGCCCTAACGCCCAGATCGTACAGTCGCTGCAGCAGCAATGGACGATTAATGGCGAGCCCTATTTGTATTTATGGGGTAATCGCGGTGTGGGGTGCAGTCATCTTTTACAAGCCGCCTGCCACTATGCTGAGGGCTTGGGCCATCAAAGCGTTTATTTGCCGCTGGATGAGTTGGCTGAATACAGCCCAGAAGTGCTGGATGGCCTTGATCAGTTACCGCTGGTCGCGCTCGATAATCTGCAAGCCGTGACAGGGCGCGCCGATTGGGAAGAGGCGCTGTTTCACCTGTTTAACCGCATTCGTGATCGCCAGAGCCACTTGTTGATCGCCGCCAATGCAGGCCCGAATCGCGTCGGCGTGGCGTTGCCGGATTTATCCTCGCGTTTGAGCTGGGGCATGGTGTATCAGGTGGAGCCGCTGGAGCAGCAGGACTTGATTCAAGCGGTGTTGCTGCGAGCGCATCGCCGTGGGCTGAACCTCACGGATGAAGTGGCGCGTTTTTTGGTAACGCGAGGGCCACAAGAGACCCAAGGGCTGTTTGATGTGTTGGAAAAGCTCGATCAAGCCTCGCTTTCCGCACAGCGGCGCTTAACCATTCCCTTTATCAAAGAAACCCTAGATTGGTAACCGGCTTGGTAAAAAAGCTTGGCAAAAGCTAGGTGATAAAAAAGCCGCTCAAACGAAGCGGCTTTTTTATTTGCGCAGCGGCTTTTTTGTGTGGTTTAGCCCAGCGCTTTGGCCAATCGAGCGATGGCTTTTTCCAGCACCTCCATCGAAGTGGCAAAGGATAAGCGCATGTGGCCTGGTGTACCAAAGGCAGAGCCCGGCACCAGCGCCACTTCGGCTTCATTGAGCATTTTTTCTGCAAACTCAACGTCCGTTTCAATGCCGGCGTTGGCCATGGCGCCTTTAAAGCTTGGGAAAGCATAAAAAGTACCGTCGCTTTCAACGCAGTCAACGCCTGGCAGCTCATTCAATGCGCTGACCACATAATCGTGACGTTGTTTAAAGGCTTTGAGCATTTCGCCAACACACGCCTGATCCCCTTCCAGAGCTGCTTGCGCGGCTACCTGGGCGATGGACGTCGGGTTAGAGGTGCTTTGCGACTGAATCTTTTTCATTGCCCCCACCAACTTGGCCGGGCCACCAACGTAGCCAATGCGCCAGCCGGTCATGCTGTAGGCCTTGGATACGCCGTTCATCACCACCGTGCGGTCATACAGCTCTGGGCACACGCTGACGATGTTATGAAAACCGCCTTCGGCCCATAAAATGTGCTCGTACATATCGTCCGTGGCGATGATCACATCTGGGTGCTGGCGCAGCACCTCGGCCAGCGCTTTTAATTCGCTTTCGCTGTAAGCAACGCCTGACGGGTTAGATGGGCTATTCAATACCACCAAGCGAGTTTTTGCTGTGATGGCGTTTGCCAGTTGCTCTGGAGTGATTTTAAAACGTGCCTGTTGATCGGTTTCGATGATAACCGGGACGCCTTCGGCGATTTTCACCATGTCCGGGTAAGACACCCAATACGGCGCCGGAATCACCACTTCATCGCCCAGGTTTAGCAGCGCCAAGGCCATGTTAAAGAAGCTTTGCTTGCCACCGCACGACACCAAAATCTGGTTAGGCTCGTAACTTAAGCCTTGGTCGCGCTTGAACTTGGCGATGATGGCTTGCTTTAACGCAGGTGTGCCATCGACGGCGGTGTATTTGGTGAAGCCATTATTAATTGCGTCAATGGCGGCCTGCTTAATGTGCGCCGGGGTGTCAAAATCCGGCTCGCCGGCACCTAAACCAATGATGTCTTTGCCAGCCGCACGCAGCTCTGCTGCGCGATTGGTCACCGCCAGAGTGGGGGATGGCTTGATCTGTTGAACGCGATCAGACAATTGCAGGTCCAAAATATGTATCCTCATGACGCAGTGAGTGAGACAGCCACAGCCCTGGCAAACAATGAGCGTCAGATCAATTGTCTGCAGCGGCCGCAATCAGGTTGCTATAACCTCTCGGCTGCCAGCAAAAAAACCGTATAATCTTAAACCAAATGTGATAGCACTGGAAACCTGATGAGTAAAGCATTTGCGCTGTCATCTAAGTATGCGCCGGCCGGTGATCAGCCCAACGCCATTGAACAATTGGTCAAAGGCGTCGAGGGCGGTCTGCTGAAGCAAACCTTGCTGGGGGTCACAGGCTCTGGCAAAACCTACACCATGGCCAATGTGATTCAGCGCTGCGGCAGGCCAGCCATTGTGATGGCTCACAACAAGACGTTGGCGGCGCAGTTGTATGGCGAGTTTAAAGAGTTTTTCCCCGACAACGCGGTGGAATATTTTGTCTCTTACTACGACTACTACCAGCCAGAAGCTTACGTGCCATCGTCGGACACCTTTATTGATAAAGACGCGTCAGTAAATGAGCACATTGAGCAAATGCGCTTGTCGGCCACCAAAGCATTGATGGAGCGCAGAGACGCCATCATCGTTGCCACCGTATCGGCGATTTATGGCTTGGGTGACCCGGATTCGTATTTAAAAATGATGCTGCATCTGGTGCGTGGCGATCAGATCGATCAACGCAGTGTTTTGCGGCGTTTGGCCGAGCTGCAGTACACCCGTAACGACATGGACTTTCATCGCGGCACCTATCGAGTGCGCGGTGAGGTGATTGATGTGTTTCCGGCTGAAGCCGATGAAGAGGCGATTCGAATTGAGTTGTTCGATGACGAAGTGGAGCAACTGTCCAGCTTTGACCCGCTCACGGGTGAAGTGCTGAATCGTTTGGCTAGGGTAACGATTTATCCAAAAACGCACTACGTCACCCCGCGTCAGCGTATTTTAGATGCGATTGACGGCATTAAAGTCGAGTTGGATGAGCGGCTGCAGTATTACCGCGACAATAATTTGTTGGTAGAAGCCCAGCGATTGGAGCAGCGCACTAAGTACGACCTCGAAATGATGCAAGAGCTGGGGTATTGCTCGGGCATTGAAAACTACTCGCGTTATTTATCAGGCCGGGGTGAAGGTGAGGCACCTCCCACGCTGTTTGATTACATTCCCGATGATGCTTTGGTATTTGTTGATGAATCGCATGTAACGATTCCGCAAATAGGTGCCATGTATCGCGGCGACCGCTCACGCAAAGAAACCCTGGTGCAGTTTGGCTTTCGCTTGCCATCGGCGCTGGATAATCGTCCCATGCGTTTTGAAGAATGGGAGTCGATTGTACCTCAGTGCATTTTTGTCTCGGCAACGCCTGGCCCATACGAGCATGATCATCAAGACCAGGTGGTGGAGCAGGTTGTACGCCCGACAGGCTTAATTGATCCACAAATGGAAGTGCGTCCAGCCACGGGCCAAGTCGATGATGTATTGCATGAAATCCACCAGCGGGTAGAACAGGGTGAGCGGGTTTTAATTACCGTACTGACTAAGCGCATGGCGGAAGATTTAACCGAGTTTTTGCACGATCAAAAAGTGCGTGTGCGCTATCTGCATTCGGATATTGATACGGTCGAGCGGGTCGAAATCATCCGTGATTTGCGCTTGGGCGAGTTTGACGTGTTGGTTGGTATTAACTTGTTGCGCGAAGGTTTGGATATTCCAGAAGTCTCACTGGTGGCGATTTTTGATGCTGATAAAGAAGGCTTTTTGCGCTCTGAGCGCTCTTTGATTCAGACCATTGGCCGTGCTGCCCGTAACCTGAACGGTAAAGCCATTTTGTATGCTGACCGCATAACCGATGCCATGCAAAAAGCCATGGATGAAACCGATCGTCGGCGTGAAAAGCAAGTACGCTTTAATGAAGAGCATGGCATTACACCGCAAGGGGTGAAAAAGTCCGTCGAGGATATCTTGGAAGCCGCGCCGCCGCCGGGTAAAAAAGGCAAAGGTCGCGGGCGTGGCAAGGGCCGCAAGGTGGCAGAAGATGCAGCTGGGTACAGCGATGATTGGCGCAGCCTTAACGCCAGTGAATTGGTGAAGCGCATCACCGAAGTGGAAGACAAAATGTTTAAGGCTGCCAAAGATTTGAACTTCGAAGAGGCTGCTCGCCTGCGTGATGTATTGCACGATATGAAACAAGGCGTGATCGAAAATAGCTGATGGGCGAAGTCAGATAATTGAGCCAGCTAATTGGCTCGTTGCTGGCGGCGCCAAGCCGCCGGCGTTATTTGATGTGCTTTTTTAAACTGACGAATAAAGTGGGTCACGTCTTTCCAGCCTAATTCTGAGGCAATGTGCTCAACGGTGTTATCTGTGTTGATCAGGTACTCACACGCTGTGGTTAAGCGGTATTTATTAATCCACTGGCCGACGCTGTAGCCTGTGGTGTTTTTCATTTTTGTGGCCAAGTGAGCCGGGCTTAAATGCACTGCCTGAGCAACATCTTTTAGTGATATTCCCTGTTGGCTGTGTTGCTCGATAAAGCGCAATGCTTTGCCGATGCGCGTCTCTAGCCCCAGCTGCTTGTCACTTAAGTGATGCCCTTGCTGGGCTTCGTGCACTATTAAAGTGATTAAAGCGTGCAGCACCTCCAGGGGGCTGTTGTTTTCCAACTCGGTTTGCAGCTGTTTAAACAGGGATTGCGTCCATGCAAGGCGCTCAGCTGCCAACTGCACGATGGGCAGGGCGCCCCGGCGCACCTGAGCAAAGGGCTGCATAACCGAGTGTTGCTCACTCAGGCCGATGGCTGCAGCATTAAAACTTAAAAAATACACCTGCATATCTTGGCCTTGCAGCAAGGCGTGTGGCGTACCTGGCGGCACTAGGGTCAGCATTCCGGGCGTGATCTGTACTGGCTGGGGGCCATTAAAGGTAACGTAGCCTGCCATCATCAAGGTGAGAACATGCTCTTCGTGGGCATGGTGGTGCTCGCTGTGCAGTTCAGGAATGTGGGCAAAACCGCAATGAATGTTGTGCTGCATAACAAAAAAATAAGCCGATTTAGGCGAAAGCATAGCACTGTTGGCGATTAGGTGGCTGCGGCACACTGGCAACACTTAAATCAATTGGAGCAATCATGATGTCGCACTGGACAGCACAACACGCAAATGACTACGACGAACGCTGGGGGGAGTTGAACTTTCACCGCCAAATTCCCAATATGATTGGGGTTTCACCGGGGGCACAAGTAACTGAGCTGGGCTGTGGTGGTGGCTTTTTGGCGGTGTGCTTGGCGCACAGTGCGCCCGGTGTCAGTGTGCTAGCGCTAGACCCAAGCCCAGTCATGATCGAGCGATCCGGTGAACGCAAACAAAAAGCCGATCTATCGGATCAACAGCTGTTTTTGCTGTGTGCCGGTGCGGAGCAATGGCAATCTGAGCCGTGCTCGCAGGATGTGGTGGTCGCTGCTTTTTCGGTGCACCACTGGCGTCACCCTGAGCAAGTCATGGCAACCATTGCTAACGCCCTAAAGCCGGGTGGTAAATTCTGGCTGTGTGAAGATTTAAATACGCCCAGCTTTGGTGACTTGGATGTGCACCAGGAGCTAAAGGCCCTGTCGGGCTTGATGGATCTACTAGAAAAAACTGGCTTTAAGAATATTCAACATCAGCGCCAAACCGATGAAGAAGGCGATTTTTTAATAGTTGAAGGCATTTGGGAGTGAGCATGAGTATTCAAATAATACTGCTGGTATGGTCGAGCCATATGTTGATATGGGAAAAGCTGCCCGAATGGGGGACGTGGTTTAATGCCTTAATAGCACGCTTGCCAGCGCCTCTAGCTTACTTGTATCAAGCTTGGCATTGCCCATACTGCTTTGGTTTTTGGGCGGCATTAGCGGTACAGGCGATTACCGGTGAAAGTGCGTTTCACTGGACGATGGCGGAGCAGGGCAGTATTTTACTGTTGCTACTGGCATGGTTCTGCGATGCTTTGGTGACAGCTGTGTTGGTGATGCTGCTGAGCGTGATTTACAGCGCACTTTCAGGTCCTGCTATACGTGGGTTTCAGCTCACTCAAGAATTTAAGGCCAAAAATTAAGGACAGAATATAAGGCGAGTAGAGCTCGCCTTGCTACCGATGAAATGACAGAACTTTGTTTGCACACTCAGCGCCTGTTGCTGCGAGATATGCGCCTGGAAGACGAAAAGGATTTTGTCGCTTTATCACAGCAACCCGGCTATCAAACCTATTACGATGAAGCCGATGGCAGGCCCGAGCACTATCGTTTTTTAACCCAGTTATTCGTTGAGCAGGCAGCGCAATTGCCGCGTACGGCTTATCAAATGGCCGTTGTTGAGGCTGCAGCCAGCACGTTTATTGGCGTGGCTTGTTTGCGCCTGGAAGGTGAGGGGCAAGCAAGTATTGGCTTTGGTTTGCACCCGAGCTGGCAAGGCCGTGGATTAATGCAAGAGGCCATGCAAACCTTGCTGACATTTTCAGCAGATAAGCTTGGTGCACGTTATTGGTATGCCGAAACCCTGCAACAAAACCAGGCTGCGGTGGCGGTTTGTCAGGCGCTGGGTTTTAAGCTGGCCTCCTGTGCACACAGCTCTCGCTACTTTAAGGGGCGTTACTGGCAGCCCGTCACCTTGGAGAAAAGGCTTGCGGAATAGTTTGCTGATGTTTTTTGCAGCCACAATGCTGCTTGCCTGTGCCGGCAGTGAGGTGCTTAAAACGAAAGACATTCAACAGCAGGCAGCTAAGGTCTACCAAGCGGATCAGACCCTACGCCAGCAACTGCATCAGGCATTTTTACAGCGCCCACGCAATGAGCAAAAGCTTCAGCAGCTGATGAAGCAGCAGAATGCTCTAGATGACCAGCACCAGATTTGGGCCGGTAAAG
>CBDDTG010000043.1:0-54392 GCA_965233665.1 Bacterioplanes sp. | reverse complement strand
GCTAATAGCAGTGGCGACGGCCATGGCGACCGAAGCGCTGGTATTAAAGCTACGCCAGCGACCATTGGGCTTTTTCCTCAAAGACACTACCGCCGCCCTGACCGGCGTATTGCTGGGTCTGGCTTTGCCGCCTTTAGCGCCTTGGTGGATTACCGTGCTCGCAACCAGTTTTGCCATTGTATTTGCCAAGCAATTGTATGGCGGCATCGGCAATAACCCGTTTAATCCAGCCATGGTGGGCTATGCCCTGGTATTGGTGTCGTTTCCATTGCACATGACCACCACCTGGGCGGTGCCGATGGCCGTTGATAGCAGCGCCGTGCCCGGTTTGCTGGACTCCGTCGCCGTAATTTTTGCCGGTGCCAGTCCAGATGCCTTTAGCGGGGCCACGCCGTTGGATGCCTACAAACACATGATCGACAGCCAGACCTCCAGCGAAGTGTTAAAAAGCCCGATCTTTAACGGCTGGCTGAACGGTGGCTGGGAATGGGTCAACTTGGCGTATTTGGCTGGTGGCCTAGTGCTGCTGTGGCGCAAAATCATTAGCTGGCACATTCCCGTGGCCATGCTGGTTGGTTTATCTTTGTGTTCGCTGCTGTTTGGCTGGGATGAAGACATGTATGCACCGCTGTCACTGCAGCTGCTCAGTGGCGCCACCATGCTGGGCGCCTTCTTTATTGCCACCGACCCGGTCTCTGCCGCCACCACAGCGCGCGGCAAGCTGATTTATGGCGCTGGCATTGGCATCTTGTTGTATGTCATTCGCGCCTATGGCGCTTATCCGGATGCCGTCGCCTTTGCTGTGCTGCTGATGAATTTTGCCGCGCCCTTTATTGATGCCTACACCCAGCCGCGCACTTACGGCCATAAAGCAGCGCGCCGCGGTCTGATTGCCAAGAGTGAGAAATAACATGTCAGAGCTGTTGTCTGCCATTCGCCGCAATGCCGTGGGCTTGGCGCTGTTCGCCATGGTCACCGCGGGCGCCATTGCCGTCACTCAGGTACTGACCCAAGAGCGAATTGCCCGCAATATTCTGGCCGCCGAGGCCAAGGCGCTGAATCAAATCGTGCCGGTGGGCAGTTACGATAACGATTTGCTGACCGACACCATTGCCTTGGATGAGCGCTTTAACCTGAGCCTACTGGGGCCCATTGGCGACCACGCTTTGGCCCATGTAGCTCGCACGGATGGCCAGGTCACCACGGTGATCCTGCCGGTGACGGCGCCAGACGGCTACACCACCGCCATTCGCCTGCTAGTGGGCATTCATGCCAATGGCGATATCGCCGGTGTACGCACCGTTGAGCACCGGGAAACACCGGGCCTGGGCGATAAAATCGACCATCGCAAATCCGACTGGATTTTCAGTTTCCAGGGCACATCGCTGAGCGATGACATTACCTGGGCGGTCAAAAAAGACGGCGGCGATTTTGATCAGTTTACCGGCGCCACCATTACCCCCAGAGCCGTGGTGGCGGCGGTGCAAGGCGCACTGCAGTTTTTTCAACAACACCAGGCCAGCCTGCTTAACCCAGGCCCAGCCAGTGGAGGTTCAGATGGCAACTAAAACCCTGCGGCAAATCAGCCTCGACGGCCTGTGGTTCAACAACCCAGCCTTGGTGCAGTTGCTCGGCTTGTGCCCCTTGCTGGCCGTTACCGGCTCAGTGGTCAACGCCTTAGGCTTGGGCCTGGCGACCATGATGGTGCTGGTGGGCTCGAACATCTCAGTGTCCTTGATTCGCAATCATGTGTCCGATGCCGTGCGCCTGCCAGCCTTTGTAATGATCATCGCCTCGTTTGTGACCGTTACCGAGCTGGTGATGCAGGCCTTTACCTACGAGCTGTACGAAGTGCTGGGCATTTTTATCCCGCTGATCGTTACCAACTGCGCCATTTTGGGCCGCGCCGATGCCTTTGCCTGCAAAAACCCAATTCTTCCCTCAGCCATCGACGGCTTTATGATGGCCCTGGGCTTTACCCTGGTATTGATCGTGTTGGGCGCCATGCGCGAAGTATTAGGCCAAGGCGTGATTTTCTCCGATATGCAGCTGCTGTTTGGCCCTCAGGCGGCCGACTGGAAAGTTGAGCTGGTAAAAGACTACCCAGATTTCCTGTTTGCCATCTTGCCGCCTGGCGCCTTTGTTGCCATGGGCTTGATCATTGCCCTTAAAAACATCATCGATGAGCGTTTAAAAGCCCGTGCCGAGGCGCAAAAGGCGCCAGTAGAAGCCGGCAGCAAACGCGTGCGCGTGACCGGCAAAATCACCTGACCCAGCCTACACCCAGCGCCAAATATTCTACTATTTCGAATGCTTGGCGCCGTTTTTTACGATTTTCCTTCGAGTATTTCGACTCTACTATCGATGTTATAGAGGTCATTTCACCTGGAGGAACACCATGCTTTACATCCGTCGCCAACAAGATCGCGGCCACGCCAACTTTGGCTGGCTCGATAGCCGCCACAGCTTTTCCTTCGGTCAATACTATGACCCTGCCCATATGGGCATCAGCAACTTGCGCGTGATCAACGACGATACCGTCGCGGGCGGTGCCGGCTTTGACACCCACGGCCATCGCGATATGGAAATCATTTCCTACATTCTTGAAGGCACCATTGAGCACCGCGACAGCCTCGGCCATCAATATTTGATTCCCGCAGGCGACGTGCAAGTGATGACCGCCGGTACGGGCGTGATGCACAGCGAGTTCAACCACCATCACAACCAGCCACTGAAATTTTTGCAGATCTGGCTGTTGCCCGATCACGCTGGCCGCGAACCTGGCTACCGCCAAGCCACCATCACTCAACAAGGGCCGCTCACCGCACTGGCCACCCCGGAGGGCCACGGCGGCTCACTGACGTTGCATGCGGATGCCAGCCTGTATCGTCTAAAGCTGGCCGCCAGTGAGCAGCACACGCTGCAAATGCAGCACTCAAAGCGCAGCGGCTATTTGCATTTAGTGGAAGGCAGCCTGATGCTGGATAGCGGCGATGTCACCACCGAGCTGCACGCCAGCGACGGCGCTGGCAGCTTAGATGGCCAGTCGCTGACCGTTAGTGCAGGCAAAGACGGCGTTCATGCGCTGTGGTTTGATTTGGCGCCGAGCCTCCATTAACCACGATGGCGGCAATGACACAGTTTTTTGCAAGCGGGACACTTCTCCCGCTTTCCTAGCTCATGCATACTGCCCACTGACAGAGTCACGCGGAATCACCATGGACAGTGCTCGATACGTCACCTTATGGCGCTTTATGCTGGTCTTTCAGTCGGGAGCCGTCACGCTGTTGGCCTTGCTGGCATTGCTGTTTTTAGGGCTGATGGAGTTCTACAGCAATCACGACGATTTAAAAGTATTAGGCTGGGTACTGGCCTACTCTCCACTGATTTTATTACTCACCATCGCCTGGCCCATCTGGCAATTATCCTTATTTAACCGCGGGCGTTACTGGCACCCGGTGCTGCTTATTTGGTGGCTATTGCAACTGGTCTTCATTCCCCTAGGGACCATTTCTGCCATCATTCAAATGATTTGCCTGATCCACTTAAATGCTCACAAAAAGGAATCTTCATGATCGTATTGCATCATCTGGAACACTCACGCTCACAGCGCGTTATCTGGTTATTAGAAGAGCTGGGCGTGGAATATGAAATACAGCGCTATGAGCGAGATAAAGAAACCTACCTGGCCCCTGCCAGCCTGAAAAAAATACACCCACTGGGTAAATCACCTGTGATTACCGATGGCGACAAAACCATCGCCGAATCTGGTTTAATTGTTGAGTATTTAATTCGCCGCTATGGCCGCGAACGCTTAATGCCCAGCGAAGACAGTGATGACTACTGGGATTATCTTTACTGGATGCATTACGCCGAAGGTAGCCTGATGCCATTAATGGTGATGTCGTTAATTTTTACCCGCATTGAAACCGCACCCGTGCCGTTTTTTGTTAAACCCATTGCTAAAGGCATCGTCAATAAAGTGCGCGCTGGCTTTATTCGCCCCAATATCGATACCCATATGCAGCATATTGAAGACCATTTAAATGGACGCCAATGGTTTGTCGGCGAGCAGTTAAGCGGCGCCGATATTCAGATGATTTTCCCGCTGGAGGCAGCACTAAATCGCGGCGTCGATGGCAGCCGTTACCCCAATATTCAGCGCTTTGTGAATCATGTACACGGTTTGGATCATTATAAAACTGCACTGCAAAAAGGCGGGCCTTATGCCTATGCATAAAGAGTTACAGTAGGCCTAGAAATAAACGCTTACTGGCGCTGGGGGTAATGCCACACCAGCGCTTGTAAGCACGACGAAAGTTAGTGACATCACTAAACCCTAAATGCTGCGCGACCTGCTCGTTGCTCCAGCCGCACACATGAAAGCGATACTGGCATTGCTCCAGCCGCACCCGATCTTGTAACTGCTGAAAGCTGCTTCGGTGTTTTTTGAGCTTGCGCTTGCAGGTGGCTGGGCTGAGCTCTAAAAAACACGCCAACTGCTCCAGAGATTGCACCTCACGCTGGCGCAGCGCGTTCATCACCAGAGCCACAAAACCCGTGGCCGGCTGCGCCTGCTGCAAGCACTGGCGCTCGGCGATGGCCAGCGCGGTGGGCGACAATTGCTCCGCCCAAGGGCGCTGTAAGAACTCACGCTCGATGAGCAGCACATTGGCGCCTAAATCAAAAAACAAGGCATCACCTAAGTTAACCTGATACTGCTCGCGATAAGCCGGTTCTGCGTAGGCAAACCCGACCCGCCACGGCCACTGCTCACCACTGCGCCAGCGGCAATACGCCAGCAACCCAGTCATATAGGCTTCAGCCACAAAGGGCGCGTATTCGCCGAGGCCATAATTGTCTTGCCAACTGATCATGCAATAGCGCTGATCGGCCCAGACCATGGGCGTTAATAGCGGCGCCAGTACCGCTCGATAGCGTGCAATGCACTGCAAGCTTTGCTGCAGCGAAGTACAGCCTTGCAGCAATTGACTGAAAGCATCGTAATGGCCGGGCCACAGGGCGTGCCCCCAGCGAAAACTTAAATCGTCACTGCCATAACAGCTGCCGGCATTGGCCACTAACTGCAGCCACTGCTTCACCGACAGCCGCGCCTTGGCTTGCAACACATCGTCATAAAACAACCCGCTGCCACGCAAATATTGATGGCTGCTCAACCCTCGAGCGTTGAGCAAATCCATCAGCAAAGCAGGCTGATAATGGGCCGCAAACAGCGGCTCATCTTGCTCACTCCAGCCCACGGTGGCCGCCTTTGATGGCGACGACCAAGCATCGCCCAAGGGCCAAACCAACGGCGTCATGTTAAGCCGCCTTAGGGCGTTGCTGATCCAGCTGCAGCGCTCGATTGGCGGCATCTAACAACTGTTCGGCAGTGCGTTCGCCGTCACACATCACCAAGCCAATGCGCAAGCTCTGAAACTGACTGACACCGTCATCGGTTTTAAAAGCGAAATGTGCCACCGCCTGGCGCAACTCCTGCGCTAAGCGGCGAGCCTCTAGCTGCTCGGTATGGGGCAGCAAAATGGCAAAGCGGTCACCGGCGTAGCGGCACAATAAATCCCGCTGGCGCAGGTTCAGTAACAGTACTTCCGTCACTTCCCGCAGCAAACGGTCACCGCAGCGGTGGCCAAAGCGGCGATTAAACAGGGAAAAGTCGTTGATATCGACCATCAGCAACATGAGCGGCGGCTGTTCTGACAGGGTGCGGATTTGCTGCTTGAGGTATTCGGCCCGGCCAATGTGGGTTAACGGGTCGAGCCAACGATGTTCACGAAACACCTGCTCGCGCCCACGCAGCTGGCGATTAATGGCTAGCTGTTCGCGATGCCAATGAAACAGGCCATAGGTCAACAAAGCAATGCCCAGCGGCATGGCCACGGATTCCAATCCCTGCTCCCACCATTGCCCCGCCGGCAAACGCAAAAACTCATCTAACGTATCTTGCCACATGGCCAAGCACATAAAGCCCAAGCCTAGGGTGAGCCAGTCTGTCACCCGCCCACGTGGACGGCTGCCTAAAATCAGCAACATCCACAGCCCTAGGGCAATGGCACTGCCGCCCTCGCCGATCACATCCAGCCAGTCAATGGCATGCCAGCCCTTGGCCTCGCCCAGCCATAAGTTAGCCATTAAGGCGCCCCATAGCAGCACAAAAATCAACGCCAACTTGTGGCGGTGGTAAGACAAGGTATCGAGCATAAACAGTTCCTGGCGGAGCAATCAGCCTGACTGGATAACAGCTACAGATGACAAACCTATGACAAGCTGGTGGCCCATGCCTGAAGTCAGCTAGCTGTTCACGTCGCCAAAGCGCCCAGCTCTGCGTTGGACAAGCTTGAAATAACACCATTATTCCTGCGCTTTTCCGCCTTGCTCGAAACCTTTTGGCTGTGCTTCTGAGCGATTGACCTTCACCCACTAGGGGTCATTTGGGCTCAAGGCCGATAAGCCTTACCGCCAGATTTGCCAGACTTCCTGCCCTTTTGCTACCGAAACTGCGCCTAATACTGGGTTAATACAGCTCAACTCTGGTTGTTTTTTATTCACTCACTCCGCCTAACTCGGCCTCAACACAAGCGCCGTCATGGAACTGACATATTTCATTTTTAGCGTCGTCGGCCATTGCTAACCCGAGGACCGGATCATGACATTCAACAAAACCCCATTGGCGGCACTGCTCACCCTGCTGGCCGCCAGCCCCACCTGGGCCGATGGCGTGCTGGAGGGGCGCATCATCGATGCCGACAGCGACAGCCGCTACCAAGGCGCCGTGGTACGCATCGACGAGCTGCAGCGCGAAACCCTGGCCAAGCAAGGCGGACGCTTTCGCCTGCCAAGTTTAAAAGCCGGTGAATATACCCTCACCGTCACCCTGGGCGCGCAACCCCTGGAGCGTCGTCGTATCGTCATCAGTGATCAACAAACCACCCGCAGTGATATCGTCATCAGCGATGAACATGCCTTGGAGGAGGTATTGGTGATCGGTCAGGCAGCACAAATGCAACGTGCGTTAGACCGCCAGCGCTTTGCCGACACCTTAATCAATGCCGTTAACGCCGACGCCATTGGCCAGTTGCCCGACGCCAACGCTGCAGAAGCCTTGCAGCGCGTGCCAGGCTTGTCGATTGAACGTGACCAAGGCGAAGGCCGTTTTGTGCGCGTGCGCGGCATCAGCCCCGACCTTAACGCCGTCAGCGTCAACGGCACCCAACTGCCCGCTGCCGAAGCGGGTCGACGTGCCGTCGCTCTGGACGTATTGCCCGCCGATTTAATCAGTTCGTTGGTGGTCACCAAAGCATTAACCCCAGACATGGACGCTAACGCCATTGGCGGCAGTATCGAGGTTGAAAGCTTATCGGCGCTCGATCGCGACGGTTTGTTTTACACCCTGCGTGCCGAGGCAGGCTACGACCAGCTCACCGAGCAAACCAGCCCCGCCTATGCCGTCACCGCAGGCAACACCTTTGCACTCGCTGGCCAGCAACGCTTAGGCCTGGCGGCGGCGTTTTCTTATGACCAGCACAAATTCGGTTCAGATAACGTCGAAACCGGCGCGGCCTGGGAGTTTGATGATAATGGCGGCGCGTTGAGCGAACTGGAGCAGCGCGACTATGTAATCGAACGTGAGCGCATCGGCACAGCCATCAACCTCGATTACGAGCTCAACCTTAACCACCGCTGGTATCTGCGCACGCTGTACAGCGAGTTTCGCGACAACGAGCAGCGCTTGGCCAACGTGGTTGAATTTGGTGGGCTAGTCGACAGCGAAGATGAGCCTGGCGAGCAAGAGTTTGATGGCGCTGCGCGTCGCGCCGGTGAGCGTGGCTTGGCCGAAGTGGGCCGCGAGCTAAAAGACCGCGAAGAAACCCAAACCGTCATGGCAGCCACCTTAGGCGGTGAGCACTTGGTCGACGCCTGGACATTCGAATACGCCCTCGGCTACAGCCTAGCCAAAGAAGAAGAACCCAACGCCATTGGTGGCGCCGTGTTTAAACAAGACGAAGTCGACAACGTCGGCTTTAGCAATACACGCAAACCGCGCATTTTGGCTGGCGACCGCTTCTTTGACGCCAGCGCCTACGAGCTGGATGACATCGAATACACCGATGGCCTTAGCGAAGATAAACACACCAGCTTAGGCATCGATATTAGCCGCGACTTATTCATCGCCCACTATCCAGCCATGATCAAATTTGGCGCCAAAAGCAGCCAGCGCGAAAAACAGCAACGCGTTGACGAATACGTGTTTGAAGACTTTGACGACTACGCCTTTAGTGAGGGCGTGGGCGAGTTAACCCTAGATCAGTTCGCAACCCACGCACCCGATTACAGCCTTGGTCGTTTCGGCCCAGGTATTCGCCCAGCGGCCGTGCGCGAGGTGATTTCACAACTGGATAAAAATGACTTTTACGATGCCGAAGCATCGCGCATCGCCAACTACGACATCGACGAGCGTATCAACGCCGTCTATGTGATGGGCCGAATAGAAATAGAGCAATGGCTGTTGTTGGCCGGACTGCGCCATGAGGCCACCGAGCACGACTTCAGCGGCACAGCGTTAAATGCCGATGGCGACTTTGTTGCGACAAGTGATGATAATCGCTACGGCCACACCCTGCCGTCTCTGCATGCGCGCTATCAACTGAGCGACAACACGCAACTGCGCGCGGCTTGGAGCAACGCCGTGGTGCGCCCCACCTTTGAGCAAATGTCGCCCAGTTTTGTCGACGACGGTGAAGAAGCCGAGCTGGGCAACACGCAACTCAAGGCCATGCGCGCCCGCAACCTCGACCTCAGCTTGGAGCACTATGTCGGCAGTGCCGGCCTTATGTCGGCGGCGCTGTTTTATAAAGACATTCAGCACTTTATTTTTGCCACCGACCTAGCCGGCTCCTCCGAGCGCTGGCAAGGCTATGACGAAGTGGCCACCTATCGTAACGGTGACGATGCGAGCATTACTGGCTTAGAGCTGGCTTTCTCGCAACAGCTCAGCCAACTGCCGGCGCCCTTTGATGGCCTGTTGATCGCCGCCAACCTCACCTTGAGTGACTCCAGCGCCAGCGTGCTCAGCTATGACAACGGCATGGAGCGCGAGCGCACCATCGACCTGCCCAATCAATCTGATCTAAGTGGCAATGTCGTAATCGGCTATGAAAAAAATGGCCTGATGATGCGCCTAGCCAGCAATTACAAATCGGAATATTTGCTGGAGGTGGAAGATCTGACCTCACGCGATGGCGATGTTTACCAAGCAGCCCATACCCAGTTGGACTTCAGCTCGGCGTATCAACTCAACCCGCAATGGAAGCTGAGTTTTGATATCAGCAACCTAGGCGACGAGCCCTATTACGCGTATCAACGCGAGCAACGCTACAACGCCCAATACGAAGCCTACGGCCCGACCTATCGCCTGGGTGTGAGCTTCAGCCACTTTTAAATCAGCCCCCTAAGAATAACCAACAGGATGGGCCGCCCTAGGCGGCCAAACAGACTATGACATACTGCAAATCGATTTCTTTTAGCCTGATCATCACCGCACTCCTTAGCGGCTGCGCGCACCAACACACGACGAGGGTGGCAGACAACAGTCAAGTTCAGGGCGAGTTCGCCAGCCCAGTTCCTTCCGGCTGGCTGGGCATTGGCAGCGAGCAAGCCATGAATGTATCTGGCCAACCCATGGCTGAGGTGTATGGCGAATACCTAGATCAGCGCCAGCAGCAAGGCCGCACAACGCTTTTGACGCTGGATAACCAGCACCGCTTGGTGCTGCTTCAGCAACAGGCCCAGGTACAACAGGCTCAAGAACAACAAGCTCAGTCGCAACAACAGACCAAAGCACAAGCCTGGCGCATCAGCACATCAGAGCCGCTGAACACGGCATTGGAAGGCTTATGCCTCTACCAACCTCAGCCTCAACAACCGTTGCAGGCGTTTTTATTGACCGAAGACAGCCTGGCACAGCAGGTGATTTTGCAGCCCAAAGACACCCAGCTAGAGGTCACCGAACTGCGGCAATTGCCTCTGCCCCCCGCCAGCGAATATTGCCAGGTCGATGACCGCAACCATCAGCTTTACCTCACCGAAGAAGGCATCGGCCTGTGGCGAGTAAACGCCCGCGCCGAAAGCGAGCTGCGCCGTGAGCCCGTGGCCTTGGTCAAACCTTACGGCGACCTTGAGGCCGTTGGGCCACTCAGCCTGGCCAATAAGCACTTATGGATGGCCGCTAAAGGAGGGCAACAACTGTATGGCATCGATGTGCGCTCACAGCAGGTTACGCCCTGGTCCCTGCACCCTGAACTTGCCTTGGATGGCCTGGCGATACGCGCAAAAGCGGAGCACGTCAGCGCACTGGTGTTGGATGAATACAGCGGCCAATGGCTTGAGGTGTCCCTGCCCATCGCCGCAGATGCGCAAGCAACTCAAACAGATTCAACAACAACAGAAACCAGGAAAAACACAGCCGAGTTGCTGCCAACGGCAGAAACCACACCCGTGGCCAGCATGGGCGATGCCGCCGACGATCCAGCCATTTGGGTGCACCCTTCCCAGGGCGAAAAAAGCCGCATTTTAGGCACCAATAAACAACAAGGCCTGCTGGTGTACGATTTAAACGGACAACAATTGCAGCAGCTAAATGTTGGGCGCGTGAACAATGTCGACGTGCGCCAAGGGTTTTCTTATCGTGGCCAAAGCATGGACATCGCTGCCGCCAGCCAGCGTGACCGCGCCGCCATTGCGTTATTTGCCATCAACCCATTAACGGGTGAGCTCAGCGTGGCCGAAGAAATCTCCACCACACTGGATGATGTCTATGGTTTATGCCTGTATCGCGGCAAAAAAGGCGCTCTTTACGCCTTTATTAACGACGAAGATGGCCGCTATGAGCAATGGCACATTCGCGACAGCCAAAACGGCTGGCAAGGGCAAAAAGTGCGTGAATTTGCCCTCGCCTCTCAACCCGAAGGCTGCAGCGCCGACGATACCCGGCACACAGTATTTTTAGGCGAAGAAAACCGCGCACTGTATGTTACGAACGCCGAGCCCGGCGCCACTGCCCAGCTCAAAACGATTGGCCAAGTGAATGACGGTTGGCTTACCGCAGATATAGAAGGCATGGAAATATACGACAACGGCGAGCACGTCTATTTGCTGGTATCGAGCCAAGGCGATGACAGTTATGTGCTCTACAACGCACTGCCGCCGTATCAGCCACTGACGCGCTTTCGCATTGGCATTAACCTGGAAAAACACATTGACGGCGCCTCCGAAACCGATGGCTTAACCGTCACCAGCGCCAACTTAGGCAAGGGGTACAAGCAAGGGCTGATCGTGGTGCAAGACGGCCGCAATTTACTGCCCAAGCAAACCCAGAATTTTAAGCTGGTGCCGTGGGCAGCGTTGCAAAAGCTGCTTCAGAAATGAACAAACAAAAAAGGGGACAATTAATGTCCCCTTTTAACTGCGAATTAATGGCTTAATTCTCGTGAACGGCGCATTAGAACAGCTGCCGCCATCATCAGTAAGAAGCCAACACCGGTGCTACCACCGCCACCGCTGCTATCGCTGTCAGAGCTATCAGCTTCACCGTCGTTGTTGTCGGTGCCATCAGTGTTACCACTGTCCGACTCGCTATCACTGTCTTCGTCAGAGTCATCAGCACTGTCAGAGCGCGCAATACGAACGCTGTCGCGGCTGTTGCTCATATCTGGGTCAACCTGATATTGGCTCATCGACGCCTCTAACTCTACCGCGGAGGATTCACCGTCAGCGCGCAGCGTCACAGTGATCTCTTCTGCTTCACCATTATCCAGGCCAGGAATACGACAAACGACCGCTTGACCTTCTTGAGCACATTCCGTTGCATTACCAAAAGGTTGCGCACTGACCAACTCAACACCGGTAGGCAACTCCATTTCGGTACGTATGCCATGAGCACTGGCTGCGCCTAAGTTTGTCACTTCCAGCTCAACCTGAAACTCACTGCCCGGCAAAACAGCAGACGGTGCTGTTAAGTCAAGATGAGTGTCGGCTGCCAAATCTAACACCATGATACTATAGGTATCAGAAATATAGGCATACCTCTGATCTTGCGAGATAGAGACCCCATCAATTTGTGAAAAAATATCCCGATTTATAGAGTCGTCTTCCTGTGCACCTAAGAAGCTCAAGCTGCCATCCACCTCGGATGTTTCCCACACTTGGAAAGTACTAGAGCAGTCGTCAACAAAGTACAGTAAACGATCATTACTGCTCAGCTTTAACTCTTCTGGGCAAACGAGCCTAGAGACGACTGGATTCTCTGGTGGAAAGTACTTGCCTTTAAACTCTAGCGAACCATTATTGCCGACAGAGAAATGCCACAATGACCTATCTTCTCCACTGGTATCACTAAAAACATACAAGTGCTGGCCATCGTGAGAAACAGCAAGGTCGCTCATATTGCCAAAACCAGGTAACGACTCGTCTTGCGAAGAGAACTCTCTAAGGTGTTCCAGATCGCCTGTTTCAGGGTTACGCGAGAATACTACCAATGTTTGAAAAGTGTTACTTGTTGCTAACACAAACATGTAGCTTTCATCAGGTGAGACAGCAATATCGGGCAGCGTATACGTGCGCCCGGATTTAGATATTTCATTGATGAAGTGGGCTTCAGAGATAAAGCCATTTGCTGAACGCTGAAAGACGATAGCCGCACCGTGATTGAAAACGTAGAGATACTGACCATCTTGAGACATGTAGTGCTCTGCGATATTCGACAGGCCTCTACCACTGTATTCATGTACTTTTGTCAACAAGCCTGTCTCTTGATCGCGCTCGTATATAAAAATTGCATCTCTATAGTTATTTGCTTCGTTCCCCGGAACCCCAGTGTCACCGGACACGTAGATATACTTGCCATCAGGTGACATCTCTAACATTTCATTAGGGTGAATCCCTTCCCCTTCTTCCTCGTTGAACACAAGGTTTTCGATAAAGCTCAACCTTCCAGATTCTGGATCACGCGAAAAGATATTGATTGCTTCATCGCAAAATGAAACATGATAGACAAAGCGTTGATCTGGGCTAGAGACCATATCTCTACCGCATTGCAAACGATCAATCCCGTTGGCGCCATCACGAATCCACTGCACTTCACCCACGACATCCGCCATGGCTGAACTAGCAATAACTAACGAGGTGGAGATCAACGTCTGAGCTGTGCTACGACAGCGATTAAATAGTTTTCTTGCACTCACTATATTTGCTCCTTGTAGAGGTCACGTCCTTAACCCGCTAAGCTTGCGGCAGCTGGCCGCCGTCAGCATTTGATACGCTCGACCTTAGCTTTTTTAGGTCGATAATTAAGACCGGCTCACTCTAACCACTGCTTAATAAACATGCAACGTACAGAGTTAAGCGATGAGACACACTCCACGACAAAATGACGATGCAAGTGATAAGAATGTATTTCCTCAGCCCCTAAAAGCTGCTTCAGAAATAAACGAATAAACAAGGGGACAATTAATGTCCCCTTTTAACTGCGAATTAATGGCTTAATTTACGTGAACGACGCATTAGAACAGCTGCCGCCATCATCAGTAAGAAACCAACACCGGTGCTACCACCGCCACCGCTGCTATCGCTGTCAGAGCTATCAGCTTCACCGTCGTTGTTGTCGGTGCCATCAGTGTTACCACTGTCCGACTCGCTATCACTGTCTTCGTCAGAGTCATCAGCACTGTCAGAGCGCGCAATACGAACGCTGTTGCGGCTGTTGCTCATATCTGGGTCAACCTGATATTGGCTCATCGACGCCTCTAACTCTACCGCGGAGGTTTCACTGTCAGCGCGCAGCGTCACAGTGATTTCTTCTGCTTCACCATTGTCCAAGCCAGGAATACGACAAACGACCGCTTGACCTTCTTGAGCACATTCCGTTGCATTACCAAAAGGTTGCGCACTGACCAACTCAACACCGGTAGGCAACTCCATTTCGGTACGTATGCCATGCGCACTGGCTGCGCCTAAGTTTGCCACTTCCAGTTCAACCTGAAACTCACTGCCCGGCAAAACAGCAGACGGTGCTGTTAAGTCAAGATGAGTGTCGGCTGCCAAGTCAAGCACTGCAACACCATAATTGTGCTCAATGTACATATAGCGTTGGTCTTGAGCGATTTTTATGGCTTCGATCTGCATAAAGATATCACGGTTCGTGACCTTATCTTTCTGAGCCCCTAAAAAGGTTAAACTGCCGTCGATCTCATCTGCGCCCCAAACCTGCAAGTTGTTAGAACAGTCATCGATAAAATAAAGCAGTCGATCATTTTGGCTAAGAGTAAAGCCGCCAGCACAGTAGAACTTAGATACGACCTGGTGGTCCGGCGCAGCATACTGGCCGCCGTAGCTTAGCTGACCCGCACCATCAACGTTAAAATGCCAGATTTTTTCATCTCCACTTCTGTACTCGACGAAAGCATATAAGTGCTTACCATCATTCGACAATGCAAGGCTATCGGACCAACCCAGCCCCGGCATTGAATCGTCGTCGGACGTTATCTCGCTGACGTAGTGAAGTTTGCCGGTTTCGGCATCTCTCGAGTAGGTAATCAGACCGCTAGAACCTGATATGGAAGTAGAAATATAAACGTATTTTTCATCGCTAGAGAAGGCCACATCAGGCATGGTATAAGTTCGGCCTGTCGGAGATAGCCCGTTAATATACTGATGTTCTGTAATAAAACCATTTGCTGAGCGCAGAAAAACAACGATCGAGCTAGTTTGATTGTCAAAGATGTAGAGATACTTACTGTCTTTCGACATATAGGCGTTGGATATAACCGTCAGCCCCCTGCCACGGTAGCTGTGCACATGAGTCAATAAACCAGTTTCCTGATCACGTTCATACACGTAAACAGCTTCACCATATGGGAGCTCATCATTCGCAGGGAGGCCCGTGATGCCTGCAACGTAAATGTACTTGCCATCGGGTGACATGACTAACATATCGTCGGCGCGAATGCCTTCGCCCGTTTCTTCATTGAAGACAATGTCCGCAATAAAGTTTAATTGTCCCGACGCCGAATCACGGGAGAAGATATTAATTGCATCGTCACATCCACCGAGCGTGTATGTGAAGCGTTGATCTGGGCTGGTGACAAGCTCCTGCGTGCACCGTAAATTATCGATGCCATTAACATCATCACGAATCCACTGCACTTCACCCACGACATCCGCCATGGCTGAACTAGCAATAACTAACGAGGTGGAGATCAACGTCTGAGCTGTGCTACGACAGCGATTAAATAGTTTTCTTGCACTCACTATATTTGCTCCTTGTAGAGGTCACGTCCTTAACCCGCTAAGCTTGCGGCAGCTGGCCGCCGTCAGCATTTGATACGCTCGACCTTAGCTTTTTTAGGTCGATCACTAAGACCGGCGCACTCTAACCACTGCTTAATAAACATTCAACACACAGAGCCAAGCGATGAGACACAGTCCTCGACTGAATGACCATGCAAGCGATAAGAACTCTCTCCGCCAAGCCCTCAACACGCGGTTTCACCAGCTAATGATCCCCATTGCGCTTACTCTCGTTACCGCCTTGCTGCAATGGTGCGACGTCTCAGAACTTTTACGCTACGACCGACAGTCAGTTATGGCTGGTCAGGCATGGCGGCTATTGTCGGCTCACTTAATACACCTCAGCTGGTCTCACTGGGGGTTGAACATGCTGGGAACGTGGATGGTGTTGGCATTGTTCGCACCGCTCGTGCGTCCCAAACAATGGCTAGTGATCATTTTCATTTGCTGCCTAACTGTTACCATTAGCCTATTACTTTTTTCTCCAAGGATTGCCTGGTTCGTTGGCTTCTCTGGCGTCCTGCACGGCTGTCTGATGGCAGGGGCTCTGATTGTTATAAAAGCCGATGGCAAGACCACAGCCATAGTGATAGTAGGCCTAGCAATAAAGCTACTGACCGAGCAATTCATATCAAGCACTGGGGACTTGGAAGCGCTTATAGGGGGCAATATCGTTCGTGAATCACACTTGTATGGCGCTTTTGGGGGCGTGATAGCGGCACTGTATTTATGGATAGCTGCCAGAGTACAGAAAGCGGCGGGCAAGCCATCTGCACGCAAATAGCTTGCAGCCTGCTCTATGACCATAAGCAAGCTCATCGGCCGGCCGCTTTTTACAACGTCACTGAACTGCTACCACATTTACCCGAGGGCACACTCTCTGCGCAAACAGAGCCACGCCTCTAAATGCGCATCAAGCCTACCTGAGAGATAAGTTGTTACCTGAGCCCCTCGCTTTATGCGTTCAATAATTTGGCTTTTAAGGTTTCAAACTCAACATCACTGATCACACCTTGGTCCAGCAAGGCTTTGGCTTCGGTGATTTTCTTTAAAATATCTTCACCGTCGCCATCTGTGTTGCCGCCAACATTGACTTCCATATGAGTAGCGCCGCTGGCGGCACGACGCTGCTCCATTGTGCGAACGCGGTGTTTTTCTTCCCAGCTTTGCTCTTGTGCCTGCGCATAGCGGTACACTTCTGCGGCGGCATCCGAGTCGACGTTAATCTCTAGTGCAGAGCCTCGGCGATGGGAAATATAAATATGGCTACCCGCAAATGCCGGAATGATATTTTGATCCACCCGGGCATCGTGCACATCCTTCCATTGAATATCGGCCATATTAAAACCGCCAAACAAAGGACGCTTAAACAATAAGATACGGCTATCCGTAATCATCAACACACTGCGGCGATGAAACAAAGCAAACGGGCGTTTTTCATGCACAATGCATAACGGTTTTTCACCGTCGATCAGGGTTCGATGGAATTTTTCTTTGTCTTTTTCCAGCCGCTGCGCGCCTTTCACCAGCATAAAGACATGCAGCGCTAAGAAGGGAATGCCGACGACGGAGAACACCATCACCATGCAGTAGAGAAGAAAAACAATTGAAGTGGTAATCGCAGCCATACGCGCTCCTTGCTGTACTGTGGTTGGGATAGTGCGATGAAGTTGGAATGGAGCGAGATTCTCAACAGATTTGTTAGCAGAGTCAATGCAAATGAACGGCTGGCAACCGCATGACCAAAGCAACCGCAAAGCCAAAGCACCAAATAGAGCAAGCAAATCGCGTAAGGTTCATCGAGACAGGTCAACACCGTAACCCATCGCACCTCACTGTTCCAAAGTCCACTCTATACCACTGTGAACGATATCAATAACATACAAGACATACAGTTAAAGACCCAATACCATGTCCCACGAACCCTTATTAATGCACGGAGGCTTGATCATGCGCGCCACACATAAAGCCCTACTGCTGGCAGCACTACTGAGCGGCTGCGGCGGCGACAGCAGTAGCGGTAATAGCGGCAGTGACAGCGACACGAGCAACGCTACTGTCCATCAAGACCTGAATAACCAAGACATCGTAGTACTGGGTACGGTAGCCAAGGCGAAAACGTGGCTAGGTTCGATACGCTTCTTTTATTTACCCGAGCCGAACCAAGCTGCCTTAGCCATTGTTCACCCGGACACAACCAGCATCGCCGATAATCAAGCCAGCGTCCTAGTGCGTACATACCAAGGGGACTCACCCATTGCCTTGCGAGTCACCGCAGCTCAACACGCGGGGCCGCAGACAAAACAATGGAGTACCGGCGTGGAGCGTCAGCTGCAGTGGGTCTATTTACCCGCGAACAGTGCAACAGAGGTGGTGCTTGGCATTCATTCGGCCAACGCCGACAAATCTCCTACATTTGCCTTTGCGCTACTGTCGCCGGAGCGTTCCTTGTTAAAGCTGAGCAATGATGAAATGCTGTTACACGGTGAACGTATAGTGAACCAGCGCTGCAATGGCGGTTTTACTGATGGAGAACTGCCCGAAACGACCATTAGCTATGGCATGCAGTACATCGCTCACTTTGCAGCGGAGTCGGCCTACCTTGAAAGCCCAACTGGGCAGCGCACTTCACTACAAAATACAGCGAGCAACTCCTTTACCACTACCTATAAGGTGCCCGACTTTGAACCCGCCCAAGATATCCGGGTGACTTATCACTATGATCCGAATCTCGGCACCATCAGCGCCCAAGGACAATCCGATGAATATGCCATTGATGATGGCCAAGCCAGCTGCGTGATTGAGTTTGTTTACAACGGCCAAGTCGTTTTATAAGCCTTCTGGCCAGCGTGACACTGGCCGTTGGTTTTCGCGTCAATAAGCTCTGAGTTCTCATACAGGCCACTGGGTGTGCGATACTAGGCGTTTTAACCGTCAACTGATGTTCACCCAGCGAGGCCAACATGGCAGACACCGACGAGCACTTTGGGCTTAACTACGCTGAATTTGCCCGTTTGATTGATCATTTGCACGACGAAATCGTCATTTATGATCGTCATTATCGCATCGTCTACGTCAATAAAGCCTGTGCCCGCCACTATGGTTTCAGCCAAGCAGAAATGATCGGCCAGGATTTTCAGCATTTTGCTAACGAAAATCGCTGCTGGAATAACTCTGTTCTGCCAAGCGTGTATCAGCTCAAAAAGTCCCTTTCGACGGTGCAGCGCACGGCGATGAATACAGAGATTCTGACCATTGCAACGCCGCTGCTGGACGCACAGGGCGAGGTCGAATATGTATTGATGAATGTGCGCGATTTAAATACCGACGCTCATGTTCAGCGCCTGCAAGACATTGTCAATCAGCCAGACACCTTGGCTGAGCCAAGCTTGCAAGGGCTGGTTCATCGCAGCGACGCCATGCAGCGAGTGCTGCAACTGGCGCAGCAAATGTGTGATTCCACCTCGCCTTGTTTAATTTTGGGCGAAACGGGCAGTGGCAAAAGTCTGCTGGCCAAATACATTCACCAGCACAGCCCGCGTCGCAACGCGCCCTTTGTGGTGGTCAATTGCGCCAGTATCCCTAATGATTTATTTGAGTCGGAATTATTCGGCCATAAACGCGGCGCCTTTACCGGTGCCATGAAAGATAAAACCGGGCTATTCGCCCAGGCCGAAGGCGGCACCCTATTTTTGGATGAGATCTCAGAGCTGCCACTGGCCATGCAAGCCAAATTACTGCATGCCGTGCAAGAGCGTGAATACCGGCCCGTGGGCGCCAACGCCATGCGCCGAGCCGATGTTAAATTACTCACGGCCAGCAACCGCGATTTATTTAGCATGGTACACAATGGTGCTTTTCGTGAAGACTTGTACTATCGCCTCAATGTGTTTGAAATTCAGCTGCCACCATTGCGCCAGCGGCGTGACGACTTATTACCACTGGTGTACTTCTACCTCAATCACTTTAATCTGCGCTATGAAAAGCTCCGTCACTTCAGTGAAGAAGCGTTGACGGTGATGCAAACCTACAACTGGCCCGGCAACGTACGAGAGCTGGCCCACGTGATCGAGCGCTTAGTGGTGACCGCGCAAAGCGATGCCATCACAGTGCACGACTTACCTGCAAGCCTGTATGAAACCCACGATTTTGACCGCCCTGTGGCCGCACAATCCATTGCCAACTGCGATGATTTGGACAAAACCCTAGAGCAAGTTGAAAAACGCTTGATTCAGGCCGCCGTAAAGCAACACGGCAGCAGCCGCCAGGTGGCAGCGGCATTGAACATCAGCCAAAGCAAGGCCACACGCTTGATGCGCAAGCACTCAGACTAACCGCCCCCATCGTTCAATTCGCACTCGAGTCACAGTCGACTCATCGAGTCACATTCAACTCACCCTGCTCGCCGCCAGGCATGCTCAAGGTCACACAACCTCTGTGCGCTCAGCAGCGCCCGCCGCCGAGTCAATCATGACTCAAAGGACTCCATAAAGAATCACCCAGAACCACTTAAGTCACTGTTTTTACTGTGTTTTTGCCAGAAACAATAAACTGGCACGGTGACTGCTAGAGCCATTGATTCAGCCTAAGCTGATATCACACCGGGCAGCAACATGGCCGGACAAACACCATCTACCTGAATTTGAGGAAAAGAAGATGGCGACGAATAACAATAAACCTCAAGTGGATCGCGGTATTTTCTTCAGCTCGCTCGCGCTGCTGATGCTGATCATCGTGCCACTCGCCCTCTACCCAGACGCCGGCTCCGATGTGCTGAGCAAGATTCTGTCTTACACCACCCACCAGCTTGGCTGGATCTATTTACTGTTTGCCCTCATCGTTATGGGCTTGCTGGTTTATCTGGCATTTGGCCGTTACGGCCATATTCGCTTTGGTGAAGAGCCACCCGAGTTTTCTACCTTTTCTTGGATCGGCATGATTTTCACCGCCGGCATCGGCTCCAGCATTCTGTACTGGGCACCGCAGGAGTGGGCCTACTATTACAAAGCACCGCCCTTTGGCACTGAGGCCTTTACCCCCGAGGCCGCGGAGCTGGCCATCGGCTACGGCTTTTTCCATTGGGGCTTAAGCGCCTGGGCTATTTTCTGTATTCCCGCCTTGCCCATTGCCTATCAATATTTTGTGAAAAAGCGTCCCTTTTTACGCCTAAGCCAAGCTTGCACTGAAACTCTGGGTGAAAAGCACATCCACGGCTGGGTCGGCAAAATCATCGACATCGCGGTGATTTTTGGCATTTTAGGTGGCCTGGGTACCACCATTGGCCTGGGCACACCTATGGTCTCGACCCTGATTGGCAGCGTCTTCGATATTGAAGCCGGTTTTGGCCTTAACCTGATTGTGATGGCCATTTGGGTATTGATGTTTTCTGCCAGTGTCAGCCTTGGCCTGCAAAAAGGCATAAAACGCCTAAGCGATGCCAACATGCTATTAGCACTGGTATTTTTGGGTGCTATTTTGGTCGTCGGCCCAACAGCGTTTATTATCAATAGCATGCTCTCTGGCATGGGCTTTATGCTGGATAATTTCATGCATATGAGCTTGTGGACGGACTCCATCGCCGAAGGCGGTTTCCCTCAAAACTGGACCATCTTCTACTGGGCTTGGTGGGTATCTTGGGCACCGTTTGTCTCTATTTTTATTGCCCGTATTTCTCGCGGCCGCACCATTCGTGAGACCATTTTTACCGTGGTGGGCTTTGGCAGCCTGGGTTGCTGGATTTATTACGCTGTTTTAGGCAATTACGGCTTGTATCAAGAGGTAAAGCAAGGGGCTGAAATCACCCAAGTTTTAGCAGAGCAAGGCGGTGCAGCCACTGTTTTAGCCGTACTGTCGAGCCTGCCATGGCCTACCCTGGCGGTGGTGGTGTACACCATTTTGGCCTTTATTTGCCTGGCCACATCGTTGGATTCCGCTGCGTATACCTTGTCAGCCATTGCCACCGACGACCTTGAGCAACACCAAGACCCAGCGCTGTGGCACCGGATATTCTGGGCCTTTGCACTGGCCGCACTGCCGTTAACGCTGATATTAATTGGTGGCGGCAAAGAAGGCAGTTTAAAAGCCATTCAGACCTGCTCCATTGTGTTAGCACTGCCACTGACCTTGGTATTGTCTTTGGTGATTTATAACTTCTTTAAAGTATTAAAGCAGCCAGGCAGCGACAAAGGTGCACCCGCGTCAGGAGGCGAGCATGGCTAATACCATTGAGCGCATTCGCATTGAGCTGTACAACCCAGCCAAAGAGCATATTCAGCTTGGTCAGCACAGCGGCGTCGTGGTCGAAGGCCTGCTGCTGTGCCGCATTGCCACCCGCGATGGCATCGAAGGCTGTGCCGGTTTAACCACCTACACAGAATATGATATCGACCGCTCGATTTATGCCAGTGCCTGCAGTGCCGCACGGGCGGTATTGGGTATGGATGCCAATGCACGCGAGCACATTCACCAAAAACTTTGGCGGCGCTATGATTTTTTGCGCGCCCAAAGCAGCTCATTGATTGATTTGGCATTATGGGATGCCGCCGGCAAGGCGGCCAACCTGCCCTTGCATCAACTGTTGGGCAGCGCGCGCCAGCGCGTGCCCGTTTATGCCAGCATTCCGACCTTTGCCAACATAGATGCCTATATTGACCAAGTCGGCCAATTATCGAATCAGCCTTACCACGCCATCAAGATTCATCCGTTTTGTGAGCTAAAAAAAGACCTCGAGCTTATCGAGGCACTAGCGAATAACTTTAACGGCCAGCAAACCTTTTATTTTGATGCCGAAGGTCAATATAACCGCGAAGCGGCCGTCAAAATTGGTCAGGCACTGAGCCGGCACGATTGCTTTGAGTTTTTTGAAGCGCCGATGTCAGATATGGATTTAGACGGCCATGTCTGGCTTAGATCGCGGGTCAGTATTCCGCTGGTAATGAGCGGTATTGAGATTTTCTCGCCGGCGCTACAGGCCCATGTTATGAACCAAGGCTGCTGTGATCGCCTGCGTTTTGATACCAGCTTAACCGGCGGCGTGACCGTGGCGAAAAAGCTGATGGCCCAGGCCGAAGCAGCCGGTCTGCCATGCGAAATTCAAAGCTGGGGCTTTGCCACCACACAAGCCGCAAACCTGCATATGATGCTAAGCAGCAACAACGCTACCGGCTTTGAGCAAGCCGTGCCTTTTGAGCCCTATAACTGGGGCACTCACGATGGTTTTGTCATGGATAATGAAGGCTATGTTAGCGCCAATCAAAAGCCGGGCTTAGGTGTCGAGTATGACGATGATTTCATAGAGCCTTATCTAGTAGAATCTTTTGAAGCCATATAGCAGGTTCCCACCTCATTCATGTATACCAATGAAGTGCTGAATCGCGACAAGAGGTTGAGATGAACTTAAACCAAGTAACGCTGGCAACCAACAATATTGAACAGTTGAAGGAGTTTTACCAAGCCCTAGGCTTTACCTAAATTGTTGATGCACCACACTACGTGCGCTTTGCCTGCCCGCAAGGCGACGCGACCTTCTCACTGCTATTGCAGGATGAATAATAGCGACAGCGTGGTATATTTTGAATGCCAACAGCTGGATAGCTGGGTAAATGAGCTGATTGAACGCGGCATTAAGTTTGAGCAATTGCCAACTGATCAACGCTATTTATGGCGCGAGGCACTATTGAAAGATCCATCTGGCAATAAAATAAAGCTGTATTGGGCGGGAGAGAACCGCCTAAATCCGCCGTGAAAAGTACAAAACACCAGTAGCCAAGAACAACACCTTCGCTTAGTAATGCAGGTATTTTAGTTATCCTGGCAGCGAACTAGAACCCCAGGCCAGCTTCAGCGCTGGCCTGGGAGTAAATCAGTAACGTTCAATCGAGCGAATATCGCCAGACTCGTGCCACTGCATCAGCTCTGCCTTGCTGAATTCAACGCGCGCGCCGTAGTAGTCGTCTTCGCGAGCTGCACCTGAGCGCAAGTCTTTGCGTGCGCCTTTGCTTTTGCTGTAAACGGTATCACCAATATCAAACTCGATCATATCGCCGTTAATTTGGTGAATACGCAGTAAACCGTAACGGTAATCGGCGGAGTCTTCGCCAAAGATATCTTTGATATCAACAATGTAATAATCATTGACTTGCGGCGTTGCAATATACTCAGCTTCTTCGGCATTATTCTGCTGGACAGCAATCATCAAAGCGATCGCCAGCACCACAGCCAGAGCCAGGCCGGTAAACATGGGCAGCACTTTTTGATTGGTAAAGATCTGACCTTTCAGCTCACTAACCACGTTACTCGGCACTTCGTCGCCAATCATGGTTTTTTTACAGTGAGTGCATTCGATACCGACTTGTTTTGACAGCGGCATCGTTGGGATGCGATACAAGTGAAAATACTTCAGCAAGCCAAAGGCATTAAATTGGGTTGCGCCACAACTTGGGCACTCGACGCCATCCACTTTGCTGCCGTTAATGACTTTACTATTGGAACCCCAAACCAGCATGATCGTCTCCTATATAGGTCGGGTAATGGCAATACAGGAGATCAGGCGTAAGCCATGTCGCGGCGGTAGAACATGAACTCCTTTTCATTAAAACCGGTTCTTCACTTATCCTGAGAATTTGAACCAGGTGAACATCATACCTTGAGCTTCGATTCAGGCAAGGAATTAGATCACACTTGCCAAACCTGCAAAGTGTCGACTTGCGTCCAAACTCATCTGGCAGCCTAGTCGCGCTTATGGCCGAGCGCGGAAATGCCACTCATACATGCCCACATCGTTATGAATAGAATGACGTACGGAGTCGTCAATGGCGTCGGAATCCTGATTGTATAGGCCGCATAAGCTCAGGGCATTCAGCACATCGACTTCTAGCCCTAGGTATTCGTACACCACCCGAGCGCAGCACGGCATGCGCTCGCCACTGCCGGAGACCCCCAGTTTTAAGCCGGTCAGGCGTGAAATGCGGTTTTTAAAGGAAGGAAATAAAATCGTTTGGGTGATTTCATGGCCGGTAAGGGATTCGTAATCCGCCATAAAAATGCGGTCGGTTAAATAATGCACCGTGCCTAAATATTTACCGTGAAAGACTTTGTCGCTGGGCGACTCTTGCAGCCGCTCGGTACGCTGATACACCACTTGCTCGCCCTGCTTTTCGATACACACCAGGGTGCGCAATATTTTGCCCGGGCACGCCATCGACTGGTAATACTCGAAATAATACCCCAAATAGCGATCCAAATTATGGTTGGCGCTCCACTGCGCCAGCTGTTGTAGATGCGGCCACAACGGATGGTCGGGCGCATCTGCTTCCAGCCGTTTGGGGCGCACTTTAACCAAGCGCTCAAATTGGCTGTACGGCAGCAGTATTTCGTGCTTTTCGACCCCAAAGAAGTCACACAACTTCATCAGCATATTGGCCGAAGGCCGACTGCGGCCACTGAGGTAGCGGTTAAACTGCGAGCGGTTAATGTCCAGCCGCCGGCAAACATCGGCGATGGATTTGTAATAACTGCACAAGAGTTTCAGGTTACTGGGAAAATCATCCTGCATGTGTGTTTTGCCTCTTGCGCACGAATCACGGGCCTGGGCCACTCGCTGCGGCCATCGGCGGCATGTTAGCCGATGGCCATCACCAATCACAGGCCCAAGTAGATACTAGTTGACGCTCAGGTAGCATCAACTAGCACCAAAATACAACAGAATGCCAAATGTTACCCAGCAACATTTTTTGATTGCATTACAGCCTGTGGGGATTTGCGCTGCCAGCGTGAAATACCACCGCTGCGCTGCTGTTCATTCCACCCAAGTGAATGGCCGTACACACCAATGCAATAACAATAAAAACGGCACATCGTGCCACGGGAGGAAAACATGCTCGATCTGCTCAACGATTTGCTGTGGGGCAAGCTGCTGATAGCAGTATTACTGATTCTGGGAGTCTGGTTTACCCTGGCGTCCCGCTTTGTTCAATTCCGCTATTTTGCCTCGATGTTCCGCATCCTGGGCTCCAGCCAGGCGTTTAAACGTGACCCCAATGGCCACTTAAGCTCGTTTCAGGCGTTAGTGCTGTCCGTGGCTGGCCGCGTTGGTGGCGGTAACATTGCCGGTGTGGCCGTGGCGATTGCCTTGGGCGGCCCGGGGGCCGTGTTCTGGATGTGGGTAGTGGGCCTGATGGGCATGGCGACCAGCTACTTTGAATGTACCCTGGCGCAAACCTACAAAAAAGCCGAGCCAGATGGCACTTACCGTGGCGGCCCGGCGTACTACATCTCCCGTGGCCTAGGCGAGAAGTGGAAATGGTTGGCAGCGGTGTATTCTGTGCTCTTGCTGGTGACCTTTGGCTTCGGCTTTACCGCACTGCAATCCTACGCCGTCGCTACCTCGGTTGAAGATGCCTTTGGCGTACCGGCCTATTACACCGGCATTGCTTTGGCGTTGATTGTCGGCCTGATTATTTTTGGCGGCGTTAAGCGCATTGCCAAAATATCTGAAGTGCTGGTACCTGTTATGGCGCTGGGCTACATCGGCATCACGCTGGTGGTGTTGGGCCTGAACTTAGATGAAATTCCTGCTGCACTGACGCTGATCGTTAAAAGTGCCTTTGGCTTAGAGCCTGCCATCGGCGGTGGTATTGGCGCGGCTATTTTAATGGGCGTTAAACGCGGCCTGTTTTCTAACGAAGCCGGCCTTGGCAGTGCGCCAAACGTAGCCGCCGTTGCGTATGTGCCACACCCCGCCAACCAAGGCATTGTGCAGTCGTTTTCGGTCTTTATTGACACCATCATTCTGTGCTCTTGCACAGCGCTGATTATTTTGCTGAGCGGCGCCTACGATCCAGCATCGGCCGGCACCCAAGGTGGCGTGGCGCTAACGCAAATGGCATTGGCTGACCACGTTGGTGAATGGGGCCGTATGTTTGTCAGTGTGGCTTTGCTGTTATTTGGCTTTAGCACCATTTTGTACAACTACTACCTGGGCGAGAACAGCCTGAACTACTTCAGCGAAGAAAACCAAAGCCTGTTTAATGCTTTCCGCGTGGCCATTATCTGCCTGTGCTGCGGCGGCGCCATTATGAACCTGGGTACGGTATTCGCCTTTGCTGACGTCACGATGGGTTTGCTCGCGCTGGCTAACTTGGTGGCACTGGCACTGTTGTTTAAAACCGGTCTGCGCGTGATGAAAGACTACGATCAGCAGCGCGCTAGTGGTATTAAAGTGCCGGTATTCAATGCAGAGAAATTTTCTGACTTAAATATCGACCAAGCCGCTTGGAAAATCGAAAACAGCGATTTGCCCCCTCAGACGGGACAAGAGGCGCAAAACAACCAGGCCACAACAACGGCCAATGCCAATTAATAATAGGTTTATACGCAGTTAAGAGTGCCTCTTAGCTGCATTGATTGTCAGACCCCAGGGGGTGGATGCCCCCTCTTTGCCGGCCCGGTTTGGGCCGGCTTTTTTAGTCCTGGAGTTTTCATGACCACCCGACTTGAGCACGATTTACTCGGTGATTTAGCTGTTCCTGCCGATGCCTGGTACGGTATTCAAACCCAACGCGCCGTTAACAACTTTGCCATTACAGGCGTTCCTATTAGCCATTTTCCGCAGCTGGTAAAAGCCCTGGCGCAGGTAAAGCAAGCCGCCGCCCAGGCCAACCGTGACCTGGGCATTTTGGCGCCCCACAAGGCCGAAGCCATTGTCACCGCCTGTGAAGACATCGCCGATGGTGCACTGAACGATCAATTTGTGGTCGATTTAATCCAAGGCGGCGCTGGCACCTCGACCAATATGAATGCCAATGAGGTGATCGCCAACCTGGCATTGCAAAAGCTGGGGCATGGCAAGGGCGAGTATCAGCATTTGCATCCTAACGATGACGTTAATTGCTCTCAGTCGACCAACGATGCCTACCCTACGGCGGCCTGCCTGGCCATTCAATTTGCCGCCGAGCCCTTGGTTGAGTCTATTCGCAGCCTGGTCAATGCGCTGCAGCAAAAAGGCGAAGAGTTTGCAGACGTGGTGAAAATGGGCCGCACCCAATTGCAAGATGCAGTGCCGATGACCTTAGGCCAAGAGTTTGAAGCCTTTGCCGTTAACCTGTCGGAAGACATCGACCGTTTGCACGAAGCCTGCTTGTTATTGTGTGAAGTGAACTTAGGTGGCACCGCCATCGGCACCGGCATTAACACCCACGCCGATTATTCTGAGTTGGCAATTCGCTATTTGGCGGAGCTGTCGGGCAAGCCCATGGTGCCTGCCGCCAACCTGATTGAAGCCACTTCAGACATGGGCGCGTTTGTGTTGTTCTCCGGCGTACTGCGTCGCTTTGCCATTAAACTTGGCAAAATGTCGAACGATTTGCGCCTATTATCGAGCGGCCCACGCACCGGTTTTGGTGAAATTAAATTGCCACCGGTGCAACCTGGCTCATCGATTATGCCAGGTAAGGTAAACCCTGTGATTCCAGAAGCCGTTAACCAAACTGCCTACCAGGTCATGGCCAACGACTTGGCGGTGACTCTGGCGGCTGAAGCTGGGCAATTGCAGTTAAATGCTATGGAGCCGCTGATTATCTACAACCTTCTAAATTCCATGCGCATGCTGGGCGAAGCGTGCCACATGTTGGAGCAGCGTTGCATTATCGGTATTGAAGCCAACCGCGAACGCTGCGCCGAGCTGGTCGACATCAGCATTGGCAGCATTACCGCCCTGGTTCCCCATATTGGCTACGCCAACGCATCACGCATTGCCAAACAAGCTCTGCACACAGGCGGTACCGTCAGAGAGCTGATTTTGGCCGAAGGATTGCTAAGCGAAGCCGAGCTGGAACAATTGCTTAGCCCGCAGTCGATGCTAGGGCATCGCAAACCATAACAACAAGGAGCACAGCATGACGAAGCAACATATCCTGGTCATTTATTGTGGCGGCACCATCGGCATGACGGCATCGGCGCAGGGTTTTGTGCCCGCCAGTAATTTCGCCGATGCGCTGCAACAGCACCTGCCCAACGATCATAGCTTGCCTCGTTATACCTTGCTGGAGCTGGAAGAGTTGATCGATAGCAGCAATATTCGCTGCGACCATTGGCTGTTATTAGCCCAGCTACTTAAGGATAACTGGTGCGATTACGATGGCTTTGTTTTGCTGCACGGCACCGACACCATGGCTTATACCGCTTCTATGTTGTCGTTTTTATTAGCTGGGCAAGACAAGCCTGTGGTTATTACCGGCGCTCAGGTGCCACTGTCACAGCCTGGCAGTGACGGTTTAGAAAACTTTCTAAATAGCTTGGTGGTGGCCAGCCAGCCGCAATTAACTGAGGTATGCATTTGCTTTAATCAGCGCATTTTGCGCGGCAATGCCAGCACCAAAGTCAGCAGCTCCGCCATGGATGCCTTCGCTAGCCCCAACCAAGCGGATTTAGGCCGTGTTCACAGCCAAGGCAAGCAGGTCGATATTGAGTTGGATTTATCCAGTTTGCGCAAAGCGTCAGGCATCACCATGGAGTTACCCGATTTACGCCCCGAGCGCGTTGCCGTACTGCGCCTCTTCCCAGGTATGACAGGCCATATGCTGCTGACGCTGGCCGCTAATGCAGACGGAGTGATCGTGCAAAGCTATGGCGCTGGCAACTTCCCGGATGCCAACCAGAGCGTGATGGAAGCGCTGCACATGCTGCAGCAGCAAAATCTGGTGGTGGTGAATATCAGCCAGTGTGGTCATGGCGGTGTTAAGCAAAGCACCTACGCCAGCGGCGCGGTATTAAATCCGCTGGGCGTCGTCGACGGTGGCACCATGACGCTAGAGGCAGCCTTTTGCAAACTGCATTATTTGCTGGCAACAGAAACCAACGTGGAAAAAGTACGGTTAAAAATGACAGACAACATGCGTGGTGAAATAGGCTAATAAACAAAAGGCGTTTATGTAGGGGCGTCTATGCGCCCCTTCCTCTATCACTCCTCGATTATTGCGCAGGCCCAGGGTTATATAACCAATCCCAGGCACAATAACTGCGCTGCTCACCTTGGTGATACAGCCAATAGCGGTTGCAGTTATTGTCATAGCTGTAATTGCCCACATTCACCACATACGGCCCTAAGTTAACGCCTTGCAGCGATTGATAGCGACCGTTGTACAACAGCGAAAAATGCAAATGCGGCCCAGTCGAGCTGCCACCCTGACACAACGCCGTACTGCGATCATTGGCGTAAGTGCCAATACGGGTATTAATATCGACCCAGTCGCCGCTGCTGACTTCAAGATCCTCCATATGATAATAATTGGTCTGCCAACCAGAGGAGTGCGTAATACGCACGTTACAGCGAGAATAAACGGTTACTCTGCCAGAGTGCGCGGCCGTCACGCTGTAAGTTCGCCCACCCCAGCGCGGCCAATCATAGGACACATCCACCGACGATAACGGATAGCCTGAACCGGTATTCGAATGGGCGCCGTTCGCCTTCCAGTAATAGCCCTGACGCCAAGGCCATTGCATTAAATCACGCGGTGGCGTCGATGCCTGACGCAAAGTCATTGGCGCTTGAGCCTCGGCTACAAAGGCTTTCGGGAACATCGCCTGATAGCTATCCAACACGGCTCTAAGCTGCTCGCTGGCCGGCAAGCCTGCCGCTTTAAACGCCTGCCACAACGCCCAAGTACTGGCATTGTAGGGAGAGCTCAATACCCGCTGACTGTCCTGTTCAAAGGCATAAAAATAGTGCGACAGCGTTAGCATCTGCTCGCCTAACTGCTGCGCCAATGGCTGCTCATTGCGCTCCCCCCAAAGCGGCTTGAGTTCAGAGCTGGGCGAGCTCAGTTGCTGACCGTTTGCCTCCAACAAGGCCAACAGCAACTGTGGATTTAAACTCGCCACCCCGGCCCAGTGCGACAAGGTTTCAGCATGCGGCAGCCACTGTGGTGCCCGCTGCTGCAGAGCGGACTGCCATGAAAAAGGCTCCGCTGTGGGTATATCGAGAAACTGCTGCTCAGACAGTTGGGATATTAATGCAGAACGCTCAACCATTGGGATCGAATTAACCGGGGCATTCGCCTCAAAGGTGTGCAAATCCAAAGCACTGACCTGTGCCGCTAAAATAAATTGACCTAAACCTAAGCCAATTATGAAAGATTTTTTCTGTAGTGGTGTGTTCATTCCGTGCTCCTAGAGCAAAGGGTTCGCCTTCACTCTAGGTAGACGTAACACGCCTGCTAAAACGCCCTCGCTGCTTTAATAACTAAGTATGGCAATCGTTGTTTTCACATCTGCTCTACGCCAACTCACCCAGACAGACTTTCAGCTGCCGTCACATCCTGTGCAATATGATCTGAGCTTTTCTTCTTATTGTTTAATCGCCTGGGCAATATCGGCCAATACATAGCGATGCCAGCAGGCTGACAGGCATCTGCCCCTATCACTGCCCGTTATTTTACATTGAGTTCACCTACCAAGCCTTAGCCTGCTGCTCTATCACTCACACCACGAGATCACGATATGAGCAAGCCCAGCTTTAGCAACCGCAAACGTGCCATTACCAGCCTGTTGTCAATCTTCCTGCAGGGCATGACCCTGCCTGCCACTGCCAGCGTTAGCGATACAGACAGCGCCTTTGCCACTACCGGCGTTAACCATTCGGACACACACATCTATGCAGCTCAGACCAGCGCAACGGCGCAATTGAAAGCCTCGGTCGATGCACTGCTCGCTCAGCATAACTTGCCTGGCCTGGTATTAATGGTTAAGCACCGCAACCAATTGCTGCATTACCAAGCCCATGGCCAGGTCAACACCGAAGAGCCAAAGCCCATGGAAAAAGACGCCTTGTTTCGCATATTTTCAATGAGCAAACCCATCACCGCCGTGGCGTTACTGCAGCTGGTAGAGCAAGGAAAGGTATCGCTAGATGATGATATTCGCCGCTACCTGCCAGAGTTTGAGCATTTTGAGGTAGAGGGACAGCCGCAAGTCGTGACCGTGCATCATTTATTATCCCATACCGCAGGTTTTGGCTACGGCGGTGGCATAAGCAACTGGGTGGATATTCGCTACTTATTAGCCAACCCGTTAAGCCGAAACAATACCCTAGACGATATGGTGGACGATTTGTCTGGCATAGATCTTAAATTTAAACCAGGTGAACGTTTTGAATACTCCATCGCCAGTGATATCCAAGGTGCCATTATTGAAAAAGTTACCGGCCTTTCATTGGACGATTATTTTCAACGTCATATTTTTTCCCCATTAAATATGCAAGATACTCACTTTTACGTGCCCCAAGGACAAACCCACAGATTAGTCGACATGTACGAGTACGACGCCTCCACCTTTGAAGAAGCCTACACCTTTAACCAAGACAAAATTCAGCTGATTGAGCGAGCAGAAGACAGTGAGTATCTTCATCAGCCAGAACTACTATCGGGTGGTGGCGGCCTAGTATCTAGCGCTCAAGATTACAGCCACTTTGTGAGCATGTTATCCAATGGTGGCCGCTTTAATGGTCAACAAATTTTGTCGCAAGAACTGATCGATACAATGCTGAGCTCGAAGACACAAGGGCTAGAGACACACTTTTTACCCAGGCTGTACAAGGGCGCTGGCTTTGGCTACGGTGTAGGCATTCAAGAAACGGCGACCGAGCATCGCCAGCCTGGTTCCTTCTTTTGGGCAGGCATGGGTGGCACGCTATTTTGGAGTGACCCGCAAACGCAACTGCAAGTGGTCGCCATGATGCAAGTAGAAGATGGCTGGATTGCGCTGGAGAAGTGGCTAATTCCTCAAATATACCAGTTTATTGATACACACTCGATTAAAGACGCCCCGCTGGCAAACAAGGCCCACTAAAAAACAGGTAACAGATGGCAAATATTCTAGTAGTAGAAGACGATATGGATATTGCTCAGGGGATTGCTGAGTTCCTACAAAACAAGGGCCACGAGCTTGACTTTGCCTACACGGGCAAGCAAGCCTTAACCAGGCTGGAGCAGAGTCACTATCATCTTGTACTACTGGATATCAATCTGCCCTTTATTAATGGCTATGATATATGCCGGCAATTGTCGGAGCATGCCCTAGGCCAAGCGCTAGCAAAAATTCCTGTCATTATGATGTCGTCACGCAGTCATGAGCAAGATATCCTTCAGGGTTTTGAATCTGGCGCCTGGGACTATTTGAAAAAACCATTTTCCTTTGCTGAGCTATCGGCTCGCATCGAGGTCGGACTGTTAAAAGCTGGGCCTAACACCGCCCACTCAGCGGCCAGCCAAACTCATACGACCAGTTATCAGGGTGCCTCACTGAATGAGAATGCCCTGGTATTTAGCTATCAACAACACACTATGCAGTTGCACGCTATCGGCTATCAAATATTGAAACTGCTGATCACCCAAGCACCCAACACCGTTAAAACCAGCACTATTCATGCACATCTATGGCCACAAGAGACACCAGACAGCGACCCACTGCGAGCGCATATCTACAAGTTACGCAAACAGCTTAAAGCGGAATATCAGCAAGCATTTATCGAGACCGTCAAAGGCGTTGGCTACAAATTTTCTGTCGATGATCACCATGATATATAAAAAAACAGCAAGACCAACACTGCTATCTAGGGTACGCCAACATAGCCTGTGGCTAGCAGGGATTTTATTCAGCCTTTTTTCATTGCTGACTATTTTTATTGTTTTTGCACTGGAAGATGCGTTTTTGGAGGATCAGCTGCAGCAAACCTATCAGAGCCTGCTACAAGGCCATGCTTTGCCTGAGCACTACCTCCTTATTACAGACACAGAGAGCTTTCAGACAGCGGGCGCTGAACAGCTCAAGTATTTTGAGTTTGATGATAACTCAGGGGAATTCAAGCAAGGCGATGAGCATTTTCATTTTCTTAAAACCGACTTAGGCATACTGCTGCTGAATAGCTCCAAAGTGGGCTTTGTGAATCGGGCCATTGACGACATTTCGTTACTACTACTGGTAATGCTGATACCCACTTTAATAATAACCTTCTGGTTGTCGGGCAAACTGGCTAATCAAGCACTTAAGCCCTTTAACTTGATGCAGCAAGCACTGACAGCTAACGAGCCTCACACCAATAAGCTGAAGGCCGTTGTTGCCAATATACAAGAGCAAGATTTACAGGCCATTGCCAACCAGCTCATCCATGCCTTACAGCTACAGCAGCAAGCGTTGCATGCGCAAATCACATTCAACCAAGGCATGGCCCACGAAATACGCACGCCCCTGCAAGTGATGTCACACTCCATGGAGCTGATTAATGCTTCATTACCGCAAGCAGCCGAGTTGGCGGCGTATCAGCGCCTGGACAAAGCCCTTATTCGAATGAATAGAATCAGCACCGCTCTATTATGGCTGACCTCTGACGCCCAAGAAGCGCACTCAACTAACCTCAACGAAACAATACAAGCCATGTTGAAAGAGTCACAGCCGCTGATCCAAGCGCACAGCCTGGATATACACCTAACGGAACACCCCGCTACTCTAGAGCTACCTGTGCCTGCTGAAGTGCTTGAGCTGGTGGTACTGAATCTATTGAATAATGTGATTCATCATGGTCAATCAACTCATGGTCATATCGCCTGGTATATCGACATTCAGCCAACCCAGGTTCGCTTTAGCAACTCATTTGACGACCCAGTTAGCAACTCAGCAAGCCAGCCAGAACCTGGCGAAGCAACCATACCCACAACAAAGGCAGCCAGCTTTGGCTTAGGGCTTCAGCTAATAGTGGCGCTAATGCAGCGATTTGATATTGCCTGTGAAATAAAAAATGGTAACGACGAATTTTCAGTGACCCTAAGCACCAAGCCATATTGACAATAAAACCGCCCCTGCTGTTTAGGGGCGGGCGCAATTCCGAAATTGCTCCAGCACAATACTGAAGGTGGCCAATTACTATTCAATAGTTTCACTGGCCTGCAAATACTGCTGCCAGGCACGTTGGTACGCCTGTTTGGCGAGATCAAGTTCAGCCTTAAGCTGGCGTACATCCGGGTCAATGGGTTCTATGGCCATCAGCCACTGTTCATCCAACCATTGCCGCATACGAACTGCCTGCACCGATTGCTCCGCTTGTTGTTGCGCCTGATGTAATTGCTGCTGCCATTGCTCGCGCTGCTGAGTTGTGTGTGATTCTGTAGCCAATTTCTGGCGCAATAAAGGCGCATCAATGCCGGCCATCATCATTTGCTTATCCAACAGGCGTAGATAGTCCTGTTCTGCATCATATAACGCCGGCTGACGTTGAGCAGCCTGCTGCTTTAAGCGGTCGTAACGTCGCTGTAAATCCACCACCTTCATGCTGGCCGCCCCCTGGCGCTCAACGATGGCATCCTGTTGGTCGGTAGTAAGTTCGCTGGTAAGTGCGCAGACTGCATACGGAGCAAAAAGCACTGCACCCGTGAATACAGCCCTCAATATCTTTGATTCCATGATGATCCCTCCCGATCGATGCGGGAATAATAAAACCATGGTTCTAATGTGATCTTTGAGTTAGTTCTCAATAAAAATATCAACAAACTACACTCTGTTGATGCATATCAATAAGAAATCGAGTTAGTGTCTAAAGCAATCACATGAGGCTAAAGTTGCGATGCGATCTCGCATAACCAAACTGCAGTGGCCAGCAGCGCTCTGGCGCATCCTTCAGCAGGCCTGCCACACCTTCTAAGGTGTTGCACTGCTTAGCATTTTACTACATCCCGTGAAAAACCGGGTTCGCCGCCCAGCATTCTCACTGCAAGCTTATATTCGGCCTGCAAAACTACACTAACTATTTGTATTAACTGCCGTGGCGTGATTGGATAAAGCTTATCTCGCCCCGCACACTCAAGAACAGGCCGTGATAGAAGGAACTGCGACATGACTTCCCGTACAGCGCCAAAACAATTGTTTTCTTGGCTATTTATCGCTGCTGGCAGCATTGCCCTCTATTTTCTTACCCTCATGCCCATTCTGAACTATTGGCAGTCGGGTCAATGGCAGGCGGTACCTGCTACCATCACGCACTTAGAGCTGATATCCAACACCAGCGACGGCAGTACCACCTATCGGGTAGATGCCAATTATCAATACGAATTTAATGGTCAGCGATACCGCAGTGATCAGGTATCACTGTCTGATGGCTCCGATAACATTGGCGATTATTGGCACCAGCTGCATCGAAAATTGAGAAGGCAACAAAGCCAAGAAAAAGTCGTTGCTCTTGTTAACCCAGACAACCCGGAAGAAGCGCTCCTTGATCGCAGTTTGCGTCCAGGGGTACTGCTGATGGGAAGTGCTTTTGGCGTTATTTTTATCGGTATCGGCCTGGCCGTGATGCGCAAACCAGCAGCAGTGGGCAACGATGCTCATCCAGGTGATATTTTTAGCGAGCAAAAGGGAGGTTACAAGCTGCTATTGTTTATTGGCTTGGCTGCCTGTGTACTAGGCAGCGTGGTCACGCTTGCCTCGTTTCTCTCGGAGCCTTCTTGGCAGCCAGAGTTGTTCTTGATTCTAATTTTCCCAGGCGCCGGCGCCTTGATGGCCTGGCAAGGGTTCGCTAAGCGCAAGCGCTATTTGCTCCTTGGCACATCGCCGTTAACGCTTAACCCCAATCCCGCTTCGGCCAATGGCCACGTCGGTGGCATCATCACCCTTGCCAGCCAATTAGACGCACCGCTGACCCTCACTCTGCAGTGCATTCATCGCTACACCACCGGCAGCGGCGATGACAAAAAGACCGAGGAGCGCATACTCTGGTCCGATCAGTCCGTCAGCTGGCCAGGTGATAGCCCACAACAGCACTGCTTTGTTTTTCGTACTGAAGGTCGCAAAGCCACCGGTGCTGCCCGACGCGGTAGCATTTATTGGCGCTTGCGCGCTGAAGGAAAAGTGAAAACCGGCACCAGCAGTCAAACAGAGATACTAAAGCGCAGCTGGCAAATTCCGGTTAATGAGGCCAGCGCTCACACCAGCCTAAGTGTACCGGAGAATCATGCCTATCAAGTCAGCCATCAATTTGAAGACAGCGCCAGCGAGAGCTTTGGTGTCCAGCAACAAGGGCAAGAGCTGTATTTTGTCAGCGCTGCTGGGCGCAATATGACGGCAAATTTAGGACTTATGGCCACAGGTGCGGTGTTTTTTGCCAGCGGGCTTTTTTTGTTGAATAAAGCCATGCAAGAAGGCGGCGCTCTATGGTTTATGGCTTCAAGCTTTACGCTAGTGGGCTTGATTCTAGTTCTAGCAGCCCTGTGGATCATGGGCCGAAAGCTAGAAACCTGGATCAGCCCCAGAGGCGTACGTACACAGCGTTCATGGTTTGGCAAAACCATTTATCGTCGCAGCGTGCAGTCAGCCTTACCAGAGCAGCTGGACAAGAAAAAAACTTCGACCATGAAATCCGGCTCTGAACATCATGAGTTCTACAAACTCTATATCAGTGCCGATGGTAAAAACCTGAGCTTGGCCGAAGGCATTAACAGCCGAGCATCGGCCGATGCCTTGCTATCGCGCATGCGCCAAGCGATTACGGGCCACTTAGACGATGAGTTAGGGCTCTGACCACTCTTCACAAACGCAATAAAAACGGCGCTGAGCGCCGTTTTTAATTTGCTACAGATTAGGGTGCAACAATGTACAACCCCGGGCTGCCTGGATGGAAATCTTTGTCCGTCAACGTCAATGAGATAGGCGTATCACCGGTGTATTTTCTCGGCATCACCGCCATTTGCGGGCCTTCGCTGTAATCTGGTTTAACCAACTGATCTTGCCATTGCTGCCAGGCCCTATCGGCTTGCGGATAATTCGAATCCACAGCCGCTGCCAATGCCAAACGCAAGTTAGTTGGAAAACCTTCGGTAGAATGCGCATAACCAATCATCTGCCCAGGCTTAAGGGTTTCATAAGTGTCATCTAGTTGGGCGTAAGCGCTGGCCGTTAGCGCAAAAGCTTCAGTGGCACACGGCGTTTTCGACAAATCAATGGCAGTGGTTTTTTCAAACACTTCGGCAAATGAGCCATATAAGGTCGCAAGACCTGAGTCTTTTCGCTGCATTAACTTCACGCCATTTTGCACACTGGCCAGCATCCAGCAATAGCCCGGAGCTACCATGCGCTCAACACTAAAGCGTGCGCGTTTATCAAGCACCTCTGCCGCTTTGGCAAACCCTAAGTCACGCAAAAAGCCGATTGACCAAGTATGAAAATCATCCTGCCATACACCTGGGCCTGTGCCCTTATGGTACACCAGCGCATATTCACCGGTACGCACGCCAAAGGTATCGATCAGCGGCCCGGGCTCATAGCCTAACCGAGAAATCACCTTGTCACTGTCGCGGTCTGTCTCGGCTTTGGCAACATAAAGGTTATAGAGGTACTCCAGATTGTTATTCACAATCTGATTAAAATATTCTTTATTAACGTCATTGTCCGGTGAGATATACGCCACTTGTCCCAAAGAGCGCAACACCCAAGCCTCTTCACGTACCTGACGACGGCGTAAAATACCCTGCTCTTTGCGACGATACCAAGGGTTGGTATAAAGCAAATTAAAACCGGCCCAAAACTGTAACTCTTCCAGATAATAATATTCACCCGTCAGCATGTAGGGTACATACGCCAGCGATGGTTGATGGGCACCATCCGGTTCATAAGGGTTATTACACTGAGCACAAGCTGGAAACGCCTGTAACTCACCTGACGTTGGGTAGGTCATATCTCCAGGTGTGCCAAACAAACCGGCGTACGGTTTTTCGTCAATTCGCACAATATTGTCGCTGCCTTTCATACGAAAATGCACCGGCCAGGAACCCGCTTGTGTGGCATTGCCTAGCATGGCCGTTTCGGCGCGCTTATCCTGGCTTAATAAATAGCTGGCCGTCCAGCCTGGCAAAGGGCCCAGATCGACTCGACCGCCCGCCCCTCCCATGGGAGACTGCATCGCGCCTTTGGCCATCAAGCCTCGGTGTTGCTGATAATCATTAAAATGAGTTTGAATCAGCGACTCATTGACCATCAAACCGGATTGATAACGCGGCAAGGCGCCGCTATCCATTAAGTAGTCAGCATTAAATATCACATGAATATCATCCTTACCCGCCAGCAGAAAGTCCTGTTTCCAACGGGCAGTGTGGTAATGAGTCAGGGCGTTTTGCTGCAGCAATACCTTTCCGTGGTGTATCACCTCAAGATCATATTGATAGTCCTGTGGTTGAGCTTGATAGGCATAAGTATTTTCGATCAGTAGCGCCAGCTGAGCTTTTTCAGCCTGCCGGCCATACAGACGCAAATAGAAACGAGCATGCAAATGCGGATGTGCTTGTCCCTGTTGATTAACAATGGGGCTGACTAAAATAAATTCGTTGGCCAGCTCGCCTTGCAGCCATTGCTGTTTTAATTGCCCTTGTTGCACAGCACCTGCCAAGCTCGCTTGATAATCGCCCTCTGCCAGCGATAAACGCACCGCTACATCAAGGTCTGCTATTGGAATGTCAGCCAAGGAGAGTGTTGACGCCAATGCCGTTGCATTGGCTTTCACCCGAAACAAAGAAAACACCTCTGTAGGCGATTGCAATGCCGTTTGGGCACTAATAATGGCGTGGCGAACAGAACCATCTGGGTGGCGCGCTTTAATGTCGACTTGAGTTTTTACCCATTCTCCGCTCGCTGACTGCAGTGCCAAGGTTTCTGCTGGGCGCACCTCACCTGGCTTAAACACATGACCAAAAGTGACATAATCCACCGACCCGGCCTGACCAGCGTGGCTCAAACCGATATCAGTGACTCGCTTAATCACCATCTCGGGTGTCGGATTTTCTGGCTCAGGGTTTTCGAGTTCAGGGGTTTCAGGCGCAGGCGTCTCCGGCTCAGGCTTCTCAACATCAGGGGTGCCTGGATCTGGAGTCTCTGGCACAGGAGTAACAGGGGTTGGATTCTCTGGCGAAGGCACTTCTGGCTCAGGTGTTTCTGGCTCTGGCGCCTCTGAATCAGAAGCTTCAGGCTCATCCGTTATGATATCGATATTGTCATCTGTACCGGTCTCAGCAGAGGCGTCTGTGCCGTTTCCCTGGCTGTCCTCAACAGGATTGCCCTGGCCATCGCCAGTACGACTGCTGTCATTATTATCGCCGCCCATACACGCCGACAGTGCACACACGAACAAGGCTGCACTCAGCAGCCGAAACATAACGGAACTCATTAATCATCCTCTAATACGAGTCTTTGCAACTGATGCTTCACAGCTAGCTGCAGCCCCGCAAGATCTGAAAGAAGCGAAGTGTCGCACTCATATGAAGCCGATAAGATATTCGGGCTTTAAAAATGTGATTTGCCTTCACCCGATTCTCGCAGCTTTGTGAACTAGGGCACCTCTGAATAATTCGGTGCTCGCTCTGGATATACAGAGGGCTCTATGCCATAAAACCGGTTTGCCGCTCTAGCGAGCTAAAGCAAAAAACGGCTATCAGCCAACAACCACAGCGCCACCACCAGCAAGCAAGCGGCGTAAAATGCTGATTGCAGCTGCTGATAACCGGGGCGATTGGAAAGCTGTGCGATGTAGCGCCCGGCCTTAATCCAAAGGAGGTGTATCGAAATATTCAGCGCCGCCAGCCAAGCCACCAGCACCCAAGTTCCCAGGCCGCCAAATTGTTCCAATGCGTGCTCTGAAAACAGCGAGAACATCAAGATCACCATCAGCCAGCCCTTGCTGTTAAATACCTGAATCATCAGGCCATCGGTAAACCCCAGCTGCTTTTGCTCCGCAAGCGATGGCGAGCGCGCGGCGTGCCAGAAGGTCCAGGCCAGATACAACAAGTACAGAGCGCCCACAACTTGTAGGCTGTTCACCAGCGCAGGATAGCGCATGAGCACTTGCCCGAAACCAAAACCAACCAATACGGATTTGACAATAAAAACGCTGTCGATGCCGGCCAACAAGGGCAACGAGCGACGCACACCGCGCTGCGCGCCACTGACGGCAAATACGATATTGGCGGGCCCGGGGCTAAACACCAGCGGAAACATCACCCCCAACCATAAACTGAATAAACTCATAGCAACTCCTTTAAGAGAACCATCAGGGCTGACCGTGAAGATCAGCACATTGATGATTCCATTTCGTTCGAGGTTGCCAGCTTATTAATAGATACCCAGGCAGGCTTGTACGATTGTGCGCCGCAAAATTTAGCGGCGGCCTCCAACGACATAGCGCGACGGAGAAATGCCCATGGCTTTTTTAAAATTACGGGAGAAATGGCTTTGATCAAAAAATCCACAGTCTGCAGCCACATCGGCGCACGGCTGGCCCGCCAACAAACGTCGCTTCGCCTGCTGAATTTTGACTGCTAATAAATATTGATGCGGCGCCATACCGACACTTTGTTTAAATTGACGAATTAACTGATAGCGGCCTAATCCAGTTAACTGCTCCAACTGTTCAGAGGAGACATTCTCTTGCCAGCATGTTTGTAGATAATCTCTCGCGCGCTTAATACTGGCAGATACCGACCCAGCCGGTATGGGGGAATAACGCCCCCCGTAACGGGCAAACAAATGCAGCAGAGTTTCATGCAACAGCGCCTGCTGACTCAACAACAAACTACCGCTTTGCCAGGCTTGATGCAGCTGCAGCAACTGGCCATACAACTCAGGGTCGTGTATTACATTGTGCTGCAGCGTCGGAGAAAAACCAGGCAGTTCATCAGAGAACGTGCGAATCAGCCAGTCGGTATCGAAATAAAACATTCGATATTTCCAACCACTGTCACAGCCAGCAAAGCCGGTATGCACTTCGGCCGGATTGATAGCAACAATATGCTGCTGCGGCACAATCACTCGGCTGCCACGATAATCCAAGCCTTCCGCACCGCGCTCAATAACGCCAATGGCCAACTCATCGTGCCAATGGCGGCCAAACTCGAACCGGGTAAAACTGGCCGCCAGCAGCTCAATGCCTGGCCAGTGATCTGGCCGCCAAATACTTGCCTGTTCCACGGATCACACGCTCAAAATGCTAAGCCTAACGTCGCTTGGGCAACTCAGCCAGAGACAGTTGGCCGCACTACAGGCAGTACAGCCAGTGATTTACTCCGGCTTCAACACCAACTCTGCGCTGACATACCAAATGCTGGTGGTGGATTCAAAACCTGAATCTGTGCCAACGATGACCCAAGCCTCGCCGTCGGCGGTACTGGTGAGTTCGATCGGTGTGGTGGTACTGACGGTTTTTAACTCATAAGGCGTTTCTGGGTTCATTCCGCAGTCTTGGCTATTGGCAAAGTCACCCAGTGTTTTCACACGCTTGCCGGAAGTCGACTGTTGGCCTTTATCAAAATTAACGGTAAACAGACCACCGCCACCCATGCTGACCTGCGGCTCAATTTGCTCAACACCGGCCTTAACATAAACGCTTTCACCGGGTGAGCCACCAACGCCAAAGCAGTTGCTGGCCACATTGGTGGCAAAGGTCAGCTCGATATCCGCCAGATAGTTTTGGTTGGCTTTTAACCCGGTCAGTTTGCGGTGGGCAAACATGAATAAGTCATCACTGCGGTTGGTGCCTTGCAGATTTAAACCACGCAACTGTTGCAGCGGCGCTGGCAACTGACCAATGGTTGAGCTGAGTTGATAAATATCGTCGCTGCCATCTGGGTAATCGGCAAACTCTGCCGTCCAGCCCTCAGCAAAGGTTAAGTCAAACGCCATTTCTTTAGCAACGGAGCCTTGTACCGGATCGTTGTCGCTACTACCGCAGGCGACACACAACAGGCTCATCGGCAATAGTGCAGCTAACTTCTTCATGTTATTTCCCAGTTGACATGTAAATCACTAGAAAACCAGCTGACCGCGTCGGGTACAAGAGTCCAAAAAACATGTTTACACCGACTTTGCATCCGCCCCGGCCACCGCTTGGGATGGCTCGATGACTGGCACGCGCCAAAGGCTGTCTGTAGCCCATTGGTGCTGAGCCAGACGCTTCGCAGCAACAAAACTCAATACAGCAAAGACCGCAGCCACGGCATCGACGGCCCAGCCAGTACCGGATGAAGGCCATAGGCCAATATCGGTTACGTATGCCAGTAGCGACGTGATGGGGACCAAAAAACAGGCCAACGACAGCAGCCTTAACAAGTTGAGCAAAAGCTCACCGGCCGTTAACCGCCAAGCCGCGAATAATGACAGCGATACAGTCATATAAAACAGCCCAATAAAATCCCAGTTAGAATGCTGTGGCCACAATGCCAGCCATTTTGACAGCGCCAATCCTAGGGCGACCGCCAACACGGTCGCCAACGGAATGGCCACCGTCAGCTTGGCCATCACGCGCACCGACAGCGGTTGACTGACTTCGCTACTGTGGCGCCGCATTTTTTTCGTCGAGCCTCCAGCCACAGCAAATTGCCGCTGAAAAATAGAAATGCCCCACCCAAACCTAATAAGAAATAGGCCCAACGCATGGGAGTGCCGCCAAAGCTGCCAAAATGCAAAGCAAAAAAACTGGTGACGGGCACCATCCAGCCGGAATCGCTGTCTGGCATGTAGGAATCATCAATGATTTCACCGCTGAAAGGGTTCAATAGCAGATAGGCTGCATGCGGCCCGCGCACCACGGCGCTGTTGTGCTGCAAAGACGCACGTAACGATGCGCCTGGGCGATTTAACCTCAAGTATTCCAACTGACTGAGCTGGTAATCCGGTGCGCGCTGCTCTATTTGGGCAATGACGTTGCTCAACGGCTCCAGTTGCTGCAACGGTTGCTGTTGCTGGGTTACGCCGTTGTTGAAATCGAACATTGGCTTGTCGCCGTACACCGCCTCTTGTAATGAGCCATAAAAAAAATCATGAAAGGCGAACACCACAACGGTGATGCTGATCACCAGATGAAATGGCAAACTGATAATGCCAACGGCGTTGTGGCCATCTAGCCAAAAGCGTTTTTTATTGCGCCCATTGCGCATTGCGAATAAATCTTTGCGCCAGGCCGGCAGCCATAAAATCAACCCCGACACCAGTGCCAAAAAATACAGCAGCGACGCCACGCCCATAATAATGACACCCAAAGACTCATGCCCCAGCGTACCTGGAATGCCCGCCGTTTGGTGCAACTGGTCAATGAGCGTGGCCAGGTTAGACGGTTGCTGTTGCTGCAGCTCTAGCTGGCCGTCACCATCCAAACTGGCCAACCAGAGATTTGGATTAACGTTAAAACCGCGCTCTCGCCCCCATACCATAGGCGCCAGCGCTTGCTCATCAAAATTCATGCTAAAGCCGCTTTCTGGCGGCTGCTCAGTGGCGGCCACATGCTCGATTAGCTGCTCCATTTGCGCAACGTTAAGTGCGGCTAAGCGCGTTACCGGCGGTTGACTCCAGTCGTCCAGCGTGCGCTCGAACATGGTTAATGCACCGGCAAAAAAGCCGATAAACAACAGTAAACCAGCAACAATACCCGTCCAGGTGTGCAGGGCTTGATAGTTTTTTATCACATGAGTTGGAACCCGCATCACCACACTCCTCGATACGCTAATAAGGTAATATTCAGCACGCTGGCCAACGCTACGGCAAACAGCCACTGACGCGCCGAAAATAAATAACTCACGCTCCAAAACAGCAGCCACACGGGCGCAATCGACCACATTAAAAATTGCACTTTATCGTTACCGGCCAAGCCACCGGGGGTCAGAAAACCCAGCCAGCCAACAAACCCGATGGCCAACAAAAAACCAACCACCAAACCGAGCAACGTGTGCCAGCACCAACGCCAACCGCGAATCACTTGAGTACTCATCAAAGGCGCCCTCTTGCCGCCAGCATCACGCTGAACCAAGGCCAAGCACTGTAGGCCAACATCAACACTGCCAGTGCCGCAAAACTCCCAGTTAAGCCGCCCATGTTGGCAATGCCCCACCCCGCTGCCGTGAGCTGCAAGCCCACGCCTGCTATGCCCCATAAAGACGTCAACGGTTGCTGTCGCCAGCTTTGATTGGGGTGGGTTAAATAGCTGAGCACACTGCCCAGCACCAGCAGCAGTACATAAGCCAACCAGCTCAATGCGGTCATGTCGCCTCCTTCAGCGCTCGTTAAGATGACCGCCGCGGCGTACTTGAGTTAAGCCTGACTAGACGGACACCAGACATTCGCCCGGGGTTTTACCAAACCGCCGCTTAAATGCCGTATTAAAGTTGGATGCATGGCGGTAACCCGCCTGATAGGCCGCCTGATGAATGGTCAGTTGGCCGGTGCGCAAGCCGTCATACACGGCATCCAGACGCCTCTGGCGCTGATAATCGATAACAGTCACGCCAGTGGCTTGCTTAAACTGGCGCTGCAAACTGCTCACACTTAAGTGCGCAGCTTCCGCCACCTGCGCCAATGTCAGCGGCTGAAACAAGTGCTGTTCAACAAAGCAGACGGCTTGTGCCACCCCACCCCTGTATTGCTGAGCACGGTCCATGCCCAGCGTTGCCGGTGCCAAGGCCGAAAAAAACTCGACCAACAGTGCCAGCGCTTGTTGCTCCAGTTGAAGACGCCGCTGCCAACTGTCTTCCACAGCAGCCAGCTCCAATATGCGAGCCAAAATATCCATGGCAACCGCAGACGGCTGCCAACGCCAGGACTGCAGGTGATGGCTGATGTTGCAATGTTGCGGGTAAGGCACTGTGTTGCTGCAGCCATTTGGGTGTTAACAGCAAATGCACTTTGCGTTGGCGCTGCCCCGGGTCGAGCCAGCGTTCAAAACTGCACATGCGCTGTACATTCACCGCCAGCCCTTGCCCACTGCGGAGCCGATATTCGCTATGGTCATAGGCAAAGCGCACGCGGCCTTGCTCAACCAGGGTAACAATCAGCGCCGGCTGCACCGTCGCAACCGCCAGCCGTTGTTGCTGTTCGATGTAATCGCCACCCAGCAACTCCAAACCGGACGCAAAGGTTTGCCGAAAAATACACCCCTCGACCCAACGCTCCTGGCCATCGTGACTGCCAATACCATCGGCATAGACCCGCCGCCCAGCGCGCACCAATCGTGCTGACGCTATTGTCATAGACCTGCCCCCGCTTCCAAAGCCAATGCCAGGCTACGCATAACAACCTGACGATTAGTAATAAGCATTCTCAACAAGGTGGGTGTTTTAACACAAAATGGGCCAACGCCGTAACTTCTGACTTAGGGCACTAGGGATATAACGCGAAGCACTCAGTGTGATGAGGTAGGTAAGATTTTATTCTTAGAAGGTGGGAACCAAACAACGGTGTGGGCATCACACGTGGGTATCAATTCTTTTCTCCTTCCTCTCTCTCCGAGTGAGAATTGATCCTTTGTTTTGGCGCCCCATCGGGCGCCTTTTTTATGCGCGCTTACTGGCCTGCCAACAGAGCTTCAATTTCATCATCGTCGGGCAAGGTCATGCTGGAGTTGGAGCTCACCACCTGCCCCTGGCGATTGATCAAGTACTTGTAGAAGTTCCACTTGGGCGCCGTATCCTGGCGTGCCACTTCGGCAAACAGCGGGTGAGCATTGGTCACCACGCACCGGCACAGTGGCCAGCATGGTGAAGGAGACACCAAAGTTCTTAAAGCAAATTTTCTGCGGCTTCTTCTTCGCTCTTGGCCTCTTGGTCAAACGAGTTCGACGAGACTCCCATCACCACCAAGCCTTGATCTTTGTACTTATCGTGAATGGCTTCTAAATCACCAAATTGGTCGGTAAAACCCGCAATGACTGGCGGTGTTCACCAGCAATACCGGCTTGCCGCCCACCACATCGCATAGGTTGAGCACTTTCGAGCTGTGCAACTGCTTCATCTCATGTTGAAAAATAGCCGGACACTGCCAGTCACTGCCATCTGCTGGCGCTGGCTCATCTGCGTGGGCCGGCAGCATCAATGCGCTCGCCATCAAAAAGGGGAGAAAAACTCGGTAACTAAGCATCATGCGGTCGCTCCTTAAATTTTATACAAGGACTATACAGTGACACTAAGGCAACACCAAGCGTTCACTCAGGTAGTCGATCAGCAAACGGATTTTGGGCGAAGCGCGCAAGCTGTGCGGATACAAGGCCCAGATGCCTTCGTCTTGCGGTTGATAGTCTTCCAGCACGGCCTCCAACTCCCCCGATTGCAACTTGGGCGCGACGTAATAATCCGGCAATTGTGCCACCCCTAACCCTTTTAAAGCCGCATCCAGCAGTGCCGGGCCGCTGTTAGCGCGCAAGCGTGGCGCAATCGCCACCACTTCGTCGCCAGCAAAGCGCCAATGGTCGAGGGTGCCCGCCAAGCAATGGTGTTGGCGTAACTGCGACGGTGTTTTGGGGCGGCCAAAACTGGCCAAATACTGGGGTGAAGCACAAGTAAACAACCGTCGGCTGGCCAAGCGCTTAGCGATTAACCGACTGTCTTGCAACGGCCCCACGCGAATCGCCAAATCATAGCCTTGCTCGACTAGATCCAAGGTTTGGTTGGTGAGCCAATAGTGCAGCTGCAACTGCGGATGACGCGCTGCAAAGTTATTTAGCAAGGGCGCCAAGTGGCGCTCGCCATAACTCATGGGAGCGGTGATGCGCAGCCTGCCCGTCGGCGTCGCCTGCCACTGCCCCAATGCGCGCTCCGCCTCCGCCAAGGCGTCCAGTAACGGCCGGCACTGCTGCCAAAACTGTTGGCCGGATTCGGTCAGACTGACTTTGCGCGTGGTGCGATGCAGCAACACCGTGCCCAAACGCAGCTCCAACGCCTGCACCTGCCGACTGATATGTGCCGTTGACGTTTTTAACCAGCGCGCAGCGCCCGTAAAACTGCCCTGCTCGGCCACGGCGACAAACTCGCGAATGCCCTCCCACTGGGGTAAGGGCATATCATTATTACTCATCTGTAACACTTATTTTATGAAAGCGGGAATTATCAGAATATCTGAAAAGATTACACTCGGCCTTTGTTTGTGACCAACACAGGAACGTCATTATGTCTGCACAAACCCTGACCTGCCGCGCGGCCATCGCTTGGAAAGCCGGCGAGCCACTGAGCATCGAAACCGTTGAAGTTGACCCGCCGAAGGCCGGCGAAGTGCGAGTGCGCATCGTCGCTACAGGCGTCTGCCACACCGATGCCTTCACCCTATCGGGCGAAGACCCTGAAGGGATTTTCCCGGCCATTTTGGGCCATGAAGGCGGTGGCATCGTGGAGTCGGTGGGCGAAGGCGTCACCAGCGTTGCCGTCGGTGATCACGTGATTCCGCTTTACACCCCAGAATGCGGCGAGTGCAAATTTTGTTTATCGGGCAAGACCAACCTGTGCCAGAAGATTCGCGCCACCCAAGGCAAGGGCTTGATGCCAGACGGCACCAGCCGTTTTCGCTGCAATGGCGAAACCATTTACCACTACATGGGCTGCTCAACCTTTTCTGAGTACACAGTATTGCCAGAAATCGCGCTGGCCAAGGTCAACCCCAAAGCGCCATTAGAAGAAGTCTGCTTACTGGGCTGCGGCGTCACCACGGGCATGGGGGCTGTCGTCAACACCGCCAAAGTGGAGCCAGGTTCAAGTGTGGCGGTATTTGGCTTGGGCGGCATTGGTTTGTCGGCCATCATCGGCGCGGTCATGGCCGGCGCCACACGTATTTTGGCCATCGACATCAATGAATCTAAATTTGAGCTGGCGCGCCAGTTAGGCGCGACCGATTGCATCAATCCGCAGCAATATGAGCGCCCGATTCAAGAGGTTATTGTCGAGCTGACCGACGGCGGTGTCGATTATTCCTTCGAGTGCATTGGCAATGTGGATGTGATGCGTTCAGCGCTGGAGTGCTGCCATAAAGGCTGGGGGGAGTCGGTCATTATTGGTGTGGCCGGTGCCGGCCAGGAAATCAGCACCCGCCCTTTCCAGCTGGTCACCGGGCGGGTATGGCGCGGCACGGCATTTGGCGGTGTTAAAGGCCGTTCCGAGCTGCCGGAATACGTTGAGCGCTACTTAAATGGCGAATTCAAGCTCAGCGATTTCATTACCCACACCATGGCCCTCGACCACATCAATGAAGCGTTTGACCTGATGCACGAAGGCAAAAGCATTCGCAGCGTTATTCATTATTAAGGAGGCCGCATGAGCGCTTTGACCCTGATCAGTCAAAACCAGTGCTTTGGTGGCTGGCACCGCCGCTATCGCCATAACTCAAGCAGTGTTGACGGCGATATGACCTTTGCCATCTTTTTGCCGCCAGGCTGTCAGCCAGGCAACCCCATGCCGGTGCTTTACTGGCTGTCGGGCCTGACCTGCAGCGATGAAAACTTTATGCAAAAAGCCGGTGCCATGCGCACCGCTGCAGAGCTAGGCCTGGTGCTGGTCGCCCCAGACACCAGCCCACGCGGGCCTAATGTCGCCAATGACGACGGCTACGACCTGGGCCAAGGGGCGGGCTTTTATGTCAATGCCAGTCAAATGCCTTGGGCCAAGCACTATCGCATGTTCGATTACGTCAGCGAAGAGTTACCCGCGCTGATCCAAGCGGAATTTGACGTCACCGAGCAGTGCAGCGTCAGCGGTCATTCCATGGGAGGGCACGGCGCCCTACTGTGCGCATTGAAAAAACCGCAGCAGTATCGCTCTGTTTCGGCCTTCAGCCCCATCGCCAACCCGATGCAATGCCCCTGGGGGCAAAAAGCCTTCAAGGCATACTTGGGCGGTGATCAAAGCACTTGGGTCGAGTGGGACAGCAGCGAACTGTTGGCCAAGGCCGAGCAGGCACTGCCTGCTTTAGTCGACCAAGGCCTGGCGGATGAGTTTTTAGCGCAGCAACTGCTGCCAGAGACGTTGGAGCAGGCCGCGCGCGTCAGCGGCTACCCGCTGACCTTGCGCCAGCATCCTGGCTACGACCATAGCTACTACTTCATTCAAAGCTTTATTGAAGAGCATTTGCGGTTTCACTACCGCCATTTAAACCTATAAAAAAGCCCCGCATTGGCGGGGCTTTTTTATGGCTGGCGATCAGTCAACAAAGATCACTTTCAGCAACAACAACGCAGCAATCACAAACACACCGATGCTGACATCGCGATGCTTGCCGGCCAGCAGCTTGGCACCTGCGTAGGTGATAAAGCCCAAGGTAATGCCGTGAGCAATGGAGAAGGTCAGCGGCGTCATCAATAGCACCACTGCGACCGGCGCTGCTTCAGTCAGGTCATCCCAGTCCACTTCTTTGAGGGTGAACATCATCAACACCGACACATAAAAAATCGCACCAGCAGTAGCGTAGGCGGGAATCATGCCGGCCAGCGGTGCAAAGAAAATGGCCAGCAAAAACAGCACGCCCACGGTGACTGCGGTCAAACCCGTGCGGCCACCGGCGGCCACACCAGACGCACTTTCGATATAGCTGGTGGTGGTCGACGTACCCAGCGCAGCACCGGCCACAGAAGCAGTACTATCAGCCAGCAAGGCACGGCCTAAACGTGGCACGTCACCTTGAGGTGTGGTCAAACCGGCGCGCTGGGTCACGGCGATTAAGGTACCCGAGGTATCAAACAAGTCCACAAACAAGAAGGCAAACACCACGCTGACCATGGCCAGATCAAAGGCCGTGGCCAAATCCATTTGCATAAAGGTTGGAGCCAGCGAAGGCGGCGCAGAAGCGATGCCATTAAAGGTTACATCACCTGCCACCAGACCTGCGATGGTCACCAGCATAATGGCCAGCATCACTGCGCCCGGCACATTGCGCTGCACAAACATAATGATCAAAAAGAAACCTAAAATCGCCAACGCCGGCGACAATTCAGTCAGATCGCCCAGGCCCACCAAAGTAGCGGGATTATCAACGATGATGCCGGCATTTTTCAGCGCGATCAGAGCCAAGAAGGCACCGATACCAGCAGCAATGGCTTTTTTCAAAGTGGCGGGAATGGCATTGATGATCCATTCACGCACCTTAAACAGACTCAAGGCAATGAACAGCAAACCCGATAAGAACACCGCACCCAGCGCTGCCTGCCAGGTGTATCCCATGCCCAGCACCACGCCGTAAGTGAAAAAGGCATTCAAGCCCATACCTGGCGCCAAAGCGACAGGCAAGTTCGCCCAGAAGCCCATAATGAAGCAGCCAACGGCCGCCGCCACGCAGGTAGCCACAAACACAGCGTTGTAATCCATACCCGCATCAGCCAGCATCGCCGGGTTCACGAAAATGATGTAAGCCATGGTCAGGAAGGTGGTGGCACCGGCCACCAGTTCTTTACGTACGTTGCTGCCGGATGCCGACAGCTGGAACAGTTTTTCCAGCATATTTCGCTCTCATAAGGGGGTTAGGTAAATCTCGCTGACCGTTCGGGCAGATTTCTATTTTGCGCGCAGTATAATGGCTGGCTTTTTGAGCGTCACCCAAACGGCCGCTACAATTGCCGACTTTGGCGCAGACAGCAACACCAACGATGAGACAACTATGAGTGCATACAGCCAGGAAATCCGCGAAGCCATCCGTACCGTGCCCAACTGGCCAGAGCCTGGAGTGATGTTTCGCGACATCATGCCCTTGCTGCAGCGTCGCGAAATTTTCCGCAAGCTGATCGACAGCTTCGTGCATCGTTATCAGAACATGGAGCTAAACGCCGTGGCCGCGATTGACGCCCGCGGCTTTATCTTGGGCGCACCATTGGCCTATGAGCTGGGCTTGAGCCTGGTACCGGTGCGCAAAAAAGGCAAACTGCCCTTCGACACCGTCACCCAGGATTACAACTTGGAATACGGCAGTGCCACCATCGAGCTGCACACCGACGCTTTCAGTGCCGGTGACCGGGTATTGGTGATGGACGATTTAATCGCCACCGGCGGCACCATGCTGGCGGCCTGCCAGTTAGTACGCCAGCTCGAAGCAGAAGTGGTTGAAGTCAGCGCCATCATTGATTTGCCAGACTTAGGCGGAAGCAACAAATTGCGCGCCGCGGGCTTTGATGTGTACGCCGTGTGCGAATTCGACGGTCACTAACATGCCTTTACTTCACTTTATTACTCACCGCATCGAAAAAGACGCCCAGCAACCCGGTGCCAAGCTGACCCATAGCGAGGACGAGGCCAACCTGGAGCAAGAGCCATTAGCGGGTTTTTGCCAGCACACCGCGCGTGAGCTAAAAGGCATTCTCGCCAAACGCGGCGGCCGCCGCTATGGCGCCTTTCATCCAGAAATCACCCACGTTCCGGCGCTATTGAAGGACTGGCAAGGCGAGCGCCAATCTTTTGCTGCCGTCAGCCGACGCATTTGCCAGCACCTGGCCAACAGCCTGGACAACACCGAGTTTGCCATCGATGGCTTTTTCGCCTGCTTCGTTGAGCAGCTGGCCGACAGCGACCGCCTGTATTTATTTCATTTGCAGCACCGCACCAGCGTCAGTGTGACCGCTGACATGAGCCTGAGCGAAACCCACTACTTGGACTTTGCCAGCACCGGTGTGGGCATCATGCTTAACCTCAGCGATTGGCAGCAACAGCAGCCCAACTACCTGACCCTGACCTATGGTCGCGCTGACCGCGCCTTGCAAAATCACTTCGCCGAGGCACTGGGCTTTTGCGACACCCTCGACAGCGCCGAGGAAACGCGTGAGTTTCTGCAAGCAGTTGAGGACTACAGCCAGCAACTGCCGGCGGAGAAAAGCCACGAATATAAAGCCAAGGTGGTGGAGTACTGCGTCGAGCAAGACATGCGCGGCGAACAGGTAGACGTGAAAGAGCTGTCCGACTTTGTCAGCGCCACCGTCGAGGCCGAGCAACCCGTTGGCCAAGACTTTGCGCACTACATTACCCAGCGCCACAGCAACAACGACGACAAGCCGGCACTCCCAGAGCAACTGACGCCGGATCGCAAAACCTTAAAGCAGTACCTGCGCTACAACGGCAAGAGCCGCGATTTAAGCATCAGTTTTGCCGCGCATTTGCTGGATGAGACGATTCATTACGACGCCGCCAGCGACACGCTGACCATCAAAACGCTGCCCGATAGTCTGCGCAAGCAGTTAAAAGGAGACTAACAGGGCTGCTAGTTCTCTTGAGCGACCAGGGCTTCGCTTAGCATGTCGCGAATGGAATCGGTGGTGCGGCGCACAATAAACACCGCGCTGTTCTGGTTGTAATCCAGCACCGCGCCTTCGATAAACGACCATTTGCGCTCGACCCGCTGGCGCAGTGGCTCGGGCAAACCTGGCAGAGCCTGGCGAAACGACTGCGTGGCGGTTTCAATGATATTGTCGGTGGCCGACAGGCCACCAAACACATTGATATTGAAATACAAATAGCCAGCCACGGTCTGCTCTAACGCCACCAAAGCGCGCAACGCTGCCAGCTCAGCATCAGCCGTTTGCGTTTCTGCCGCAGCGTCATTGATCGCTTGATACAAGGCTTGCTGACGGGCATCCAAGTTGACTGGGTAGCGCACATCGCCATTGGCCGCCGCCAACTCAATATTGGACTCGATAAACTCGCGACTGAGCTGCCACTGCTGCAACACCTGCGGCCACTGCTCTGCCACGGCGTTGACCCTTTGCTGCGCAGTCGCCAGAGTCTGTTGCAAGCGTTGGCGTGATACAGAATCGCCCTGGCGCAAGGAAATCAAACTGGCATCCGCCGTGGTTTTGTAAGCCAGTGCCTGCAGTTGCAGCAGCTGCTGCTGACTAGCAACAGCCCACAGCGGACAGCAGAGAAGAAAACACACCAACAGCCGCACCATCGCACCGACTCCTTTATACCTATTGTTATTGTTCCCAATAACATAACGGTTAATCGGTGCCAGGCAAACGACCTCTCGGGACAGACTGTTTGTCTTCTCGGCCAATGGCCATCAAGCTTTCTTCGATGAGCCTGCCGCCAAGCGCTCCACCACCCGTGCAGCCGCCACAAAACCAAAGGTGCCGGTCACCATGGTGGCGGCACCAAAGCCTGAAGCGCAATCCAGCCGCGTGCTGTCCGTCAGGCTTTTGGTTTGACAGACACTGCCATCTGGCTGCGGGTAGCGCAGCTGCTCCGTGGAATAGACACAAGGAATGGAATAATTACGTGAGGGGTTACGTGAGAAACCGTACTCGCGGCGCAGCAGCGAGCGTGTTTTGCGCGCCAAGGGGTCATTATGGGTTTTATTGAGGTCAGTGACACTGATCTTGGTTGGGTCGATTTGCCCGCCAGCGGCCCCGGTGGTGACCACGCGAATCTTGTGGCGCTTGCAATGTGCCAGCAGCGCGGCTTTGTTCTTTACGCTGTCGATGCAATCGATTACGTAGTCGAAGCCGGTGTGAATCAACTCAGCCATGTTGTTGCGCGTTACAAACTCCGCCCGCGTTTCTACCTGACAATGCGGGTTGATGGCCACTAAGCGCTGCGCCAATGCTTCTGCTTTGAGCTGGCCAACGGTGCTGGTGAGGGTGTGCACCTGGCGATTGGTGTTGGTCACGCAAATATCGTCGAGGTCAATCAGCGTCAGCTGGCCAATGCCAGAGCGCGCCAGGGCCTCCGCAGCCCAACTGCCCACACCGCCAATGCCAATAATGCAAACGTGAGCGGCCTGCAAACGCTGCAGGCCATCAACACCGTAAAGGCGGCCAATGCCGCCAAAGCGATCAAGATATTCAGGAGTCACGCGCAATCCGTTTATGCAAAAGCGCGCAGTATATCAGAGGGTGCTGATTTGCACGTCGCTGCGACGCAGCCAGCGAGAAGTCTGGGCGATGCGGCGCAGTGATGGCTCAGTGCTGTCAAACTGATTCAGCAGCTCGCGCTTTTCTTTTGCTGACAACTTGCCAGTGAGGCCGCGTTTCAGCTCTGGAATCGGCGCAATGCGCGCGGTCAACGTTTTAACCAAAGTCGGTAAAAATTCTGCCGACAGCTGAGCGTGATCGCTGTAATTTAGGCTTACAGCAACATGGTCAGCACGCTGTTCCAGCACCAAGTGATCACCTGTACGCAGCGGTCCTTGAATGACCGAAGCGAAGGCGTCAAAGTCGCGCTGCAAGCTTTTCATCGCGGCTTGCGATTGCCCTACCGCCATGACTTCGAGCCACAGCTGGCGAAATTTGCGCGCGG
>CBDDTG010000042.1:0-120747 GCA_965233665.1 Bacterioplanes sp. | reverse complement strand
TGAAACTCAAATCCGTTCCTGAGCTGCTAGAAATCGCCAAGTCGATGAAGCTGGAACACGTCAGCCGTACTCGTAAACAAGACATCATCTTCGCCATTCTCAAGAACCACGCCAAAAGCGGCGAGGACATCTACGGTGAAGGGGTATTGGAGATTCTGCAGGACGGATTTGGTTTTCTGCGCAGCGCCAGCAGCTCCTACCTGGCCGGCCCAGACGACATTTATGTCTCGCCCAGCCAGATCCGCCGCTTTAACCTGCGTAAAGGTGACAAGATTGCCGGCAAGATCCGCCCTCCTAAAGATGGCGAACGTTATTTCGCCATGCTCAAAGTGGCAGAGATCAATGACGACAAGCCGGAAAACGCCAAATCCAAGATTCTGTTCGAAAACTTAACGCCACTGTTCCCCAATGAGCGTTTTATATTGGAAGTGGGCAACGGCTCTACCGAAGACCTGTCTTCACGAGTGCTCGACCTGACCGCGCCAATCGGCAAAGGCCAACGTGGCTTGATTGTTGCGCCGCCAAAAGCGGGTAAAACCATGCTGCTGCAAACCATTGCACAGTCCATTACCCGCAACAATCCAGAGAGCGAGCTGATCGTTTTGCTGATCGATGAGCGCCCGGAAGAAGTTACGGAAATGAGCCGCTCAGTACGCGGTGAAGTGGTTGCCTCGACCTTTGATGAGCCGCCAGCACGTCACGTGCAAGTGGCTGAAATGGTCATCGAGAAAGCCAAGCGCTTGGTTGAACACAAACGTGACGTCGTGATTCTGCTGGACTCCATCACTCGTTTGGCACGTGCTTACAACACCGTGATCCCTAGCTCAGGTAAAGTCCTGACCGGTGGTGTTGATGCCAACGCGCTGGAAAAACCAAAGCGTTTCTTTGGTGCGGCGCGTAACGTCGAAGAAGGTGGCTCACTGACCATCATTGCCACCGCGCTGGTCGACACCGGCTCGAAGATGGATGAAGTGATTTACGAAGAGTTTAAAGGTACCGGTAACCAGGAACTGCACCTGGACCGTAAGATCGCAGAGAAGCGCATCTACCCTGCCATCAACATTCGCCGCTCTGGCACCCGTCGTGAAGACATGATGTTCCCAGAAGGTGAACTGCAACGCTTGTGGATCTTGCGCAAGCTGCTGAGCGAGATGGAAGACGTGCAATCCATCGAGTTCATTCTCGACAAGCTGCGTCAGACCAAGACCAACGATGAGTTCTTCGACTCCATGCGTGGCGGTAGATAAGCCGCGCTCACGTTGCTTGCAGACACAAAAAAGCCGCTGATATCAGCGGCTTTTTTATTGCGCGAGACCTTGGATCAGGTCAGCACCAAATCCGTGCCAATGGCGTTCTTCAGCTTTTTCATGGCGTTCTTTTCCAGCTGACGAATGCGCTCGGCCGATACATTATAAACCGCAGCTAGGTCGTGCAAGGTGGACTTGTCTTCACTCAGCCAGCGCTGCTGTAAAATGGTGCGGCTACGGTCGTCCAACTCACCCATGGCTTGTGCCAGACGGTCGTTGGCATCTTGCTCATAGTTGTCGTCTTCGACCACGCGTGCAGGATCTAGGCTGTGGTCCTCGAGGGTAGTAGGCAGGCGCTTGGTAAGCACTTTCATCGTCGTCATCAACGCCCGCATCAAAGGCGGCGTCGTAGGCGTGCAAGCGGCCTTCCATTTCGAATACGGTTTTCTTTTCTACGCCCAAATCGTTGGCAATGGCTTCGGCTTCGTCATTGCTTAACCAGCCCAAGCTTTTCTTCTGGCTGCGCAGGTTGAAGAACAACTTACGCTGCGCCTTGGTAGTGGCCACTTTCACGATGCGCCAGTTGCGCAGAATAAACTCGTGAATCTCAGCTTTGATCCAATGCACAGCAAAAGACACCAGGCGCACACCCACTTCTGGATTAAAACGCTTCACTGCCTTCATCAGGCCAACGTTGCCTTCTTGAATTAAGTCAGCCTGGTTAAGGCCGTAACCTGAATAACTGCGCGCGATATGCACCACAAAGCGCATATGCGACATGACCAGCACTCGCGCTGCTTCCAGGTCGCCCTCATAGTGGAGACGCTCAGCCAAGGATTTTTCTTCCTCTGGGCTCAGCACAGGGATCGCATTCACCGTCGCAATGTAAGACTCCAGGTTGGCACCTGGTGACATCGCATTAATGGCTTGCAAACCTTTGTTCATCGAACACTCCTAAAATAAGGATCACATCAATGCCAATGCTGGATTGCGTTGGCGGTTGCTAGTCTAGCACTGGCGTTTTCTGACCGCCAAGCCTGGAGAGAGTTCCTTTATGGAACAATCCGTACAGTTTTGTCAGAATTAGACTTGGCCACAGTGAACATCAAGCTTGCGGCTCTATTTGGTGCAAATGACGGCTCACCGACCACCAAGCGCCCAGCCATGCCATTAACACCGCCGCCGCCAGCAAAATCAGCGCCGCGCCAGCAGACAGTGGCTGCAGCTCAAACGCCGAGCCATAGAGCTGCGACAGCTCGGCCACCGGGCCACTGAGCAGCCACCAGCACAATACCAGCAGCAGCCAGCACATGAGGCCACCAACCAGGCCAATCCAAACGCCAAGGTACAAAAATGGCCGCCGCACATAGGCATTGGTGCCACCGACCAGCTTAATCACGCGGATTTCATCCTCGCGCGCGGCAATCGACAAACGCACGGTATTGCCGACCACCAGCACAATGGCCAATGCCAGCAAGCAACCTAATACCCAGATCAAGCGTTCGCCCAACTCCAGTAATGCCAATAAACGCTGCACCCAGCGCATATCCAGCTGTACTTCATCCACCAGCGGCTGCTGCTCCAGCTTGAGCCTTAAGGCCTGCAGTTGTGCTGGCGCCACGCCCAATGGTGGTTCGACCAAAATCACCGCGGGCAAAGGATTCTCTGGCAGCAGCTCCAAGGCACCGCCTAGGCCGGTACTGGCTTGGAACTCCGCCAGTGCTTGCTCAGCACTGATGTAATCACTGCTTGCCACTTGTGGCCAGCTGCCCACTTGCTGCGCCAGCTGCCGGCCCTCATTCAGATCACTGCCGGGTTGCAAATACACCGACAGCCGTCCGGACTGCTGCAACTGACCACCGAGCTGCTGCACGTTATCCACCGTCATCCATAAGGCACCGGGCAAGGTCAGAGCGATTGCCACCACCAGCCAGGTCAAAATGGTCGCCGTGGGTTTTTGCAGCAACTTGATGAGCGTTTCAACCGCCACCAACTGATGATTGGCCAGCCATGCCTGCAACCGGTGAAAGATGCCGATGCGCTGTTCAGAAGCGCCCTGGCGCGGGCGTTTATCCGCCATAAATATCGTCCTCCACGGCACTGCCACCGGCCACCAGCTGACCATGATCGAGAATCAGCCGGCGATGCCCCATGCGCTCAATCAGGGCGATGTCGTGGGTCGCGATCAGCACAGTCACGCCAACCTGTTGAAAGCGTACAAACAGGTTCATGATTTCTGCCGACAGCTCAGGGTCCAAGTTACCGGTGGGCTCATCCGCCAGCAGTAGCGGCGGCTTGTTTACCACCGCGCGGGCAATGCCAACACGCTGCTGCTCACCGCCTGATAACTCGATCGGGGTGCGTCCCTCTTTGCCTAATAAGCCAACCGAATCGAGGGCGGCCCGCACTCGCCGCGCCGCTTCCGCCGGACTAAAGCCCGCAATTTGCAGGGGCAAAGCGACGTTGTCATACACAGTGCGATCAAACAGCAGTTGGTGATTTTGAAACACCACCCCGACTTTGCGCCGCAGGTAGGGCACTTGGCTGGGGCGTAGCTGAGATAAGTCTTCACCATCGACCACGACCCGGCCACGCGTCGGCCGGTCCATCAGCATCATCAGCTTTAACAAGGTGCTCTTACCGGCACCGCTGTGACCGGTCAAAAAGGCAAACTCGCCGCGGCCTAGCTCAAAGTTGATGCCACTGAGGGCGTCACGGCCACCCGGGTAGCGCTTGCTAACGCGCTCGAAGCGCACCATCGGATCCTGGGCGGACATAAATAGCCTTAGTCGTCGTTGCGAAACAGCGCGCGGGTAAACTCTTCGGCGTTAAATGGCCGCAAGTCATCGATGCCTTCGCCGACGCCGATGTAGCGCACCGGCAGTCCAAACTGCTTAGCCAGAGCGAAGATGATGCCGCCTTTGGCGGTGCCGTCGAGCTTGGTCAGGGTCAGGCCGGTTACACCGATCAATTGTTGGAACTGCTTGGCCTGATTGATGGCGTTTTGGCCGGTGCCGGCATCCAAGACCAACATGACTTCATGCGGCGCTGTGTCGTCGAGCTTTTTCATAACCCGTACGACTTTTTCCAGCTCTTGCATGAGGTTGTCTTTGTTGTGCAAACGGCCAGCGGTGTCAGCAATCAAAATATCAGTGCCACGCGACTGCGCCGCTTGCACGGCGTCATAAATCACAGAGGCAGAATCGGCACCGGTATGCTGGGCGATCACCGGCACGCTGTTGCGCTCACCCCACACCTGCAGCTGCTCCACCGCCGCAGCGCGGAAAGTATCACCCGCCGCCAACATAACGCTCTTGCCTTCACGCTGGAACTGCTTGGCCAGTTTGCCGATGGTGGTGGTTTTGCCGACGCCATTGATGCCGACCATCAAGATCACATAAGGCTTGTTGCCATTTTCGACATTCAGCGGTTGCTGCACTTGGCCCAGCATGGCGGCCAACTCTTCGGTCAAGGCATCGTAGAGGGCGTCGGAATCGCTCAGCTCTTTGCGGCTCACGCGACGGGTCAGCCCGTCCATGATTTGTGTGGTCGCTTCGACACCGACATCGGCCATGATCAGCTGGGTTTCCAGCTCTTCTAGCAAATCGTCGTCGATCTCTTTTTTACCGATCAGCAGGTCGGCCAAGCCTTCGGTCAAATTGCTGCGGGTTTTGCTCAAGCCATCGCGAATACGGCTAAAGAAGCCGCCTTTTTTCGGCTTTTCTTGCGTCGTCGCCGGGGCTTGTGGAGCGGGCTCTGGCTCGACCACCGCCGCTACTTCTGGTTCTGGCTCAACGACGGCAGCGGGCTCAGGTTCAGCGACTTCAGGCTCTACGGATTCAACAACTGGCTCCGGCTCAACAACAGGCTCTGCTGCTTGAGTATCGGGCTCTGGCATGGCTTCAGGAGCAGGTTCTGCCTCGACTGTCGGCGCTTGCTCTGCTGCAGCTACTTCAGCAGATGGCTCTGCGGTGGCAGGCGCTGATTCAGCAGGTGATTCTGCAGGTGTAGGTTCGACAGGCGCATCGTCAGCGGAATTGAGATTTTCTTCCACCGCCGGCTGAGGCTGCGCTTGTTCTGCTGCCTTCTTCTTTTTACGCTTAAAAAAATCAAACATGAGGTCACGGTCTCGGTTGGCTCGGCGACCACCGACAATGTCGCTGGTACAAACAAAAATAAGGGCGCTATCCTACCACCAACCGCCCCCGCTCTGAATCCACCGCGTGTGAGCAACTGCGCCGAATCAGCAAAAGGGAGCCCGCAAAACCTCGGAGGCGAAATTTTAGCAAGGCAAAAAACGGCGGTTAAAGCGGAGTTTGCTGGAGCAAATGAGCATTTAGAGCCGATTTTTAACGAAGCAACAATGAGAAAAAAGGGGGTTTTAAAAGGCTCCCCCAAGGAGAGTTTGTGCGCTTTAGTCGCCCCACTGTTACCGCCATTATGCTTAGCAGTATGTTGCTGATTGTGGTCATTAACTTGCGTTATCAGCACCAAGAAGACATGCCGCTGGAGCCTTTGAACCTGCCACCACTGCCGCAGCAGGTATGGCACGGCTGGCGCAGCCAAGAAGGTGTGCAAGTCTGGCACGCCATGCAGGCCGGCCAACAAGGCGAATTGATGTGGCTGTATGACGATGGCAGCAGTGCTCGCCAAACGCTGCCCAGCGATGACTGGGCCAGTCAGCTGGCGCAACTGCCCCGCCAAACCACGTCCACCGCAGCAACACTGTTACTACAAGGCCCTTGGACGCGGCGTGAAGCCGAAGCCATCAGCGCCTATGTGATTAAGCGCCAGCGCCTCACCGAACTGACTTACCCAGGCTCTGACTTACTGATTTGCTTGTCTGAGCAACTGCCCGGTGCTCTGTGGCTGGCGCAACAGCAAAACAAACACTGGCAGCAACTGGCGCAGCTCAGCGCCCTTACCGAGCCAACCTGGCCAGACCGCCAGCAATGGCAACAATGGCGCCAGCAACAAGCTCGACAACTGCGGCAAAGCTGGCTATCCGCCGCGGGGCAGATCGACATTCGTCGCCATCTTGCCTACCATCGCTGGTCTGAAGATCTTTATCAGCAACTGTATCAGGCGTTAGGTAATAGCCAGCGCACTGCACCACAGCAAGCACAACAATGCTTGCTGACGACATCCACTTCGAGTGACACCCGTGAGTAAAACACCCACCCAGCAGTTACGAATTATTGGCGGCGAGTGGCGCTCACGCCGCTTACGCTTTCCGGCCATAGATGGCTTAAGGCCGACCATGGACCGGGTACGCGAAACCCTATTTAACTGGCTGCAGTTTGATATTGCAGGCGCGCGCGTCCTCGATGCCTTTGCCGGCAGTGGCGCGCTCGGCCTGGAGGCCCTGTCTCGTGGCGCCAAAGAGGTGGTTTTTTTAGAGAAGAACCCCAAAGCTGCACTACAACTCAAAGACAACCTCAAGACCCTGCAAGCGCCTAACGCGCAAGTATGGGCCGGCGATGCGTTGCAGTGGCTAAGCGATAACCCTGAGCCCTATGATTTGGTTTTTCTCGACCCGCCCTTTGGCCAGCAGCTGCTGCAGCCAGCCCTGCAGCAACTGACGCTACTGCCCGGCGCCTTAGTCTACGTTGAGCATGAGCAGGGGCTGCAGCCCGAAATACCCGCCCATTGGCAGCTACGTAAACGCAAAGACACTAAAGAATTTTGCTTCGCCTTGTACGAAGTAGAGTCCGAATCTTAGGAGTGGCCATGCACGACGATTTGCATCTGATTGTTCGCAATCTGGAAAGCAGTGATTATCCACAGCTGAAGGCGTTGATGGATCGCGTCTACGACGACTTGGACGGCGCCTGGCCCAAGCACACCATCGATAAGCTCATCCATGACTTCCCCGATGGTCAAATTGTGGTGCTTGACCGCGAGAACATCGTTGGCGTCGCGCTGTCGGTGCAAGTCGATTACCAGACTTACAGCAACCCGCACGTCTACGACGATCTGATCGGTCGGCGCATGACCATTTTGAACAATGACAATGGCGATGCCATGTACGGTCTGGATGTATTAATTCATCCAGAGTTTCGCGGCTACCGCTTGGGCCGGCGCTTGTACGACGCGCGCAAAGACTTATGCCGCCAGCTCAACCTGCGTGCCATTTTGGCCGGCGGTCGCATTCCCAACTATTACCACCATGCTGATGACATGACACCGATGGAGTACATCGCCGCCGTCAGTCGTCGCGAAGAATACGACCCCATTTTGAGTTTTCAGCTGGCCAATGATTTTCAGGTCAAACGCCTGTTAGGTAAATACCTGCCGGAAGACGAAAAGTCCCACGGCTACGCCACCTTATTGGAATGGAACAACATTCTCTACGAGCCTTACGATGCCGTCATCGACAGTCGTAAAACTCAGGTTCGAGTCGGCGCCGTGCAGTGGCAAATGCGACCGTTTTCTTCGGTGCAGGACGTGCTGCAACAAGTCGAGTTCTTTATCGACACCCTGGCCGGTTACCAAAGCGACTTTGCTCTGTTCCCCGAGTTTTTTAACGCGCCCTTGATGGGCTTGATCGACAACAGCCATCAGCAAACCGATGCCATTCGCTTTATGGCCGGTTTTACCGAGCGTTTTCGCGATGAAATGTCGCGCATGGCGGTGAGCTATAACATCAACGTGATTACCGGCTCCATGCCTTTGCTGGAAGGCGAGCGGCTGTACAACGTCACCTACCTGTGCCGTCGCGATGGCACGGTAGAAGAGCAGCGCAAGATTCACATCACCCCCCACGAGCGCAAAGACTGGGTCATCCAGGGCGGCGATCAGGTACAAGTGTTCGATACCGATGCTGGCAAGGTGGGGATTTTGATCTGCTACGACGTTGAGTTCCCAGAGCTGAGCCGGCTGATGGCCGACGAAGGTCTGGAAATTTTGTTCGTGCCCTTCTGGACCGACACCAAAAACGGTTACTTGCGCGTGCGCCACTGCGCCCAAGCGCGGGCCATCGAAAACGAGTGCTACGTGGTGATTTGCGGCAGCTGCGGCAACCTGCCGCAAGTTGAGGCATTGGATGTGCAGTACGCGCAATCGGCGGTGTTTTCGCCGTCGGACTTCGCCTTTCCACACGATGCGGTGATGGCGGAGACCACCCCCAATACCGAGATGATCATGTTCTCCGACCTGGACATCGACAAACTCAAACTGGTGCGCAGCGAAGGCTCGGTCAACAACCTCAAAGACCGTCGCCATGACCTCTACAACCTCAAGTGGCGCCAGCCATGAGTGCGTTTAAGGCGCTTATGAGTGGAAAGGTACAAGGCGTGTGGTTTCGCGACAGCACGCGCCAAGTCGCTGAGCGCTTGGGCCTAGAGGGCCATGCCATCAACTTGAGCGATGGTCGGGTAGAAGTTCTAGCCATTGGCCCCAGTGATGAGCTGGAGCGGCTGTTGGAATATTTGCACCAGGGCCCGCCCAATGCGCGCGTCGATCAGGTTGAGCTGCAATGGCTTGAGGTTGAGCCCGATGTCAGTGGCTTTCGCGTCGGTTAACAGCCCGGTACACGAGGGTGTTGACCGCAGACGCGCACACGGCCATCGCGTGAATCGTATTCAATGACCAACTGGGCGGTATTGCGATTACCGCCGTCGCCACCGGCCCGATACACATACGAGCAAACACGATTGCCCGTGTGGCGATAGGCCTGATAATCAAGGGCCGAGGTATTGTGCGCCACACTGGGCGCCGTATTGAGCACGCCGCTCCATACGCCCGCGCAGCCGCGTGGGCCACGGCCGATATTTTCGTTGCCGTTGCCCTTATCAATGCCGATGGGAAAACCGTTGTTGTTGGTGTCGACGTTGCCAGCACCAAAGCCAGGCAAGTTCTGCACGCGAGCATTGCGGCTCTGACCAAGAAACACAGCCCGTGCCAGTTTGACGCCCGACTGCAGGGCAGCAGCCACGCCTTGAACCTGCGCCAGCTCGGCGTCTTCGCGTAGGTTGCTAAAGCGCGGCAAAGCAAAAGCCGCCAGCAGGGCGATCAGCAATAGGATGATGACCAGCTCAACCAAGGTAAAGGCCGCTTGGGGATTAGCTTGAAAGGAAAAGTTACGCTGCACGCCATGCCTCCGACAATCAGGCGTGCATTATATCCAGCAGCGCCCGCTGCGGTTCAGAAACTGCCGGGCGGTAGCCAAGCGCAGATTACAGCACCTGCAACTTGGCAAAGCTCACCACCAGCCACTTGCTGCCCGCATCATCAAAGTTGATTTGCACCCTCAGCCCAGGCCCTTGGCCTTCAAACTGCAGCACCGTGCCTTCGCCAAACATTTCATGAAACACCCGCTGCCCTAACTGAAACGGCAGGCCGGCATCGAGCATGGCCGGACGCTCGCTGCGCGGTTTTTCACGCGCCGTCAGTGGCCGACTGATGCTGTTTTTAAGGCGCACTTCCTCCACCAGCTCGGACGGGATTTCACGAATAAAGCGCGACGGCGTGCTGTAGTTTTCTTGACCGTGCAGGCGACGGCTTTCGGCGTGGGTCAATACCAGCTTGTCCATTGCGCGGGTAATGCCGACGTACGCCAAGCGACGCTCTTCTTCCAGACCGTCGGCATCGTCCATCGACATTTTGTGCGGGAACAGGCCTTCTTCCATGCCAGTCAGCACCACTTGCGGAAACTCCAGACCCTTGGCCGAGTGCAAGGTCATCATTTGCACCGCATCTTCATGCTCATCCGCCTGCGCTTCACCGGCATCGAGGGCGGCGTTATCCAGGAAGATGGCCAGATCGCTGACGTCGTCGTCGGCATCTACCTCATCATCGGTTTCAAACTGGCGCGCGGCGTTGATGAGTTCGTCCAGGTTATCCAGACGTGCCTGACCTTTTTCACCTTTTTCTTTCCGGTGATGGTCGATCAGCCCGCTTTGCTCAATGGTGCGATCGACGATTTCATGCAGCTCCAGCTCGTCGATGCCGACGCTCATTTCTTCGATCAAATCAATAAAGGTCTGAATGGCGTTGCTGGCACGCTTGGGCAACATCCCCAAGGACGCCACTTCGCTGGCCGACTGCCACATAGAGCAGCCCTGTTCGCGCGCATGAGAGCGCAGTACATCGACGGTTTTTTCGCCGATGGCACGTGCCGGCACATTGATCACTCGCTCCATGGCGGCATCGTCGTGACGGTTCAGCAATAAACGCAAATAGGCGGTGGCGTTTTTGATTTCCAAGCGCTCATAGAAGCGTTGGCCGCCATAAATACGGTAGGGAATGCCTGCCCGCAAAAACGCTTCTTCCAGCGTGCGCGACTGAGCATTGGAGCGATACAGCACGGCAAAATCACGGCGATCATGGCCGTTGCGGGCCCAATCGTCGACCAGGTCGGCAATGTAGCGCGCTTCGTCTTGCTCGTTAAACGCACTGTAGAGGGCGATTTTATCGCCGTCTTCGCCGGTGGTTTTCAGCTCTTTGCCCAGTCGCCCTTGGTTATTGGCAATCACGGCGTTGGCGGCGGCCAAAATGGTGGCCGTGGAGCGGTAGTTCATCTCCAGCTTGATCAGCTCAGCGCCGGCAAAGTCCTGCTGGAAGTTGCGAATGTTGTCGATGTTGGCACCGCGCCAGCCGTAAATGGACTGGTCATCGTCGCCCACCGCCATCACAGACACCTGATTGCCGGCCAGCAGGCGAATCCAGGCGTATTGAATGTTGTTGGTATCTTGAAACTCGTCCACCAGGATATGGCGAAAACGCTGCTGATAATGCGCCAACAACTCAGGGTTGTTGAGCCACAGCTCGTGGGCACGCAGCAGGATTTCACCAAAATCGACCAAGCCATTTTGTTGGCAATTTTGCTCGTACAGCTGATAGATCTCCTGCATGGTACGGGCAAAGGGGTCCGATGATGGAATCACATGGGCAGCACGACGGCCTTCATCTTTGTGGCCATTGATGTACCACTGCACCTGTTTGGGCGGGTAGCGGCTGTCATCATAGTTGTTGGCCCGCATGATGCGCTTTACCAAGCGCAGTTGATCATCGCTATCGAGCACCTGGAAATACTGCGGCAAGTTCGCTTCGCGCCAGTGGTGCTTTAACAAGCGATGGGCCAGGCCGTGAAACGTACCCACCCACATGCCATTGCTGGGCACATCCAACAGCTGCTCAAGGCGGCCACGCATTTCACGTGCGGCTTTATTGGTAAACGTCACCGCCATCACCGCAAACGGCGATACATTCTCAACCCCCAGCAACCAGGCAATGCGCTGCACCAACACCCGGGTTTTGCCGGAACCGGCACCGGCCAGCACCAACTGATGTTTAGAGCTAGCAGCCACCGCATTGCGCTGGCCATCGTTTAATTGGTCGAGAAGTAATTCAATTTCCATAGGAGCCCCGGGGTTACAGACCTGAACCAGACTGCTCTGGCCGCGTGGCAGTCTACCAAAGGCTGTACATTTATACATCTATGCGCCTAGGCACCGGAGCGCGCTATGATTCTGCCGTTGAGCCGCACGGCCCCAAGGTCTGATAAAGTAGCGGCAGCAGACTAAAAGAGACGTTGATTGTGAGTAACCGTCCCATACTGAGCGAGATCGCCGCCGCCATTCCCGAGCTGCGCAAATCAGAAGTAAAAGTGGCTGAATTTGTGCTCAAAGCACCACAGCAAGTCATGCACATGCGCATTGTCGATTTAGCCCAAGAGGCGCAAGTGAGCGAGCCCACCATCGTGCGCTTCTGCCGCGCCATTGGCTGCAATGGCTTTCAGGAGTTCAAAGTGCGCATCGCCCAGGAAATGGCCATTGCCAATAACATCGGCCAGTTTGCCATTGCTGAAGACGATGGCATCGACGATATCTGCGAAAAAATCGCGGACACCACCATTCAGCGTTTGCACCAGGTCAAATCCCAGCTGCAAGCCGAGCAGGTCGGCGAAGCCGCACGCGCCATCAGTGCTGCTCAGCGAGTGGAATTTTATGGCTTTGGCGCCTCCGGAGCAGTCGCCATTGATGCCCAGCACAAGTTCTTTCGCCTGCAAGTGGCCACCGCGGCCTACAGCGACCCCCATATGCAAGCCATGTCGGCGGTGACCCTGAGCAACCGCGATGTGGTGGTCTCCATCTCGCAAAGCGGGCGCACCAAAGACTTACTGCACTCAGTTCAATTAGCGCAGCAACATGGTGCCCGCGTCGTCAGCCTAGCGCCCGCCAACACGGCTCTGAGCCAGCTGGCCGAGCTGCCGATTTACATCGACATCGAAGAAGACACTGAGCAGTACACCCCGATGACCTCGCGCATTGCCCATCTGATGGTGATCGATATGCTGGCGGTAGCCGTAACCCAACGCCGCGGGCCTGAGTTCGCAGAGCACCTCAACGCCATCAAACGCAGCATTCGCTCTTTACGGCTAGAAAGCTAAGGCCTCAAATTGGACAAATCACGACATTTGTCGTGATTGTCCTCCCTTCATATGCGGCTTTTACCGTAACACTAAGGTACTAGTACGCACCAAAAAGCGTTGAGCTGTAACAACTTACGGGCAATTTATAAAGCCATGCCGGACGCACGTGCCTGTTTTGCCACATTGGCTCTGTGGGGATTTGCTGTCATGCTTTTGCAACCAATAACAATAACAATCACAGCAGCTAGGCCCAGACAACTCTGAGTGACTCTGTGAAGCCCAAAAAAGGAAAATACAATGGAAGCAGCTCTGAAAAATGCAGCCCATGAAGAAGTTGTATCGTTCGACCAGGAAGGCAACGTCGTTGTTAATAAGGACTGTCAGATGTCCAAGAAGCTAATGGCACGGCGGGCGATCGAAGCTCACCTAGAACGCAAGCGCTTAGAGAAGAACTTCGACGAACACTATTTCGAAGACATGTAAATCCGCGACGCGGATGGTTTGTTTCAGGGCGCCTTCTGGCCCCTGAATCTGAATAGGGACAGCGTCTCGCGGCACCGTGACGCTTATTATGCCCTTTCCCACTGCACTGCGTCAGGCATTGGCTAAACTAACAGTCTCTTGGTTTAAGCTTGCAATAAGCGGGATGGCTTATGGCCGCCACCACAGTGTTGATCAACAGGTTAGCTCGGCAGCTAGCTACCGGTTTAGTCATCGGTGGGCTGACCAGCCTCAACACCTGGGCAGCAAACTCGACCAGCCTGAATGTATGTGAAGACGCTGTGTGGCCACCTTACACATTTCAAATCAGCAAGGCCGGAACGACACGCCTTGATGGCGTCAGTTACGAATTACTGCAAGCGCTGGCACACGAGCTGAATCTACAAGTCGACTTCCACATTCTGCCTTGGAAGCGCTGTTTGGCGCAGGTCTATGCCTACCCACAAACGGGCATGGAAATGTTTATCAACGGCAGCTCTAACCGTGAGCGAGTGAGCAAATATCACCGCACCGTGCCCGTGTTTAATGTGCGTCGCAGCTATGCATTTCACCGCGATCATGCCGATAAATTTAACAATATCCGCAATGTTACAGATTTGAACAACATGCAAGTGTGCGGTGTTCTTGGCTACAACTATGAGGATGTGATCGACGCAGGCCTAACGGCCACGATTCAAACGCCGTCAACGACCGTTCAAGCTGCCATTGATCGGGTTATTAACAAACAGTGCGAGGTCATGCTAACAACCTACGAAGTGGTTGAGGGCGGTATTGCACTCAGTAACCTAAAAGCCAGCCCCGATTTCGTTCACCGGCTGTTGCCAGGCATTGAACCGGATCATATGCACTATTGGATTACCCGCTCTTCACCGCGGTCAGAGTCTTTATTAAAAGACTTTAATGCAGCCATAAAAAAGCTACAGGCCAACGGCACAGCAGACCGCATATTTGGTCGCTTCTTACCTGATGGCGACGGCATTCCCTAAAACTGCTAGCAGATATCCTGTACAGAAAATCTCTCCATCACCCTTCTTGAATCGAAAAAAGCACGAGCTTCATGGCCATGCTATGATCCCGCCGCCTTCGCACAGCGCGCATTAAAACATTTTATTTCGCCCACCGTCGATCTGCACATATTGAAAAAGATCGATTTAGTAGTTAACGAGCTTTGTTCGATGGCATTCAATTAATATCAAAAAAAGAGTAATACATGACGACACTGATTCCTGTTACCGAAGCCAATGCTCATGAAGCATTGCATATTCGTGCTAACAAACCAGACCTCTACTTCTTGCATTACAACACCCACTGGATTGGCCATGGCGTTGCCAATGCACACATTCGCTGTAATTTTATTGAGCACAACGGCAAGTTTGTTGGCTTTACCGCCTACGGCCCTGCCTATAAAGACGACTACCTGCTTGAAGCTGATGCTTCTCATATAGCCACTGTGTATCACTTGGTGATTAAGCCTGAGTGTCAGCGCCAAGGCATTGGGGAATACAGCATTCGCCTAATTGCGCAAGAACTCATGCTGCATGGCCATACCAAACTGCGCGTGGCACACCACCCTGACGCAGAAAAAGCAGCCAAGTTCTACAAAAAACTGGGGTTTAAAATGATCGGTAAAGATTACGATGACGACATTGCGCTAGCCATTCAACTATCAGATTTGGCATAGCCTAAGGGTATTCTTATGACGGCCATACATGCCTATACGTGTAACGGAGGCCCTTTTTGGTCCTCCCCGCTTTTGCCAACACGGTTTGGGCAACACAATCTGCCACGCTGCATCGTTAATTAAACTGATCCCAATACGGCAAATCACTAAAATAACTACTCAGGTATTCAATAAATGCCTGTAACTTAGGCGCCAACAATTTTCGATGTGGATACACCGCATACAACCCGAGCGCTTCAGGCTCGTATTCTGGCAATAAGCGCAATAATTTCCCCTTCTGCAGTGCTTCACCCACAATAAAGGTGGGTTGAAACGCATAGCCTTCGCCGGCAATGGCTGCCTCCATCAATAGCTGACCGTTATTAGCCACCATCGCTGCGGTTGATGTTTGACTGTGTTTTTTTAGTACCTCCATCAAGGGCGACTGATCGAGCGAATATTCCATATAGCTGTAGCGCAGAAAATTTTCGGCAGATAAATCGCTGGGAGTATTGGGCATACCGTTGCGTTGAACGTAGTCGGGAGCAGCGCACAACACCAAGCGAATGGGGGCAATTTTTTTGGCAATTAACGACGAACTTTTGAGTTGACCAATTCTTAACACCACATCAAAGCCTTCTTCGACCACATCCACTTTGCGGTCGCTCAGTTCGAGGTTGATGCGCACATCCGGATACTGCTGTTTGAATCCACGCAATAACGCTGGCAAATGCAAGGTAGCAAACGACACCGGTGCGCTGATGTTAAGGCTGCCAGCCACAGCACCATGGTATTGGCTGAAGTGGTTTTCCATATCGACATAGCTTTCCAATATGCGCCGAGCATGTAACACGCACTGCTGCCCAGCCTCGGTCAGATGAACCCGGCGGGTGGTGCGGTTAAACAGCCGCACATTCAGTTGCGACTCCAGTTCAGACACATACTTGCTCACCAACTGATTGGAACTACTCAACTTGTGCGCAGCACGGGTAAAGCTACCCTCCTCTGCCACCGCCAGCAGTGCTTTCAAAAGCTCCAGTCTGTCCATTTGTCTCCCAAGCTATTACAAATGAATTGTTGGTAATCATTCAATGATAGCCCGATTTATCTCGTATAGATCAATCAATAACATGGTTTTCAAGCTAAAGAGCAAAGGGCTCTAGCCAAACAACCCCGAGGACATGACGATGAAAACCTTCTCTCTGCAATCTGTATTTCATTCAAACGCTGGACTGGCAGCCACGGTTTTGCGAGTGCCTGTCGGCATCATTCTCGCTGCCCACGGCGCGCAAAAACTGTTTGGTTGGTTTGGTGGCTATGGCCTAGAAGGCACCGGCCAATGGATGGCGAGCATCGGTCTAGAGCCTGGTTTTATCATGGCTTTGGCGGCAGGCAGCGCTGAGTTTTTTGGCGGATTGGCATTGGTAGCCGGGCTGGCTACGCGCCCAGCTGCAGCGGTGGGTGCCTTCACCATGTTGGTGGCCATATTCAGCGTACACATTAGCCACGGCTTGTTCCTAAGCAACAATGGCTACGAATACGCACTAGCCTTATTTGCAGCCACCTCAGCACTCACCCTGCAAGGAGCTGGCCGCTTTGCCATCGACAACTGGCTCGCTGCGCGCTTGCGGGCAGCTCAATCGATGCAAACGGCTACAGCACACCAGCAACTGGCCTAACGTCAAACATCATGCTCTCCCGGCGATAACCGGGAGAACATTACTTCGAGGACAAAACCATGTTAGTCAACGGTAAATGGCAAGAAAACTGGCAGCCGGTGCAAAACAAAGACGAAAAAGGTCGTTTTATTCGTCAGACGTCATCATTTCGCCATTGGATTACTACCGACGGCGCAGCAGGGCCAACCGGCGATGCGGGCTTTAAAGCCGAAAAAGATCGCTACCATCTTTACGTCGCGTATATTTGCCCTTGGGCCAGCCGCACTTTAATGGCACGCACACTAAAAGGTCTGGAAGACATGATCAGCGTATCTGTGGTTAATCCGCAGCTCGGAGACCAGGGCTGGCAGTTTGGCGGCTTTAATGGCAGCGACCAGGACGCTCTCAACCATGCCGATTTTTTGCATCAGATTTATACCCAGGTTGATCCAGATTACACAGGTCGCGCGACGGTACCGGTACTGTGGGATAAAAAGACCAAAACCATCGTCAACAATGAATCGGCCGACATTGTGCGCATGTTGAATAACGCCTTTGTAGATATCGTGGATCAAGGGCCTGATTTAGTGCCTGAGCAGTTGTTGGAAGAGATTGATGACTTAAACAGCTATATCTATACCGATTTAAATAATGGTGTCTATCAAGCGGGCTTTGCCAGCACACAAGAGGCATACGAAGAAGCCTATGGCAAAGTGTTTCATGCGTTGGATGCCATAGAGAAAAGACTCAGCGACGGCCGCTTCTATCTTTTTGGTGATCAGCTTACCGAATCGGATTTACGGCTATTTGTTACTTTGATTCGCTTTGACCTGGCCTATCATGGTCTTTTTAAATGCAACCGTAATCAGTTAAAGGACATGCCATTTTTGCACGCTTACATGCACCGGATACTGGCGATCGATGGTATTCAAAAAACAGTCAATGTAACGCACATCAATGCCGGGTATTACTCCATTAAAGCACTCAACCCTAATGGCATCGTTCCAGTCGGGCCGCTTTCGTTCTAAATGGTCACGGGCAGGTGAGATCAGCCTGCCTGCTTTTAACTTCTGCGCCACTCGCGATACTGTCACCAGTGGGTAGGCTGTGGCAGTATTCGTACTTAATTTTCAAGCAAACACTCAAGGACCCCACATGCCCCATTGCATCGTCGAGCACTCAACTCAGTACAACGCCGCTCGACTGATTGACTGCGTACATCGCGGTGCTGTTACATCTGAGCTGTTTTCTATAGAAGGCAGCGATATCAAAGTTCGCTCTATTCCTTACTCCCACTACAAGACCGGCAGTGTTGATATTGGCTTTGTACACGTCACGCTGCGAATCCTGCCAGGTAGAACCGCCGAGCAAAAATCCAAGCTATCCGGTTTCGTCTTGGATGAGCTTAAACGGGTGATCACCCATGAGTGCTCACTGTCTGTTGAAGTGGTGGATATTGATGGTGATAGCTACGCCAAGGTGGTTGTTTAAGCATAGATCTGTGGAGATCTTCATCTGTTAAACTGAGTGGCTTCTTTCGTAGGAATCCTAGCCATGAGCCAAGAGCAACCCAATAACCCATTGCACGGGTTAACCCTGGAAAAGATTTTAGTGCGCTTGCAAGAGCACTATGGCTGGCCAGGTTTGAACGCCAGAATCCCCATCAATTGTTTTTATAACGACCCATCCATCAAGTCGTCCCTGAAGTTTTTACGTCGTACCCAATGGGCCAGAGATAAAGTAGAGGCCCTGTATATCGAGACCTTTTGCCAGTAATGGCGCGCCTTCCTCAGCGCAACGTCTCCAGTTTTAACGCCAATGGCTGCCCCAGCCATACAGCGCCGTCTGTATGTGCGTGGTAGTCATCATCGGTCACAGGATGCACCAACACACTTAAGTCCTGGCGGTTTTGTTCTAGCCATTGCACCACCTGTTCGCGGTTTTCAGCCGCAAAGACCACCTCGAACATAGGCTTAGTATGCGGCCCCACTTCACGCTCACGCAGGGTTGAGATGCGCGCACACGCTAGCTGCTCAATCGCCTGCTGGTTGACCTGACGTGCGGTGTCGATGGCTTCGAGATCAAAATAAACGTGGGCGTGAAAGTCTTCGCGAATCATGTCAAGGCCTGAGAACAAAGAAAGCGGCAAAGTGTAACGCCCTACAACCAAGCCTGCATCCCTCCTTGACCTGTCTATTGCTTCATAGTTTACGCTGGGTAAATACGTTTGGGAGGCACTATGTATCGCATCTCACAGCTGGCCAGTCGGGTCGGTTTATCACGTTCATCCTTGTTGTATTACGAGCGCTTGGGACTGATTCAGGGCCAGCGCGGTAGCAATGGCTACCGTTATTACAGTGAGCGTGATGTTCAGCACGTGCTGCTGATCCGCCAGCTACAAGCCGGCGGTCTGACGTTGAGCGAGTGCCAGCAATACATGCACAGCCAGCTGGATCAGACCTTATTGCAACAGCGCCTGACGCAATTGGAACAGGAAATTGCGGCCAAGCAACAGGCCCATCAGTTGCTCAGTGCTTTGTTAGGGCGCAGCAGCTTGGCCTATTGGCATCACGCACTGGATCAAGTTGCCCCCGAAGCGCACCTAGACTGGCTGCAAACCCAAGGTTTCAGCCGCAAAGATGCAATTCGATTGAAATGGTTATCCAAAGATATGAACACACATGATCAATACATGCGCGATTTTATGCAGATTTTCTCTGGCGTTAGCCAGTGGGGGCCGGGGTCTCGCGAGGATACGCTGGCAGCGTTGGCAAACGTACCGTTTTCGCCTCAGCAGGTGGTGGATATTGGTTGCGGCCAAGGCCACTCTACCTTGCTGCTAGCACAGAATACCCAAGCACAGATTATTGCCAACGATAATGATGAGCCGGCGCTGCAGCGGCTGATGCAAACCGCTGAGCAAATGGGCTTGAACGAGCGCATACAGCCCCATTGTGCCGATATGCAGCAGCTGGATTTGGCAGAAGCTCAGTTTGATCTGCTATGGGCCGAGGGCTGCGCCTACATCATAGGAGTCGCGCAGGCGCTGCGTTGCTGGGCACCGCTATTGCGGTCTCAGGGCGTATTAGTTTTCAGTGATTTAATTTGGTTAACCGAGCAACCCAGCGATGAAGCCGCCGTGTTTTGGCAGCAAGAATATCCAGCCATGACGCATTTAAGTCAGCGCCTAGAGGACATTGCCAATAGCGGTTTCAAGCTACTGCATACCTTTACCATGTCGAAGCAAGCCTGGTTTAACTACAGCCAGCCACTGAAACAGCGCTTGCATGAACTGGAATCGGAATTAGGAGAGTCGAAAGCCTGGCAAGATATTCAAACCGAGCTATCGATTTATCAGCGCTTTTTAGGTGACTTTGGTTATCAGATGTTTGTGCTACAAAAGCCATAACACTGCCACAAAAAAGCGGCCCGAAGGCCGCTGAAACTTTTTATCATTATTACTCGCTGCTTTTTCTGGCAGCGTTTATGGGGCTAATTATTTTGAAGCCGTGAACTCTGGGTAAGCTTCCATACCGCATTCAGACAAATCCACACCTTCGTATTCGTCTTCTTCGCTGACACGCAAGCCCATTACCGCCTTGATCACCATCCACACAATCAACGAGGTGACAAATACCCAAGCAAAGATGGTCACGGCACCAATTAACTGGCCAGAGAAACTAGCACCATCGTTGGTCAGTGGTACCACCAGCAAACCAAACAGACCCACCACACCGTGAACAGAGATGGCACCAACAGGATCATCGATCTTGATTTTATCCAGTGTCAGAATCGACATCACCACAATCAAACCGCCAACAAAGCCGATGATGGTCGCCGCCATAGGCGTAGGTGTAGAAGGCTCTGCAGTAATGGCTACCAGACCCGCCAGGGCACCGTTTAATGCCATGGTTAAATCCGCTTTGCGGAACAACACATAAGCCAGCAACAGAGCGCCAATCAAACCACCGGCAGCGGCCGCATTGGTGTTCAGGAAGACCAATGCCACAGAGTTGGCGTTGGCGATGTCACCCAGTTTTAATACCGAGCCACCGTTAAAGCCGAACCAGCCCATCCATAAAATAAAGGTACCCAAAGTGGCCAACGGCAGGTTAGCGCCTGGAATCGCACGCACTTCGCCTTTAGGGCCATATTTGCCTTTACGTGCGCCCAGCAAAATCACACCCGCCAGTGCCGCTGCAGCACCCGCCATGTGCACAATGCCAGAGCCAGCAAAGTCAGAGAAACCTAAGTCGCCGAGGTTATACAGGCCAAATACGTCGTTACCGCCCCAGGTCCAACCGCCTTCCATTGGATAAATAACACCGGTCAGAACCACAGCAAACGCCAGGAAAGCCCATAATTTCATGCGCTCAGCGACGGCACCAGAAACAATCGACATGGCCGTTGCAACAAACACCACTTGAAAGAAGAAATCCGATGCGCCCGAGTAAATAGAACCGCCCTGGAAGCCGTCTTCACGCGCTGCATAGTCAGCCAACACAGCGGCGCTATCAACGTCACCGATGCCTTGGAGGAAATAACCGCCGCCATACATGATTTCATAACCACACACCAAATACATGGTGCAAGCAATGGCAAACAACGCGACGTTTTTGGTTAAAATTTCGGTGGTATTTTTAGAGCGGACCAGACCCGCTTCCAGCATGGCGAAACCAGCCGCCATCCACATAACTAACGCGCCACACACCAAAAAGTAAAAGGTGTCCATGGCGTACTGAAGTTCATAAATATTGTTTTCCATATTAAGCCCCCCGCATCAGGCTTGATATTGATTGTGACCGAACTGGGTTTAGATTGCGTCTGCGCCGGTTTCACCGGTACGGATACGAATCACTTGATCCAGAGACGTTACAAAAATCTTGCCGTCGCCAATTTTGCCGGTGTTGGCCGCTTTGGTGATGGCTTCGATGACTTTTTCGGTCAGCTCTTCAGTGACCGCCACTTCAATTTTTACTTTGGGTAAAAAATCCACCACATATTCCGCACCACGGTACAGTTCGGTATGACCCTTTTGGCGACCAAAGCCTTTTACTTCAGTCACTGTGATGCCTTGAACACCGATCTCAGACAACGACTCGCGCACGTCATCCAATTTGAACGGCTTAACCACAGCAGTAATGAGTTTCATAGGAAAACTCCCTTGTTAAATGCTCTGTTTGTTTCATCAGCCCGTGCGGGGGCACGGGCCATTGTATGCCTTTTACATCTCGATAGGCAGGCTATAGCTAACGACGACTTTCATATCTTCATCGACGCCGGCTTCGCCTTTATCCAGGTCTGCACCCTGATCAATCACCTTACTCAGAGTGAACGCCAGGTTATCGTTATAGGCGTAACTCAAATCCAGGTGGGTGTATTCCGAGTTGTCGTCTTCACTGTGCATTTGAAAACCCAAGGTGGCGGAAAAACTGCCCATTTCACCGCCCAAGGTGGCGTAGCTGGCATTTTCATCACCGGCCAACACGTAGTAATAAGAAGCGGATACCGGGCCATAACCGGCAGACACGATCAGGTCGGACGCTTCAAAGGTATTACCACGGCCATTGACGTCATCGGCGCCAGGATAAACATAGGTCCAAGCACTGATGTCGTAGGAAAAGTCGCCCGCTTCACCGCCGTAGCCCAGATACAGGTCGTACTCTTGGCCTAAGGCACTGTCGCCACTCGAAGCCCACACGCCGCCATACAGGCCGCCCATGCTGGCTGTGATATCACCCGATACCGCCGGCGATCCCTGACCCAGATCTTGGCCGCGCCACAAATACATGTTGGCTACAGCAGCAGATGCAGACACATCGACCTCAGCGGATGCGCTGTGTGCCGCCAGCAAAGCCGCCGACATGGCTGTCGAGAGAGCGATGGCTTGAGACAGTTTTTTCATGGTTTTCCATCCTTCAGTCATTATGAACAGCGAAATTCGTCGTTCCCGGGATGCACCGGATTATTCTTTGTCGAACTGATTGCTGACTACATTGCAGCGCTTGTGCCAGTTTTTGAAAAATACGAATAATCAATGACTTACGGGACGCAATTGGTCTAAGCCCCAGGAATGACGGCCCAAATAGGAGCAGCGAGAATATCAAGGCACTAAATAAGTGCGCAGTAAATCCGGTGGTTGCACCAAAACAGGGAGTCAGCTTCCCCCCAGCCCAACGCCTTAACGGCGCGCGTGTTAATATGGTGCCTTTGAAATTGTGCGGAGCCCCAACGATGAAACCTGAGTTTATTAGTCAACGCCTGCAAGAGTTGTTACAACAGACGCCCTTCGCCGCCCTAGGCGACGATATGCAACAGCTGCTGCAAGCACGCCTGCAAGCCATGCTGGCCAATATGAACTTGGTTACGCGGGAGGAGTTCGATGCTCAATGTGAGGTGCTAGCGCGCACCCAGGCCAAGTTGGTGGAGTTAGAGCAGCGTTTGGATGCGCTGCAAGCAGAAGAAATACCAAAACAGTAACAAGCTGAGTAGCCGCGGCCCAACCGCGGCTTACCCCAATAGCAATTATTGCGTCACCGGCACCAGGGTGATTTCTACTCGACGGTTCAGTTCTTTACCAGCCGCAGTGGCATTGCTAGCGATGGGTGAGCGCTCACCAAAGCCAACCGTTTCTAAGCGTACGGATTTAATGCCACGGCTCTTCAGGTAAGCGGACACAGATTGTGCGCGCTGTTCCGATAAGCGCTGGTTGGTGCTTTCAGAGCCGACGCTGTCGGTATGACCCGCCACCACCACTAGGGTACGGTCGTACTCTTTGATCACCAAGGCAACAGAATTCAGCACTTCATAAAAGCTTGAGGCAACGGCCGAGCTGCCAGTCGCAAAGGTGATGTTGCCCGGCATAATCAGGTTGACCTTGTCACCATCACGCTCAACTTTTACGCCGGTACCACGCAGTTGCTTGCGTAATTTGGCTTCTTGCGCATCCATGTAATAGCCAATGCCGCCACCGATGGCCGCACCGCCCGCCGCCGATGCCAGAATGCGCTGGTTGCGCTTCTTCACGTCTTTTTCATCGCGGTTATCCAGATAAGCCGCCAACACGCCAACACCGGCACCAATGCCCGCGCCGATGGCGGTTTTGGAGGTTTCTTTCTCGCCCGTGTACGGGTCGTAGGTAGCACAGCCAGTAGCCAACGCTGCGACGGATAAAGCAACCATCAGTTTTTTCATAACATCTCCACAAGGTTACATCGTGCGGGCAAATCGCGCCCACCAAACCGTGCAGGGTAAAACAGTCTCAGTAGACAGGCTACTGCAAAAACTATGAGTTGCCGACGGGTTCAAACTGCAAGCTAAATGGCGAGTAAAGTGCGTGCTTGCTCGGACTGTTTCAACTCATGACCCGGCCCGGCAGCCACCACGCGGCCGCGCTCAAGAATAATAAAGTCATCGGCTAGCTGGGCGGCAAAGTCTAAATACTGCTCGACCAATACAATCGCCATATCGCCTCGATCTCGCAGCAGCTCAATCACGGCTTGAATGTCTTTAATGATCGACGGTTGAATGCCCTCGGTTGGCTCGTCTAATAACAGCAAACGCGGCTTTAATAGCAGCGCCCGGGCAATGGCCAGTTGCTGCTGCTGACCGCCGGATAAATCCCCGCCACGACGCTTAAGCATTTGCTGCAAAACTGGAAACAGCGCAAATACTTCCGGATCAATGCGACGCTGGGAGCGCGGTAGCGCAGAAAAGGCAGTTTGCAGGTTTTCTTCCACCGTTAGCTGGGCAAAAATATCACGCCCTTGGGGCACATAGGCAATGCCATTGCGCGCTCTTTGGGCCGCGGACTGTCCCACCAATAATTGATCACCCCAGCGAATCTGCCCATTTAACGGTGCCAAGTGGCCCGCCAGGGTTTTCATCAAGGTGGTTTTACCGACACCGTTGCGCCCCAGCACGCAAGTGACTTTGCCCACACCCGCCTGCATGGAGACATCGTACAGCGCCTGGCTGGCACCGTAGGCCACATTTAAATGATTGACTCGTAACATTTAGCGCCCCAAATACACATCAATGACTTTGTCGTTGGCTTTTACCGACGCCAGCGACCCTTCCGCCAATACGCTGCCTTCATGCAACACCGTGACGCGACACTCCAGTGCGGCAATAAAATCCATATCGTGTTCGACCACCATTAATGAATGATGCTGCGCCAGAGTTTTAAACAGCTCGGCTGTTTTCATGGTTTCTTCATCCGTCATGCCGGCTGCAGGCTCGTCGATTAATAGCAGCTGTGGCTGCTGGCCTAATAGCATGCCAATTTCTAACCATTGTTTTTGGCCATGAGATAAATTACCTGCGAAGGTATCCAGCCGTGCCGTCATATCAATCAGCGCCAGAATTTGATCAAGTTTGTCCTGTTGCTCAGCGGTTAAACGATGTCTCAGTGCTTGCCAAACAGAGCGGCCGCCGCGTAAAGACATTTCTAAATTTTCAAAGACCGTCAGGCTTTCGATCACACTGGGTTTTTGAAACTTACGGCCAATGCCCAAATTGGCAACGGCCGCTTCGTCGTAACGCGTCAAATCATGCTGATCGTTAAATAACACAGTGCCACTGTCGGGCCGTGTTTTGCCGGTGATGACATCCATCATGGTGGTTTTACCGGCACCGTTGGGGCCAATAATGGCACGCATTTCACCGGGCTCAATGCACATAGACAGTGAGTTTAATGCCTTAAAACCGTCGAAACTGACGCTGACACCGTCCATATACAAAACACTGGGTTGCTCAATATGTTTGGGGGCGATGCTCATAGGCAATCCTCCTTGTGCACTAGGTCACGCTGCTGGCGATACCTCAGCCAGCGCTGTTGCAGTGGCGGCCATAGGCCGATAACACCGCGCGGCAGATACAAGGTCGTTAATACAAATAAGCCGCCCAGTAAAAACAGCCACAGCTCGGCAAAGGCGCCGGTAAACCAGGTTTTGGCATAATTCACCAATACCGCACCGATCACCGCGCCATACAAGCTGCCACGGCCACCAACGGCGACCCAGATAATAATTTCAATGGAAAATATCGGGGCAAATTCGCTAGGGTTAATAATACCGACTTGCGGTACATACAAAGCACCTGCAACACCGGCCAGCATGGCCGACACCACAAACACAAACAGCTTGTAATGTTCGACTCGATAGCCCAGAAAGCGGGCTCGGGACTCACTGTCGCGAATGGCCACCAGTACCCGCCCCAGTTTGGATGCTGTGATCACTCCACTGATCACATAGCCCAGCATCAATGCCATCGCCGAGGCAATAAACAAGCCCGCACGTGTGCCATCTGACTGTAAATCAAAGCCTAAAATATCTTTAAAGTCTGTTAGGCCATTATTGCCGCCAAAGCCCATATCATTGCGGAAAAAGGCCAGCATTAAGGCATAGGTCATGGCTTGGGTAATGATCGACAAATAGACACCGCTCACACGTGAGCGAAACGCCAATGCACCAAACACAAATGCCAAAGTGCCAGGCACCAACAAGACCATTAGCATAGAGAATGCAAACGAATCGAAACCCAGCCAATACCAAGGTAACTCTTGCCAGTTTAAAAACACCATAAAATCAGGCAGCTCTGGGTTGCCGTACACCCCACGATCACCAACTTGGCGCATGAGATACATCCCCATGGCGTAGCCACCCAGCGCAAAAAAGGCACCGTGACCAAGGCTTAAAATACCGCAATAGCCCCAAATTAAATCAACCGCGATGGCTAACAAGGCATAGCATAAGTATTTGCCCAGCAAGGTCATGGTATAGGTGGATATATGCAGCACTGAATCCGCTGGAAACAGCAAATTACAAAATGGTACTACGATGGCTAGCACTGCAATGACCAATAATAACCGTCGGCCATTTTTGTCTTGTGTCAGCAGCCGAGTAATAGGGCCCATGTGCGTCGTTTGAACCGGCATACGTTAGCCCTCCACCGCTCGGCCTTTTAAGGCAAAAAGCCCGCGTGGCCGTTTTTGAATAAACAGTATGATAAATACCAGCAGTAATATTTTTGCCAGTACCGCCCCTGCAAAAGGCTCGATGACCTTATTCGCCACCCCTAACGACATGGCTGCAACTAAGGTGCCCCATAAATTGCCCACACCTCCAAACACCACCACCATAAAGGAGTCGATAATGTAGGCTTGGCCCAAGTTAGGCCCAACATTGGTGAGCTGGCTGAGTGCGACGCCAGCAATGCCAGCAATGCCCGACCCTAACCCAAAGGTCAGTGCATCCACCCAACCGCTACGAATACCCATCGAGCTGGCCATTGGCCGGTTCATGGTCACAGCACGCATTTGCAAGCCAAATAAAGTGCGCTTCATTACCCAAGCCAGCAGTGCCAATACCAACAAGCTGAAAATAATGATGTAGAGGCGATTCCAAGTCAGCTCTAAGCCAGGGTTGAGCATGAAGGTGCCGGCCATCCACTCTGGCGTCGAAACCTCACGGTTTAATGGGCCAAAGATGCTGCGTACCGCTTGCTGCAAAATCAAGCTAATACCGAAGGTGGCTAGCAAGGTTTCTAATGGCCGACCATAAAGGTGGCGAATCACACTGCGCTCAATCACGACACCAACCAAGCCGCTCACTAAAAATGCCGCCGGAATGGCGACCAGCAGGGACACCTCGCTGCCAGCAGGCATCAACTGTTGGACCAAATAGGTGGTGTAGGCGCCCAGCATAATCATTTCGCCATGGGCCATATTGATCACGCCCATCACGCCAAACGTAATGGCCAGCCCAATGGCCGCTAACAGTAATACGGCTCCGAGTGATAAGCCAAAGTACAAGTCTTTGGCATAGCCGTTGAGTTGTTGCAACTGATCAATCGATGCCAGTGTTTTTTGCACCAACTGATATTCGCCAGCTTGCAATGGATTGCTGGCATCAAGACGACCTTGATGTTGAATTAACGCAACCCGAACTTGAGGATACAAAGAGCGCTGTAACGTTTTAATGGCCGCTAAGCGTTGCGAGGAATCGGCACTGTTTAGCTGCTGCAGCGCGGCGACCAAACCTAACACCTCAGAAACGGCGGGTGAAGATTCCTGTGCGATAAGCGTCTGCAAACGGGAGGCGTCGATGTCCTTCGGCGATTTTAATAATTGCTCCGCCGCTAAACGACGTTGTTGATCACTGCCCGATGACACTTCCATCAGGGCCAGTTCAGAGCTGAGTGTTCTGCGAATGGCATTATTAATACCGATTTTATCGAAATCACGCTTTTGTCGTCGGCTTTCGATAAGCAAGCTTTCATCGTAAAAAAAGGCCTGAATGCGCTCACCCGGCTTAAAGCGCTCAATCACAAACAAGCGTTGATCAGACTCTCGGCTGTAGAGTGAGTTAGTGGCCAATGCCTCTAACAATGGTTTTTTACGTTCCGCAGGGAGTTGCGCCATCTGACTGATTAAGGCACTTTTTTCATCATAAGAAGCAACGGCCAGTTGCTGCGCTAAACGCTGCAATGTCAGATCGGCTTCGGCAAGTTGAGCCTGTGCGGTCCAACTGCAGCACGCTATGCAGAATAATACGAAAATACGCATGGCTGATATCCATTCATTAACCCGCCAGCCAGCTGTTGCTGGCTGGCCAAATAGCGGCTTATTCCGCTGCTACTGCGCTACCACACGTTTTGCTAACGATGTTGTAGTTGCCGCAGTTGATGGGGGCAGTCCAATCGGCGATGAGATTTTTTGACTCGGGTAGAAAGTCTGTCCAAGCATCACCTTTTACTTCGCCATCCGTCTGCCACACGATATCAAACTGACCGTCGGCCTGAATTTCACCGATCAATACCGGTTTCGATAAGTGATGGTTTGCGTTCATGGTCGCCATGCCGCCAGTCAGATTGGGTACCGTCATGCCGTACATGGCCTGGCGAACTTTATCTACGTCAGCAGAGCCTGCTTTTTCCACGGCTTTGGCCCACATAGAAAAGCCGATGTAAGTGGCTTCCATTGGGTCATTGGTAACGCGGCTGTCGTCGCCCGTGTACGCATGCCATTGGTCGATAAAGTCGTAGTTGATATCGGCATCGGCGCTTTGAAAGTAGTTCCAGGCTGCTAAGTGCCCCACCAAAGGTGACGTATCAAAGCCGGATAATTCTTCTTCACCGACAGAAAACGCAACCACAGGAATATCCTCAGCACTGATGCCCTGGTTCGCTAGCTCTTTGTAAAAGGGAACATTCGCATCGCCATTGACAGTAGAAACCACTGCAGTTTTTTTACCGGCGCTGCCAAAGCCTTTGATATCCGACACAATGGTCTGCCAGTCACTGTGACCAAAGGGGGTGTAGTTGACCATAATGTCGGCGGCATCCACGCCCTTGGATTTTAAATAACTTTCCAGTATTTTATTGGTGGTACGTGGGTATACATAGTCGGTTCCGGCCAATACCCAGCGCTTAACGCCAACTTCCTTCATTAAATAATCAACCGCCGGAATAGCCTGCTGATTGGGTGCCGCTCCCGTGTAAAAAACATTGCGCGATGACTCCTCACCCTCGTACTGAACTGGATAAAACATTAAACCATTCAGCTCTTCAATCACCGGCAATACGGATTTACGCGATACCGATGTCCAGCAGCCAAAGATGACATCGACACCTTCTTTAGCCAACAGCTCGCGTGTTTTTTCAGCGAACAGTGGCCAGTTAGAAGCAGGGTCGACGACGACCGGCTCCAATTTTTTACCTAATAACCCACCTTTTTTGTTTTGCTCTGCCACCATCATTAACACGGTATCTTTTAATGTGGTTTCAGAAATGGCCATGGTGCCCGACAGGGAATGCAGTACGCCGACCTTAATGGTGTCTTCGGCGTTGGCCAGGCTGATGCCGGCGGCCAGGGTAGTCACAGCGAAGAGTTTGCTAGCACGGGTGAGAACAGCTTTTTTCATCGGACTTTCCTCATTGGTTGTCATGTATACAAGGTTGAGTGCAACCCATATACCAACTAACCTTCGCCGGCATAAAATCTCGATATTTCAAACAATTAGCCAGAGATATTGCGAAAAAATTAGCCCAAGAAAAAACACCATGCACTGTCACAGCAACATCAACAGCAGCATTGCTAGCAAACAGTGCATAAATGTTTAATCACAACAAAGGGATTGCTGCGCGACTGCGACCACCGCCTGGCGCAGCTCGGCCAAAGCCGGACTTTCGGTTTGCCAATAATGCCAATACAGCGGCACGTCCATTTGATAGCCAGGCACTAAGTCACACAGGCTGCCGTTGTTTAATTGCTCGCGCACTTGCAACTCAGGCATCATGCCGTAACCCAGCCCAGCCAGCGCTAAATTAACGAACCCCTGCGACGATGGGCAAACGTGATCGTATTGCGGCTCACCCATGCCTTGCGCCTGCAAGAAGCGATGCTGCAAGCGATCGTCGGCGCTAAAAATCAGACAGGGAATTTCATCCAATGCACCGCGTTTTAGCCAGTCGGAATAGCGCTGCTTAAACGCTGGACTGCACAAAGCGCGGTAGCGAATATGACCCAATGGCTGTGCCAGTCCGCCATTAACCGGCTGCTCACTGGCACAAATACAGGCCATTACCTCACCGTTTTTCATGCGTTTAAGGCCAACGTCCTGATCTTCGACGACAATATCAAAGTCCATGCGCTGGCTTACCTCAGCACTGGCCAGCGCCCCCGCCAACCAGGTATCGATGGAATCTGCATTAACGGCCAGCCGCACTCTTAACCGAGCACAGGTATCGGCCTCTGCGTCCAGGGCCTGTTCCAACTGTTGCACCTGTTGCAGATGGTTAGCCAGGCGCTGGCCCAGCTCGGTCGGCCTGGGCGGACTGGTGCGCAACAGCACTGGCTGGCCCAGTTTAAATTCCAGCTGACGAATGCGCTGACTGACCGCCGACTGGCTGATGTTAAGGCGCTTGGCGGCGCGCTCGAAGCCACGCGCTTCAATCACGGCGACCAGAGCTTGCAGTGCGGGGTAATCTAGCATCAGTTTTACTTATATATGATTAGATTTATGAGTTGGACTGATAATAGCCGCAACCGTATCTTGGCGCGACTTCGTTGCCCAAACATAAGCTCTGGGCCAATGCTCTATTGCAGACTGGCGCTGCCAGCAGGAACACCCAATGACCGACACCTTGTCGACCATTCTCACCGGCTATGCCGTTACCATCAGCTTGATTGTCGCCGTCGGGGCCCAGAATACCTGGGTTTTAAATAAGGCCCTGCGCAACCAGCACCCGTGGACGGTGGCGGCGGTCTGTATTGCCATCGATATCAGCCTGGTATCCCTGGGGGTATTTGGGTTGGATTACATTCAGCAAATCATTCCCGGCTTGGTGCCGGTATTGACCTGGCTGGGTATTGCGCTGCTGATTTATTTAGCCTTGCAGGCGTTCTTCCGCGCTTGGCAGGGGGATGGCGACGGCTTAGTTGCCGCGGGGGCTGAGCCACTGGGCAGTGCCTGGCGCACTGCGGGTCAGGCATTGGCCATTTCGCTGATTAACCCGCATGTGTATTTGGATACCGTGGTATTGATTGGCAGTGTCGGTGCGCAGCAAAGTGCGCCCGCGTTATTTATGCTCGGTGCCGGCAGCGCCTCGGCGACCTGGTTTATCTTACTGGTAGCCGGAGCAAAAAAATTGCGTACCTGCTTAACCTCTGCGCGCCATTGGCGGGTGATGGATACCGTCACTGGCTGCATTTTGTTATTGGTAGCGATGAGCCTGCTGCCCTAACGGCCCAGAGCGGGCACGAATGATTCAGAGGTTCTCTACAACAACGACCATTCCTGCCTGCTGAAAAGCGGCCAACGTTGCCTTGCTACCCTTAGTTCCATCGAATCTGATGAGGTGGTAGTGATGCAATGGTTGCCTTGCGTAGCGCTTGTTTTGTTGAGCTTGGTCGTGCAGGCCGAGCCCGTCAAACTGGCCAATGGCGAGTGGCCGCCGTACCAATCTCAGCAGCTCAAGCACGGCGGCTACATTAGCCAGTTCACCAAGGAAGCGTTTGCCGCGGCAGGCTACGAGGTCGAGTATGCTTACCGACCCTGGAAACGCGGCTTCGAAGAGGCCAAAGCCGGGATTTTCGACGGCAGCATTATTTGGAGTAAAAACGCAGAACGAGCCAAGGATTTTTGGTTCTCTGACCCCATCTTTGAGCTCAGCACCTCGCTTTTTCAACGCATTGACATGGAATACGACATTCAATCGGTTGACGATCTGGTCGGTCTCGAATTAGGCGGCATGATTGGCTACATCTACGGCACTGAAGAGCTGGAGAAGGCCGGCATTGTCGAAATACAGCGAAATACCAGCCCTGAAGCAAACTTCAAAAAACTGCTATTAGGCCGGTTAGACTTTGTACTTGAAAATACCGATGTCGGCCGTGAAATTGTCCGCCAAATGGGCATTTCTGACCGAGTAAAAGCGCACCCTACCACCATCAACCACCGCGACTATTACCTCATTATTTCCAAAAACTCGCCCCGCGCCCAAGAACTACTCGACGCCTTTAATCGTGGTATGGCCAAACTGAAAGCCCAAGGCAAGCTAAAGGCCTACCGCGAAGCCGATGCTCGCGGTGAGTACCAGCTGCAATAAAGCGGCGGGCATTCCTGACAACCTTTAATGCTTTTGTAGCGCTTTGCTAGCCTTTAGCTAATTACCTAAAACAGAGACGTGGCCATGAAACGCTATACCTTCGCTGGAGTATTCCTACTTCTTGTTGCCTTAACTACTCAAGCAGAGCCGGTAAAGCTTGCCAATGGCGAGTGGGCGCCCTATCAATCTGAGCAGCTTAAACATGGTGGCTTTATCACTCAGTTTACCAAAGAAGTTTTTGAGGCTGCCGGCTATCAGGTGGATTACACCTACATGCCGTGGAAGCGCGGATTTGAAGAAGCCAAAGACGGGAAATACGATGGCAGTATTATCTGGAGTAAAAACGCCGAGCGCGAAGCTGACTTCTTATTCTCTGACCCCATCATACGCCTGAGCACTTCGCTTTTTCAGCAAACAGGCAAGGATATGCCCATCAGTGGCATGGCAGATCTGGCCGGTAAGCGCGTCGGCGGCATGATTGGTTACACCTACGGTACAGAGGAAATGGAAGAATCAGGTCAGTTAAAAATTGAGCGAGTATCGGACGCTGAGAATAACATGAAAAAGCTTCTTGCTGGCCGTCTCGATTTTGTATTAGAAGACACTGACGTTGGTAAAGAGCTGATTCTTAATATGGGCATTCAAGACAAAGTAAAGCCAAATCCGACTACCATAAACCAGCGTGACTACTATCTAATTATTTCCAAAAAATCCCCCCGCGCTCAAGAGCTGATCGACGCCTTTAATCGTGGCATGGCCAAGCTCAATGAAGACGACAAGTTAGACGCCTACCGTGAAGCCTCGGCCAGGGGTGAATATAAGATGTAATAGCTTCAGGCGCCTTCTGGCGCCTGAATATTTATGTTATAGCGACTTTTAGCCAGCTGAATGCGGTGCAAGGTTATTTTACGCACCGTATTCTTGCTCACTTCAATATGATGCTTTAATTCAGCAACAGCTGTCTCTGCTTCCGCTTGGCGTAATAGTTCAATAATGCCGCTGTGCTCATCATAAGTCGCTTCTATCCGCCCCTCTTGGGTAAAGTCCAGGCGGCGAATAATACGCAAACGCTCACACACATCTTTATGAATCGCCGCCATTTCCTGATTGCCCGCCAGCTCGACCAACTCAAAATGAAAGCCTTCATCCAAACCGGCCACCGTTGAGCTATCACTTAGACGCTCTGCTGGCCCGCAGCACCAGACGCTGGTCAGATTGGCTAAGAGAGACTCGCGTTCACGGCTAGCGCAGATGCGCCTAACGGCTTCAGACTCGAGTAAAATGCGCACATCGTATAAGTCTTCAAAATAGCGAAAATCAAAGGGCCGCACCTGCCAGCCACTGCGAAAGTGCACCTGCACATAGCCGTCACGCTCCAGTCGATACAGGGCTTCACGTACGGGTGTGCGCGATGCCTGCATGCGAGTGGCGATTTCACTTTCACTAAAGCGATCACCAGGCAATAACTGGAAATCGAAAATATCCTGTTTTAGTTGTAAATAAATACGCTCGGCTAGGTTTTTGGGCCTCGCTGCTTTTTTACTATCGGTTTTTTCATTTGCGGGCTTTGCAGACGTTTCTTTATTTGGGTTTTCTGCTTCGACAGCATTCATGCCAGCACCTCCTGCTCCGCTGGTTCAATGCTGAGTACCGCATCCCCTGGTTGTACCGCCATACCTTCTTCACAGCATAAGGTGGCAATGGTGCCATCCATCGGCGCCAGGATCGGAAACTCCATTTTCATGGCTTCAACGATCAACAACACATCGCCAGCTTTTACGCGCTGACCTTGTTGCACCTCCAGCTTCCAGATATTGCCAGCAATATCGCTGTGCACCGCTTCGCCATCTAGCTCTACGGCGGCGATGCCCTGTGATTGCTCTTTCACCGCACTGAAGGCATCACCGCTGTTCCAATGCTCTACTTCTTTGGCAAAGGCGGTTTGTTGCTGTTGCTTAAAGGCACGGATGCTGTCGTCGTTGTTGGCTAAGAACTGCTGATATTCGGCCAGGCTAAAGTCTTCTTCCGTTATACGAACGCTCAGTCGCCCTTCTCTAAAGGCTTCACGCTGTTGGGTAAGTTCTTCTTCGCTAACTTCGTAATAACGCACCTGATCAAAAAACTTCAGCAGCCAGGGCTCACCAGCAGCAAACTGTGAGTTCTTCAGGTATTTATTCCAAATCGGTAAGGTACGCCCCACCAGCTGATAGCCCCCCGGGCTGTCCATACCATAAATGCACATATAAACGCCGCCAATGCCCACCGTACCTTCGGCGGTAAAAGTGCGGGCTGGATTGTATTTTGACGTTAATAAGCGATGACGTGGATCAACCGGCACGGCGCAGGGTGCACCTAAATACACATCGCCCAGGCCCAGCACCATATAACTGGCGTCGTAAATAATACGCTTCACGTCATCACGACTGTCTAGACCATTAATGCGCTGAATAAAGTCGACATTATTGGGCAGCCAGGGCGCCTTTTCCTGCACCGATTGCTGATACTTGGCCACGGCATCTAAGGTGGCGCTGTCTTCAAACGCCATGGGCAAATGCACCACCCGAGTTTTAAGGCTCATATTGTGGCTATCGGGCAGACTGGCTTCGGTGTCCAGCAAGGCCTGCATTAAGTCCTGCTGATGAATGACCCGGCTGTCGTAGCGAATTTGCAGCGAGCGCACACCCGGTGCCATCTCTTCAAGGCCAGCAATCCCGCGCTGCTTCAGTGCCTGCATTAACGCATGGATGCGAAAGCGAAAGCTTAAATCCAGCACCACTGGGCCGTATTCAATCAATATGTATTTATCGCCAGCCTGACGATAAACAGCTTCTGGCCTGCCTTCATTGGCCGGCAATTGTGCCAAGATGGTGGCCGACGCGGTATCACCAGGTTCTAAGTTTGGCTGGCCGAACTTGGTTATTTCATTATTGGCTAGCTCACTAAATGGCCGCAGGGTTTCAATGGCCTGATCAATGCTCTGCTCTTGCGCTAAGGCCTGCTCAAAGGTCATGGGCACAAAACGTATGCGATCGCCGGGTTTTACCTGGCCCACCTTCCATAACTCACTTTGCACTATGGTCACCGGGCAGACAAAGCCACCCAGGCTAGGGCCATCGTGGGTCAAAATCACCGGCATATCGCCAGTAAAGTTAATCGAGCCAATGGCGTATTCACAATCGTGAATATTGGACGGATGCAGACCCGCTTCGCCACCATCCTGGCGAGCAAATTCAGGCTTAGGGCCATTGAGACGAATGCCCAAGCGATTGGAGTTGTAGTGGACTTCCCAGTTTGTGGTTAAAAACTGCTGTATGGAGTCTGCAGTGAAAAAATCCGGCGCCCCATGGGGGCCGTACATCACACCGATTTCCCATACCGCACCGCCCTCATCTCTGTGTGGATAACTGGGAATCAGCTCGGCAGGCGCAGCTTGAACTGGATATTGCGGCGCTGGAGTGGTGCAAGCCACAATGCTGGCATCGGAAATGGCGAGCATATCGCTAGCGCGCAAGGTACGACCACCATGGCCGCCAAACTGGCCCAACGCAAAGGTAGAACGACTGCCCAAATATTGCGGCACATCCAAACCGCCACGCACCGCTAAATATTGCCGACAGCCTTTTTCAACCTTGCCCAGCTGCAATGTCTGTCCGGCTGTTACCGTAACCGGCTGCCACAGTGACACCGGTGAACCGTCCAGCAAAGCCTGGCTACTAGCGCCGGTGAGCGCAATCACAGCATCGCTATGAAACATCAGTTCGGGGCCAATTAACGTGGATTCCAACGCCGCCGCACTGGCATGGTTGCCAACAATGCGATTGGCCAAACGAAAGGCATAATCGTCCATCGGACCAGACGGTGGCACGCCGATATCCCAATAGCCTTTGCGACCGGGGTAATCCTGCACACTGGTGTAGGTGCCAGGTTTCAGCACTTCGATATGACGCGGTTCATATACAAAAGACTCCAGTGCCCGAGTGCTCACCTCAGCCGCCTGAAACTGTGGCCAGGCGATAATCTGGCGTAAATAATCCAGGTTGGTGGCAATGCCCGCCAGCGAGGTGTGATCTAACGCGGTTTGCAGCTTAGCCATGGCATCGATACGATCCTCGCCAAGCACAATCAGCTTGGCCAGCATAGGGTCGTACAAGGCGCTCACTTCCGTGCCACTGCTGACCCAGGTATCGACACGCACATAGCTGTCTTGCGGAAACTGAACATGCGTTAGCACACCGGGAGCCGGCTGAAAGTTTTTCAGTGGATCTTCGGCGTAGATGCGCACTTCAATGGCCGCGCCTCGTATGCGAGGGGCAGACGCAGTGGCGCTAGAAAAGCCCGCCATTTGTTCCGGAGTCGTGCCGCTCGCCAGCTCAACCATCCATTGCACCAGATCGACGCCGGTGACCATTTCCGTCACTGGGTGCTCAACCTGCAAGCGGCTATTCACCTCTAGAAAGTAAAACTCGTCGCGCTGTTGGTCGTAGATAAACTCCACCGTACCAGCATTGCGATAATTCACCGAGCGGCCCAAATCGATGGCAGCCTGATGCAGTGCCTGGCGCGTCGCTTCAGGTAAGTTAGGCGCTGGCGTTTCTTCCACCACCTTTTGATTGCGCCGCTGCAGCGAGCAGTCTCGCTCACCTAAGGCCACCACCTGCCCCTGTCCGTCACCAAAAATCTGCACTTCGATATGGCGGGCGCGGGCGACAAAGCGCTCGATAAATACGCCGCCATCACGAAAGTAGTTTTCGCCCAAACGTCGAGTCGTATCAAAAGCGTCACGCAGGGCTTGCTCATCGTCGCAGCGCGTCAGGCCAATGCCACCACCGCCAGCGGTCGATTTCAGCATAATGGGATAGCCAATCTGCTGTGCCGCGACTAACGCCTGTTCGAGATTATCCAGCAGGCCTGTGCCGGGCGTGAGTGGCACACCCGCCTGCTGACACAACTCACGCGAGGTGTGCTTTAAACCAAAGTCACGCATTTGCTGCGGTGTTGGGCCCACAAATACCAACCCCTTGGCTTCGCATTGCTCGGCAAAGTCGGCGTTTTCACTCAAAAAACCGTAACCCGGAATAATGGCCTGGGCACCGCAATCAAGCGCCAACTGCAAGATGCGCTCGCCTTGCAAGTAGGTGTCGGCAACACTGCCTTCGCCCAAGCTATAGGACTCATCGGCACAACTAACATGAACGCTGTTGCGGTCGGCCTCAGCATAAATGGCAACGGATGCTATGCCCATTTGCTTGAGCGTGCGGGCGATGCGCACAGCAATTTCACCGCGGTTGGCAATTAAGACTTTGTTAAACATGGCTATTTCCTTGTCTGGGCGGTGAAATCAACTTTGTGTGGTCGACAGTTGCGCGATGTATGCGCGCCACCCACCAAAGTGGCTGATGTCGGTGGCGCTGGGTACAGCAGCGGGTTCGCAGATAAAGCCTTTGACCAAACGGCCATCGGCCAGCTCTAACGTGCCGATGCCTAGTGGCTGGGGGATTTCGGCAACAAAGCTGCCGAATGCGGCCAGATCGAGGCGCCACAGCTCAACGATGATGCTGTGGCCGGCCTCACCTTCGACTGCCCGCACCAGGCCCGGCTTAGGCGGTGTGGTGTTGGCTAAGGCGTATAAACGGTAATGACTGGCAGTGTGGGTTTGCTCCAGTAGCTGGGCGTGGCGACTGGTGAGCTGAAAATTTAGCGGCATGCCGGTTAAATGCGCACCAACTACCGCCAGCACCACAGTTTGCTCTGGCCGCACATCCAGCAAAGCAGGCGCAGAAGGCAAGGCCAGCTCGGCTTGCCAGTGCTGAGCAAACTGCAGCAATGCTGACTCACTAAAGGCCGGTGCAACCAGTGTGATACCAAAGGGCAAACCATCAGCGCGTAAGTGAGATGGCACTTCCAAGGCAGATAAATCGGCCAAGTTCACAAAGTTGGTAAAGGTGCCTAAGCGGCTGTTGATTTCTACCGGCGCGCTATTCACCTGCGCCTGGGTTGGCAAGCAAGGCGTGGTCGGCACCCACAAGGCATCGACTTGTTCGAATACTTGCTGAATCTGTCGGCCTAAGGCCTGGCGCTGATATTCGGCGTTAAAGGCATCCACGGCCGAAGCCTGATCGCCTTCGCCAATAATGGCGGCCACCACCGGATCTAAGTCGGCTTCCATGTTAGAGCGAATAAACTCGCCGACCGCGGCAAAACGCTCAGCCACCCAAGGGCCCTGATACAGCAATTCAGCCAGCCGCAGCATGGGGCTGAAATCGATGGTTTTTAGACGGTAGCCAAGACGCTTGGCTTGCTCGCACGCCTGTTCAAAGGCCTGCTGCTGATAGTCATCGCCAAACCAATCGATCTGCTGTGGCACTGCCAGGGTTTTAACCTGGCTTTTGCCGGTAGAGGCCAAGGGGCGAGCATAACTGTCTTCGCCGTCGTACTGAGCTAACACCTGGTAGATGCTATTGGCATCCTGGCTGTTCAGGGCAAATACCGAAATACAATCAAGACTGCGACAGGCTGGCACCACACCGCGTGTGCTGATCACACCGCGACTGGGCTTTAATCCCAGCAAATGATTAAAACCTGCCGGTACTCGGCCAGAGCCTGCGGTGTCCGTGCCCAAAGAAAACGCCACCTGACCACTCGCTAATGCCACCGCAGAGCCGGAGCTGGAACCGCCGCTGATGTAATCAGAGTTAAAGGGGTTAGGTACCGCACCGTATGGTGAGCGTGTGCCGACTAAGCCAGTGGCAAACTGATCAAGATTGGTTTTGCCCAGCACAATGGCACCGGCTTGCTTCAACAGCGTTACAGCGTGGGCATCCTGATCGGGCAGGTAAGCAAAGCTTGGGCAAGCTGCCGTGGTGTTAAAACCCGCGACATCAATATTGTCTTTAATGGCGCAGGGCACGCCGTATAAAGGCAGCAGGCTGATATCACCCAACTGCTGCAAACGCTCTGCTAGCTGCTCTAGCTGTTGCTGTAATTGGGCCTCACTGGCCAGGCTGATCCAGCTGCTGCCATCCATGCGCTGGCCATCAGTAAATTCACTTTGCTCGATACTGGCGCGCAGTGCTGCTAATAATTCCGCCGGGCTTTGGCCCTGACGATAAGCCTGTAGCCAGTCGTTGATCGACCAGCCTAATGGGGTTTGAAAATCCGTAGTCATCATTGTCGCTCTCATCACATCCGCTGTGTGCGGAATTGAATTCAACCTTGTATACAAGTGACAGAGCGATGAGCGTGCCAACCCGGTTTTTGCTAACGGCAAATAGGGCTGTAGGCCTTGTTATGACTGGGCTGGTAGCAAAGCGAATAATTGACTGCTTGGCCAGGAGCGATGAGAGATGCGCACTGAAAATGCACAGTAAAATACGGAAATGAGATAAGACGGTGCGATAAGACCTGTCCATTACATTCATTAAACGAATGGGTAGGTATTCGTATCATTCACTTAATTAATTAATATACTAGCGATAGTCTGGGTCCTATCGGAACGTTAACTCGGAGCAACCATGGACTTTCAGCATTCCGCCAAAGCACAAGATCACATCCAGCGCGTGCGCGCCTTTATTCGCGATGAAATCGAGCCCATTGAAGAAGATTATCTGCGTGAACTGCACAGCCGTGAAAACAAGTGGGTGGTGTTGCCCATCATCGAGGAGCTGAAAGCCAAGGCCAAAGCTGCAGGCTTGTGGAACTTGTTTTTCCCTAATGAAGAGCATGGCGCAGGCCTGAGCAACCTAGAGTATGCGCCTTTAGCGGAGCTGACGGGGCGCTCTTTTATTGCCCCAGAGGTATTCAACTGCAACGCCCCAGACACCGGCAATATGGAAGTACTGGAGAAATATGGCACGCCGGAGCAGCAGGAGCAGTGGCTAAAACCATTGATGGCCGGTGAGATACGCTCTGCTTTCTGCATGACGGAGCCTGGAGTCGCGTCTTCCGATGCCACCAACATGGAGGCCACAGCCATTATCGAAGGCGATGAAGTGGTTCTAAATGGGCGCAAGTGGTGGAGCACAGGGATTGGCCACCCTAACTGTAAGGTCGGCATCTTTATGGGCCTAACCAACCCGGACGCTCCGCGCCATCAGCAACATTCGATGGTACTGTTCCCAATGGACGCACCGGGGGTCACTATCGAACGCATGTTACCCGTATTTGGCCATTACGATGAGCCCTACGGCCATGGCGAAATCAGCTTCGATAATGTGCGTGTACCTATGACGAACATGATCGCGGGGCCAGGGCGCGGTTTTGAAATTGCTCAAGGACGCTTAGGGCCAGGCCGTATTCACCACTGCATGCGTTTAATTGGCATGGCAGAAAAGGCGCTGGAACTGATGTGCATTCGTGCCAGCCAGCGCACCGCCTTCCGCAAGCCGTTGGTCAACCTCGGTGGCAATCGCGACATCATCGCCAACGCGCGCATGAACATCGAACAGGCGCGCTTACTGGTATTAAAGGCTGCCTGGATGATCGATAAAGTCGGCGCCGCAGGTGCAATGAGTGAAATTTCACAAATTAAAGTCATCGCTCCCAATATGGCTCAGCAAATTGTTGATGCTGCCATGCAAATTCACGGTGGCGGTGGTTTATCCGATGATTTCCCGTTAACAGGCATGTTTGCTGCAGCGCGTGCGCTGCGCTTGGCCGACGGCCCAGATGAGGTACACCGTGGCCTGATCGCTAAGATCGAACTGCTGAAATATAAGAAGTACATGCAGGACTGATGGCACGGAAAAGGAAATCAATAATGATGTCTCTGCGATCAAAGGGGAAAGCATGAAAACGGTTTTAATCACCGGTGCCGCCAGTGGCCTCGGCAGAGCACTGGCCCTGCGCTTCGCTCGCGAAGGCGCTGATATTTGCATCGCCGATATTAATGCTGAAGGTAGCCAAGAAACCTTAGAGCTGGTTCGTAGCGCCGGTGGCCAAGGCTGGGTACATGAGCTGGATGTGCGCTCAGAAACACAGTGGTTGCAACTTCAGCAAGCGGTGCAACAACGTTGGGGGCGTATCGATGTCGTCATTAATAATGCTGGTGTTGCCACCGGCGATCGCATTGATGCCGGTGAGTGGGCTTGGTGGGAATGGGTGATTGATATCAATATAAAAGGCGTTGCTCTGGGCTGTCGTATCTTTACCCCGATGATGAAAAAAGCCGGAACAGGGCATTTTATTAATGTCGCCTCACTTGCCGGTTTGATGAAAGCTCCTTCAATGGCGTCTTACAACGCTACCAAAGCGGCGGTAGTCGCGATTTCGGAGACCATGCATTTTGAACTTATGCCTTATGGCATTGGTGTTACCGCTTTATGCCCAGGGTTTTTCCGCACCAATTTGGACCACAGCATGAAAACCTCTGATCCAGACACGCTGAAATTTGTCGACAAAGTATTCGAAGCGTCTGCTCTTAACGCTGATGACATTGCTGACGCGGCGTATCAGGCGATGTTAAAAAACCAGATGATCTGCAACCCTCACCCGGTGGGGCGTCGTGCTTATTTTGTTAAAAAATACCTGCCGTTTTTCTATCGTCGCGGTGTATTGAAAATGGCGTACGGCCTGAAGAAACGTGAACAGCAAAAACAGTCAGCAGCTCAAGCACAGCAACAAGAGAGTGCCTCATGAGTCACCAGTTTATCGACCAGGCCAAAGCTCTGCGCGATAGCGATGCCTTTGATCTTCAGGCCGTTCACAATTGGCTGCTGACCCAAGGCATCGAGGTTGGGCAAACACTGCCGCAAATCCGGCAGTTCTCTGGCGGTGCTTCTAACCTGACCTATCATCTGCTCTACCCAGAGACCCTTGTTCATCATGATTTAATCTTGCGCAGGCCGCCTGCCGGCCATAAAGCCGCCAGTGCCCACGATATGAAACGCGAGTTTACGGTTATGCAGCGGTTGAAACCTGTGTATCCCTATGTACCGGACATGGTTGCGTTTTGTGATGATCCCAACGTCATTGGCAGTGATTTTTACCTGATGGAGCGTCTTCAGGGCATTATTCCGCGTGGCAATATGCCCAAGGGCATGCAACTGAGCGAGGAGCAAGCACGCAGCCTGTGTTATTCCGTCATCGACAAATTAATCGACTTGCATCAGGTCGATTATCAAGCTGCTGGGCTGCAGGATCTGGGCAAAGGCCAGGGCTATGTGAAGCGTCAGGTGGATGGTTGGAGCCAGCGCTTCGTTAAATCCAAAACCTGGAATGTACCCGGATTTAGACGTGTAATGGCCTGGCTGCAACAACATCAGCCCAACGATGTAAAAACCTGCATTATTCATAACGATTATCGCATAGATAACCTAGTACTGAGTCCAGATAAGCCAGGGGAAATCATCGGCGTACTCGACTGGGAAATGGCCACCCTGGGCGACCCGCTGATGGATCTAGGTGGTGCCTTAGCCTATTGGGTACAAGCCGATGATGATCGAGTGATGCGTATGATTCGCCGCCAGCCCAGTCATTTACCCGGCATGCTGACACGTCAGCAAATTGTCGACTATTACTGTGAAAAAATGGGCCTAGACAGTCGCTTATGGCCCTTTTACGAAGTGTTTGGTCTGTTCCGTTTGGCGGTCATTGTGCAGCAAATTTATTACCGCTATCACCATAAGCAAACCGATAACCCAACGTTTAAACACTTTTGGCTGTTTGTTCACTACATTCACTGGCGCTGCCAGCGCATTATTAAACGCTCTGGGCTGTAACTCATGGCCAGTATTTATTTAGTGCGCCACGGCCAGGCCGGTTTTGGCAAGCTCAATTACGATCAACTGTCCGATATCGGCAGTGAACAAGGTGAGCTAGTGGGCAAAGCGTTAACCTTGCGCGGCATAGAGGCAGATATTGTGGTGCATGGAGCCATGCAACGCCACCGCCAGACCTTACAAGCCGCTCAGCGCCATTGGCATAGCCATGGCCCTGTGCATGAATGGACAGGCTTTAATGAGTTTGATTCCGACGATGTCATTGCCTGCGCTTTTCCTCAATTTCGCCATAAGGCACGCTTGGGTGCCTGGTTGCTCACCCAAAAAAATAAGTATCGTGCTTTTCAAGAGCTGTTCTCTGAGGCGGTAGTGCGTTGGAGCAGTGGCGAGCACGATGGCGACTACCAAGAATCCTGGCCTGCATTTTGTCAGCGCGTCATTACAGCCACTGAGCAGTTAATGCAGCAACACGCCGGTAAAAACATGGTGATATTTACCTCCGGCGGGCCGATTACCGCGCTGGCGCAGCATTGTTTAAGGCTCGACAACAAGGCCGCGTTTGAACTCAACTGGACACTGCTCAATGCTGGCATGAGCCAATTACTTTATAGCCGCAGTGGCCGAGTGAACTTGGCGGCATTTAATGAGCAACATCATCTGGCCCTGGCCGGGCCCAAATATCTAACGTACCGTTAACGCGACAATAAGGGAACTTAGCCATGAACCCACAACAACTATTCGATTTATCCGGTCGCATTGCCCTGGTCACAGGCGCCAGCCGCGGCATTGGCGAGAGCATCGCCAAACTGTTAGCGGCCTCTGGCGCGCACGTTATCGTCTCTAGCCGTAAACTGGATGGCTGCCAACGCGTTGCCGACGAGATTAAAGAAGCGGGGGGCAGCGCCGAAGCGCTGGCCTGCCATATTGGTGAAATGGAGCAAATCGACGCTTGCTTTAATGCCATTGAAGCCAATCACGGAAAGCTCGATATTCTCGTTAACAATGCCGCCGCCAATCCGTATTTTGGCCACATTCTCGATACCGACTTAGGCGCATTTCAAAAAACCGTCGATGTGAATATTCGCGGCTACTTTTTTATGTCTAGCGCTGGCGCCAAGTTAATGAAAAAAGGCGACGGCGGCTCCATTATTAACGTTGCCTCCGTCAATGGCGTGGTGCCAGGTGACATGCAGGGTATTTATTCCATCACCAAATCGGCAGTGATTGCCATGACCAAGGCCTTTGCCAAAGAATGCGCACAGCAAAACATTCGAGTGAATGCCCTGCTGCCAGGCCTGACGGATACCAAATTCGCCAGCACCTTAACCAGCAACGATGCCATCTTAAAAATGGCACTGATGCACATTCCAATGAAGCGCGTGGCCATGCCCGAAGAAATGGCTGGCACCGTATTGTATTTAGCGTCAAATGCGTCCAGCTATACCACAGGCTCTGCCATTAATGTTGATGGTGGCTATTTGTTGGTTTAAACGAATACAAGTTTAAAGGGGAGAGTTCGCCTCTCCCCCCCATTGATGACAAAGAAATATAAAGTCGCACTAAGTGACATTAACATCTATAAAAAAGGGTTTAGACCCTACATTTTCAAACCAGCATACTTCTTCCGAGACTAGGTCAACAGCCAATTTAAATTGTCCTTTATTCGGAAAGTCAACCTTGATTTTTTGCATAAACTCCTCTCCAGGTTCAACAGGGTTGAGAAGGTCATGCCTGGAGAAATCTAAGTCGTACAATTTTCCATCATGATTATATAAATGTGTACCAATCCTAACCACACCAATATCACGATAATTTTCTATTAACCACTTTGATGCGCCAGTATTCTTGATCGAAAGGCTAAGCTCTATACTCTCCCCGGACTTAATGTCATATTTAACACCAGAGCTTTTGATGCGATGCATTAGTCCTATATGACCCCTGCTATCATATACAACATTCCCTTTTTGCAAAAAGAATATTGTTTTATCAGTCATGGTCTTGCTAGCATGAGCCGATATAGAAAGCATATCCTTAGACCTGCTAATATCCAAAGCCTTACGCATATAATTTATAATATTAATTATTGGTCGAAGCTTTCCCTTTCTTTCGGGAATTAATTTATCAGAGTTAATTATTCTCTGATGCTGCGGCAACGACATGCTCATATCACATAAAAACTTGAACTCTATATCAGTAAATCCATGTTTCCTTGCCATAGAGTAGATTTCAGGCATCACCACATCATTCTCAAGAACATTGTAGTTTTTCATTTCATATTGAGACTGGGGAGACTGAGAGTGATACAACCCCGGCTCACAAAATCCAGCAATACCGCCATGCTTTAGAACCCTTGCCAACTCAGAAATAACTTCTTCTTGATTAGGAACGTGATGGAATGCGTCGAAGCATACAATCCTATCAACTGACTCGTCAGGGAGATCTATTTTCCGTCCATTAAAGTGAAGAAATTTCGGTTCTGATACTGGCTGGTAAAAGTAATTTGATTCATTGAATAACCTTTTACCAATATCCAGAGCTGTTTTTGATGCATCACAACTAATCGTTACACACTGAGCTTGATTTAAATAACGAGAGAACCAGCAAGTCCCAGACCCAAACTCCAGCACTGTCATAGTTTTAGATAGTTTCAATCCTGACAGCAGCAGCCCCATATTTTGTAGCATATCAGGTGCTTCGGCTAAGCTACCAAATGGTTTTGCCATCAATGGCGTGGGGTCGGATATCGAAGAAAAGTACTGATCGGCAGTCTGACAAAGCTCTTCAACCGAGAGTTGATCGATTACATCCTTTGGGGAAATCATGTAGCATCCTAACTTCTTGAGTGGCTTTCAAGTTCCAGGCTTCTAACACCTGACACGAGGCCGCGTATAGTAACAGACGCCGCAAAAAAACAGGCATGGCGGTAAATAGAAATAGGCGCCATCTGAACTACGTAGGCATCGCTTTACTTGTTCCTGACAGGAGTTTTAGGTGCAGCTTCCCATTAAACCCTTACAGCCCTCAACATTTGCATGTTTTTTAGCCGGTTATATCAGCATCGGAACTAAATCATGAAAAAGCTTCTTTTTGCTGGATTACTGCTCCTCATTGGCGGGTTATGGATAGCTCCCTCACCCATAGATGCCATCGCGGTCAACCCCAGCCAGCCCATTCCAATGGAAGGTCGCTGGCAGGCCAATGATGCCTTGCAAACAACGCAAGTCACTCAGCTGCCACCCGGCAAGCGTGGCGGTGAAGACATCGCCAAAGACAAGTTAGGTTGTCTTTATACCGGCACAGAAGACGGCAGTATTTTGCGCAAGTGCCCGTACGCCAGCTGGGAGCAACTGGTGAACACCGGTGGGCGCCCATTGGGTCTTGTGTTTGATGGCAAACAAAACCTGATCATTGCCGATGCGGTCAAAGGCCTTTTGCGCATGACACCTAAGTTTGAGCTTGAGGTGTTGGCCAATCAATATCAGGGGCAACCATTGGGTGTGGTAGACGATGTTGATATCGGCGCCGATGGCACCCTGTATTTCTCTGACGCCTCCAGTCGCTATCCGCTGAGCAAACTGACGTTGGATATTTTGGATGGCCGTCCTTCTGGACGCTTGTTTGCTTTTGATCCGACCAGCCAACAGCTAACACTGCTGGCCGACGAGTTAGCGTTTGCGAATGGCGTGGCCGTTGATGCCGAGCAATATTTTGTTTTAGTGAATGAAACCTTTCGCTACCGCATCAGCAAGGTTTGGCTGAGGGGCGCCAAAGCCGGACAGCGTGACGTCTTGGTCGATCGCCTGCCGGGCTTGCCAGATGGCATTGCACGGGCAGAAAACGGCACCTACTGGCTGTCGCTTTATGGCCTGCGCCCTGAGCTGGTGGATCGCATTCATCCCAAGCCTTGGCTCAAAAATCAGTTAGCCAAATTACCGACCGCACTGGCACCGCTGCCGGCCCCGTACGGTTTGATTGTGCAAATTAACGCCGACGGCGAGGTGCTGCAGACTCTGCATGACCAAGCCGCCGTAGCCATCGGCGGCATTACCTCGGTTCAGCCGGAGAAAGACGGCTTGTACCTAGGCACATTACATATGAACCGCATTGGCAAACTGGCGTTTTAGCCGCTGCCTTTAATCGTCCAGCTGGCGCTGCAGACCTTGTTGCTCGGCTTGTGCTGAAGGCACGGAAGTCGACTCAATGCGGCCGCCAGCGACAATGCGCACGAGGAAGTTCAGCCCTGAAACATCGGCGTCGGTCACCTCGATGATTTGCTCAGCTCCCAAAGCAGGATAAGCACCGCACGTTTCTGCCGGCGTGCACACAAAGCCATCCACGTCCAAATCAGTGCCGGCACTGATGCGATATTCGCCTGGCGGCACCTTGCTAAAACTAAAGCTGCCATCTGCCGCAACGGCTTCACTGTCGATGGTGGTATTGCCACTGCGATCCAGCAACAGTACATAATGCTGAGTCAGTTCACCGTCCACCGTTTGGCTACCCACCAATAAGAAGACCGGCACAGTTAAGGCATTGCCTTCCGTAGGTGTAATCATGATTTCACTGTTGTAAAAGCCATCGGCTAAACCGCTGATATCTGCCGTCACTTGATAGTCGCCCAAGCCACTGGCATCGGTAGCGGCTGGGTTAATGCTGAGCCAGTCCGACGTTTCAGCGACCGTTACCGTAGGGGAGCCGCCGCCAACATTGGCGATGGTTAACGTGCTGCTCACGCTGGCAGAAAACTGCAGCTCATCCGGCGTCGCACTGAGCTGCACGGGTAGTTCAGGCGCTTCGCCACCATTGGCAAGTGCTGCTGCCGCTCGCACCGCTTTGCTGGCGTCGATTAAACCGTAGCCAAAACTGTTATCACGGCCGCTGGTGCCAATGTCTTCGGTTAGCTCTCCGGCCATCAGCAGCTGGTCAAACTGATCCGGCGTCAGCACGGGGTTTACGCTTTTCATCAACGCAGCGACCGCGGCCACATGCGGCGCCGCCATGGAGGTGCCCTGTTCAAACATGTAGCTGGCACGACGGCTGCCGGTTTGATCATCGACAAAAGTGCTGTAAACGCCATCTGGGTTGCCGTCGCGGTTTAAGTCTCGACGCGCATCGCCACCGGGGGCGGCGACATCAATGGTGCTGCCAAAATTGGAGTAATAAGCCAAGTTGTCATTGAAGGTGGTGGCACTCACTGACACCACGCCCTCATACGCTGCTGGATAACTCGGCAGGCTGGTCGATTCATTGCCAGCCGCCGCCACAATAATGACCCCGGCCTGGCGTACGCGCCGAAAGGCCGCTTCCTCGGCCGCCGAGTAGCTGCCACCGCCGAGGGACATATTGATCACATCGGCCCGGCGGGCCGGCACCGTAGCGCTGTCATTATCCAAGCCCGCCGCCCAATAGGCCGCTTGAATAATGTCGTAGGTGGTACCGCCACCTTCACCCAGCACCCGCATCGGCATGACCTTGGCGCCCCAGCTGGCACCGGCAACACCGGCGCCGTTGTCATTAAAAGAGGCGACCGTGCCGGCCACATGGGTGCCATGCCAAGAGCTTTGCCCGCGCGTGGCGCTGTCGCCAGGGTCGTCAGGGTTGCTATCAATGCCATCGCCGTCACGGGAGATGTCCACCAAACTAATAAAGTCGTAGCCAGGCACTAACTGCCCGGAAAACTCAGGGTGCTGCAGAAAAACCCCGGTATCCAACACCGCCACAATCGGTGCTGGGCTGGCGTTCTCGGCCAGGGCTAAATCCCAGGCCTGCGGTAAGTTGATGGCCGGGTAATGCCACTGCCAGTTGTAGCCAGGGTCATCGGGCACTTTGAACGCCTGGCGAATGTAGTTGGGCGAGGCGTATTCCACCTCGCCACTGAGGCGCAGCTTTTTAATCTCCATCAAGGTACGGCGCTGGCGCTCAAATTGAGTCTCTGTTCGCGCTACAGCGCGCGCTTGCGGGTTCGATGGTTTGGCCCAGTCAAACACCAGCCGCTGCGGCCTAGCCGCTTTAGCAGAGGCTGTGCGTGCGGTTGATGAGGTCGGCTTGTAACGCACCACGGCTTCACCACTGATAAAGTCATCGCTGACCGTCTGCATCGAGGACGATGCAGCCCCCGGTGGCAATAGCCTCAGCACATACTTGGACTGGCCTTCGTAGGCGTAGATGTTGATAAAGTATTCGCCGGTGGTAGGAACCTGCAATTGCTCGTACTCGCCAGTAGCGTTCGACGTCAGTACCGGCGCACTTTCATCGGTCAGCTGCATCAGCAAATCCAGATCGTTGTTGAACACCGACACCACACCGCCGGTGAAGGAGTCCACCACCTGCAGTTGCACGATCTGACCTTGCTGTAGGCGTACGCGGTAGTAGTCATTGCGATCGGCACTCAAAGCAAAGCGCGCCTGGGATGGCGACTGTCCCGAAGCCTGAGCCGAAGCAAAGCCTTGCACGGTGGCGACATTCGGTAAGGACTGAGCGCTGTTTGTACTGTTGTTGTCTTGGTAATCGGCAAACACATCGTTGACGTCGGAATCGACCAGCAAGGACGCCGCCGGCTCTAACTTGCCACTGAGCGTAAACTCGGTGGCGACAGGCTCAGGTTCGGGCTCTGGCTGAGGTTGTGGATCAGGCTGCGTCGGAGGCTGTGGGCTCGGCTCTCGCTCCGAGCTGCCTCCGCCACCACCGCCACACGCGGTGAGCGACGCCATCAAGATCAATAACGCCAGATGCGCTGGCCAAGCTGAATTCGTCATTTCGCTATCCCTAACTGCTATGCCGTTAGTATCGCATTAGCGGCTGAGTTTTGCAGGCGACGACCTTTGTCAGTTCTGTCAGGTTGCAGTAGTCTGACACAGTGATTTCAGCAAGGGATGGCGTATGTCACTGGCTCAAGTTTTTACCCGCGCCCAATGTGGCGTCGATGCGCCCCTGGTGCGAGTGGAAGTGCATTTGTCCTCCGGCTTACCGTCTCTTTCCCTGGTTGGTTTACCGGAAACCGCGGTGAAAGAGAGCAAAGACCGAGTTCGCAGCGCCCTGCTTAACAGCGGTTTTGATTTTCCCGCCAAGCGCATCACCATCAATTTGGCCCCCGCCGAATTGCCGAAAGAAGGCGGCCGCTACGACCTGGCCATCGCTTTGGGCATTCTGGCTGCCTCGGCCCAAGTTCCCGCCAGCGCCTTAGATCAGCATGAGTTTATTGGCGAGCTGGCGCTCAGCGGCCAGTTACAGCCGGTTCAGGGCACTCTGCCAGTCGCCTTGATGGCCACCCAGCAACAACATCGTCTGGTCGTGCCCAGCGCCAATGCCTGCGAAGCCGCCTTGTGCCCCAATGTCGATGTTATCAGTGCCACCAGCCTCGCCGACGTCACCGCTTATTTGCACGGCCAGCAGACGTTACCCCAAGCCAGCCCTGCAGCCGCCGACTCAGACCCCGTCTTGGAAGTTGCAGACCTGGCCGATGTGCGCGGTCAGCAGCAAGCCAAGCGCGCGTTAGAAGTTGCCGCGGCAGGCCAACACAATTTGCTGTTTATCGGCCCTCCAGGCACCGGTAAAACCATGCTAGCGACCCGCCTGCCCGGTATTTTACCGCCCATGAGCGAGAGCGAGGCGCTGCAATCGGCCTCGGTCCAGTCCTTGTGTGGTCAAAGCGACTGGCTCCAGCACTGGCGTCAGCGACCTTTTCGGGCGCCACACCACACCGCTTCAGGCGTTGCCTTAGTGGGGGGCGGCATGAACCCAAAGCCCGGCGAAATCTCCCTCGCTCACGGCGGCGTGCTGTTTCTCGATGAACTGCCCGAATACAGCCGCAAAGTGTTGGATGTGTTGCGTGAACCATTAGAAAGCGGCCGCATTGTCATCAGCCGCGCTCGCCAAAGCATTGAGTACCCAGCGCGCTTTCAATTACTGGCGGCGATGAATCCTTGTCCGTGCGGCTATTTTGGTGACCCGAACGGCCGCTGTCGTTGCACCCATGAACAAGTACAGCGCTATCAAAATCAAGCCTCTGGGCCTCTGTTGGATCGCATCGATTTGCACGTCGCCGTGCCGCCGGTAGCACTCAGCCAACTGCAGGCGCAACCCAGTGGCGAAAGCAGTGCCGCAGTACGCCAGCGCGTGGTTGCCGCACGTGAGCGCCAGCAACAACGCCAAGGCTGCACCAATGGCCAGCTCAGCAGTCGTCAAACCGAGCAGGTCTGCCAACTCAACAGCAGCGATCATGATTGGTTCAGCCACACGGTCGAGCAGTTGCAGCTGTCGGCTCGTGCCTATCATCGCTTGTTGAAAATCGCCCGTACCTTGGCTGACCTGGCGGGCAGCGACACCATTCAGCGCGCGCACCTAGCGGAAGCCATCGGCTACCGCGCCCTTGATCGTTACCTTCATTGACCGTTACATCCATTGACCGGAGCCCAGCATGTCACGTCAAACGCTGATCTTTTTTATTGTTGTCGTGTTGTTTATTGCGGCGCTGGTGATTTACCACCTCAACACAGACAGCCCCTACAACTCCGAGGTGTTTTTCGGTAAAGAGCTGACCCATGAGACAGGCACGCAAGCCAGATCATCGTCAGCTGACAGCTGAGTCGCGGCGCTGGCGATGGTAGACTACGCCGCTTGCCTGAACACAGTCAGTGGTTGTCTCCGTGGTTGATTTGTCCCAGTTAAATCCGCGCCAGCGTGAAGCGGCGAAATACATTGATGGCCCCTTGTTGGTGCTGGCCGGTGCCGGCTCGGGTAAAACTTCGGTGATTACCCGAAAAATCGCCTACCTGATTGGCAGCTGCGGCATCAAAGCGCACCATATTGCCGCCGTGACCTTTACCAACAAGGCCGCGCGGGAGATGAAAGAGCGGGTGAACTCACTGGTGGGCAAAGGCGGTGCCAAAGGCCTGACGGTGTCCACCTTCCATAACCTGGGCCTCAACATCATTCGCCAGGAACTGAAAGCCGCCGGCTACAAGGCGGGGTTTTCCATTCTCGACCAGGACGACTGTAAGAACATCATTCGCGATGTCATGCATCGCGAGCACGGTGACGACGGCGACATGATCGAGCTGGTGCAAAACAGCATCAGTAATCTCAAAAATGACCTGGTCACCCCAGAGCACGCGCTGCAAATCGCGCAAAGCCCACAAGAAATGATGATTGCGCAAACCTATTCGGTTTATCAGCGCATGCTCAAAGCCTATAACGCCGTCGATTTTGACGACCTGATCATGGTGCCCACCTTGTTGTTTCGCGATCACAGCGAAGTGCTGGCACGCTGGCAGAAAAAGATTCGCTACCTGCTGGTGGACGAATACCAAGACACCAACACCAGCCAGTACGAGCTGGTGAAGCTTTTGGTGGGCCATCGCAGTGGGCTGACGGTAGTAGGCGATGATGACCAATCGATTTACGCCTGGCGCGGCGCACGCCCTGAGAACCTGGCGCTGTTAAAAAAGGACTTTCCGACGCTGAAGCTGGTCAAGCTGGAGCAAAACTACCGCTCCACCGGGTTGATTCTGCACGCTGCCAACCATGTGATCGACAACAACCCGCACGAGTTTGAGAAAAAGCTCTGGTCTGACAAAGGCTATGGCGACCCGATCCGCATTCTTAAATGTCGCAATGACGAAGCCGAGGCCGAGCGCGTGGTCACTGAGATCATCGAGCGACGTATGCGCTACGGCTGCAGCTACCGTGACTTTGCCGTGCTGTATCGCGGCAACCACCAGTCGCGGGTACTGGAAATGAAAATGCAGGCCTTTCAGGTGCCTTACAAACTCAGCGGCGGGCAGTCGTTCTTTGGCCGCAACGAAATCAAAGACATCATGGGCTATTTGCGCTTGCTGATTAATCCCAGCGACGACGCCGCGTTTTTACGCATCATCAATACGCCAAGGCGCGAAATTGGCCCCACCACCATTGAAAAGCTCAGCGAGTATGCCGCCATGCGCGGCACCAGCTTGATGTCAGCCACCACTGAAATGGGGCTGGAGCAGGTATTGATGCCCAAGGCCACCGATCGCCTGCGGCGCTTTGGTCATTGGCTCGAAACCGTGACCCGCAACGCTTACACCGATGACCCAGTAGCAGCCATCAAAGAATTGATTAACGACATCGATTACGAAGGCTGGCTGCTGCAAAACTCCGGCACCCCGCACCAGGCCGAGCGACGCATGAAAAATGTTTGGTTCTTGGTCGACTCCGTCAGCAGAATGATTGAAAAAGCCGATGAGCTGGGCGATGAATGCACCATCGAAGACGCCGTTGGCAAACTGGTGCTGCGCGACATGCTGGAGCAACAGGAGCAAGAGGATGAAAACGATCAAGTGCAATTGCTAACACTACACGCCTCCAAGGGCTTGGAATATCCACACGTTTACATCATCGGCATGGAAGAAGAGCTGATGCCGCACCGCAACAGCATTGAGGCCAACACCATCGAAGAAGAGCGCCGCCTGATGTATGTGGGCATCACACGCGCCAAGCGCACATTAAGCCTCACCTACGCCGCCAAGCGCCGTCAGTATGGTGAAACCGCCGCCACGACCCACTCGCGCTTTTTAGACGAACTGCCCCACAACGACGTGGAATGGGAAGGCAAAAGCGAAACCTCGGTAGAAGAGCAAAAAGAGCGCGGTCAGCAAACACTGAACAGCCTGAAAGACATGCTGGCGGATTTTTAACTCAGCGCCCTCTCTGGATTGGGGCGCTAGCGCTCCATCACCACGCTCACCCACCAGACTTTTTTGCCTTCGTCCTTGCATTAAATGGGAGGCATCTATACTGCCAAAACACCCCCAGCAAATGCGAGATTCTCACCATGATTCGACTGATTGCTCTGGCAGTGACCGCCATAGTCAGCCTGCCCTTGCAGGCTCAAACCCTCACATTTTGCGGCGACGGCGCCGGCTGGCCGCCCTACACCTATGAAGAAAAAGGCGTTGTTAAAGGCTACGACGTTGATGTGCTAAAAGCCATTCTCGAACCCCAAGGCGTTACCGTTGATGTGCAAATGCTACCGTGGAAGCGCTGCATGCAAAATACGCTCAATGGTAAAATGACCGCAGCTCTGAGCGCCTCAGCAAACGATGAGAGACGTAAAAACTACCGACTGACCGAGTATTACTATACCGTTCAACCCAGTTTTATTTACTTGAAGGAGCGCTTCCCAAATGGCGTTCAAGTACCCGCCGAAGAGGCTTTAAAAGCACATAAAATCTGCGGCTTACGTGGCTATAATTACGATGGTTTTGGATTGCCGACAGCCAAAGTTGACACAGACACCAATAACTTTGATCAACTGTTCCAAAAAACCAAAGCGGGTCGTTGCGATATTATTTTGGCACGCTACGAGCCACTGGCTGGCTTTGCCTTGTTGGGTAAAACGTATTTGACCGATAAATGGGGCTATAACGCCATTCCCGGCATTGACCCAGAAAAATTCTACATGCTAGTCAGCCGAAAAATCCCTGATAGCGAGGCGGTCGAAAAGCAAATTAGCGATGGCATTAAACAGCTGCGTTCAGAAGGGAAATTAAGTGAATTACTAAAACCGTACTTAAACTAGATCGCATAAGGAGCGCTGAATCTTCAGCGCTCCCCAAAAGCATCAAATCCTGAAAAAACGCCATCAGCCAGAGACCAAATACCATTAATTTTGAAATTCAAATAAAAATAATGCTCATCGAAGAACAAGAAAGATCCTTAGTAAGGTTGGACAGAGCATACCAATTAATCATCAGAATTATCTGTAATTGAATTTCTTTTCACCACCGAAAATCGATTGGTCACGCTAGATTAGGGCAAACATAAATTCTTACCCTAAACCTTGCATTCGCCGTAAGACATCTATACTGCCAAAACACCCCCAGCAAATGCGAGATTCTCACCATGATTCGACTGATTGCTCTGGCAGCAACTGCCATCATCAGCCTGCCCTTGCAGGCGCAAACCTTGAAATTCTGTGGCGACGGCGCCGGCTGGCCACCCTACACTTATGAAGAAAAAGGCGTTGTTAAAGGCTACGACGTTGATGTGCTAAAAGCCATTCTCGAACCCCAAGGCGTTACCGTCGACGTGCAAATGCTACCGTGGAAGCGCTGCATGCAAGAAACAGAAAATGGCAAAATACACGCCGCTTTAAGTGCTTCAGCAAACGATGAACGTCGCCAAAAATTTCGCCTAACCGAATACTATTACACCGTTCAGCCCAGTTATATTTATGTAAAAGAACGCTTTCCTGGTGGAGTTCAACTAACCGCATCAGAAGCACTCAAACAGCATAAAATCTGTGGTTTACGTGGCTATAACTACGATGGCTTTGGCTTGTCGTCTGAAAAAGTCGACCGAGACACCAACAATTTCAAGCAGCTATTTCAAAAAACCAAAGCAGGTCGCTGTGATTTAATTCTGGCGCGCTATGAAATTCTGGCAGGTTTTGCTCTGATGGGCGAAAACCACATGACCGATGAATGGGGCTATAACGCCATTCCGGGCATAGAAGGCGATAAATTCTATATGCTCGTAAGTCGCAACATCCCTGATAGCGAAGCGGTCGAAAAACAACTCAGCGATGGCATTAAACAGCTGCGTTCAGAAGGAAAATTAGAAGAGATACTAGCGCCGTATTTAAAATAAACTTAAATCAGGGGCGCTGCATGCGCAGCGCCCCATACAAGCATTAGAACTTGTAGTTTACGCCAGCACTAAAGCTGGAGACTTCAATCTTCTCGACCTCTCCAAAATAGGTATATTCACCAACCAATGCCAACTGATCGTTAACATTAAATTTAGCGCCAAAACCATACGTCAAGCCCATATCGGACTCATCAGATGAAGTACGCTCTGACTCATCATACTCGTAATCGAAGTAAGTGCTTTCGATATCTACTGTGGTTTTACTTAAGCCTGCCTTGCCAAATAGGGAAAGTTGCTCTGTCGCATGAAAGTTAGCGGTTGCAACGCCGTAAAGGCTATTACCTGATAGTTCATACTCATACTTTTCGTATTCATCCGCTTCGTCGCCTTCGCCAGCGCCCAGACGCACATAGCCAACTTCCGCCCCCATAGACAGTTGCTCACTCAATACAAAGGGAACGCCAGCTACGATACCGAAGCCCACTCCACTATCGATATCGAGGGCACCAGCAACATCAACATCGTAGTTAACGATATGCATGCGGCCTCCAACGTACACACTTCCCATATCTGCCTGTGAAGCAGCAACATTAACACTGGCCAGGGTGGCTGCTACAAGTACGATCTTTTTCACGATTTCGCTTCCTTTTGAAGATAACAACGCCGACTGAGCTCATAAACAGATGACGCTGCACACTTAGTCAAATTTCGCGCGCATATTAGCGATACCAGTATCGGAGAGCAACGGAATTATGGCCAGAAATGGCTAGATCAATGATCTAAGGAGGCTTTTTTTTGATACTCTAAATCCCAGTTTGTAGCACCAAAAAATTGGCAGAGTAGAGTACGCTAACCGAGAGGACAAAGAATGTATGTGAAGAGATATAGGGGTGCAATGAGTTGCACCCCTATAGAGAATTAGAATTTATAGTTTACGCCAGCGCTGAAACTGGAGACCTCAAGTTTCTCAACTTCACCGAAGTACGTATACTCACCGATCAATGATAGCTGATTGTTAACAGCAATCTCGCCGCCGAGGCCATACGTTAGACCGATGTCAGATTCGTCAAACGATACAGTTTCTACCTCATTCCAATCGTAATCGGTATAGGTATCCTCTACATCGATTTGCGTTTTGCTCAAACCCGCCTTGCCAAATAATGAAATCTTATCCGTTGCATGAAAAGATAATATTGCAGCACCATATAGACTGTAGCCAGATACTTCTAACTCTGTTTTCGAAGACTCGTCAGTTTCCTCTGCTTCGCCAGTACCCAAATGTACATAGCCAACTTCCGCACGCATTGACAGTTGCTCATTCAGCGTAAAAGGTAAGCCTGCAACAATGCCAAAGCCAAAGCCATTATCAATATCAACAGGGTCAGGTACATCAGGGTCGTAACCAATAACATGCATGCGACCTCCAACGTACATTTTTCCCATATCTGCCTGCAAAGCAGCAACATTAATACTGGCCAGGGTGGCTGCTACAAGTACGATCTTTTTCACGATTTCGCTTCCTTTTGAAGATAACAACGCCGACTAAGCACATTACACAGACAACTACTGTGAACTCACTCAAAATTCGCGAGCATATTACCGACACCAGTGCCGGTGAACAACGTAATTATGGCTAAAAATGGCTAGATCAATGATCTAAGGAGGCTTTCTATTGATGCTCAAAATCCCAGTTTGGAGCACCAACCAAATGGCAAAGCAGAGTGGAGTAGCTAACCGAGAGGACAAAGGATGTATGCGAAGAGATATAGGGGTGCAAAGAGCTGCACCCCTAGAGAGCACTTAGAACTTGTAGTTTACGCCAGCATTCATACTGGAAACGTCAATAACGTCAACTTCACCGAAAACGGTGTAGTTCGCTTCGACAGACAGCTGCTGATTTAGTTTAAACTCACCACCGATGCCATAGAGAATATTCATCTCGCTATCATCATAGTAGTCTGAGTCGAGTGTCAGATAGTTCAAGCCAAGCTTAGCGTGAATAGAAGCTTGTTCATTAAAACTGAATCCCAGCTTACCAGCACCCAACATAGAGTAACCAGTTAGTTCATTACTGGTGCCATCGAACTCAGAGCTTCCCAGGTAAATAAAGCCGGCTTCAGCTGAAAGATTGATTTGCTCTGGCAAGCCAGCATTCGTTAGGCCTTTGAATGGCACACCTACAACACCGCCAAAACCGATGGAGTTATCCAGATCCCAAATGCCAATATCGTAGTCAACGATGTGCATGCTCGCGCCAACATACTTGTTATCCAGATCCAACTGCAGAGCAGATACGTTAACGCTGGCCAGTAGTGCGGCCGCTAATACTGTTTTTTTCACTGTTCCCTTCCTTAAAATGGAATACGATTGACTTCATCACGCGCCATCGCAGGGAACAGCTAACACTGACACCCGTCCCTGGATTAGCGCCGAGCGCATGGTAACGATGCGACACCCGCTTTGCAATTTGCTCAATGAGACTTGCGTCAATAATCCACAAAGCCAGTTGGCTGGCCGCTGTGAACTCAGTGTCTCACCTGACAAACAACGGCTGTAGAAGGCTATTCCACCGTGACACTTTTCGCCAAGTTACGTGGCTGGTCGACATCCGTGCCTTTAATCACTGCCACGTGATAGCTCAGCAACTGCAATGGAATGGTGTACACAATCGGCGCAATGCGATTGTCACAGTGCACCACGGGCAAGACCATGACATTGCCTTCGGTATTCAGGCCCGCCGCTTCGTCAGCAAAGATAAACAACTCGCCACCGCGGGCGCGCACTTCTTCAATGTTGGATTTCAGCTTTTCCACCAGCTCATTATTTGGCGCCACCACCACGATGGGCATTTCGGCGTCGATCAGCGCCAGCGGGCCATGCTTGAGTTCACCCGCGGCGTAGGCTTCGGCATGAATGTAGGAGATTTCTTTGAGCTTTAACGCCCCTTCCATGGCGATTGGGTATTGACTGCCACGGCCTAAAAACAGCGCGTGGTGTTTTTCTGCAAAGCGCTGTGCCAAGGCTTCGATGTCGCTGTTCATTGCCAGTGACTTTTCTATCAACGCTGGTAAATGCGCTAACGCCGCAGCGATTTCTTTTTCCTGCTCTGTGCTCAATTGGCGACCACGACCAAGAGCTACGGTGAGCAGCATCAAGGCCACCAACTGCGTGGTAAAGGCCTTGGTTGAAGCCACGCCAATTTCTGCCCCGGCACGGGTCATCAACGCCATATCGGATTCGCGCACCAGCGACGAGCCGGGCACATTGCAGATCGCCAAAGTTTGCTGATAGCCAATGTCTTTGGCCAAACGCAATGCCGCCAAGGTGTCTGCGGTTTCACCGCTTTGCGAAATCGTTACCAGCAAGGAGGATGGGCGCACCACCGAGCGGCGATAGCGAAACTCCGAGGCAATTTCGACGTTGCACGGCACACCGGCCAGGCTTTCTATCCAATAGCGCGCCGTCATCGCTGCATGATAGGAGGTGCCACAAGCAATGATCTGTACCTGCTCCACCTGGCTAAGGTCGCCCAGCGCTTCGAGGTTGAGCTGACCGTTTTCCAACCGTCCTTCCAAAGTGTTGGCAATGGCTTGGGGCTGTTCGTAAATCTCTTTCAGCATGTAATGGCGGAACTGGCCCTTATCACCGGCATCATGCTCCACCGTGGATTCCACCAGCGGCCGCTCGACCACTTGGTCTTGACTGTCGAAAACTTGGTAACTGCGACGTTCGATCAAAGCCACGTCGCCCTCTTCCAAAAACGCAAAGCGCTGGGTGACTGGCAGCAACGCCAGTTGATCCGAAGCAATAAAGTGCTCACCAATGCCTGCACCAATCACCAAGGGGCTGCCGGAGCGTGCCACTACCAACTGCTCAGGCGATTGCTCGTCCATCACCACCATGCCGTAGGCACCGGTGAGTTGTTTGCGTGTTGCCATCACCGCTTGCAACAAGGCATGGCCTTGCTGGCGAAAACTGGCAATCAAGTGGGCGATGACTTCGGTATCGGTTTGCGACTGAAACTCAAACCCCTGCTGCTGCAGCTGTTGGCGCAACTCGCTGTGGTTTTCGATAATGCCGTTATGCACCACCATGATCGGACCCGATTGGTGCGGGTGGGCATTGGCTTCTGATGGCTGGCCGTGGGTAGCCCAGCGGGTATGGGCAATACCGGTGCCGCCTTGAATCGGTGTTTGCGCCAAGGCTTCGGCCAAGGCTTCGACTTTGCCCAAGCGGCGCAAACGCTGCACCTGGCCCTGGGATGCTTGCACCGCCAAACCGGCGGAGTCATAGCCGCGGTATTCCAAGCGCTGCAGGCCGGTTAAAAGAATATCTGCTACGTCACGTTGCGCTACTGCGCCTACGATGCCACACATACGGTCACCCTTGTGCTGGCGCCACGGTTTCGACCCGCACGCCTTGAGACTCAATGGATTGCTGTTGCTCGACGGTCAAACCGTTGTCGGTAATCAGCAGATCAACCTGCTGCCAAGCCAGCTCAAGATTAGGAATACGACGGCCGATTTTGTCAGACTCGGCCAACACCACGACTTCACGTGCCGCCTTAGCCATGGCCCGACTCAGCGACATCAGTTCATTAAAGGTGGTGGTGCCACGCTGCAGATCGATGCCATCACAGCCAATGAATAAATGGTCGAAGTCGTAACTGGCCAACACCTGCTCCGCCACTTGGCCTTGAAACGACTCCGACTGCGCATCCCAGGTGCCACCGGTCATCAGCAGCGTCGGCTCATTGTCTAACGCCAATAACTGCCGGGCGACGGCGAGGGAATTGCTCATCACCACCAAACCGCGCTTGTGCTCCAGATATGGAATCAATGCGGCCGTGGTGGAGCCATAATCGATAATCAAGCGTTGATGGTCGCGAATGCGGCGGGCGGCCGCCGCTGCAATCGCCACCTTTCGATTCGAAACCTTGGATACTTCGCCCTGGGCCAAATCTCCAGGAATGGGAACGGCGCCACCGTAACGCCGTAACAGCAGCCCGCTGCTTTCTAATGCCTTTAAATCCTTACGAATCGTCACTTCAGAGGTGTTTAACGAGGCCGCTAGGGCATCCACCTGGACTTCACCGCTTTGCTGCAGTGTCGTAAGAATGTGCTGTCGGCGCTGTAGTGTGTGTCCGCGAGCCATATTTGGTTTCGATTAAAAACAAAAACGAAACCATAAAGAAAGACTGCGACGATTTCAAGCTCAGTGAGCGGCTTTGCTATCGTCCCCTAACTGCACCTGATTGCGACCGTTCTCTTTGGCTTTGTAGAGCGCCTTATCGGCACGATCGAACACACTTTCGGGCTCTTCCGTTGCATGAAACTCTGCAATGCCAAACGACATGGTGATGGGCACCGGCTGCTTCTTAAAATGAAACGGCGCTTTTTCTATCGCCTGGCGCAGCTTTTCAGTGGCGACCATGGCCTCGCTGGCGTTGGTCTCTGGCATCAAAATGACAAACTCTTCGCCGCCGTAGCGGGCGATAAAGTCGACATCGCGCAGGTATTTGCGCATGGCTCGCGCCAGTAACTGCAATACCTTGTCCCCCGCTAAGTGACCGTAGTTATCATTGATGGATTTGAAGTGATCGACGTCCGCAATCGCCATGGTCAGCGCACCGCCATAGCGCGTGCGCCGCTTTAGTTCTTGGTCTAATCGCAGGGTGTAGGCCTCGCGGTTTGGCAAGCCGGTCAAACCATCGTGGGTAGCGCGGCGTTTTTGCTCCTCGATGACTTTGCGTGCCGCCGAGGCTTCTTTCTCCATTTCATCAAGCCGGTTTTGCAGCATTTCTAACTTGGCGGCTAAGCGTTGCTCGCGCTCGCTCTCGTCCTCTTGATACTTTTCCATCGCGCGCACGATCAAAGTTAAATGCTCACGCACACTGGAGCCCAGCTCACCGAGGTCGCGAGAACCGGTGACCACCGAGCGAATATCGGCAATTTGATCACGCACCAGGCCGTCTAGATCTTGGCGGGCGCGCTCACGCTCAGCCTGTCCGCTGTGGGCATCGGTCACCAACAGCTGAATGGCGCGCAGGCGCTCATCCAGGTTCGATAAGAAGCGCTCAAATTCCTGCTGGCCACTGCCCAAACAATCAATCAAGAACTCGGCGGTATCCTCTAGCAGCGGCACCAGCTCGTACCAGTTAAGGCCCTTGCTCAACCGTGCTTGCAGGTCATTGGCGGAGGTATTCAGCCGCTCGGGTATCACCAACTGAGACAGCAAACTCAACAGCGTTTGCGATACTTCTTCGGCAATATGAGAAAAGCCCGGCTCACCCTCTTGATGCTGAGCAACATCGGTGGCTTGATCCAACTGAATCGGCGCATCGGACAGAACATGCTGAGAAGCCTCTTGTTGCTCCTCCCCCTCTTGAGAGCGAGGCGCAAACCAGCGCTGCCACCATTTCGACTTGGCCTCCTCTTGGCCATCAAGGGTCGCAAGCTCCCCGAGGATCTGCATCCAAGCTTGCAGCTGATTGATGTAGCCCGACCAGTTTTGCAGCTCAGATTGCGCCTGCTTACGCACTTCTTTGATGCGTCGTAATAGCGGTTTGGGAAGTGGACAATCGGCCAGCTTTTTGGCGACATCAGACAACTCGCCCAGTAGCACTTCGGCTTGGGCGCTGTTTTGATCCTCAAAACGGCGCACCGCTCGCTCGAGGTCAGACATGGTTTTTTCCATGCCGTGAGCGCCCGGCTTTAGCGCCTCGCGCAAATGCCCTAAAGCGGCATCAACACTGGACTCCTGCCCCTCAGCCAACAGCGACACCATGACCAACGCGCGCCGCAACTGGTCTTGGCTTTCTTCACTGCTGTGTTTGAGCTGTTCGTGACTTTCTACCAGATCAAGGTACTTATCTCGCCAGCGACGGGCGGAATCTCCCGCTCCTGCAGCCATAGCCTTCCCCTTGGGTGTTTAATGCCAGCCTCATTATAGGTAAGTCTGACCGAGGCAGTGTGACTCAGGGCACCTCTGAATAATTCGGTGCCCGCTCTGGATCGCCAGAGGGCTTCAGATCACGAAGCCGGTTTGCCGCTCTAGCAAGGCTACAGCAAAAATCGGCGACACAGAGCTGGAGTTCTCTGGCGCTCCCCTTAGGGCGCGGGCCGCAGGCCTTTATAACGTTGTTGGCAATGTTGAAAAGGGCTGGCCATTTCCTGCCACCACCGCCTTGTTCTGAAAGCCTGCAGCAATCGCGCAGGGCTGTGCAGAATTATTCAGAGGTGCCCTAGGTACTGGCCAAACGAATGGCCGCAGCGACGGGCAAATGATCGGAAAGCGGGTGCTGGAGGGTGGCCAAATGTTCCAGCTGCAGTTGCTCGCTGACAAATATGTGGTCTAAGCCGCGCAACGGCCGCCAGCTGGGGTAGGTGGGCAAAGCCTGGGCCAATGGCTGCAGGCGCAGCTGTTTGAGCGGGCTGTGTTTTAATAAAACATCCGCCTCCTGATTTAAATCGCCCATGATGATCAAGTGTTCAGCACCTGCCACTTGGTTCACTAGAAAATCGAGTTGCGCAAATTGCGTTCGCTTGCCCAGTGCCAAATGCGTTACCGCCACGGTCACCTGCTGGTTGTGAAGCGGCAACTGCGCAATCATCAGCCCACGGCCGGGCAGTGCACCGGGCAAAGCATGGCGATTGAGTTGCTGCATGGGCAAGCGACTGAGCAAGCCATTGCTGTGCTGCGCTAATGCCCCTAGGTTGCGATTCACTTGCTGATACCAATGAGGGAAGTCGGCAAGTTGCGCTAAATATTCGACCTGATTGATGCGCCGACTGCGCCAGCTGCCGGCGTCGGCTTCTTGCAGGGCTACTATGTCAAACGGCCGAATCAACTCGGCAATATCAACCAGGGCTTGTTGTCTGTGAGCGCAAGGCAAGAGGTGCTGCCAGCTCTTGAGAAGGTAGTCGTGATAACCGCGAGTGTGAATGCCGACCTGCATATTCAGGGTCAGCAATCGCAAGGAGTGTTCGCTGGCGGCCGTAGCCGCCAGAAAATCCCGCAGCGAAGAATGCACTGCAGGGCAGGAATTAGAGCGCACTGCGCTCCTGTTCGATCAAGTAATCCACTACCTTGAGCATGTTTTCCTGGCTGCCGGCCTCACGTGCCGTAACGATGTACTTGCCTTGCACGATGAGCGCTGGCACACCGCTGATCTTAAATGCACGGATGCGCTGATCGGCATTTTTCATACGGCTCTTCACCGTAAAGGAGTCATACGCTTTGTTGAAGTCTTCAGCGCTGATACCGGCTTTTTCGACCAAGAAATCACGTTGATCGTCTTTGTCCAACAGACGCTTACCGCCCACATTGATGGCATTGAAGATGTCTTCGTGCACCTGATCCAGAACACCCAACACATCAGCAACATGATACAGCTGCGCATGCACCACCCATTGACGGCCGAACATGGCTGGAACGCCGGTAAACTGCACGTCATCCGCTAATTGCTTCTTCCAGGGCGACAACACGCTTTCTAAGTGAAAGCAGTGAGGACAGCCATACCAAAAGGCTTCTTCAACATGGACTTTGCCGTTTTGCTGCACTGGCACTGGCTCATCCAATACTATGTAGTGCTTGCCTGCTTCGTAATCTGCTGCCTGGGCAGACATTGCTACTGTTGCCAGGGTCGCCAGCAACCATACTTTAATTCGAGATAACATCCCTAAACTCCAGCCTTGATTGATCAAGTAAAGACAGAGCGCATTGTTGCACAAAGGTTCCATAGCGCCCACTGAGGTGGCGCAAAGAAACGCAAGCACGCCTGCTAGACATAAAAAAAGCGACCGAAGTCGCTTTTTTTACTGGTGCGATTAACGCAGCCCCTGAATGTACGACGAAACCGCTTCGATTTCTTTGTCGTGCATGCGTTCAGCCACGGTGCGCATCATCGCCGCTTGGTCGTTGTTGCGCTCACCTGAGCTGAAGTTATGCAGCTGCAGGGCCGTGTACTGATCGTGCTGACCTGCCAGGCGCGGGAAACCAGCCAGCTCCATGCCGCTACCATCCGGCAAGTGACATGCCTGACAAGCAGGAATGCCTTTCTCTTCAATACCGGCACGGAAAATACGCTCACCTAAGTCGACCAACTCCTCTTTTGCACCGCCACTGGTAGGCGTTTGCTCAGCGAAGTAGGCGGCCAGATCAGCAATATTTTCGTCCGTCAGGTTCATCACGAACGGCTGCATGGTCGGGACCGGACGAACACCGTCACGAATTTCGGTGATCTGCTTGATTAGGTAGCGCTCACCCTGGCCAGCGATTTTAGGGAACGCTGGCGAGGGGCTGTTGCCGTCAGCACCATGGCAAGCGGCACAGGTAGCAGACAACGCTTTCCCGGCTTCAGCATCACCAGCGTGAGCCACGGACACCAGTCCGGCAGAAACTATCAGGCTAATCAACAGGTTTTTCATCGTCAGATCCAGGTTGTAAGTGAATTCTTCTGTTATTTCGGCGCAGCCATGTAGTTGATCAGCTGCTGATACTGCTCAGGCGTACAGTCCATGCACAAACCGCGCGGTGGCATGGCGCCTTTGCCGTTGGTGACGCTGGCAACGAGTGTGTCCATGCCTTGGGCCAGACGTGGCTCCCAAGCGGCCTTATCGAAAGACTTAGGGGCACCGGCAACACCAGCAGCATGACACGCAGCACACGCCTGCTTGTACTTGGCATCCACATCGAAGGCCTGCACGTTGGCGCTTAGGGCGGCAGCTGACAGGGCCGCTATCACAGTTAATTTTTTCATCATTGTGAGTCTCTCTCTGCTCAATTTTCGGATTTGAAAATAGCGTCGCCTCGAACTCAGCGCTCTGTGATAGACTAGGAGCGTCATCCAAAGGCCCGCCATTATAAACATTAACTACCAGACGGTCATTACGTTTACCCCATGTCAAAGCCGGATTCATTGACCTATACCAACACCCACTTCGAAATGAGCGCTGCACGTCTTAGTCAGTGCCCGACGGACATCGCCCGCGAAGTGGCCTTTGCTGGTCGCTCTAACGCTGGCAAGTCTAGCGCCTTAAACTGTTTGACCGGCAACAAAAAACTGGCGCGCACCAGTAAAACGCCCGGCCGCACTCAGTTGATTAACTTTTTTCGCATTGCCGATACCCCGCTGGCGCTGGTCGATCTGCCAGGCTACGGCTACGCCAAAGTGCCCGTCGCCAAGAAAAACGAATGGCAAAAGGAGCTGGGGTTTTATCTGGATAAGCGCGAGTCGCTGGTGGGCTTGGTTCTGCTGATGGACATTCGTCATCCACTGAAGGAGTTTGACGTCGCCATGCTGGATTGGGCTACAGGCGCCAATATGCCGGTGCATGTCTTGCTGACCAAAGCCGATAAACTCAAGCGCGGCCCCGCACAAGCGGCCCTGTTGCAAGTAAAAAAGGCACTAAAGAGCTACAACACGCCAATGACGGCGCAGACCTTTTCTTCGCAATCCGGCGATGGCCTGAAACTGCTGCAGCAAACCCTTAATGGCTGGCTGCTGGCGGACGACGAAGGCGAAGACGACGACTTCATTCCCCCGCTGCCGGATCATCTACTGGATTGATCGTTTTTCAAACAAAGTCAGCTAACGATCCTGCGACATTCTAATTTTCTATCATTTGCGGCCACGCTTCTGGCCGCATTGTCTACATTGGAAATATGCCCATCGGGCATGTTGAAAAGCCGTTTTTTATTCTCTCTTGGTTCCATGATGTAGTTGTACCTTCGGTCTTCCCCAATGACCCGAAGTTGACCCGGTCGCTCCCCCAATGGCGCCCGGGTCTTTTTTTATCGACTCCCAAATCCAGCCCTATCAGTGCGCTTGCTGCCAGTTATCGCCGACGCCGGCTTCTACCAGCAGCGGTACTTTCAGCTCAGCGGCATCTTGCATTTGCTGCTTCAGTGCTTCAGCCAAGGCCTCAGCCTGCTCGGCTTTGACTTCCAGAATCAGTTCATCGTGCACCTGCATGATTAAGCGGGCATCAAAGCCTGAGCTTGGCAGCCACTGATGCACCGCCACCATGGCACGCTTGATGATGTCGGCGGCACTGCCTTGCATGGGGGCGTTAATGGCGGTGCGTTCAGCGTGTTGGCGACGACCGACGTTGCGCGAGCGAATGTCCGGCAAATACAAACGGCGGCCGAAGATGGTTTCAACATAGCCCTGCTCTTTGGCCTGCTCTCGGGTGTTGTCCATGTAGTGGCGCACCCCCGGATAGCGCTCAAAGTACAAATCAACATACCGCTGTGCTTCGCCGCGGCTAATGCCCAGCTGACGCGCCAAACCAAAGGCCGACATGCCGTAGATCAGGCCAAAGTTAATGGCTTTGGCGCTGCGGCGTTGGTTATCGCTGACCTCAGCTTCCGTTACTTCAAATACCTCGGCAGCGGTGGCACGGTGCACATCGCGTCCTTCAGCAAAGGCATTGAGCAGGCCGTCATCGCCCGATAAATGCGCCATGATGCGCAGCTCAATCTGGCTGTAATCCGCTGCGACGAGCTTGTAACCCTGTGGTGCAACAAAGGCTTCGCGAATGCGGCGGCCTTCATCTGAGCGAATGGGAATGTTCTGCAAATTCGGATCACTGGACGATAACCGCCCAGTGGCCGTTACTGCTTGGTGATAAGAGGTGTGCACACGATTGCTGTCGGCAAAGGTCATGCTGGGCAGTTTGTCAGTGTAAGTGCTTTTGAGCTTGGCCAGGCCGCGGTGCTCCATGATCAAGCGCGGTAGCTCGTATTCCTCTGCCAGCTGCGCCAGTACTTCTTCTGCCGTTGATGGCGCGCCTTTGGGCGTCTTTTTAACGACGGGCAGTTCCTGCTTTTCAAACAAAATAGTGCCGAGCTGTTTGGGCGAGCTGAGGTTAAACACTTCACCCGCTTCGTTGTGCGCTTGCTGCTCCAGCTGCGCTAAGCGCTGCTCAATGGTTTGGCTTTGCTGATGCAGTAAGTCCGGGTCAATCAAGGCGCCGGTTTCTTCCATTTCACACAACACTGGCATTACCGGCATTTCGATGTCGGTAAAGACGCTTTTTAACGCCGGCTGTTGCTCTAACTTGGCCCACAGTAACTGGTGCAGGCGCAGGGTAATGTCGGCGTCTTCGGCGGCATAGGGGCCAGCTTGCTCGATATCGATTTGATTGAAGGTTTTTTGCTTAGCGCCTTTGCCAGCAATGTCTTCAAAGCTGGTGCACTTATGGCCTAAATATTTGAGCGCCAGGCTGTCCATATCATGACGGGTCGCGACTGAATCCAGCACATAAGATTCCAGCTGCGTATCAAACGCCACACCACACAACTGAATGCCGTGGTTGGCGAGCACGTGCATATCGTATTTCATATGCTGCCCGACTTTTTTCAGCTGCGGGTCTTCCAAAAGCGGCTTGAGCTGTGCCAGCACGGCATCACAGTCGAGCTGCTCGGGAGCGCCTTCGTAATCGTGTGCCAGCGGTACATAAGCCGCTTTGCCAGGCTCAACCGCAAACGACACACCGACAATGCGGGCCTGCTTGTAATTGAGAGAAGTAGTTTCGGTATCGAAGGCAAACAGCTCGCTGGCCTTGAGGCGCTCCAGCCAAGCATCCAGCTCGGATTGAGCAAAGATAATGTCGTACTGGGTTTCAATCGCAATGGGGGTGGATTCTTCTTCACCAGCATTCGTTGCGCTTTCTTGGGAGCTCAGCTCAGCTATCCAGGCTTTAAACTCTAATTGCTTGAACCAGTCCAGCAGCACTGCTTCGTCCTGTGGCTGGCTATGCAGCTCCGTCAGCCCGTGCTGCAGCTCGACATCACACTTAATGGTGGCCAGCTCTTTCGATAAAAACGCCTGCTCTTTGTGCTCTTCGAGTTTCGGCGCCAGGGTTTTAGCACCGCGAAAGTCGAGGGTTTTGACGTCATCTAAGCGCTCATAGACCGACTCCAAACTGCCCAAGCCGGCAATGAGACCAACCGCAGTTTTTTCGCCGACTTTGGGCACGCCCGGAATGTTATCGACTTTGTCGCCCATCAGCGCCAGGTAGTCGACGATGTGTTCAGGTGGAATGCCAAACTTTTCCTTCACCCCGTCCACATCCATAAAGGTGTCGGTCATGGTGTTGATCAAAGCAACATGCTCATTCACCAGCTGCGCCATGTCTTTATCGCCGGTGGAGATAATCACATCCTGCTGATGCTCTAACGCTTGGCTAGCCAAGGTGCCAATAACATCGTCGGCTTCGACCCCTTCTTCAATCAACAGCGGCAAGCCCATGGCGCGAATAATTTGGTGAATCGGCTCAATTTGCTCGCGCAGCTCTTCCGGCATGGGTGGCCGGTGCGCCTTGTACTCTGGGTAAATGTCACTACGAAAGGTTTTGCCCTTGGCATCGAACACCACCACCAGCTGTGAACCTGGGTAGTCCTTTTGCAGGCGCTTGATCATGCTGATAACGCCCTTCACCGCATTGGTATGCAGGCCGGAGGAGTTGGTTAGCAGAGGGATGGCGTGAAAGGCCCGGAACAAATAGGAAGAGCCATCAACAAGAATTACGGGATGCGACATGGAAGCGTTAGTCCTTGCGGCGAAAACTGGGGTTCAGCAGCGTTACGTCGTACAATGCGTTACATGTACCAAGTCCGCTTAATATGAGGCGCAGTCTATCATGAAGCACTTAATCCGTCTGATTACCCTGGCTGCGCTGCTGCCACTGACTGCCATCGCCGCACCGGGCGATGAAACCGTTGTGATTCGCAACGATGGCGATAAGACTTTCTACGAATATCGCGTCAATGGCGAGATCACCGAGATCAAGGTCGTGCCCAAAGTGGGCAAGCCCTATTACCTAGTGCCCGATCAAAACGTCGATGGCGATTATGTGCGCCGCGACCACCCTGAAATTCAGGCACCCAAGTGGGTGATCTTTCGCTGGTAAGCCAGCAACGCCTTTGTTTAGCCGCAAATAAGAGCAGTTATGTCGGTTTATACCAGCTTAAGCCAAGCAGATATCGAAGCCCTGCTGGCACAGTTCGACCTGGGTTCCTTGGTGTCTTTTAAAGGCATCGAAGCCGGAATTGAAAACACCAACTACTTTGTCACCGCCAGCCAGCAAGCGTGTGTGCTCACCATTTTTGAGCATCACGACAACGATGAAGTGGCAGACTTTATTCGCTTTGCCGTGCACCTGGGTGAAAAGGGTTTGCTGGTGCCAGCCCCCATTGCCGACCGCCAAGGTCAGTGGTTGCATCAGCTGCATGGCAAACCAGCCATTTTGTGCCCGTTGCTGCACGGCCATCATATTACTCAGCCCAATGCTCAGCACTGCCACGCCATCGGCGCCACCTTGGCGCAGTTGCATTTGGCCGCCGACGACCTAGAGGTTGAGCGCCCAGATCCACGTGGTTTCGACTGGTGGCAAGCCAACCATGCCAACTTAGGTCAGCACTTATCTGAGGCAGAGCAGCAACTACTGGCCGATGAAGTGGCGTACCAACAGCAACAGCAACCGCTGTGGCAATCGTTGCCACATGGCTGGATTCACGGCGATATGTTTCACGACAACGCTCTGTTTGTAGATACCGACCAGGGCCTGCAAGTCGGCGCCATTCTGGATCTGTATAACGGCTGTCAGAACGCTTGGTTGTACGACCTCGCCATTGTGGCCAACGATTGGTGCAGCGATGTGCGCGGTCAATGGTATGACGGCCTGGTAGAAGCCTTGCATGCCGGCTATCAGTCGGTACGTCCGTTTACCGCTGAAGAGCAGCTAGCCTGGCCTTTGGTGCTGCGCGGCGCGGCGTTGCGCTTTTGGCTTAGCCGCCTGCTGACGCAACAGCATCAGCAACAGCAGCAAGGCGAGTTGGCGTTGCAAAAAGACCCAGCGGAGCTGCGCGATAAGTTACTGCAACGCCGTCAGCTCAGCGCCTGAACGCCAATCAGGTAAGCCTCCAGCTCCAGTTGCGTCCAGATGCCCTGGGCGCAATACCACAGCGCGGCGATAAACTGCAGCTGCGCCAAGGCAAACTGCCAAGCATCGTCATCACTGGCGCCGTAGGCCTGCAGCAAGCATTGCACCTGATCATCGGTTAAGTTGGCATCCTGCACCAAGGCGGCTAAATCCCAGTAGGGATGACCCAGGCCGGCATATTCCCAATCTAATAAGCGCCAGCCATCCGAGGTTTTCAGCCAGTTGCCCAAGGTTGGGTCCATATGGCAAATGCAGCGCTTGGGTGACGGCCAGCCCTGCAACTGGCGACGCAAATCTGCCACCAGTTCACGTAATCGAGGGCCTGGGGTACGCTGAGCGCAAATGCGGCGCCAATACAAATCCCCTTTGGCGATGATATCGACCTCAGGAATACCGCTAACACTGAGCTGATGCACGCGTTTGAGCAAGCTCGCCATTTGCTGCAATACACCGTCGTCGAGTTGCTCCGGCTGCAGCAGCCAGCCACGCACATAATCGCGAATCCAGTACTGGTCATCACGGCTGCGAAAGCGCACCGGTGGCACTAAACCGTCGACGGCTGCGGCCTGATGGATGCGATATTCTACCTCGCGATTGATACCCAGTTGCTCGCTGTTGCCCGCCTCCATGCGCAACACATAGCGGCTGGGCGGAATATCAAGCAACAGGCATTGGTTAGTGAGGCCGCCGGGGAGCGCCTCGGCGGCCTTGGGTGGCTGGCCAAAGCCCCACTGCGGCCACTGCTGCAATAACGCCAGCATCAGGCGGCCACCATCTCAGTTTGCTGGTGAAAGTCGCGCCGCCACATAAACCAGCCGATCACCGCCAACACCAGATACACCGCCATCAATACGGCGGTTAAATACAGCTCACGATCCAGGTACAGGACAATGGCGCAGCTGTTAAACACCTGCCAGTAGAGCCAGTTTTCCAACACCTTGCGCGCCACCATAAAGGTGGTGATAACGCTGCCCCAAGTAGTGAATGAATCCAGGTAAGGCAACGCTGCGTTGGTGTTGCGTTCCAGCAAAAAACCGCTGACCAGCGTCAATGCCAGCACCAAGGCGATGACTCCCAAGTGCCGTGGCCAGGCCCAACTCACCACTGGGCGGGTTTCACGGTTGGCGGTGGCGCCGCTGCGCCATACCCACCAGCCGTATATCGCCATCACTAGGTAATAAACATTCAGCGCCGACTCCATCACTAGGCTGACGTCCCAAAACAACCAACTAAAAATGGCGGTGCTGCCAAAGGCGGCGTACCAGCACCAGTTACTCTGGCGCATGGCCAGCACCAAATAGGCAATGCCCAACGCCACGGCGACCACTTCCCAGGGACTCATCACTGCTGCGCCACTGAGCACACCTTGCCAAATTGACTCCATATTCTTTCCTTAGCCGTGGGGCTTGGTCGCCGGGTCGAGATTGGCGCCGATAAACTTGCACACGAAAATCGACTTACCGAATTCTTGCCAGCTGCGCAGCATTTCTGCTTTCAGCGTATCCATCACCAACTCATGTTCACCAAAGACTTGGGTGCTCATGGTATTCGTCACCAGCGTCAGGCCATCGATGGCATTAAGGCGATCGATAAACGCTTTAATGGCGGGAATATAATCATCCGCCAGCGGGTATTTGCTGATTTCTACCGAGATTTGCATCGCGCTCTCCTAAAAACTGTATTTGGCTTCCGCCATAACCAAGCGTGGCTGACCCAGTTGCACATAGTGGCTGCTGGCATAGCCATCACGCGGATCATTACCAAAGCCGCCAAAGCCACGGGTTTCTACCTCAGCGTCAGTTAAATTGCGCCCGGCCAGCGCCAGCTCCAATTGTTGCCACTGATAGCTCAAGCGCGCATGCCACAACACATAAGATTTGGAGCGTTCATCGTGGCTGTCCGAAAAGTAAAATGCGTCTTTGGCTTCGCTTTCCACCAGCAACGACCAGGCGGGTGCAAAGCGATACGTCATGGCCGCGGCCACACTGTATTCGGGTGCATGCGACTGACTGCGGCCGTCTTTACTGAACTCACCGCCATCCGTCTGGTAGGTATAGTCAACAAATTCGGTATCCAAGTAGCCTGCACTCAACGCCAGATCAAGCTGCTCATGGGCACGCCAATTGGCCTCTAGCTCCACCCCTTGGTTGCGGCCCTCAGCGGCATTGGCCAGGTAATCCTGAAAGGTCAGTGAGTTGTCATCATTTTGAATGGCGTAGGAGCTTTTCACCTGTTGATCGCGGCGCTGAATATAAAACGCCGCCAGCCGCGTGGTCAGACGATCATTCAGCAAGCTCGACTTCAGCCCCAGCTCGGTGGTGAAGTTGACCTCAGTATTAAAGGTGCGATTGTCTTCACTGATGTCCGGGTCGGTATTGACGCCACCGGCCTTATAACCACGTGCCAGTGAGGCGTAGCCCATATGCTGTGGCGACAGCAGTACATCGAGTGTGAGCTTGCCACCCCACAGGGTTTCGCTGTCATCGGCGGCAACCTCGGCACTGTCGCTAAAATCGTTGCGCCAGCGCTCCGCACGCGCGCCCCAGGTAAGGCTGACCAGCGGGCTAAAAGCCGTGCTGGCTTCAGCGTACATAGAAGCCGAGCGCACCGCCAGATCACTGTCGTAGGGGCCATCGTTGTAGGTGTAATTGCGCGTCAGGGTTTCATCGCGCTGCATCAAATAGAGACCAACGACCCAGTCCGTGCTGTTGGCAAACAAGCGGCCATCGGCTCCAGATAGCAGGCGCAAATCAGCGCTTAAGCGCTCATAATCGCGCAAGTATTCATCAAACGAGCTGTAACCATCCGGGTGAATGCCCTTATACGCCCAGTCCTCGTCGTAGCTGTATTCGCTGTCGCTGCTGCTGCCACTGAGCAGGGTTTCTAGGCGCACGGCTGAGTTCAACTGGCGCTCATAGGCCAGTGCCAGCGCCTGCGTTTGTTGAGCATCGGTGCCGGGGTCATCGGCCAAGCTAGTGCGGTCGTTGTCGTAATTAAAAGCGTCATAGCCGTTGTCGATATCGGCATAGAGGTAAGTCAGCCGTGCTTCACTGGCGGCATCGGGCTGCATCGCTAACTTCAAGCGCAGCAGTTTTTCGCTCAGATTCTGGGTATCGTCACGGTCGAGAAACTCATTGTCGACGTAGCCGTCAGAGACGAAGGTGCGTGCGCTCAAACGCCCTTGGGCGTTGTCGCTCAGACTGCCGCCTACCGCCCCCTCCAGCGAGCGGCTGGCGTAGTTACCGGCGTGGGCTTTTAAATAGCCCGAGCGTTTCTTACTGGCCGCCGTGCTGGTGATGTTGATCATGCCTGCCAACGCGTTAGCACCAAAGCGCGTGCCTTGCGGGCCGCGCAGGACTTCGACTTGCTCAACATCGAGCAAGCTCGCCACCGCTCCCAAGCCGGTCATGTCGATGCCGTCGATCATCAGGCCCACAGACGGGTTCACTGGGTCGACAAACTGACTGCGCTCGCCAATGCCGCGAATCTGCAAAAAACGTCCGCGCGATGCGCCAGCGGCAACGTTCACATTGGGCGCCAGCGCCAGTACCGACTCCAAGTGTTGCGCCGAGCGCTGCTCGACCTGCTGGCCAGAGACCACAGTGACGGCTTCAGGCAGGGTTTGAACATCGTTTTGGCGAAAATCGGCACTGACTTTGACGGGCTCAAGTGTGACCTCATCGGCCTGTGTCAAAGCGGGCGAAAAGCAAGGCGTCAGGGCCACCATCAGGGCGAGGGGCTTGCGTGCAAACATGGTTGGATTCCTTATTCTGCCTGCCAAGCAGGCGACTTAACAAAGAAATCCGGTTGAGCGTAGGCCAGACAGAACAGCTGGCGAAGACGGTGAAGCGGTGTTTCGGCGAACCGATAACCCGCGGCCCATTCCTACGCCGGTATTAACCGGATCAGGTTCCAGGGTTTGCCGCTTAAAGCAGCATCTCAGGCCGTAGCCACCCCTTGGGACGGCGCCCATTGTACGTGCTGTATAAGGTCGGTTGGAAGGGTTCAGTGCTCAAGGCGGCCTGCAATGGCGGCTTTGGGAGGCTGCAGCACCAGAGTGCCCAACAAATCATCTACCAGCTGGCGGTTGAGGGGCTTGCCTGGCTGGTGCTGGCGGGCGACCAACTCGGTGAGTTCATGAAGGTGTTGTTGATGGTCGCCACGCTGTTCGTCGGCCACTAGCTCATCCGCTAGGTAGGTTTGCTCACGCTGTTGCCATTGGTAGTCATCCAATGCCTGCAAACGCTGCAGTTGGCCTTGCTGGTAATCCGCCTCAACCATGCGCTCACTGCGCTGCGACAGAGTCACGTAGCGATAGCTCTGGCTGCCGAAATCTGGCGCATCGAGCCCAGGTGCGGCCTCATAAAAACTGGCATCGAGCTGGTATAACTGGGTCTGACGTAGCTGCAACTGTGAGCCTTGCTGCTTCACCTCGGTGTGCTGTTGCAGCTGCAGCTCGGTGGCGACCTTTTCATGGCGCTTGCTGGGGTCTGGGTTCGGGCGCTCAGCGGGGGATTGATAGTGCAACGAAAAATCCGCCACGCCGGTCATCAAGCTTTGCGCCGCACCGGTCATCGCTACGATGCCACGATCCAGCGAACCTCCTGCAACTGTGGGCTGTTGCAGCAGTTCAAACGCCTGCGCCACCATGTTTCTCACGGCATCACGGTCACGCACGCCATCTTTGACCTTGCCATCGCTTAAGCCTGAATCAATTAGCTGCAAATATTGCTGCAGGCTGGCGGCTGACTGCTCAGCGTTAAGCGCACTGCCCCAGCCGGCCGTGGCAACGGTTAAATCCAGCTGATGGCCATTCCAGTCAAGTTTGAGCTGGCGCTGCTGCTCATCTTGCTGGAACTCAAGCTCCAGTTTTTGGCCGCTGTCGTTACTGAACTGAATACGCAACGACGCCAGCTGCGACCCTTCCATCAGGCCCAATTTGCTCAAGTCAAAGTTGCCTTGCTCTAACTCGCTGGCCAAACCGTCGATGCGCTGCATCAGCTCGGCCAATTGCTGCTGCTCTGCGTCGCTTAACGGCGCTGAAATGTGGCTATCAAAGGACGTGCGCTCAGCCTTCATGCCCTGCTTTTGACCATTCACGCTGGCTTCCACCATACCGCTCTCGTGCCGCCACTGCAGCGACACCTGGCGCCCGGAGCGCAGTGTCAGGTTGATGTCCAGCGCTTGCTCCTCAGTACGCAGCAGCCACTGAGGTTGCTCAATTTGACCGTCCATATCGGGCAGCAAGGAAGCGTATTGATAGCGGCTAATATCACTGTGCCCGCGGCCACTGCCCGTCGCCGCTTGACTCCAAGCATCGCTCAGTTTGGGCATGCGGCTAAGGTCTGAGCGCAGTGCGACGCCATCCTTGTCGCGTTGCTGCCACTGCACATACGACCTTGGTGACTCCAGTAATGGCGGCGCTGGTTCTGATTCTGCCTTCGAGGGCTCCAACTGAACCCGAGGTGCTGCCTGGGGCTGCGCGATGGGTGTCGACGTTAGCGGACGAGCGAGTGCGAACTGTGTGCTGACAAGTTTCATCCTTGTGTCCTTTTCCATAGCAGCCATAGCAACCACAACGGAGCGCTGCCGCTAACACTGATACTCTTGTTAACGGCCGGCCCAAGCCAAACTTCAATCGCACAATTCCTGACACACTGCTGCATTGATTTTGGCGTAAAAAACACAATATTGGCGCTATAGCACAACAACTGTGATAACTGGAGGACGCGCTGATGCTGCGTATTGTTCTATTTTTGGCGACTAACCTGGCGGTCATTCTCGTTGCCAGCGTGGTCTTATCGGTGCTGGGTGTGGGCAGCTACCTGGAGCAATCCGGTGGCGGCCTGAACCTCACCAACTTGATGATCTTTTGTTTGGTGTTCGGCATGGCCGGCTCCTTCGTGTCACTGCTGATCTCCAAGTGGATGGCGAAGAAGTCGATGGGCGTGCAAATCATCGACCAACCGCAAAATGCTGGCGAACAGTGGCTGGTTAGTAGCGTGAAAGAGCTGGCCGACAAAGCCGGTATTGGCATGCCGGAAGTGGGCATTTTCCATTCCGATGCGCCTAATGCCTTCGCCACGGGTTGGAATAAAAACGATGCCTTAGTGGCCGTTTCTACCGGTTTGCTGCAGCGCATGGACAAAGAGCAAGTCAAAGCCGTGCTGGGCCATGAAATCGGCCACGTCGCCAACGGTGATATGGTCACTTTGGCACTGATTCAGGGCGTGGTGAACGCCTTTGTTATGTTCTTTGCCCGCATCATCGGCAACTTTGTTGACCGGGTAATATTGAAAAACGAAGACGGCCCTGGCTTTGCATCTTTTGTAGTCACCATGATCGCCCAGTTAGTTCTGGGCATTTTGGCCTCGACCATTGTCGCCTGGTTTAGCCGCCGCCGTGAGTACCGTGCCGACCAGGCTGGTGCCGAGCTGGTCAGCCCGGCTGCCATGATTAGCGCTTTGGCAGCGCTGCAGCAAAGCTACGATCAGCCATCCGACTTGAGCGGTGAGCTGGTGGCCTTTGGTATTCGCGGCGAGGGCAAACTGGCCGCCCAAATGGCCAGCCACCCGCCACTGGATCAGCGCATTAACGCCTTACGCCAGCGCTACGCCGCTTAAACGCCTCTCAGTAAAAGCCGCCTCGCGGCTTTTTTTATGCTTGGTCGTAACCCTCGGCCAGGTGCTTATCTTTTAGGCGCACATAGTTGCCAGCACCGTAAGTGAAGAAGCTGCGCTCTTTGTCTGTGATCGGGCGGGCCTTTTTCGCTGGGCTGCCAACATACAAATGGCCGCTTTCCAATACCTTGCCCGGTGTGACCACGGCGCCAGCGGCCACGATGACCTCATCCTCCACCACAGCGCCATCCATAATCATGGATTTCATACCGATCAACACCCGGCTGCCAATGCGACAGCCATGCAGCATGGCTTGGTGGCCGATGGTCACGTCATCGCCAATTTCCAATGGGTAGCCACCCGGGTTGTAGTCACTGGCATGGGTAATGTGCAACACCGCGCCATCTTGCACACTGGTGCGGGCGCCGATGCGAATATGGTGCATGTCGCCACGCACCACGGCTAGCGGCCAAACTGAGCTGTCATCGCCAATGCTGACATCGCCGATTACCACCGCCGTACGATCCACAAAAACACGCTCGCCAAACAAAGGCGCCATGCCTTGATAACTGCGAATATCCGCCATCACTGTTGTCTCTTGATTTGAATTTCCGCTATTTGACCCAATAACAGTAACGATGCCAAATTTTAGGAACGACTCATGAGTAACCCGTTACTGCAGTCGCACACACTGCCTCCGTTCTCGGCCATTCGCCCAGAGCACATTCAGCCCGCCATTGAACAACTGTTAGAAAAAAACCGTCAGCGCATTGATGCCCTGCTCACCAGTCAGCCTGACGCCAGCTGGGACAACCTGCTCGCCCCATTAGAGCAATGGGAAGACGAGCTGGCCCAAGCTTGGTCACCCGTGGGCCACTTAAATGGCACCATGAATTCAGATGAGCTGCGCGATGCTTACAACGCTTGCTTGCCTTTGCTCAGCCAGTACAGCACCGAAATGGGCCAAAACCGTGCTTTGTTTGACGCCTACCAAGCGGTACGCGATTCAGCCGAGTTCGAGCGGTTAAGCCAAGCCAAGCAAACCGCCATTGAGCACGCGTTGCGCGATTTTCGCTTGGCGGGTGTCGATTTAGACGACGACAACAAGCGTCGCTTTGGTGCAATCAAACAGCGCTTGTCTGAGCTGACCAGCAAGTTTGGTGAAAACGTGCTCGATGCCACCCAAGCTTGGAACAAACACATCAGCGACGAAGCCCAATTGGCTGGACTGCCCGACAGCGCCAAAGGCTTGCTGGCACAACTAGCCCAGCAGCAAGACCAAGATGGCTGGCTCATCACCTTGGACGCGCCAGCCTATCTGCCGATCATGAGCTACGCCGATGACCGCCAACTGCGTGAAGAGGTGTACACCGCCTTTATCACCCGCGCCTCGGAACTGGGCCCCAATGGCGGTGAATTCGACAACAGCGCCATCATGGATGAAATCCTTGAACTGCGCTTTGAACTGGCACAGCTGCTGGGCTTTGACAGCTATGCCGAATATTCCGTCGCCACCAAGATGGCTGCCAGCGCCGATGAGGTCATGACCTTCCTCAACGACTTGGCCACCCGCAGTAAGCCTCAGGCGGAAAAAGAGTTTGCCGAGCTGCAGCAGTTTGCTGCCGCTGAGTTAAGTCTGACCGAACTGCAGCCGTGGGACGTAACCTACGCTGCCGAAAAACTGCGCCAACAGCGCTACGCCATTTCCCAAGAAGACATTCGCCCTTATTTGCCCATCGACCGCGTGCTGAGCGGCATGTTTGAGGTGGTATCACGCCTGTTTGGCGTGACCTTCGAAGAGCAAAGCGAGTTCGATAACTACCACCCGGATGTGCGCTTCTTCCACGTGTTAAAAGACGGCCAGCAAGTGGCGGCTTTTTACCTCGACCTGTATGCCCGTGCGAAAAAACGCGGCGGTGCCTGGATGGACGACTGCCGCATTCGTCGCCAAACCGTCAATGGCTTGCAGCTGCCAGTGGCCTATCTGGTGTGCAACTTCAGCCCCGCCGTTGGCGATACGCCCGCTTTGCTGACCCACGACGAGCTGACCACCTTATTTCACGAGTTTGGCCACGGCTTGCACCATATGCTGACCCAAATCGACGTGGCGGCAGTAAGTGGCATTAACGGTGTTGCTTGGGATGCCGTCGAGCTGCCCAGCCAGTTCCTGGAGAACTGGTGCTATGAGCCAGAAGCGCTGGCGTTTATCAGTGGTCATTATGAAACCGGTGAGCCGCTGCCACAGGCGCTGCTCGACAAGCTGCTAGCCGCCAAGAACTTCCAAAGCGCCATGATGATGATGCGCCAGCTGGAGTTTTCTTTGTTCGACTTCCGCTTGCACCACGAATACCGCGATGACAACCGCATCGCCGTGCAAGACATCATCGATCAGGTGCGTGAGCAAGTAGCCGTCGTGCCCGTCGCCGACTGCAACCGCTTCCAGCATGGCTTTGGCCATATCTTTGCGGGCGGTTACGCCGCGGGTTACTACTCCTATAAATGGGCCGAGGTGTTAAGTGCGGATGCCTATTCGCGCTTTGAAGAAGAAGGCATCTTTAATACTGCCACCGGCGCTAGCTTTCGCGATCAGATTCTGGCCAACGGCGGCAGCCGTGAAGCGGCGGAACTGTTCAGCGCTTTCCGCGGTCGTACGCCGTCAGTAGAGCCATTGCTACGCCACAGTGGCATTGTCGAGGAGAACGCCGCCTGATGAATAAACGTCGCTTTATCGCTGGGGCCGTGTGCCCCAAGTGCGCCGCCATGGATCGCATCGTGATGTTCCGCAATGACGATGGCGATGACGTGCGTGAGTGCATCGACTGCGGCTTCAGCCAAACCAGTCGCGAGCAACAGCACGAAGACGCTCAAGCAGCGGAGTTGGCTACCCGGGTAACACCGCAAGGTGGCAAAGCCGTGTTCGATGAAGGCGAGCAGCCGCTGCGCATCTTGGGTAGCCCGGCGGATAAAAGCGAATGATTTTCATCCACTAACGTGGGATGAATGCCATAGATTTTTATAATTGAATGGCCATTCAATCATCGTTAGACTGCGGTTAATCGATTTAAACAGCGCCCTAGCTGAAAAGGCCCCACTGGCACGGATGTCAGTGGGGCTTTTTATTACCAAACAGAAGGCATCCTGCGCAGCTGATCACAAAACGTCGCGTCATAGCCAAGACCACATCCGCCTATCTTGGCATTTGCCAAATGCTCAGGTTAAACTGCCGCCACTTTTTTCTGAGCATAGGGAGTTGCTGTTTTGCATACTGCTATCGATGGGTCTAACACCCAACCTTCTTCCCGCTTTTTCTCTACTGTAAAACGCACGCTGGTGATCGCCGGTTTCGGTCTGATGGCCAGTGGTTGTGCCACCTATGGCAAGGGCGTCGAAAAAGCACTGTCGGAAGTGGAACAAGGCCAATACGTGGCGGCGGAAGCCAGCTTTAAAAAGACGCTCGATGCCGAAGGCGACGACCGCTTGCTGTATCACTTAGAGCTGGGCGTGGTTAAGCATCTGCAGAACGACTTTGCCGCCAGTAACGAGTTACTGGAAAAAGCCGGTCGTATTGCGGAAGACCTAGAAACCACCAGCGTTACCGACACCATGGCGGTGATGATGTCGAACCCACGTCAGGGGCCCTACAGTGGTGCTGACTTTGAAAAGGTTTACATCAACTACTACAAAGCACTGAACTACTTTGGCCTGGCGCAACAAGCGCAAACCCGCACGGAATACCTGGCCGCCCTGGAAGGCGCACGCATCGAATCTCGTCGTTTGATCATTCGCCTAAACGACCTGAATACGCGCAAAGGCACCTACGCCGAGCAGGCTGAAAAAGACGATCAGCTGTTCAACAAAATTCTGAAAATCTTTGAAAAGCTGCAAGGCAACTTGGTCGATATGGACCAGCTGCAATACCGCGATGATGCCATGGCGCATTACCTCACCGGCATCAGCTTTGAAATGAATGGCGAATACGACAACGCCCGTATCAGCTATGAAAAAGCAGCGAAAAGCTACGAAGGTGGCTTTGTTAAGCAGTTCCGTCTGGATGAGGAAATGACCGAGCAAGCCTGGTTCGACGCCATTCGCATGATGTACAAAGATGGCCTCACCACCAAAGCGCGCAAAGCACGCAAAGACAAGCTGTCGCCAAAGCGCAGGGCCGAGCTGAAGCGCTGGCTCAGCGATGACTTCGCTCAACTGGTGGTACTGGAGCACAAAGGCCTGGCACCGCAACGTCGCGAAATGAACCTGAGCCTATCGGCCAACCCAACGCTGAAAGCATTGGAGCTGACGCCGTACGCCTTCGCCACCGATCGCTACCAGCTGGCCTGGTTCTATTTGCTGTATGCCGACAAAAATTTTGTTGATGCCCTGGCTAACTACCTGAACGCGATGGAAGTTGGCATTGCGCTGAACAGCTTTACCAAAACTCAAACCCTGGGCCCACTGTGGGACACCGCGGTTGATTTGGGCGTGATCAACGCCATTGGCGGCTCCACCCGTGTAACCGTGCCTTATTACCGCCCGGTCAAGCCACTGGGACGCTCGGTATTAATGGTCAACGGCAACAGCAGTGACCTGATCAAAGCTTCTAACCCGGCACAAATGGGCATTCAGGAGCAAATGACGCGCTCCTCCACCGACATCCAGCTGGCACTGGCCCGTGCTGTGCTGAAAGGCATGACCGCCGATACCGTGGGCAAAGCCGGTGGCTTTTTAAGCGTGGTTGGCAGCGTTGGCAAGCTGACGGCGCAGCTGACAGACGCCGCGGAAACCCGCAACTGGTTGCTGTTGCCACAAGACATTCGTGTGCGCCGCGTACTGGTTGAGCCGGGTCAGCATGAGCTGGAGCTGAACTCACAGTTGCACGGTAAGCAATTCCACCGCAACAGCATTACCATGGACGTCAAAGCTGGTGACATGCGTCTCTGGCGTGTACGTTCTCTCCCCAAGGCTGTCACCGGTGCCGCCGCGCCCGAGGCAGCTGCAGAACCCGTTTTACAGACCGCTGATAATTAAGGAAGACTTGTTATGCCATTGAACATTACCCGCCTGACGACTCTGACCCTGTTAGGGGCAGCACTGGCCGTGAGCAGCGGTTGCGCAACCAAGGTATCGCGCGTCGATACCAGCACTGAAATCGCTCTGTCTGACCGCTGGAATGCCAAAGACTCAGAGCTGGTCGCTAACGAAATGATCGACGATATGATGTCGTTCCCATGGGCGCGTGACTTCTCGCAGAACCACACGCGTCGTCCTACCATCATCATTTCTCGTATTTCTAACAAGTCGCACGAGCACATCGCCGTCGACACCTTCGTCAACGACGTTAAGCGCGCCATCATTCGCTCTGGCCGTGCCGACTTCGTCGCCGGCGGTGCTGAGCGTGAAGCCATTCGTGCAGAGCGTCGCGACCAGGAGCTGAACGCTCACAACGCCAAAGAAATGGGCCAAGAAAACGCCTCTGACTTTGCGCTGTCGGGCAGCATCAACTCCATCGTTGACCAGGTTGGCAACGATCGTGTGACCTTCTACCAAGTCGATATGAAGCTGATCGACATGCAATCCAACCGTGAAGTTTGGAACGGTCAGAAGAAGATCCAAAAACTGCAAGAGAAGAACTCGTTTGGCTTCTAAACGAGCCATACTGCTGGCGCTCACCGGCGGCTTAATGCTCGCCGGCTGCAGCAGCCAGCCCAGCCACGACGCTGGGCGCAGCACCGACCTGCCGATGTGGGTCGAGCAAGCGCCGCAGCGTGCTGGCTTCGCCTATGGCGTTGGCAGTATGGAAGTTTACGGTGATCCAGTACAAGCACAGCAACGCGCGGCAGACTTAGCCCGTGCCGATCTGGTCAGCCAGCTAAAAGTCACCATCAGCGGTGACTTTGACAACCGCGTCACCGAACGCAGCGGCACCGGTCGCGAGACCGAAGTCGAGCGCGTGGTACGTCAGCAAGTGCGCAGTCAAATCAAACCCGTTGAGCTGGATGAAGTTCGCATCAGCGAGCAGTACAGCGGCCAGTTTAACGGTCGCCAGTATGCCTATGCCCTGGCCGAGTTGAATCGCAGTGCAGCGGCAGCACGACTGAGACAGCGCATTGCCGATGTCGAGGCAAAGCTACAGCCTTTGGCCGCTAGCCAGCCGCAAGGCAATCGCTTGCAGCGTTTGCAGCAGCTATTGCCGGCGATGCCGTTGTTTGAGCAGCGCCGCCAACTGGCTGAGCAGCTGGCGTTTGTCTCGACCAGCCGCCGCAGCGAGCCGTTAGCGGATGAGTTGCAGCAACTGCAGCAGCGTATTTTTGCCTTAATTGGTGAATTGCAGGTCGCTGTGGTGGTGCGAGATCGCGATGCCCAAAAGCTGGAGACGTCAGTCATTGAAGCGCTGACCAAGCAAGGCCTGCGCATTCAAGCCGACGGTGCGGATCTGACCTTTGAGTTAGAAGCCGATATCAGTGGCCGCTACAAAAACCAGTCCCACTACGTCTTTGCTGATTGCCGGGTGCGCATTGTCGATGGCAATGGCCGGGTGCTGTCGGTATTTAGCGAGCGTGCGAAAGGGGTGTCTGGGGTTTACGATATGGCGCGTCAAAGTGCTGCCCAGCGCTTAGCCGATGCCATGAGCGATGCCTTTGCTGCCAGTCTGATCAGCCTGCTCGACTAAGCATACTGACCCTTCGGGGTCAGTATGCTTTCACCTTGCCATTGCCAAATGGCACAGCCCACAGTAGCGTAAGTTCCATCATCACAAATGGATCTTGGCGTTATGAAACTCCGCTATCTCGCCCTGTTATTGGCCGCATTGAGCGCGCCGATTATCGCTGATACGCAACCCCTGCAAACTCTAACGGCGCAACAATCCGACCCGAACCTGCTGGGCTGGATGCAAGGCTTTCCGCCGCCCAGCGATAAGCTGATACGCGGCACGGATAGTGATTATTTTTCCTTTCCCAAATTGCGCTGGAGTGTGTGTCACTTTCAGCAACTGATGCCCACCGTCGAAGTCAGCCGCGGTGTCAAAGCGCCGCAACCACTCACCACCAAGCTCAATCACGGCATCGATGACGTGCGCTTTCAACCGCTAGGCCAACAACAGCAGATGACATGGCGCCAGGCCCTCGACGCCAACTACACCGATGGCTTGCTGATCATGCATCAAGGCAAGGTGGTGTATGAGTACTATTCCGGCTGTTTGCATGAGCAGGGCAAGCATGCCGCGATGTCGGTGACCAAATCCATCATAGGTTTGCTGGCGGAGATCCTGGTGGCCGAGGGTACCCTCGACCCAGACGCGAGCGTCGCCAGCCTCTTGCCGCAGCTGGCCACCAGCGCCTTTGCCGATGCCAGTGTGCGCCAGGTCATGGATATGACCACCAGCCTACAATACAGCGAGGATTATTCCGACCCCAAGGCCGATGTCTGGCTCTACACTCGCGCCGCCAGCCCACTGCCGAAACCGAAAGGCTATCAGGGGCCGCGCTCATACTTTGAGTATTTGGCCACGGTTAAAAAAGGCAGCAGCGCTAAGCATGGCGAGGCCTTCGCCTATAAAACCATTAACACAGATGCACTGGGGTGGATCATATCGAAGGCGAGTGGCCAATCGCCCGCGGAGCTTCTTTCACAGCGTTTGTGGCAGCCCCTGGGCGCAGAGCAAAGTGCTTATTTCACCGTCGACTCCATTGGTACCCCTTACGCCGGGGGCGGCTTGGTGGCCGGCCTGCGCGATATGGCCCGCATTGGCCAGCTGATGTTGAACCAAGGCCAGTGGCGGGGCAAGCAAGTCATTCCGGCAGCGGCGGTCGACAGCATCGCCCAAGGTGGCGACCCTGAGGTGTTTGCCCGCTCGCCCTACAAAGATTTGCAAGGCTGGAGCTATCGCAGCATGTGGTGGCACAGTCACAATGAGCATCAAGCCTACGCCGCCCGCGGCGTGCACGGTCAAACCATTTATGTCGACCCCACCGCCGAGATGGTGATCGTGCGCTTTGCGTCCTTCCCTACCCCCAAAAATGCCGCCATCGATCCGACCTCGCTGCCGGCCTACCACGCCGTCGCTCAATACCTAATGGCCTCAACGGAGCGCTAAGATGGCTGAGAACCACCGCTCAGCGCCTTGGTTGGCCATCGCTGCCGCATTGCTGGCGGTGGCTGTTATCTACTTGGGGTGGCAACTGGGCCGGGTGGCGGACTCAGCCCAACAGCTGAGCCAGCAATTGCCCACGGCCTTGCAAACACTGCAAAGCTATCAACCCGTCGTCACCGACGGTGTCAGCAGTGTTGAGCAGTTCAACCGCTTGCTCCAGCAAGGGCTGCAACAAAGCCAGCAATTGCAGGCCTGGCTCCCGGTAGCAGAGCAACAAGCTGCCCAAGCCAATCAGTCACTGCAGGCCGTTAGCAACCAGGCTCCTGGCTACTTGCAGCAACTCACACTGGCCAATCAACGCATTGCAGCCTCACTGCGGGAACTACAGCAATGGCGTCCATTGGTGGCGCAGTTATTGGAGGAATCGAGTGCCTATCGCGGCGCCATTCCGCAATACTTGCAGCAGATCGACGGCCAAATTGCCTCCATCAATCAAGCCGCCAGCAATGCGTCCAGCGGTGTGTTGCAAGGCATTGTGGTCGGTGCCATAACTCTGCCTTGGAACCTGCTGAAGGGCGTCGGTGAAATACTTGATCCCAGATCACTGTCGGCACAGAAGCTGACTACGCAGGATCGCGCACTGATCGCACAAGCCATAACCGACCTATTGGCCAGCGAAAAGATCGACAGCCTGAGCTGGAGTAACCCAAAAACTGCCCATCACGGTGACGTGGTGAACTTATCTCCCATCCAAAGCGATCGCTGCAGGCAGCTGCTGATCCGTAATTACATTGACGGTCAACAAGAAGAGTTTAAACGGGAGGTCTGCCGTCTTGCCGACGGCCAATGGCGGCTCAAATAGACGCGGCCTGCTAAGCAGACCGCATAGACGTTACTGACGAACGCCTTCGATGTGCAGCTCGATTTCGACGTGTGTCGATGCCGGGCCAAGGTTATAAGTGATGTCGTAGTCCGACAGCTTCAGCGTGGTTTTACCCATAAAGCCAGCGCGATAGCCGCCCCACGGATCTTCACCCTCGCCAATGCGCTCGACTGGAAAACTGATGGCGCGGGTAACGCCGTTGAGGGTGAAAGCACCGCTGATCACGCCTTTGCCTTCACCTGTGCTTTCAAAGCCCGTGCTTTTAAAGCTCGCCTCTGGGTGCTCTTTGACGTTCAGAAAATCTTCACCGCGCAGGTGTTTGTCACGGTCAGCATGATTGGAGTCGATGCTGGCGGTATCGATGGTAACTTCGATGGAAGACTTTTCTGGTGCCGCAGCATCGTATTCAAACTGCCCCTCAAACGTATTAAAGCGACCGAGCAACCAGCTATAGCCGAGATGCTGGATGCGGAACTGAACAAAGGCATGTGCGCCTTTGGTATCAATTTCATACGTGGCTGCCTGGGTATGGGCGGACGTCATGGCCGCGAGGCCAATGCTGGCTGCAATCAGCAGTTTTTTCATAGTGTTTGCTCCTTTTTTATACCGGTAATCATGCGTTTTAAGGTGGCGTCACGATTCACAAAATGGTGTTTCAGCGCGGCCAGTGCATGTAGCGCAACTAACGCTATCAGGCCCCATGCCAACCATTCATGGACCGTCCCTGCCAAATCTTCCTGGTTATCGCCCGTCAAGGTGGCAGGAATAGAAAACCAGTTGAACACCTCGATGGCACGGCCATCGGCGGTAGAAATCAAATAGCCGCTGACGAATAAAGCCAACATCATGGCATACAGCAACATATGGGCAGCATGAGCGGCCAGCGCCTGCACCCGGCTGCCAGACAAATCTTTCGGCGTTGGATTCAGCAATCGCCACAGCACACGCAGTAACCAAACACCGGCTAGCAGCAAACCAATGCTCTTATGCAAAGCCAGTGAATCTCGATACCAAGGGTCGTAGTAGGTCAGGTCAACCATGTAGAGGCCTAAGCCAAACAGCCCAAACACCGCCAGCGCCATTAGCCAATGCAAGGCAATGGCGGCCCAGCCATAGCTGCTATCAGTGTTCTTGAGCATAACGATTCTCGTTCATAGAGTTAAAGCACACACTGTAGCCGGCCTTTTCTGTTTGAAAAACAACAAATATAGGACAACAATTGTGCAAAATTGCACAGAACTATTGCCATGCTTGAGAACATTCGTTGGGATGACATTCGTATTGCGCTTGCCGTGGCCCAGCTGGGCAGCTTGAGCCGCGCCGGTGAGCTGTTGGGTATGAACCACTCCACCGTATTACGGCATGTGAATCAGCTAGAAGCCAGCCTCAATCAAAAGCTGTTTATTCGCCATCAACGTGGTTATCGCCTCACCGATGCCGGCCGTTATTTGTTAGAGCATGGCCAGCCACTGGCGGCCTCGATGCAACGCCTGCACAGCAATTTGGCGGCATTAGATGCATCGCCCGGTGGCACATTGCGTATTTCCACGGCCACGGATTTTTCCCAGTTCTTTGCCCCTCTGTTGCGCGATTTTCGCCGCCAACATCCACAAATTCGTGTGCAGGTACTGGCCACTGACGAGCACGTGAGCCTGACCAGCGGGGATGTGCATGTTGCCATTCGCATGGGGCCACAACCGCAGCAATCCGATCTGATCGCTCGCCCCTTGGCCCGCGTTAGCATTCATTTTTATGCCGCCACCAGCTATGTGCGCCACTACGGCTTGCCCACCACACTGGAACAAGCAGCCGAGCACTTATGGGTGCTACCGACCGGCAATAAACGTCGCATCGCTGAAATTCGAGCCGTACTGCAACAAGTGCCTGAGCATCGCATCGCCCTCAGCAGCAACAGTTTTAACGATATTTATTACGCAGTGCGTGAAGGCATGGGCATTGGTGGGTTCGGCTCACTGCAGCACCGACAAGCCCAGCACGATGGGCTGACACCGGTGCCGCTGGATGTGCCTTGCGAGCCGGAACCAATGTGGTTTGTTTATCACCGTGAGTTAAAGAACAGCGCCCGGGTAAAGGCGCTGTTGGAGTTTTTGCAATCGCAACTGGCAGCATCGCCGCTGCCGGATGATTAGCCATAGAGCAAGGGCACCTCTGAATAATTCTGCACAGCCCTGCGCGAGTGCAGCAGGCTTTCAGAGCAAGGCGGTGATGGCAGGAAATGGCCAGCCCTTTTCAACATCGCCAACAACGTTATGAAGGCCTGTGGCCCGCGCCCTTCGGGGAACGCCAGAGAACTCCAGCTCGGTGTCGCCGATTTTTGCTGTAGCTGGCTAGAGCGGCAAACCGGCTTCGTGATCTGAAGCCCTCTGGCGATCCAGAGCGGGTACCGAATTTTACAGAGGTGCCCAAGGTGAAAAAGCTTATATACAAAGGTGTTGTTGCAAGGTTTGCCAACTGAGAGCTGAGCGCTTTTGCAACGCGAGCAGCTAGCTGACCTAGTTCAACATTGAGCTGGCCATTCCCAACTGTGCAGTCATGCAAGGCCAGGGTTGGCTGAGCTGAATCAAATTGTCGTTATTGCGCCGTGACAAATACGCGCAGAACTCGGGGTCTTGATAAGCGCGCTGGGGGCTGAACACTTGTTTCACAGAGTGCTCGACTAAACGCTCCAAACCATGCACCACTGAGTCGCCGATCAAGGTGTGAACAATGACATTGGCGAGGGTCATATCCTTTGGCACCATCGGCTGACCTACCCGATGAATGTAGCTTTCGTTCACTTCTTCTAGCAGGCGATGCACCAAATAGGCCTGATGTAACAACGCGATGATTTGGCTTTGATCTTCATGTCGGTTGGGTACATCGCCAAAGAAGGCCAATGCCACATCTACCACCGGACGCACATGGCGCCATAAACCCACATCTTTGGCGGCGTGATACAAGTTTTGCAGCATGACCGGGGCTTCATTGATGTAGCTGAGAGTAAAGCGATACAGGGTGTCACCCTGATCGTCTGCCGTGTCTACCAAGCGTGAGATTTGTTGACGATGTTGCTGTACTTGCTGGCGCAGTTGTTGGTGCTGCTGTTCGGCCAGTTGAGCTGTACGAATGGTGTGCACTAGGGCATCCAAGTTGTCGTCGCACATAGTGTTCATTTCCGCTGAGTCCCTCCGATGGCGATACACATTAATCAGCCCGCCGCGGACATACAACCAACGAAAGCGATTCTATTTAGACGGATTTTGTCTAAAAAAAAGATTTTGCAATCAGCCAGTTGTGTGTCTACCCGAGGCTTGCGCCAGAGTATAGTTAGGCATCGAACGGGTGCTAGGAACACCCTGTTCCATCAGTGCATTTGGCGAAATTTCTGTGGCTGCCGCAGGACCTGAAACATCGGCCACAGCATCAATAAACCACGCGCCAGCAGGAAGCCATAAAACGCCCACCAAAGCCCAGTATTACCCCAGGGCTGCAGCCACCACCACAAGGGTAAAAAGCACAACAGTGCGGCTGCCAGCATGACATTGCGCATTGCTGCCGTCGCACCCGCTCCGACCAACACGCCGTCGAGCCAATAACTGAGAAAGCCGACTAACGGCAGGAAGAACAAGAACACCTGATACTGCGCCAAACTGGCTTGTAACTCCGGGTTGTCCGTTAATCGTTGCAATAACCAGGGCCCTGCCAGCCAAAAGAACAGGCTTAAAGCCGCCGCCAACACGGCCGAACTGATGCCACTGGCCCAAATGCTGCGCCGCAGGCGTACCAAGTGATTTTCGCCTAACGCTTGTCCGGTCAGACTTTCAGCCGCATGGGCAAAACCATCCAAGGCGTTAGAGATGAGCAACAACAAGGTGATCAACATGGCATTGGTCGCCAAAATCATCTCCCCCTGGCGTGCGCCCTGGGCGGTAAAAAAGGCAAACACTGCCAGCAAGCACAAGGTGCGGACAAACAAGTGCTGATTGACCCGCACGGTTGCCGCCATGGCGGCCCAGGCCGGCAACGGCCCTAGCCCTTTCAGCCCCTGACGCAGGGCAAACCACAGCCCCAAACTGGCGCCACTGTAATCGGCAATGACCGTGGCATAGGCGACCCCATCACTGGTGAGCTGCAGACCATAAACGAACACAACATCCAGCACGGCGTTTACCAAGTTGGCGTACACCAGCATCACTAATGGAATGCGCGTTAAGCCCTGGCCAATAAACCAGCCCATTAGGCTGTATTGCACCAACACCGCGGGCGTCGCTAGCAAGCGAATGTGCAAATACGTCAGCGCTTCTTGATTGAGCGCTGCACTGCCTCCCATCAGCGGCAGCAAGATCGGCCACAGCACCCAAGCCAGCAGGACTAAACCAGGCACCAGCGGTAACACCAGCCATAACGCCCGTTGCAGCACTTGCAACACTGCGGCTTGATCACGTCGGCCACTGGCCTGAGCCACCAGTGCCGTGGTGCCCATACGTAAAAAACCGAAGCTCCAAAACAGCAAGGTAAACAGCTGGCTTCCCAAGGCGACCGCGGCCAAATGACCAGCATCCGGCAAATGGCCTAACACGGCGGTGTCCACCAATCCTAATAAAGGAACGGTGATGTTGCTGACGATGATGGGCCAAGCCAAAGCCAGAATGCGACCCTGTGTCGCAGCCCAGCTATCAGCCTGTGGGGCTTGCGTTGCCGCCATGACTGGTATACTCCTGCCGCATGGAATTCTGTTGAAAAGAGGCCGCTATGGTACGCGTATTTGCCCTGTTCTTGGTGCTGGTGTTGGCATTGCTCGCAGGGCTAGTGTTAGCCCCTAGCAACGGCCCAGCTAAGTTGATCCAGCAAGACGGCTTGGTGCTGTTCCCAAGGCCATTGCCAGTTGCACCATTTCAATTCGTGGATGAGCACGGCGATGCCATCGATCAGCAGCAGTTAGAAGGGCGTTGGCAGGTACTGTTTTTTGGTTACACCTACTGCCCAGATATTTGTCCGATGACGCTGACCCACCTCAATCGCAGCTGGAAGAAGCTAACGCCTGTTCAACAGCAGCAATTGGGCGTGGTAATGGTGTCTGTTGATCCGCAGCGTGATACACCGCAGTCACTGCAATCCTATATGGAGTATTTTAACCCAGCGTTTCGTGCCATGACTGGCAACCCACACAGCCTGCAACGCCTGGCGACTCAGTTACATGCTGTCTATAACCGCGTCGAGCGGCCCGATGGCCAAGCCTATTTAATGGATCACAGCGCCAACCTAGTGGTGTTAGACCCCAAGGGGCGTTATCGCGGTTACATTGCGCCGCCACACGACCCTGAGCGTCTCGTGCCAGTGCTTACAGCCTTGCTGGACGGCGCAGCAGGCTAAGCACAAATAAGGCGGCGGCCGCCACCACCACACCAGGGCCAGCCGGCGTATCCCAGTAAAACGACGACGCCATGCCGCTGAGCACCGCCAAGGTGCCCAGCACCATGGCAGCCAACGCCATTTGCGCAGGTGAGCGCGCTAGGCTACGAGCCGTAGCAGCCGGAATCACCAACAAGGCACTGACCAGCAGTATGCCCACGACCTTCATGGCCAACGCCACCACTAGGGCCAGCAAGATCACCAGCAATAAGTTCAGGCGTTTGACCGGATAACCGTCCATGCTGGCCAGTTCTTCACTGACGGTAATGGCCACCAGACCGCGCCAATGCCAGGCCAGCAAACCACACACCAGCACGGCCGCCAGCCCCATCCACACCACATCGCTTTGGCGTACGGCTAACAAATCACCAAACAAATAGCCCATCAAATCCACACGAATGCCATCCGCCAGGCTTAAAGCCACCATGCCCAGCGCCAGAGTCGAATGCGAAACTATGCCGAGCAAGGTATCTGATGAGACCCGCGTCGCGCGCTGCAGGGGCAAGAGCAGCAAGGCCAGTACAATGCATGCCAGCACCAGCGCCAGCATGGGGTCCAGGTCGGTTAGCACACCAAGGGTTACGCCCAACAAAGCACCGTGGGCTAGGGTGTCACCAAAAAACGCCATGCGCCGCCACACCACAAAGCTGCCCAACGGCCCGGCCATCATGGCCAATAACACACCCGCGGCCAACGCCGCACTCCACCAAGGTAACGTCATTGGGAATCTCCACGCACACTGACGGGTTCCACATGACCATCCAGACAATGGGCATGGTCGTGATGGTGCGTGTAAGGCGCCATCGCCGGTTGGCGACCAAACAAGGTCAAATACGCCGGATCAATCGACACCTGATCCGGATGGCCAGAGCAACACACATGGCCATTCAGACAAATCACCTCATCCGTCGCCGCCATCACCAAATGCAAATCGTGGGAGACCATCAGCACGGCACAGCCTAATTCATCTCGCAGCTGCGGAATCAGCTCGTACAGCTCCAGCTGCCCCTGCACGTCTACGCCCTGCACTGGCTCATCCAGCACTAACAGTTGTGGCCTATTGAGCAGTGCCCGCGCCAGCAACACTCGCTGCCACTCACCGCCGGACAAGCGATGCACCGACTGCTGCGCCAGCGTTTCAATCTTCAGCCGCTGCAGCCAGCCTGTGATGTCGGCACGGCGCGCCTGACGCGACAGCGCTAAAAAATCGAACACCGTTAACGGCAGACGATCGTCCAGGGTTAAGCGCTGCGGCATATAACCAATGCGCAAACCAGGTAAACGCCAAACGTCACCGCTGTCGACGCCCTCCAAGCCAAGCAGCACCCGAGTTAACGTCGACTTACCACACCCATTAGGGCCGATCAGCGTCATAATTTGGCCAGCGGTCAAACTCAGACTGACGTTATCTAACACCTGTTTGTGCTGACGTTGCAGCTGCAATCCAGTCGCGTGCAGTAACTCAGTCAAGGGGCTGCTCCGTGCACTTGGGGCATAAGCCGCTGAGCTCGGTGATTTGGTGCTCGACGGTCACCCCCAGCGACTGCTCAACCTCAGAGGACAGCCGGCTAACCGCTGCGCTATCAAGCTCCTGCGCAATGCCGCACTGGCGGCACAAAAAGAAGCAACTAGGGTGCTGATGGCCGGGGTTAGTGCAGCCGGTAAACGCATTAAGACTGCTAATTCGGTGCACCAGCCCAAGCTCCAGCAGAAAATCTAATGCCCGATAAACGGTCGGCGGCGCTGAGTTGAAGCCGTCTTCCGCCAACGCCGGCAGCAAATCGTAGGCACCGACCGGCTTGTGACTTTGCCACACCAGCTCTAACACGCGTTTACGAATGGCGGTCAAGCGCACGCCTTGCTGCTCGCACAGCGAGCGCGCCTGCGTCAGCGCCTGATCGATGCAATGATTATGATTGTGGGGAGACAGGGCATCTTGAGTCATAGCAGTAAAATCTAGGTTATAATGTTGCAATTCTACGATAGGACCCGTGCAACACAATGATAAAAGCCGTTTTATTTGCCATCGGTGTGTTATTCACCTCTCTGACTTTCGCCCAACAACAGCCGAAAGTGCTCGCCAGCGTTCATCCTCTGGCGTTGGTGGCGGCTTCCGTCGTTGCCACTGACGATCTCCATACTCTCGTGCCCGGCCATTTGTCACCGCATGATTTTGCCCTGCGCCCATCAGACATTGATCGCCTGCAGGAGGCCGATGTCATTGTTTGGAGCGGCCCACAAGCGGAGCCCTACTTGCGCGGCTTTGTCGCCCGCTGGCCGGACAAGATCTGGCTCAATGCCGCCGACTATGCGCCTGAAGACGCCAGTGATGATCCGCATTGGTGGCTGTCACCATCGGCCATGCGCGCGTTGCAAGCGCAGCTGGCTCAACATATTGAACGCAGCCCTGAGCCGTTCCAGCAACAATTGCAGCAAGCCCTAGACGACAGCAACGCCTTATTAGCCCCGCTGCGAGAGCGCGGCTTTTACGTGTTTCACCGCGCCTATGACCATTGGGTTGACGCGCTGCAGTTGAATCAGCTGGGCTCACTCACACTGTCGCCAGAGCACAAACCCGGATTGCGCACTTTAAGTAAGATTCGCTCGCAGCTGCAGCAGGGCAATGCTCATTGTGTGTTCAGTGAGCCACAATACGACCCGGCATTGATCGACTCACTCACTCAGGGGCTGAGCATAAATCGCGCCGAGCTCGACCCCATGGCCGCAGCCATCGAGCCTACGGCAGATGCTTACCCACGCTATTTGCGCCAGTTAGCGCAAGCGGCCGCCGAGTGTTTAGGGCCCAAGCAACCTTAAGGCTGCTTAGTGTCCTGCCCCTGAGAACTTGGATGGCTTGCTGAAAGCAAGCGAACTTCTGACTCAGGACACCGGCACATCATTGAAATAGTGGTGACAGGCCCTAGAATAGCGGCCCGTCTAATTGGAGGCTGTTATGGCACTGGCTGTTGTTACCCTGGCTGCGGGCAAAGGTTCGCGCATGAAATCGGATTTGCCCAAGGTTCTGCACCCGTTGGCGGGACGCCCGATGCTGGCGCACGTGCTGGATGCCGCTCGCGCCTTGCCGGATGCGCGCCAACACGTCGTTATTGGTCACGGGGCTGAAACGGTCAAAGCCAGCTTTGCCGATGACAGCATTCACTGGGCTGAGCAGACCGAGCAACTCGGCACCGGTCACGCCGTCGCCCAAGCCATGCCCGCCATCAAAGCCAGCGATACGGTACTGGTGCTGTATGGCGACGTGCCGTTATTACAGACCGACACACTGCGTCAGCTGTTGCAGCAAACGGCCGGCGATGCCCTCGCTCTGCTAACGGTTGAGCTGGCAGACCCAACGGGTTACGGCCGCATCGTGCGCAACGGCAGCGGTCTGATTGAAGCCATTGTTGAACATAAAGATGCCAACGAAGAACAGCGCCGCATCAGTGAGGTAAACACCGGCATTCTTGCCGTATCCGCCGCCCATCTTGCGCGCTGGTTGCCACAACTCTCTGCCGCCAACGCCCAGGGCGAGTACTACCTGACCGACATCATTGCCATGGCCGTCGACGAAGGCATTCGCGTCAACAGCTTACAGCCGCAACACAGCGATGAAGTGCAAGGCGTTAACGACCGTTTGCAGCTGGCCCAACTGGAGCGCAGCTTGCAACGGCGCCGCGCCGAACAACTGATGCGCGACGGCGCCACGCTAGCAGACCCTGCACGCATCGACATTCGCGGTCATTTGAGCGTCGGTACAGACGTGCACATTGATGTTGGCTGTGTGTTCGAAGGCGACGTCAGCCTGGCCGATGGTGTGCGTATTGGACCTAACTGCGTGTTACGCGACGTGCATGTCGGTGCCAACAGCCAAATCGAAGCCTTCTCTTTGCTGCAGCAAGCGCATGTTGGAGAGCAATGCAGCGTCGGCCCTTACGCACGTTTGCGCCCAGGGGCCGAACTGGCACCAGGGGCCAAAGTCGGTAACTTCTGCGAAGTGAAAAAAGCGCATATCGGCGCCGGCGCCAAGGTCAATCACTTAAGCTACATCGGCGATGCACACGTAGGTGAGCGGGTGAACATCGGTGCCGGCACCATTACCTGCAACTACGATGGCGTCAACAAGCACCGCACCGAAATTGGCAACGATGCTTTCATCGGCTCCAACACGGCGCTGGTGGCTCCGGTCAGCATTGGCCAAGGTGCAACGGTTGGCGCAGGTTCAGTGGTGACAAAAGCCGTCGAAGATGAGCAGCTGGCCATTGCCCGCGCCAAGCAGCGCAATATCGACCACTGGCAACGACCCGAGAAAAAATAGCGCGTCTACACCAATCCCATGGCGGTGAGCAGTTCGTCATAGCCCTCGCGGTAATTGGGGTATTTAAACTCATACCCCAATGCTTTCAGGCGCTGATTGCTGCAGCGACGGTTAGCCCGGCGAGTGACCTCGGGCATGTCGTGATCCGGGTCGACATCACCGATGCGGTCTTTCATCCATTCCAACACGTCAAACAAGGTCGCCGGCTCATCATCGGTGGCCAAATAGACATCATCTAACGGCTGTTCGTTTAAAGCACGGTCAATCAGCAGCGACAGCACTCCTATGCAATCGTCACGGTGAATGCGGTTGGTCCATACCGGTGGTTCCGGGTCGCAATGGCCGCCGTGGCGAGCCTGTTCAATCATGCGATTACGGCCTGGGCCATAAATTCCGGTAAAGCGCACCACGGTGCCGGGTAGTTTGTCCTTCAACAGCGCTTGCTCGGCGGCCAGCATTTCTTTGCCGGCAAAGCTGGCTGGTTCGGTGGCGGTGGTTTCATCGACCCACTCGCCCTCCATTTGATGGTAAACACTGGAGCTAGAGACAAACAGCACGCGCTTGGGCGATTGCCGACGCACGGCTTTCAGCACATTGCGTAGGCCCTTGTAATAAAAGGTGTGATAGCCCTCTTTGGAAAACTCTGGTGACGCCACGCTGTACACCACGATATCCACTGGCTGCTCCAGCACCGTTAAGGTTTCTGGGTCTGCCACATCGGCCTGTAACGCGGTAATGCCCTCGCCCATTGGCTTGTCTGAGCGTCGTACCGTGGTGACCTCGTGGCCCTGTTGCTGCAGATGACGAGCCAGCGTTCCCCCGATATCACCGGCCCCAACAATCAGAATACGCGCCATACCTTACTCTCCCCACTGCTGGAAACTTGCGCTGCCACGGCCAACCGTGGCCTTCTCTTAGTTATTGTATTCCAGCCACTGCCGAACGCTTTATTTTCACCACCCTGATAGGTAAGCTTTATCGCGTATTTCTTACCTATACAAGAGACTTATCATGACCCTGACGGAGCTGAAATACATCGTCACCCTCGCCCAAGAGCGCCATTTTGGCCGCGCGGCGGAGAAATGTTTCGTCAGTCAGCCGACGCTGAGCGTAGCGATAAAAAAGTTAGAAAGCGAGCTGGAAGTCGCAATTTTTGAGCGCAGTAAAAGCGCCGTTCGGGTCACGCCATTAGGCGAGCGCATCGTTGCTCAAGCCCAGCGTGTATTAGAGGAAGCACGTGGCATAAAGGAGCTGGCCAGTGCCGGCAAAGACCAGCTCAGCACACCACTTCGCATCGGCGCCATCTTTACCATTGGCCCGTATTTATTCCCTCATTTGGTGCCGCAACTGCACCGCCGCGCGCCCACCATGCCGCTTTACTTAGAAGAAAACTACACCGGCGTATTGCGGCGCCAGCTGCGCGATGGTGAGCTCGACGCCATCATCGTTGCACTGCCATTTACCGAGCCGGATGTCGTTACCCGGGTGCTTTACGATGAAAATTTTGTGGTGGTATTGCCTCACAGCCACCCCTGGTGCCAGCGCGACGCCATTGAGCCAGAAATGTTGGCCGACGAAGATTTGCTGATGCTGGGTGAAGGCCATTGCTTTCGCGATCAGGTATTTGAGTTTTGCCCAGATTTAAGCCGCAAACACCACACCCGCTTGGGCAGCGTCACCGAGGGCAGCTCATTGGAGACCCTCAAGCATATGGTGGCCACGGGTCTGGGCATTACCGTATTACCTGAGTCTGCCATCAGCAACATCGATCACAACTTGGTGACCACCAAGCCCTTTACCTCGCCGGCCCCTTATCGCAGCGTGGCATTGGCGTGGCGCATCAGCTTTCCACGTGGTCAAGCCATCGACCTGATGCTGGAAACCGCTCGCCAGTGCCAACTGGGCTAAGCCATTCGCATGGTCGCTCGGGTTAGCCAGCTCACGGATATCAAGGGGATTGGTCCACGCCTGGCCGAGCAACTGCAAGCGCTCAATATTTTTAACCTGGCGGACTGGTTCTTTCACCTACCCTTTCGCTATGAAGACCGCAGCCGCATTACCCCGATTGGCGGGCTACAACCGATGCGCCCGGCGGTCATCCAAGGCGAAGTCCGTGCCGCCAGCGTGGTGTTTGGCAAGCGCCGCAGTTTACTGGTCAAACTGCAGGATCACAGTGGCCTCGTTAGCCTGCGCTTTTATCATTTCAGCGCGGCGCAAAAGCAGCAGTTCAGCACCGGCAACATCATTCGCTGCTATGGCGAACCGCGACGCGGCGCCAGTGGCTTGGAGCTGTATCACCCTGAATACCAACTGCTGGAAGAAGGCCTGGATGCCCCCCTTGAGGCACTGCTAACGCCGGTGTATCCGGCGACCGACGGCATTAGCCAGCAACGTCTGCGCATTCTGCACGAGCAGTCGCTCACGCTATTGCGCCAGCAGCAAGTCGACCTCAATGACCTGCTGCCGGCTGACTGGCTGCAGCAATGGCAACTACCCACGCTGGAGCAAGCGCTGCTGTTTTTGCATCAACCACCCGCCGACACTCAACTCAGCACCTTGGAAGACGGCAAGCACCCAGCGCAGAAACGGCTGATTTTAGAGGAGCTGCTGGCGCATCAATTGTCACTGCACCGCTTGCGCGCCCAGGTGCAGGCCCACCAAGCGCCCGCGTTAGCCGATGACCAAAGCTTAAAACAGCAACTGTTGGCGCAGCTTCCGTTTACCCCCACCGGGGCGCAGCAACGAGTCGTTAACGAGATTGCTGGCGACCTGAGCAAGCCCTACCCCATGCTGCGTTTGGTGCAAGGCGATGTCGGCTCCGGCAAAACATTGGTGGCTGCATTGGCCGCCTGCCAGGCGTTAGCCGCTGGTTATCAGGTGGCGCTGATGGCACCAACGGAAATTCTGGCCGAGCAACACCTGCACAACCTCAGTGGCTGGTTCGAGCCAATGGGCATAGCCTGTGGCTGGCTAGCGGGCAAGGTCAAAGGCAAGGCCCGTCAGCAAGCGCTGGCAGACATCGCCAGCGGCGCCGTTAGGCTGGTGGTCGGCACCCATGCGCTGTTTCAAGATGACGTCGAGTTTGAAAACTTAGGACTGGTGATCGTCGATGAGCAACATCGCTTTGGCGTGCATCAGCGTTTGTCGCTGCGCGAAAAAGGCCGCCAGCAAGGTTTGTCGCCACACCAGTTGATCATGACTGCCACGCCCATTCCGCGTACTTTGGCGATGAGCGCCTACGCCGACCTAGATACCTCAGTCATTGATGAGCTGCCGCCCGGACGCAGCCCCATCACCACGGTCGCGATTACCGATCAGCGCCGCGACGAAGTCATCGGCCGCGTCGACGGTGCCTGCCGTGAAGGACGCCAAGCCTATTGGGTCTGTACTCTGATCGAAGAAAGTGAAGCGCTGCAATGTCAGGCGGCAGAAAACACCGCTGAAGAGCTGCGCGAGGCGCTGCCACATTTGCGCATCGGCTTGGTCCACGGGCGCATGAAACCGGCCGAAAAAGCCAATCTAATGGCGGCGTTTAAAGCACACGAGCTGGATCTACTGGTCGCAACCACCGTCATTGAGGTCGGGGTCGATGTGCCCAATGCCAGCTTGATGATCATTGAAAACCCAGAGCGCTTAGGGCTGGCGCAACTGCACCAGTTGCGTGGCCGGGTTGGCCGTGGCGCAGCCAAGAGTCATTGCGTGTTGCTGTACAAAGCACCGTTGTCGTTGACCAGTAAGCAGCGCTTGCAAGTCATGCGCGACAGCCAAGATGGCTTTTATATTGCCGAGCAGGACTTACATATACGCGGCCCCGGTGAGCTGCTGGGCACACGTCAAACCGGCCTGCAAATGCTGCGCATTGCAGACTTACAGCGCGATGGTGATTTGCTGCCGCAAGTGCGCACCATGGCCGAGCAAATCTGGCAGCATCATCCAGAAGCAGTAGAACCCTTGATTCGCCGCTGGCTGGGCGACGCTGAGCGCTTTGCCAGCGTATAATATTGATAAGACAGAAAGTGACTGGACCAGCAATATTGGCACCGTCATATCAATGCTTGGGTGCTGTGCTCAGCTACAATGTCTTCAGCATGACAACCTTGGGGACAAGATATGGCGATCCCGGCGACGGTACGTAAAGTGCTAGATGATTGGCACATTCAATACACGCTGACAGACGACGAGGAACTACTCCGCCTTATGCAAAGTAATACGCCGGCTTCGTATTCCGCTCAGGTCGCCAACATGGTGTTCTTAAAAGACGAGCATGGCCAAGTGCAAGTCGTGGTGCCCGGCAATCGCATGCTGGACTTGAACCTGCTGGCGCACGCACTGGGGCGCCAGTTTGTGGCACTGTCGTCTGCCGAGCTGAAAAAACTGCAGCATCGCTTGGGGTTATCTGAGCTGCCAGCACTGCCTCAGCTCACCGAAATTGATAGCCTGGTAGACACAACTTTGCTGGAGCAAGATGAGCTGTACATTGTCTCCGGGGCGGAGCATCAGTGGTTAAAAGTGCCGATGGAGCAGTTTCGTTCGCTCACCGCCAGTTCGCACATTGGCTGTTACACCGCACCGCTACCACTGGATGTGCACCACCAAGACAGTCACCAAGATTTAAACGACGTCGAAGCCGCGATTCGCCAGTTTACTCCGCTGCGCATCCGCCAACGGCTGGAAGAAACCTTAGATCTGCCACCCCTCCCTGAAACCGCACGCCGTATCATTGAACTGCGGGTCGACCCCAATGCCGACAGCGCCAGCTTGGCCCAAGCCGTCGAGCTAGACCCTGGTATGTCCGCTCAAGTCGTGAGCTGGGCACGCTCGCCTTATTACGGTGTACGCGGCGAAGTGAAAACCGTCGAAGAAGCTGTGATTCGGGTGCTGGGCTTTGATTTGGTGATTAACTTGGCGCTGGGCTTGGCTTTAGGCCGCAGCCTAACCGTGCCGAAAGAGGGTCCACATGGCTACGCGCCGTTTTGGCAACAAGCCATCGTCACCGCCACCCTGTGTGGGGAGCTGGTCAAACGCATGCCCAGCCGTCGCCGTCCAAGTCACGGCCTGGCCTACCTGTGTGGCTTGCTGCATAACTTTGGCTTTTTGGTGCTGGGTCATGTGTTTCCGCCACAGTTTTCGTTGGTCAACCGCCATATCGAAGCCAACCCTCATATCAACCGTTTTTACATTGAGCGGCATTTGCTGGGCATGACGCGCGAACAAGTCAGCGCCGGCTTAATGCAGCAATGGCGCATGCCGGATGAACTGGTCAGCGCCACCCGCCATCAGCACAATCCCTTGTACGATGGCGAGCACCGTGAGTATGCACACCTGCTGTATGTTGCCTGTCGCAGCTTGCGCCGGCATGGCTTTGGCGATGGCCCCTTCGAGCTCACAGAAGTGCATGTGTTAGACGAGCTGGATTTAACCGCAGAGACCGTCGACGAAGTGACTGAAAACGTGTTGGGTCAACTCGATGAGTTGAGCGCCATGGCGCAAATGCTTAACCGCTAACCTGCGGCAGCTCGGCCACAAAGCGCTGCAACCACTGCTGTAGTTGCGGCTGCTGGTACAACCGGGTTAACTCCTGCAGTTGCTCATTCGGTGTGCGCCTGTGGGTATACAACAAAAACTCTCGCACTTGCTGTTTTACCCCTTGTTGCCAGGCTTCTGGCGCTTGCCATTGCGGCAGCACTTGCTGCAACTGCTGATAAACCGAGGTGCGGGTTAAAATCATCAGTTCAGAAAAATGCATCGCCTGATTCAACTCATTGATCAGCGCCAGACGCTCTGCTGGAGGCGACTGCAAGCGCAGCCGACCGACGTAATCCTGATATTCGGCTGACCCTTGCTCATGAATGGCTTGGCGCTCACGTTGCTTCGCTTGCTGCCAGGCCAGCTGCTGCAGTTGGCGCAATAGCTGCTGGGCTTGGTCATCGGCTAACGCTGGCATCGCCTGCTGCCACAACTGCTGCAAGTGCTGAGGTGACCACTGAGAGGCCACCAGATTCACCACCCGATATTGATCGCCTAAGCTGGCTTGCTGTTCATTGAGCACCGCTTGGCTGATATGGCGAGCCTGATCGGCCAAGCCAACCACACCCATTAGCTCAGCTACCTGCTGCGTGATGTCGACACCGGTCGTTGTCTCCAATGCCGACGCTGAGGCATCGACGCTGGCCAGGGATGTGGCTTGCGCCCAGGCAACCGGGCTGACCAAGGCCAACCATACACACATGCGCGAAATCACAATCAGGCTCCGTTATCCGCTTTATTTTTTCTTACGCGGTTTCAGGTATTTGGCAATGCCCTGGAACCACATCACCAGTGACAGATCGCCTGTCACCTTAATGTCTTTGTCCTGAATGCCTTTCATAAAGGCATTTTTGTCTTTTGCCGTCAGAATTTTAAGGCCAGTGTCGGCGTCTTTAAAACTGATGGTGAAGGCCGGCTCACTGTGTGCCTTGCCTTTGCTTTTAACGCTCTGATTTTTGACCCGGAAGCTTCGCACCACCTTGCCATCATCGGTTTGCATCTGAAAAGCAAAGTCTTTGCCTTGCAGCTGCTGTTGAAAGTCCGGGTTACTGTTAGCGGCTTTTTTCATCATAAAGCCCAGCGCCCAAAGCAGCATGCGGAATTTAATCATGGGTTATCCTCGGTTGTGAACAAACAGTAGCGGCGGTGATGTTCGCGCGGCCAGCTACAGGAGGCCGGATTTTGCCAGAGCCGGGGCTGCTTGCAAGAGTCCTTGACGCCCCAAGCGGCGTAGGTGCTTGCGGTTACGCTCAGGAATGCGCTCCGGGTGGCTGACCTCTGCCAGTGCGGCTTCGATGTCGGCTTCACGGATGATGTGCAACATGGGGTACGGAGAGCGATTAGAGAAGTTGGACAAATCATCCGCTTCTTCACCGGCAAACACATACTGCGGATGAAACGTCGCCAGTTGCAACTCGCCTTCTAAACCTTGATCAACCAGCAACTGATCGCACAAGTCGCACCAATCGAGGTAGTCATAAAAGTCGGCTAAAGCGCTGGGAACAACAAACAGTGCAGTGGGTAATTGCTGCGGGGCAGCAGCGGCCACTTCTAGCAGTAGCTTGAGGAAAGCGTGAGTCAGATCGGCCAGGTCACGCTGGTCACACACGTCAATGCGCAGTTGCTCAAACACCGGTGCTGCGAATGGGCATAAGCCCTCACCGATGACCAGTTGCTGAACCCATTCACGGGTCAGCAACTGGGCGTCTTGGGTGCTTATTGCACTGAGTCCTTCAGGCCTTTACCTGGCTTGAATGCCGGTACTTTGGCCGCAGCGATGGTGATTGGCTCACCGGTTTGCGGGTTTTTGCCCTGACGCTCAGCACGGTCACGAACTTCAAAAGTGCCAAAACCGATCAGGCTGACGGTGTCACCTTCGCCCAGCGCTTTAGCGACCTGGTCAGTAAAAGCAGTAATCACCTCTGCAGCTTTTTCTTTGCTCAGATCAGTTGCTTCTGCGATGGCTGCCGCCAGTTCTGGTTTACGCATGTGTAACTTCCTATATTGATTGACTCAGCACCGTCAAATCGGTGCACAGACTAAACTGCCGCCGTCAGGGTAACAAAGGCGGCAGTTCTTTGTTGAGCGCTACTTTATTGCTAACTTTGTCGCCGGTCAAAGCGTATCCCAGTAAATCGCCGTTTGGCGCACGAAATTCTGCCCGCACGGCGCTGCCATCGACCTCAATCTGCCATTCACCGTCCAGTTCTGGCTTAGGTGGGCTAACCACCACAGGCACCACCGGGGTTTTGATAGTCACCGGCATGGGGCCAAAGCTCACGTCCGTCGCACTGCCCGTTAGGGTTTTCGCTAACGCCCGCGCCGACGTCATCAGCGGCAATACATACAGCAACACCTGTCCGTCGATTTCGGCACAATCGCCCAGGGCATAAATATCTGGCTCACTGGTTTGCAACTGACGATCGACACAAATCCCACGATTGACCTTTAAGCCCGCCTTCACCGCAAGGTCGATACGCGGCTTCAAGCCAATGGCAGACAACACCAGATCAGCATCAACGTGCTCGCCGTTGCTCAAGGTCGCGCGAATGCCAGCCGCGCTTTCTTCGATACGCGACACCAAAGGCCCCAAATGAAAACGCACCCCCAATGACTCCAAGCCCTGCTGCACCGCTTTTGCTGCTGCCGCTGGCAATAGCCCAGGCAGTACCTGGTCACAGGGTGCGACCACTTCGGCTTCGATGCCACCGTTGCTGAGGTCATTGGCAAACTCACAACCAATCAAACCGGCGCCCATAATCAGTACTTTGCGCTTGCCCTGCAGCGCTTGGCGAAAACGCGTGTAATCATCCAAGTCATTAATCGCCAGCACGCGCTCGCTGTCGGCGCCTTCAAAGCGCGGCGGTACGACCTCAGCCCCCCAGGCCAGCACCAGCTTGCTGTATGGCACAGGCTCTTCGCCAATAAACACATTTTTGCGGTCAGAGTCGATGTGCGTCACGCGAGTGTGGGTGCGAATCACCAAGTTGAGCTGCTCGGCCATGTCTGCTGCTGACGCCATGGCTAATTGCTGCGCGCTTTTATCTTTGCCAAAGCCCGTCGATAACATCGGCTTGGAGTAGTTGGCGCCATCGTCGGCGGTAATCATCAAAATGGGCTGATCGGGTGCCAGTTTGCGCACCTCTTTGGCCAAATTGTAACCGGCCAACCCGGAGCCAATAATCACCAGCGGAGCATTCGTATCGGTCATAACATCTACCTGGTCAGGGAGTTAAAACAAGCGCAGGGCCTGCGCTTTGCAGGCCGTGTTCGTCGAATCAACGATCAGATTTCGACCATTTCGAAGTCTTCTTTGCCAACACCGCAATCCGGGCAAATAAAGTCGTCGGGCACATCATCCCAACGTGTGCCTGGAGGAATGCCCTCATCCGGCGCCCCTTCAGCCTCATCGTAAATCCAGCCACAGACGACGCACTGCCATTTTTTCATCGTTTGCTCTCTCTACAAGCATTGTCGGAGGGCTAAACCTACTGGCGCCCCCGGTGAAAATCAACGGTCAATTGCGGGCACAGCAACAGGCTTTGGCCGCATTGCACTTGCCTGTTGCGTGCCTTTCGCGCATGCTGCGCGCCGATGAAAAATGCCTCTCTGCCATTAGTGCCGACGCCGAGCCGCGGCGGCCACCACTTCCACCCTCTGGCACCTAGCTGGTCTGGCCAAGGGCTGCATCTAGCCGCACAGCAAACGCCGCTGTGGCGTGACTGGCTATTGCACCCAGGCTCACTCAGCCAACGCCTTGATGACTTGCGCCCCGGTCAGTTCTGGGTACAGGTCATTGATGAACGCTTTTGCCGCACCAGCGCACTGGAAAGCCGGGTCATGGGTTGCGCCAGCGAAACTGCGGTGTGGCAGCGTGAAGTGGTGTTATGGGTTGGCGAAACAGCCATGGTGCGTGCCCGCACTGTGGTGCCGGTAACGGCTCTGTACGGGCCACTTAGACGCTTACGGGCGTTAGGTAGCCGCTCACTGGGCAGCTATTTGTTCCGCCAGCCCGACCTGCAACGCAGCCCTTTGCAAATATGCCGCAGCCGATTACCCGGCTGGCAGCGCTGTCGCTATTCAGTGTTCTACCTGCAGCGTTGCCCAATTATGGTCAGCGAAGCGTTCACAAATGATCTACCCCAGCGCCTGGCTCAGCTGAGCGGGTGCGACAGCACCACGACTCAGGCATAATACCCGCGTCTGCCAATAACCCTGGATGACTTGTGCGCGCGCTGGTAGCTCAACACCTCGATAGACTCTGGCCGGCTTGGATCGATTGGGTCCATTTGACCCGCCTCGACCGACCCATCGGCTCATATTTGCTGCTGTGGCCAACCCTGGCTGCGTTAATGATTGCTGCTCAAGGCATGCCGTCATTGGCTAACCTGGTGATCTTTACCGTCGGCGTATTTTTAATGCGCTCTGCAGGCTGCATCATCAATGACTTTGCTGACCGCAACATCGACGGCCACGTCAAACGCACTAAAGATCGACCACTGGCCACAGGTCGCCTGACCAGCAAGCAAGCGCTGAGCGGTTTTGCCTTGTTGGTGAGCTGCGCATTTCTACTGGTGCTGCTGACCAATGCGTTTACCGTGGCACTGTCGTTTTGCTGGCCTGGCATTGGCATCTGTCTACCCCTTTATGAAGCGCCACACCCATATGCCGCAGCTGTTTTTGGGGGCGGCTTACTCGTGGTCGATTCCAATGGCCTTTGCAGCACAGAGCAACGAGCTGCCCAACGTGCTGTGGCTATTGTATTGCGCCAATCTCACCTGGACCGTCGCCTTTGACACCATCTACGCCATGGTCGACCGCGATGACGATTTACGCATCGGCGTGAAATCCACCGCTGTTCTGCTAGGCGATCTCGATGTCGCCGCCGTCGCCACTTTGATGGTCATTACCGGCCTGTTTTATCTCACCGCAGGGCAACAGCTCGACCTCAGCGGCTATTTCTACATCGGCTGGCTGCTGGCGCAGGCTTTTGCTGGCTGGCAAATCTGGAACATTCGCAGCCGTGAGCGTGAGCCCTGTTTTCGCATGTTCCGCATGAGCCATTGGTATGGCGCCTTGGTGTTTGCCGGCGTCGCTGCTCATTTTGCGTTGACGTAAGCAGTCGCTGTTGGAAGTGACCAGTCCTTTGCTGCCCTCGCTGCCTCGTACGTAAAAACCCGACCTGTCACATGGTTGTAACATTGCGTGGCTGTAATAGCAGCGCGGAATAGACCATGACAGTTATGTGACAACACTATTATGAGCAAATCAGGCAAGACCGTTCTCATCGTCGATGACGAGGCACCGATCCGGGAGATGATCGCCGTGGCACTGGAAATGGCCGGCTATGAATGCCTCGAGGCGGCCAATGCCCAAGACGCCCATTCCCACGTGGTTGACCACAAACCAGACATGATCCTGCTCGACTGGATGCTACCCGGCACCAGCGGCGTGGAGTTCGCGCGACGGCTAAAACGCGAAGAGCTGACCGCCGAGCTGCCAATCATCATGCTGACCGCCAAGGGCGAGGAAGATAACAAGGTACAAGGCCTGGAGGCCGGTGCCGACGATTACATCACCAAGCCTTTTTCACCGCGCGAACTGGTGGCACGTTTAAAAGCTGTGCTGCGTCGCACCACACCCCAAGGCATCGAAGAGCCCATCGAAGTGGGCGGTTTGGTGCTAGACCCGGTGTGTCACCGAGTCACCTCATTTGAGGCACCGGTTGATATTGGCCCGACCGAGTATCGTTTGCTGCAGTTTTTTATGACTCACCAAGAGCGTGCCTACTCTCGTGCGCAATTACTCGACCAGGTATGGGGCGGTAACGTCTACGTCGAGGAGCGCACCGTCGACGTGCACATTCGACGTTTGCGCAAAGCGCTGGGCCAGGCCCACGAGCATTTGATCCAAACCGTACGCGGCACGGGTTATCGCTTTTCGACCAAAGCTTCTTAAATCGTGAGTCCGGTCTGGCGCAGGGAATTGCGCCGCCTGGTGCTGCTGTTCGCAGCCGCCGGGCTGGCGGGACATTACAGCGGCTATCTGGGTTGGGCCTTGTTTGCCACCAGCGCCCTGTACATAGGCTGGCAATGGCTGCAGTTGGCGCGTTTGCATCGCTGGCTGGCGGCAGGTCAGGTCGGTGATTTGCCGTTAACCGTGGGCATTTGGGGCGAGGTATTTCGCCACACGCAACGATTGCAGCAGCGCAGCCGCAAACACCACCAACGCCTGCAAGCCATCATTAATCGCATTCAAGACTCTACCGCAGCTTTGCAAGATGCCGTATTAATGGCCGATGGCCAAGGCAACCTAGAATGGTGGAATGCAGCGGCGAGTCGCTATTTGGGGCTGCGTTCACAAACCGATGTGGGTCAGCAGCTGACCAATTTGATCCGTAACCCAGACTTTAAGCGCTACTTCGACAGCACCGATTACCGCGAGCCGTTGACCATGACCTCGCCGGTCAATCCGCGCCAACAGCTGCAGTTCAATATCACCTTGTTTGGGCGCAAGGACCGACTGATTCTGGTGCACGACGTCACCCGGCTGGTGCAGCTGGAGCAAATGCGCAAGGATTTTGTCGCCAACGTCAGCCACGAACTGCGCACTCCGTTGACGGTGATTCGGGGCTATGTGGAAACTCTGCAAGGCAATGCAGACATGCTGCCACCGCGCTGGCAACGCATGCTCAGCCAAATGAGTCAGCAATCACAGCGTATGGAAGCGCTTATTACGGATCTGCTGACGCTATCCCACCTAGAAACAGATCGTCCTCATGAGGCGGCACCGGTGGCACTCGCTCCCTTGTTACAGCAAATCTGCGCCGATGCTCGGGCATTAAGTGGCGAGCGCGAGCATCAAATTGTATGTCAGGTCACAAGCGGTTGTGCCCTAGCTGGCTACGACAACGAGCTGCGCAGTGCCTTTTCCAATCTGGTATTTAATGCAGTGAAATACACCCCAGCGGGTGGGCGCATTGAGGTATGCTGGCAGGTGGATGGCAATGAAGGCGTCCTAAGTGTGAGTGACAGCGGCGAAGGCATTGCCGAGCATCACTGGCCCAGGCTGACTGAGCGCTTTTACCGCGCTGACCCAAGCCGCAACCCTGAAACCGGCGGCACTGGGCTGGGATTAGCCATCGTTAAGCATGTATTGCTGCGCCATGACGGCCGTTTGAGCATCGACAGCACCCTAGGCCAGGGCAGCACCTTTTGCTGCCACTTTCCGCTTGCTCGAGTTATCTCACCCGAGCAATAAACTTCGACAATATGGCGAGTTTTTCTGGGTCGTCGTCGACGTAGCGAATCACGGTTTGAATGGTTTGCGCATCAGGGTGGGCTTCTTGTGCCTGCAAGGTACGAACATACCCGTTAATGCGCGCAACATCGTTGGGGTCATCACCCACCATAATATCGAGCACGACTTGCTCAAGCAGTGTCGGCGGTGGGCCTTCACGGCGAAAAACGCCGACCAGCTCTTGCAGGCTGATGTCTTTGATCACCAGTTTGGCCGTGCTCCCTGAGCTAAAGCGCACACTGGCGACGGCTTTTGCTTTGCCGCCTTTGGCCGGCTTCTTGTCGGCGGCGGGCGCCCCCATCAATACCGAGGCACCACCCATGTCTTGCTTAGCACTGGCCTGCGGTGCTTGTGGCTTGGCCGCTTGCTGGCCGCCCATCAAAACCGACGCGCCGCCCATATCATGCTTAGGTGCCGCTTGCTCTGGTTTGGCGGTCAGCACGCTGGCGGAATCATTCATGGGGTTGGCACTAGCACCGGCTTTGCCACCTGGGCGTACTTTGTAATGGCGATACACCATTTTCGACACTTTGGCGGAAAAGTTATCGCGCGTGAACGGCTTACCAATGTAGTCCGACACACCGGCGGTAACGGCTTTCACCACATGGTCGCGCTCGCCGCGACTGGTAATCATCATGAAGGGGACTTTTTTATAGCGCTCGTCCGAGCGCATCCACTCCAGAACTTCTAGACCGGACATCTCCGGCATTTCCCAATCGCACAGCACGACCTGAATATCGTTGCTGTTCATGATGCTGATGGCTTTGCGGCCATTCACGGCTTCATGCAAGCTGCAGCCGGGGTATATTTCCTTAACCGCTTTTTTTACCAGATCACGAATGAAGGCCGCGTCATCCACGACCAAGATATTCAGGTTTGCCATGCTCAGGCCTTATCCGTCAGAACTGCTTTTAGCATAGCTGACGGATGTCGGTTGCGCCGTTAACGCTGGCAGTGGAAAGTGCGCCATGCGCAGGCGTGTAGCACCAATCACGGTGGCGGACATCACAAACCAGTTCAAAATCGGAACCAGCATGGTCAGTGCCACCACGGCGCCTAGGCCCATCACGGTCAGCCGCTGCTGAGCCAGTTGTTGGCGCATTTCTTTGAAGCTGACGCCATGGTTGTCGTAGGAGTAGTCGAGGTATTGCAACCCCAGCACCCAACTGCCAAACAAGAACCACAACAGCGGGCTAATCAGATTGACGCCTGGAATCAAAGTAATCAAAAACAGCACAAAATAGCGCGGCAGGTAATAACCCATCTTGGTCAGTTCGCGACCGAGGGTGCGCCAAATCATCGGCCATATGGCTTCATCCGGCACCGAGCCACCTTGTTGGCATTCGACTTTTTCACTCAACAAACCATTAAATGGGCTGGCAATCAGCATCAGAAAAGCGCTGAAGAAGTAAGCCAATACCAGCAACATCGCCACTACCAGCAGTGGCATAAGTATCCAATACAGCCAATCCAGCCAGCTCGGCAACGAATCGAGCAACCAGGCAATGCTGTCATCGGCCCAGCCAACGCCCCATACCGTAGCCAGGGATAGCAAAACAATGTTCAGTAACAGCGGCAGCGCGACATAGCGCCGCAAACCCGGCTGGGTCAGCTGTTTCAGGCCCATCAACCAATAACGTCCACCTAACAATGGGTTGCCTTTCATAGCAGTCTCCGTGCATTCAAACGGGGGGTTTTATACAATGCGTGCCCGCCGAGCACCAGCGCCCCCACCCCTGCGTTCCACCCTACGCTGGCCGGTTTTTCTGATGTTTTGTGAGAATATTGCCGCATGACTCCTGAGCGTTTGCAGCGCATTACCGCCACTCTGGACCGGCGCCAGCCGGATCTGACCGTCCTCACCGATGAGGTTTATAAACCGCATAACCTGTCAGCCATCGCCCGCACGTGCGACGCCGTTGGCATTCCCGATTTGCACATCGTCTGGCCCCGAGATAAATACCGTTTGCGTACCGCCTCTACCGCAGGCTCTGCCGATTGGGTGCGGGTGCATACCCACGCCAACATCGAAGGTGCCATCAAAGGCTTTCAGCAGCAGGGTTATAAAGTGGTGGCGGCGCATTTGACCGAGCGTGCTGTTGACTACCGTGACTACGATTTTACCCAGCCCACGGTGCTGTTGATGGGCACCGAAAAAGAAGGCGTCAGTGCCATCGCCGAGGGCCTGTGCGATGAGCATTTGATCATTCCGATGAAGGGCATGGTGGAATCGTTTAACGTCTCCGTTGCTGCTGCAATTATGCTCAATGAAGCCCATTACCAGCGCCAGCAGGCCGGTATGTACGATCAGCGGCGCCTGCCAGATGAGCATTATCAGCGGCTCATGTTTGAATGGTGTCAGCCGCAACTGACCAAGCTGTGCAAAAAATACGGCATCGATTACCCAGCCCTGCGTGAAGACGGCGAAGTCGCCGATCCACAGGCGTTTTCTCGCCTCATCAACGACCTCCACGCCGGTAAGGCAAAAAGCTAAAACCAGTATGTCCGCCAGGCCAGTGCATACGGTAAATAGGTATGCGCTGGTAACGAAAGTCGCCGTACCAAAACTCCAGCAAAGACTGCCGTAATGCCTGCGGGTAGTGGCTACCCAGCAGCAACGCCCGAATGGCCTTCGGCGGTAAGCGCAACAAGCCGCTGGTCATGCCCTGAATTTCTATCAGCTTGGGCGCTTGCTCCCGCTCTAGCAACACACGTTGCTCTTGCAAAGGCGCAAACGCGGGCGGGTCCACCAACAAGGCGCCCGGGTAACTCAACGTTCTTTGCGGGTGATACTGCACCGGCTGCAGCTCGGCTTGTGGCCACAGCTCTGGGTCTAAAGCCAGCCAAACACACGCGAAGCCTTGCTCATGCTGGTGCCAGGCCAACGGATCGAGAGCGTCAGCAAAAAAGCGCTGTAGCAGCCAATCGTTTGCACTGCCCTGCTGTTGCGCCTGCTCAGCCTGGCGCTGCTGTCGTAGGTGGGCTTCAATGTCTGCCCGCTTAGCCTCGGCTTGCGCGGCAAACTGCTCGAACGTCAGTACCCCCCCCACATTCGCAGGCAAACGCTCATAGGACTGTTGCAGATAATCCTGATAGTCCTGCTCAGCCACAGCAGCCGGGGCAATATCACTTGATGACTGCAACCATGGCAGCTGCCAGCGCTTCACCTCTGGCAGCGCCACCACACCGCGTTTCAGTAACGTCAGCGCCTCCACAGATAGCGGCAAATAGCGCCAGTTAGATGACAATGGCGTGGAAGAAGAATGCGCTTCACTGGACATGCTAAATGACCCTTTACGACTATCGCCTTCGGCCTTGTAAGAGATATCTCACAAGACAGTAAGAGATGTAGATAAAACACCTCCCTAGCTTTGCCACAAGCCTGTTGAGAATCAAGGTAAAGTCCTGATTTTTCGGGCTTTGTGACCACTATTGAGTTTTCTAACGAAGTCACATTCTGGACATAGGTCGCTTTTCCCGAGCCCTCATTCTGCTATTGTAAATCGTGTAGGGAGGCAGTGAAGCAGGACGCTTCACCCATCAGGATGATGAGGACGCAGTTTGGATCAGGTAGGAGGCCTGCAAGGAAGATGGCGAAGGACGCCACACGGAAGTTGCTCAGGAGAGCCAGGCCAGGAGGCCAGCCGTAACGGAATACTAGCAAGGATGAAGTCAGTCGGCAGAGGATTGCCCACGGAAGAATGTTGATCAGGATGATTTAGGGTGCTGTGGCGCTGTAGACAGGATGTTTACAGCGCCCGATTTTTTTGGGGCTTAGCTTTTTTTGTAACGCTCAGCCAACATCCCCACGACCACAAAGCTACTTATTACCGCCAACAACATCTGCCAACCTGGCAACTGCCGCAACCACCCCTCCAGCATGGGTGTCAGCCACACCGACAACGCTCCGTAGCCAAACGCACACAAGGCAATAAAAACCGCGACCCGCAGCCACACTTTCTGACGGCGTAATGCATGTCGAACCAAATCATTGATGGTGCCACCAAAAATCACCAGCAGCGTTGCCACAATGGCCAGGGCGATGTCGTCCAGATAAGGGCGCAGATAGCTTGATAATTGATTTAACCACTCCAACACGGCTCTCCTGCAACACGGTTAAAGCATGCATAGTGAGTAATCGGTGCGAAAGCAGCAACAGACAGGCATAAAAAAACCCGCTCAATGAGCGGGTTTTTAATATGGTGCCGGCACCAAGAGTCGAACTCGGGACCTACTGATTACAAGTCAGTTGCTCTACCAACTGAGCTATACCGGCTAAGTGGGCGGGGATATTACTGACCAAGATGGCGGTCGTCAACCCCATTGTGCAGGAAACTTCAAAAGTTGAATCTATCAAGCGTTAGCTGTTCACCCAGAAGTGGCGCAAAGCAGCTTATTAGCAACTTGAGCACAGCATCAGCCAAAGCGCTAAACGCTGCCAGGAATTCATAAAAATGTCACAATGATGGCCGGATTTTTCTGCACAATACGGGGCGCGCAAAATGAGTGGAAGCCATATCCTGGTGGTGGACGACGAACCGGCCATTTGCGAGATGATTTCAACCAGCCTGGAGCTGGCTGGGTTTCAGGTCAAACTGGCGGCCAACGGCCATCTCGCTCATCAAATGGTGGTCAATGATCGCCCAGATTTGATTTTGCTCGATTGGATGATGCCCATGCTATCCGGCATTGAACTCACCCGGCGGCTAAAAAAAGACGAACGTACGGCTGACATCCCCATCATTCTGCTGACCGCGCGTGGCGATGAGGACGATCGCATCAATGGCCTGGAGGCTGGTGCCGACGATTACGTGGTAAAACCGTTTTCACCACGCGAACTCATCGCTCGGGTGCGCGCTGTGCTGCGCCGCAGCCAAGGGGCGAGCGAAGACGGTTGCATACGCTTTGGTCTGACCGTGCTCGACCGCAACGCTCAAGAATGCAGCATTGAGGGGCAACCCATTAGCCTGGGGCCATTAGAGTTCCGCTTGCTGGAGTTCTTTATGCTGCACCCCAATCGGGTATACTCCCGCGCCCAGCTGCTCGACCGGGTGTGGGGCGGCAATGTTTATGTCGAAGACCGTACCGTAGACGTGCACATCCGCCGTTTGCGCAAGGCCTTAAGTCCACAAGACCAACAGGCCATGATTCAGACAGTCCGGGGCGCGGGTTACCGCTTCACTCCGGACGCGGTGACTAACGGATAACCGCTTTATACAAAGTGAGGTAGCCCTTGCAACAGGGTATTTGGCAGAGAGAACTGCTGCGTGTCGCAGTACCTGTGGGTTTGGGCCTGGCAGCGGGCTGGTCGGTAGGCTACCCATTACCAGGATTAGTGGTGGGCATGACCGTCGCTCATGCCATGTCGCTGCGAGCCATGGCCAACTTGTATCGCTGGAGCCATCGCTTTGGCCCGCCGCCGCAAGACAGCGGCTTGGTTGGCTACAGCGTCGACCGCATTGTGCGGCGCGAAAAAAATCTGCGCACCAAACTCAGCCAACAGGCCCGTCAGCTCAGACGCTACAACGAAGGCATTGAATCTCTGCACGATGGCGTTTTGGTCATCGACGCCGACGGTTACATCACCAACTTCAACAGCGCCGCCACCCGCTTGCTCGGCTTGCGCGAAGAAGACCAAGGCCAGCATGTCAAAAACCTGCTGCGCAGCCCACGTTTTACCAAATTCTTCGACCATGGTGACTACAGCAAAGCGCTGCAGTTCGATTTTCAGAACATTCGCCCGCAAACCCTGATGGTGCAGATCACGCAATTTGGTGTCGATCAAAAAGTACTGCTGGTACGCGATGTCACTGAACGCAAGCGCGTCGAAACCATGCGCCAAAACTTTATTGCCGACGTATCGCACGAGTTACGCACTCCCCTCACCGTCATCAACGGTTATCTAGAAATGCTGCAGGACATGGAACTGCCGGCCAGTCTGAATAAAGCCGTTCACCAAATGTCGGGCCAAGGCGAGCGCATGCAAAGCCTGGTGAACGACCTGATCGAGCTGTCACGCCTAGAAAGCGCCAACAGTGACAACACAGGCGAGTACTTTAACATTCGCCGTTTGGCCAGCAGCGTGGTCGATCAACTGCAATCCTACGCCAGCAATCCAGTCAAGCTGAGCTGCGAGCATGATGTTGAGGTCTTGGGGTTTGAGGAAGAGCTGCGCACCGTGCTCAGCAACCTGCTCACTAACGCTTATAAATACGGCGGTGACGGTGAAGTCGAACTGCGCCTCAGCAGCGCTGGGCAAGGGCTCAGAATTAGCGTCAGCGATCAAGGGCCGGGCATTGCCCCCGAACACATTAACCGCCTGACTGAGCGTTTTTATCGTGTGGACGACTCGCGCGAATCCACCGTCGGTGGTTCAGGTTTGGGCTTGGCCATCGTTAAGCACGCCCTCGAACATCACGATGCCCAATTGGAAATCGACTCCCGATTGGGCCAAGGCAGTACCTTTAGTTTTGTATTGCCCCCCGAGCGGGTGCGGTCGCTATAAGCGAAGCGATCACATAGCTGTGATCGCTGTTGCTCAAAGCAGTGTGGCCTTAGAACTTATATTCCAGACCTAGGCCGGCGTAGCTGGCGTCTTTGCTTTCGTCATCCGCGCTTTCGTCGGTATAGAACAGCTTGGCTTTGGCGCCTTTGCCCAGGCTGTAGTCAGCGCCAACGCTGTAGGTGGTCATGCCTTCGGCGACAATGTCGGACTGGCCATACTGCGCTTTTAACGCCACGCCGCCATCCAGCTTATACGCCAGCGATGCAACCCAGCCATCGGCTTCAATGTCGTCGGCTTCTTGCTGTTCCCACAAGGCACCGACCTGCAAGCCCGCCAGTTTCGCTTGGGCCACGACACGGGTCGCGTCGATGCCTTCCGCTTCAACGTCGGTGTCGCGTGCTACGCCAACGTACACAGCGCCGCGTTCATAGTTCAAGGCCACCGAGGTGCCGTCGTTCACGTCTGGATCTTCGGAGCTGATGTAATCCACGGCCAACTGCAAACCAACCAAGCGTGGGCTGGTGTACATGACGCTGTCGCCCTCACGGTTATCGCTATTGGTAATCGCGCTTTTGATGTCGCCTTCCAGGTCATTGAACTGGTCGACTTTGTTTTGCAGCTTTTTCAGCGGCGTATCAAAGGTACCAATGATCAACTGGCCAGCATCCCCTTGCAAACCAATAAAGGTATTGCGTTGGGAGAAGTCGCCATCCTTGGTGTCGGGCGTGGTTTGATATTCAACCTGATAGATGGCTTCGATGCCGTGCTTGAGCTGGCCTTTGCCTTTTAAACCCAAACGCGAGGCATTGCTGCTGACTTCGGTGTAATCACCTTTGCTGTCATCGTTTGCCTGTACCGTCAGATTCAGCTTGCCGTAGAAGTCCGGCATTTGAATTTCAATCGTGTCTGCCGCTTGGGCCGTCAAAGGTGCCGCCAGGGCCAACCACAACGCATGTTTTTTCATAGCATTTCCGCCAAAAGTGAGTATTACGTTTGGGTGACAATCATGTTGCAGAAAGATTGCAGTTTTATGACAACCACTGTCGATGTGACAGTTTTATTGCAAACTTATGTCGACTCCCCTTATTAACCTTAGTCAGCCATTCAACGGACATAAAAAAACGGCGCTTCAGTTAGCCGAAACGCCGCTTTTTATCAGCAAGAAAACCTATAAGTATCAGGCATTGCCGCTGTCATCTTTCTGCGCCTGCTCTTCCATTTCCGCCAGTGGCGTATGACGAACATCCATACCACTGACAAGGTAAATAACCTGCTCAGAGATGTTACGGGCGTGATCACCAATACGCTCCAGAGCACGCAGTATCCACAGGATGTTGATGGCCTGAGAAATGGAGCGTGGGTCTTCCATCATGTAGGTAATCAACTCGCGCAAGGCGGCGGCGTATTGCTTGTCGACGAGCTTGTCGTTGCGTACCACTTCAATGGCACCGTCAACGTCGGCCCGCGCAAAGGCATCCAATGCACCGGCAATCATTTTCACCACTTCAGCGCCCATGTAGCGCAATGACTGTTGGCAGATTTGCGAGTTACGCGCATCCGCCACTTCCAGTGTGTGAATGGCAATTTTGCATGCTTCATCGCCAATGCGCTCTAAATCGCGCACCACCCGCGACACCGCTAACACCATGCGCAAATCCGAGGCAGCGGGCTGGCGCCGAACCAGAATCTGCGTGCATTCATTGTCGATGGTCACTTCCATGTTATCGACCTCATCCTCACGGCGGATGATGTCGTCAGCGCCACTGGTGTCGCCGCCACAAATGGCTTCGATGGCGGCAGAGACCTGACGCTCGACCAGGCCACCCATGCCCATCATGTGGTTGCGAATGGCCTCCAGATCAGCATTAAACTGACCAGATATATGCTGATTGAAGTTCATATCCATAATTCAGTCCTTAGCCGAAGCGGCCGGTGATGTAGGCTTCGGTGAGTGAGTGCTCGGGCGTGGTAAACACTTGGTCCGTCGGATTCACTTCGATCAGCTGGCCCATGTGAAAGTAGGCCGTGCGCTGCGACACCCGTGCAGCCTGCTGCATGGAGTGAGTCACGATGGCGATGGTGTAGTTTTCACGCAATTCGTCGATCAGTTCTTCAATTTTAGCCGTTGCAATCGGATCTAGCGCGGAACAAGGTTCATCCATCAAGATCACTTCAGGATCTACGGCAATGGTACGGGCAATGCATAAGCGCTGCTGCTGACCACCCGACAAACCTGTGCCAGGCGAATGCAAGCGGTCTTTAACCTCGTTCCACAAGCCGGCACGTTGCAAGCTGCGCTCGACGATTTCATCCAACTCAACGCGCGACTGCGCTAAGCCGTGAATGCGAGGGCCATAGGCGATGTTGTCATAAATCGACTTGGGAAAAGGGTTGGGCTTCTGGAACACCATGCCCACACGTGCGCGCAAGGGCACGACGTCAACTTTGGGGTCGTAGATGTTTTCTTCATCCAACAGGATATCGCCTTCAATGCGGCAGATATCAATGGTGTCGTTCATACGGTTCAGGCAACGCAAAAAGGTCGACTTACCGCAGCCCGATGGGCCAATCAGTGCGATCACTTCATTGGCACCGATGTCCAAGCTGACGTCATAAATGGCCTGTTTGTCGCCATAAAACACGTTTACATTGCGCGCCTGGAGCTTGGCCTCCTCCGAGAAGGCAAGACCGTTGGTTGTATGATTTTCAATAATGCTCATGTTGGTACCTAACTAAATCTTGGTAGCCGGGGCGGCCGCTTACCAGCGGCGCTCCAGTTTACGACGCAACCATACCGCGGCCGCATTCATGGTAATGAGGAAGCACAGCAGCACAATAATGGCGCCCGAGGTGCGCTCGGTGAAGGCGGCTTCGGAGCCGTTTGACCACAAAAAGATTTGCACCGGCAACACCGTCGATGGGTCGGTAATAAAACCCGGCACATCCACCACAAAGGCAATCATACCAATCATTAACAGCGGCGCTGTTTCACCCAGCGCTTGCGCCATACCAATGATGGTACCGGTCAGCATACCGGGCAGCGCCAGCGGCAGCACATGGTGGAACACCACCTGCATCTTCGACGCCCCCAGGCCATAGGCAGCTTCGCGGATGGACGGCGGCACGGCTTTGATGGCGGCGCGGCCAGAAATAATAATGGTCGGCAAGGTCATCAGCGTCAGCACTAAACCACCCACCAACGGCGTCGAGCGCGTTACGCCAAACAGGTTGATAAAGATCGCCAAGCCGAGCAAGCCGAAGGTAATCGACGGCACGGCGGCTAGGTTGTTGATGTTAATTTCAACAAACTCGGTGATCTTATTGCGTGGAGCAAACTCTTCTAAATAAATGGCCGCCGCAATACCAATGGGGAACGACAGCAAGAAGGTCACGATCAAGGTCAGGAAGGTGCCGGTAATGGCACCACGAATGCCCGCCAACTCAGGCTCGCTGGAGTCACCATTGGTGAAAAACAGCGTGTTGAAGTTGGTGTGCAAGCGTCCTTCATCGGCCCACTGATTCAACCAGCCCAGCTGTGTTTCATTCAGTACCGGGTGGGGTTTGTGGCCGCGATAGTGTTTAAACCATTGATCGACATCGTCGTCCATCAACAGCGCCACATTGACCGTTTGCCCAACCAGTGATGGGTCTTCCAGTACCATTTTTTGCAGCTGCCAACCGGCGCCTGCACTGATCAAACTGAACAGTTGGCGACGCTCGCTGCGCGGTGGTTGCAGGTCACGAACAAAATGACGCTTCACCAAACCATCGAAGTTGGCCAGCTTAATGGCACTTTCGTCGGCCTGACTGTCAATGCCAAGGTAGTCACCATCCAGTTCAATGCTGACGTCCATGGCCGTTTGTTCAAATGCCGACAGACCGTTACTCAAGATATCGGTAAACAGCACCACTAGGCACAACAGGCCAAACACCACAGAAGCAACACCATAGGCGCGGAAACGAGATTCCGACGCCCGACGGCGCTTCATGCTGCGCTCGACTTTTTCTCGGGTGGTTAAATTAGTCATATTGCTCCCGGTATTTCTGCACCACTTTCAGAGCGATAAAGTTCAGCGTCAACGTCACCAGGAACAACACCAGTCCCAGAGCGAAGGCCGCCAGTGTCTTCGGCGAGTCAAACTCTTGGTCACCCACCAGCAAGGTAACGATCTGCACCGTAACCGTGGTGACGGAGTCGAGAGGGTTGGCCGTGAGGTTGGCGGCCAGGCCAGCGGCCATCGCCACAATCATGGTTTCACCAATCGCGCGTGATACTGCCAGCATCACGGCACCGACAATGCCGGGCAGTGCCGCAGGAATGATCACCTGACGCACGGTTTCACTGCGCGTGGCGCCCAGGCCGTAACTGCCATCGCGCAGCGATTGCGGCACCGCATTGATGACGTCATCCGACAACGACGATACGAACGGAATGATCATAATGCCCATCACCAGGCCTGCAGCCAGGGCGCTTTCAGAGGAAACGTCCAAGCCCAAATAATTCACCAGGGCGTTGTCCTTGATAAAAGGCGCCACGGTCAATACCGCGAAGAAGCCATACACCACGGTCGGAATACCAGCCAATACTTCCAGCGCTGGCTTAGCGTATTTGCGCACCGTTGCACTGGCGTACTCAGACAAATAAATCGCCGACATCAAGCCCACCGGCACGGCAATCGACATCGCAATCAGGGAAATCAGCAAGGTGCCGGTAAACAGCGGCACGGCGCCAAAGCTGCCGGAGGAGCCAGACTGGTCCGCACGCAACGCCACCTGCGGCGACCAAGTGGTGCCAAACAGGAACTCAAACACATTTACTTTCTGAAAGAACGCCCAGGCTTCGTACAAAACCGACGCCAGAATGCCAAAGGTGGTTAACACCGCAATGCCAGAACTGGTAAACAGCAGCACGCTGACGATGCGCTCTACCTCGGTGCGAGCGCGCAGTGAAGGCCGTAGGCGACGCCAGCTAAAGGCCAAGCCGAGCAAGGCAATGGCCAATGCGCCACCCATATGCAGGACGCGGTTGCGCTCCTCTAACTGCTGCAAATGTTCAACCGCCGGCTGCAATGATGCATCGGCAGCCAAGCCAGCGCCTTGGGCGAGGTTATGCACCTTGCTCAGCGCCAGCTGAATCTCGATGGCCGTGCCCTGTTGAATGGCTTGCGGCAGCTGTTTGACCAACAGTGCATCCACCACCGGCCCTTGCAGCAGGCTCCACAACAGCAACAGCAGAACGGCGGGTAAGCCGGTCCATAGCGCCATCAACGCGCCATAATGGGTAGGGAGCGAGTGCAACGCGCCGCCGGCACTGGCCAGCGCACGTGCACGATTCCGCCCTAGCAGGTAAGCCCCGCCGAACAGAATCACGATCGCAATGAGTAAGCTACTGTAATTCATGGTATTGGGTTTGCTTCCTGGTCAGCCCGCGGGCGACCCGTTGTCGTTAGTGCCACACCAGGGTGACGTTTTGGCAGTGCGCTCAGCAGGCCTACCGGCCGGGGTTTTAACGCACAAAGCCGAGGCGATGCCTCGGCTTTTTTGTCGGCTTATGTCAATAAGCGTCAGTTGGCCGCCAAGGTTTTCAGCGACTGTACGTTGGCACGTACGGTAGCCATTTCCGCAGCCTTCATTGGGATCATACCTTTCTCAGCCAAGTAACCATACTCACCCATGGCACGGTCAGACATAAACTCTGCCAGGTACTCTTCAATACCAGGGATTACGTCGACGTGTGCTTTTTTAACGTAGAAGTAGAG